>NZ_LZMD01000022.1 GCF_001668575.1 Mycobacterium sp. 1164985.4
GGCCGAGCGGTGTGGGCGCGATCCCGACGCGCTGGAGCTCTCGCTCGGACACCTCGTCACCAAGGTCGACGGCGACCAGTTCGGCCAGTTGGGCCCCGCCGACGCCGAGCGGCTGGAAGCCGTCGCCGAGCCTGCCCGCCCGCCTTGCCGCCGCCCGGCTGTGTCCGCCGATGTGAATGGGTATGTGCGCCAGGGGTTTCGGATAACACATCGCGTTGTCGAAGTCGAAGAACTCGCCGTGGAAGCCGGCCCCCTCGGGGCGGTGCTGCCAGAGTAGTCGCAGTACGGCCAGCTGCTCGTCGACGCGCCTGCCGCGGCTGCCGAAGTCCGCACCGCACGCCTCCACTTCCTCTTTGAGCCAACCCGCACCCACGCAGAGCCGCAGCCGTCCGCCCGAGAGCGCGTCGACCGTCGCCACCCGCTTGGCCAGCACGACGGGGTGGTGGTTGGGCAGCACGAGCACGCCGGTGGCAAGCCCGAGCCGCTGGGTCTGCCCGGCCAGGAAGGCGAGCAGGTCGAGTGGATCGGGTACGGCGCAGTCGGCGGGCAGTTCGACACGCCCCGACGCGTCATACGGATAGACGCTGGTGTAGCGCGTCATCAGCACGGTGTGCTCGACCACCACCAGCGATTCAAAGCCGCACGCCTCCAAGTGCTGTGCGAACGCCGCCATGAAGGCCGGGTCTGCGGTGACGCCGGCTGCCACGGGCGCGACAACAGCGAATTTCATGGCAGCGGGGGCAGGCCGTTGCTTTCCCGGATGTCCCTGCGACATTCGCGGCGGGTCTGTCCGGTCTGTTCCATGCACACCCGAACGGGTGACTCCTCGGCCACCGGCAGCGGTGGATCGGTCGCTTCGGTGGTGACGGTCGGAGTGGGTACGTCGCCTTCGGTCAGCGACCAGATCGTGGCGCCGGTGCTCTGCAGCGTCGAGCAGTAGGCGGTCGATCCGTCAGCGGTCTGGGCGGTGGTGCCCTCGGGAGAGCAGTTGGCCCCGATCACCGCGGCGGAGTCGGCGGCCTGGGTCGACGACGTGGTGGTGTCGTCGTCCTCGGTCGCGGTGGTCGTGGCCGGGGTCCCGGTCGCGGTGGTGGTCGTCGATGGTGGGGGTGGCGGTGGCGGAGGTGCGGGTCGCGCCGGTGACGACGCGGTGGTCGTCGCCGTGGATGGTGCAGCCGCGCGTTCCTCGCCGAAGTCGAAGGCGGCCACCACGACCGCGATCATCAGCAGCACCAGCAGCGCCAGCCCGATCAGCATGCGTGGCCGCCGCCACGACTTCGCCGGCCGGGTCGCGGCCAGGGCCCGCCGGGTGCTGTCGGGGTCCGCCGCGGCGGCACCGAGGTGGTGGCTCAGGGCTCTGGCGAAGTCCGCGCAACGCTCGAACCGGTCCTTCGGATTCTTCGACAGCGCCTTGGCCAGCACCGGGTCCAGATGCGCCAGGTCCGGGCGGTGCGAGCCGATCGCCGGTGGGGCGGCCGACAGGTGCTGGCTGATCACCACGGCCGGATTCGAGTTGCGAAACGGCGGAGAACCGGTGAGGAGGTGAAATGCGGTGGCGGCCAACGCATATTGGTCGGCCCGACCGTCGAGCTGTTCGCCCATCAACTGTTCGGGGGCGGCGTAGGAGACGGTGCCGACGGTCATATTGGTCGCGGTGAGCCCGCTGACGTCGTCCGCCCAGCGCGCGATCCCGAAGTCGGCCAACAGGATTCGTTGGTCTCCGGACTCGGGCCGGGCGAGCAGGATGTTGGCCGGTTTGACGTCGCGGTGCAGCAGACCACCCTGGTGCGCGTAGTCGAGCGCATCGGCGATGGCGGTGACGATCGCGGCGACATCGTGCGGGGGCATGCCGTCGGGGTAGCGCTCCTTGAGCAGTTGCGCGGCGTCGGTGCCGTCGACGTAGTCCATCGAGATCCAGATCTGGCCGTCGGCCTCACCGCGATCGTGGATGCCGACGATGTGCGGATGCCACAGTGTGGCCGCGATATCGGCCTCGCGCTGGAACCGCATGCGGTACTCGTCGTCCGCCGACACCGACGCGGGCAGCACCTTGAGCGCATCGCGACGGGGTAGGCGCGGATGTTGCGCGAGGTAGACCTCACCCATACCGCCGGAGCCGAGCAGTCGCACGATGGTGTACCCGGCGAACGTCGCCCCCTCGGCCAACGGCATGGCCGAATAGTACGAGACAACTACAGATCGAGTGTGAGATGAGAACCTTCGGCGCGTGAGATGCAGATCAGCATCAGCCCGTTGGCGCGTTCGGTGTCGGTGAGCAGTGTGTCGCGGTGCTCGACGGAGCCGTCCACCACCCGGGTGCGGCAGGTACCGCAGAATCCCTGCTGACACGAGTACGGGGGGTGCACTCCGGATCGGCGCAGCGCCCCGAGCAGCGTCTCGTCGGCGGCCACGTCGACGGTCTGGCCCGTCGAGGCCACCGTGACCGAGAAGCTCGCGCCGTCCTCGACGGGCGGGGCGGCGAACCTTTCGAAGTGCAGCTCGACGTTGGCGCGACCGACCAGGCGCTCGCGGACGGCGGTCAGCATCGGCGCCGGCCCGCAGGCGTAGACCGCGGTCCCGTCGGGGCAGTCGCCGAGCAGGTCGTCGGCGTCCGGCAGCCCGTCGACGTCGTCGGTGCGGATCTGGACGCGAGAGCCGAAGCGCGCGACCTCGTCCACGAACGGGAGGCTGTCACGGCTGCGGCCGGTGTAGACCATCGACCACTCCACGCCGTGGCTATGCGACAGGCGCAGCATCGGCAGGATCGGGGTGATGCCGATTCCGCCGGCGATGAACCGCAGTCGCCGGGTGGGCGAACCGTGACCGGGCACAGTCACCGGAAAGGCGTTGCGGGGTCCGTGCGTCGTGACGGTCGCGCCCACGCTCAGCGCCTCGTGCACCTCGGTCGAGCCGCCGCCACCGTCGGGGATGCGCCGCACCGCGATGCGGTAGCGGTCCGCTTCGGCCGGATCACCGCACAGCGAATACTGCCGCACCAGCCCGCTGGGCAGCGTGATGTCGATGTGCGAGCCCGGATGCCATCGGGGCAGCGGTCGGCCGTCGGCGGAGGCCAGCGTCAAGGCCACCACGTTCTCGTCGCACGCCACGACCTGCCGGTCGGCGACTCGCAGGAGGTGGGTGCGGTCGAGCTCGCGGGGAGGCGCGACGCGGCGCACGGCGCCGGCCAGCGCCTCCATCCCGTTGATCAGGGCGTCCGCGACGCCGATCAGCATGTAGCGCCGTCCCGGCCGCAGCGGATGGGCGGGCAGTTGCCGGTAGCGCTCCCGCAGCCCCATCACCGATGTGCGGCGCGCGCGGCGGGTGAGGTGGCCAGGTAGGCCACGGCCTGTGCGGTCGACCCTATGTCCTCGGGCGAGTAGCCGGGCCGGAAGTACGACAGGGTGTTCGCCCCGAACAGGGTCCGGAACCTCGGCAGCAGCCCGAGTTCAGAGTCCTGCATCCGCATGCGCTGCATCTGCAACCATCCGATGTCGCTGTTCGGGTCCGTCTTGAGCAGATACCAGGTGCCGCGCTGGAAGAACGTGAAGATCGCCGTCGCGGCGACCGTCATAGCCCGGATCCGGTCCGGGTAACTGTCGTGGAAGTAGACCGCGACGTCGTGGGCGACGCAGCGATGCTCGACCTCCTCGCTGCCGTGCCAGCGGAACAGGTCGACAAGGGTGGGGTGCGCGCCGTGGTCGTCCCAGGTCGAGTTCAGCGCGAAATCGCCGAGCACCGCGGTGTAATGCTCGATGGCGGCGATCAGCCACAGCCGTTCACACAGGTTGCTCAGGCGCCGCTGGGGATCGTCGAAATGCTTCGGCGCCAGGACTTTTTCGAACATGTAGCCGACGAGGTCGAGCATCGGCTTCGGGTCGACCCCGTTGCCGATAAGGAAATTTTCGATGACGTCATCGTGGGCCGCGGCGTGGGTGGCCTCCTGCCCAATGAAACCGCGGATGTCGTCGGCCAGCTGAGGATCGCGCACCAGCGGCAGCGCCTCGTTGTAGGTGCGGACGAACCAGTGCTCGGCGGCGGGCAGCACCACGTTGAACAGGTTGATCATGGTGGAGGCCACCGGGTGGCCGGGAATCCACTCCAGCGGGACGCCGGTCAGGTCGAAATGCACCTTGCGGACCTGGATTTGGACGGGGCCCGGGTCCACCTCATGCGCGAACCGGCGCGGACGTAGGGGGCCCGCCGGCGGTACCGGCGAATGAGCCGTTGGCTGGGCCGCCATTCGAGCCGTAGAACGGGCCGGCGATCGTGGCATGTCGGCTCCTCCTTCGTGCCGCACAGTCTACGGGCAGCGGTGCTCCACCAGGTTTCAGGTTCGCGGGCAATGTCTATATCTGTGTCCATGGTGGGGATCGACGACGTTCTCGGCTGGGCCAAACAGCAGGTGTCCGCCCGGGTGCCCAAGGCCGACCTGGATCAGCGCGACCCCGACTACATCCGTGAGCAACTGCCCGGGCTGTGGCTGCTGGCGTCGTTGTACTTCCGCGCGGAGGTGCGCGGCCTGGACCGCATCCCCGCCGACGGCCCGGTGCTGTTGGTGGGCAACCACAGCGGCGGGAACCTGCCACCCGACACATTCGTGTTCACGCTGGCCTTCAGCTCGTATTTCGGCGTCGAGCGGCCGTTCTACCAACTGGCGCACAACCTTGTGGTCTCGATGCCGGGCCTGGGTTCGCTGCGCAAGTTCGGCACCGTCGCCGCCAACCACGACAACGCGAAGCTGGCCCTGGAATCCGGAGGAGCCCTGCTGGTGTATCCAGGTGGGGACTACGAGGTGTTCCGGCCGTCGTGGGAGCGCCACGAGGTCGACTTCGGCGGCCGCAAGGGCTACGTGAAGCTCGCGCGCGAGGCGGGTGTGCCGATCGTGCCCGTTGCCAGCGTCGGTGGTCAGGAGGCCGCGCTCTTCCTCGACCGGGGTCAATGGTTGGCGCGGCTACTGATGGTGGACCGGTTGGCCCGCTTGAAGAGCGTGCCCATCCTGTTCGCCCCGCCGTGGGGGCTGACCGTCAGCGACTTCATCCCCCGGCTGCCGCTGCCGACGAAGATCTCCATCGAGGTGCAGGACCCGATCGACGCCGACGACATCGCGGCCAGCGACGACGACGTCATCAACGACAAGGTGCTGACCAGCCTGCAGGCCGGGGTCGACCGGCTGGCCGCCGAACGACGCTTCCCGGTGTTGGGCTGAACCATGAGAGTGCAACGCCAGTGCGTGATCGACGCCGACCGGGACCAGGTGTGGAAGGTGGTCAGCGACCCCGGGTGTTATCCGGAGTTCATGGCCAGCCTCGAACGCTGGGAGACGCTGAGCGATGATCCCGCCGGCCTCGGCTCCCGGTACACGGTGCATTGGAAGGTGGGTTCAGTGCCGATCGGCGGAACCGTCGAGGTCGTCGAGTTCGATGCGCCGCGCGAGGTGTCGTGGATCGGGCTCACCGGGGTCTCCCAACGTGGCCGCTTCCGGCTGCGCGACACCGACGACGGGCGCACCAAGGTGACGTTCCGGTTGTCCTACGAGTCCGCGGGCAACCTGCTCGGGCTGATCGCCGATCGGGTGGCCGCGCGACAGGTCGGCCGCACGATGAGCCGGACGCTGACCAACCTGCGTCAGATGGTGGAGGGCTAGCTGTGCTAGCCGCACGACTCTCAGCGGAACTGCTCTGCTGTAGATGACCATGCTGTCTTAGAGCTGTGTCAATGTTGGTGTTTCCGGCCGGCACGCGGCCTATCGTTGGCGCATCGGGCAGGCCGGACTCGGATTGGCGGTGCTCGTATGAAACCCGGTGGGGTGACGTGCGGAGCATGTGGCACGAGGCTGCATGAGGCGGCGAAGTTCTGCCACGAGTGCGGTTCGGCCGTCACGGCTGCCGACGAACCAGCCGAGTACAAGCAGGTGACCGTCTTGTTCGCCGATGTGGTCCATTCGATGGACATCGCGGCCACGGTGGGGTCCGAGCGACTTCGCGAGATCATGTCTGTTCTCGTCGACCGCGCAGCGCGCGTGGTGCACCGCTACGGCGGAACTGTCGATAAGTTCACCGGCGACGGCATCATGGCGTTGTTCGGGGCCCCAAAAGCTCTGGAAGATCACGCAATTCGCGCCTGCCTTTCTGCACTGAACATCCAGGAGCAAGCGCAAGATCTCGCCGCCGAGGTACGGCGACGTGACGGTATCGAACTACAGCTGCGGATCGGCCTGAACTCCGGCGAGGTGATCGCCGGTCAACTCGGCTCGAGCGCGTTCGGTTACACCGCGATGGGCGAACAGGTGGGAATGGCACAGCGGATGGAGTCTGTCGCCCCGCCGGGTGGGGTGATGCTGAGCCAGTCGACCGCGCGGCTGGTCGAGAACAATGCCGTGCTGGATCGACTGAAATTCCTGGATGTCAAAGGGCGCCGCGATCCGCTTCCGGCGCGTCGTCTGCGGGCGATCAGCGTGCAACGTGGCCAGACCTGCCGGTCGGAAGTGCGCCTCATAGGGCGTCAGCGCCACATTCGCCTGCTGACGACGATGCTCGAGCGCGCGATCGCCGGCTCAGGCGGTGTTGTGGGCATCGTCGGGGCGGCGGGCATCGGTAAGAGTCGGTTGGTTCGCGAAGCTGCGGCGATGGCCAGTCGCCGCGGCGCGGAGGTTTTCTCGACGTTCTGTCAGTCCCATACCAGCGACATCGCCTTTTACGGCGCGGCGGGGCTTTTACGTGCGCTCTTTGAGATTGACGGCGTGGAACCCGAAACCGCACGGGAGCGCGTGCGTCAGCGGCTGTTCGACACGAACACCGAGGACTTGGAGCTGCTCTGTGACCTGATAGGGATCGGCGAGTCCGGAATGGGCCCCGTCGCCATCGACCCGGACGCCCGGCGCCGACGGTTGGCGGGCGTGGTCCGGGCCGCCGCGCTGACGCGCTCAAGACCAACCGTCTACGTGATCGAGGATGCACACTGGCTCGACGACGTGAGCGAGCTGATACTCGCGGATCTCATGTCTGCCTTGCGACGGACACATTCGCTTGCGCTGCTCACCTACCGTCCCGAATACCGTGGCATCCTGACCGAGACGACCGGCTCGCAAGCCATACGTCTTGCGCCGCTTGTTGATTCCGAGATCTCGGCGTTGACGAAAGAACTGCTTGGCATCGACCCCTCGGTAGCAGGGCTGTATGCGGAGGTGGCCGAGCGGTCCGATGGCAATCCGTTCTTCGCCGAGGAGATCGTGCGCGACCTGGCCGAGAGGGAGGTCCTCATTGGAACACCGGGGGCATACGTCTGCCGCGTTGACACCGCGCAAGTCAGTGTGCCGGCCACCGTACAAGCCACCATCGAGGCACGTATCGACCGCCTCAGCGGTGCCGCTAAGCGCACACTGCACGCGGCGGCGGTGATCGGCTCTCGGTTCGACGCGAACTTGCTCACCCGCATCGACCCCGCTGTTGGGCTCACAGAGTTGGTCGACGCGGAGCTCGTTGAACCGGTGATCGTCTCTCCTCGAGAGGATTATGCGTTCTGCCATCCCCTGATCCGCGCGGTTGCCTACGAGTCGCAATTGAGATCCGACCGGATCGCATTACACCGGCGGGTGGCAGCGGCCATAGAACTCCATGATCCGACAGCGGTGGAGGAGAACGCGGCGTTGATCGCGACTCACCTCGAGGCCGCTGGAGATCTTCGTGCGGCGTTCGAATGGCACATGCGCGCGGCGACCTGGCTGACCAATCGCGATATCGGGGCGGCACGCGCGAGTTGGGCGCGGGCGCGCGCAGCCGCCGACCAAATGCCGCACGACGACGCCGATCGCACGTCGATGCGCATCGCGCCGCGCACGCTGCTGTGTGCCTTCGGCTGGCGCACGGGGGGCGCCAGTGTCACTGACACCGGATTCGACGAACTGCGCGAACTGTGCAGCGAAGCGGGCGATGAGATGTCATTGCTGATGGGCATGTCGGGAGTGCTCGTGGGGATGACTCTCAACCATCGGCTGCGCGAATTATGCGCTCTGGCACCCGATTACATCGGCCTGCTCGAGTCGACCGGTGATCCTGCGCTGATCATGCTGGTAAACACGGCGAGCCACGGCATGCTCGAAGCAGGCGAGATCACTGAAGCGCTGAGGCTGTTCGAGCGCGCGATCGAAGTAGCCGACGGCAATATCACCCTGGGCAATTTTTTCTTTGAATCGCCATTGGCGTGGGCAACCACTCTGCGGGGCCTGGCCCGATGCAGCTTGGGCCATCCTGGCTGGCGCGAGGATCTCCGGGCGGGGCTCGCGATGGCGCAACAGGTGAAGGGGATCACCCAGGCTGCGGTGACCACGACCGCTTACGCGGTGGCAGTCATGAACGGCGCACTGGTGCCCGACTCAACGGCGCTGATGGATACGACCGACGCAGTTCGGACCGCCGAGCGCTGCGGCGATGACGTCTCACTGACGTGGGCACACGTGGCTCACGGCATCATGCTGGTTCGTTTGCCCGGCAGAAACCAGAAAGCCGGCTTTGAAATGCTGGCGAAGGCTCGTCAGCAAGCCTTCGGACACGGTGATCTGCTTACCGTGACCATGGCCGACGTCCAGATCGCGGAGTGCAAGGCTCAGACTGGAGAGCTCGACGGGGCGATCGATCTCGCCAGAGGGGTAGTCGCTCACCTGTCCGACTGCGGCGGGGTCATGTTCCGAACACCCGCGTCGACCGTGCTGGCGGAATCACTCCTACACCGCAGGACCGAGCGAGATCTGCACGAGGCACAGGCAGCCATCGACGATCTCGCAGCCTGCCCTACGGAACCGGGATTCGTTCCCAAAGAATTGGCGCTGCTGCGCTTACAGGCACATCTTGCAGATGCTAGGGGCGACCGAGGTGGCTATCGCGACTTCGCGAGGCGCTACAGCGCCATGGCGGCGTCGGCCGCCTTCGAAGGTCACATCGCGCAAGCCAAGGCAATGGCGTGAGCCCTAGGACCCCGGGGGCGTGGTGCGCAGCGCTCGATCCCGGTCAGCCGACCGGGGCCGGCGGCGGGGTGCCCGCGCCGGGTGCGCCCTGAATCGGAACCACGGGGGTGGGGGTCACGGTGGTGATGCCGTTGCGGCCGACCGTCGGACCGCCCGAGGGCGCCTGCTCCGCGATCAGGTCCGCCGCCTTCTGGCTGCAGTCCAGCATCAGCAGCATCCGGCCGCCCGACGTGATCTTCTGCTGGTCCACCAGGCACTCGGCCTGTGGCAGCACGCTGCCCACCGAACCACCGAAGTAGGCCTTGACGCCCTGGGACTTGAGGATCTGCAGCGCCCGGTTGTACGGCTCGCCGACCACGTTGAGGCTGGGTTGCGACATCGCGATCCCGGCGCCGACCAGCGCCGCCGAACCGACGGCTGCGAGCCCGCCGCTCAGCACAACAAGCTTGTTCACGTGATCTCCTCAGGTCGCTGCGGTGCGAACATATCGCAGGCGTGATGAATGTGAAACCGGAGCAGAAGCCGCCGGCGTTACACGTGCGGGCGCACCGCGTCGCGCATGACCTCGCCGAGCCGCTGCGCCGTGGCATCGGCGAAGACGTCTTCGAGCAGCAGTTTCTTACCGTTGGGGTCGGCCAGCGGCACCCGCCAGTTCGGATACTCGTCGGTGGTGCCCGGCTGGTTCTGGGTCCGCATATCGCCTACCGCGTCGGCCAGCGACAGCGACAGCAACCGTGACGATGTGCGGCCGAGGTAGCGATGCAGCGCCTCGACGATCTCGGCGCTGTCGGAATCTCCGGCGTCGCTCAGCAGGCCGGAACGGCGCAGTTCGTCGAGCCAGCGCTTCTGCTGCTCACGGTCGTCGGCCAGCTCATCGGCGGCCGGACGCGTCAGCAGCCCGAGTTGGTCGCGTAGGCGGACGTGTTCGCCGGCCAGGTAGCCGGCGGTGGGGGGCAGGTCGTGGGTGGTGACGGCCGAGAGGCAGTACTCGCGCCACCGCTCAGCGGGCAGCGGGCCGCCGTCCCCGTCGCGGTCGGCTTCGAACCACAGGATCGAGGTCCCGAACAACCCCCGCTCGTGCAGGTAGTCGCGCACCCATGGTTCGACGGTGCCGAGGTCCTCGCCCACGACGACGGCGCCCGCGCGGTAGGCCTCGAGCGCGACGATGCCGATCATCGCCTCGTGGTCGTAGCGCACGTAGGTGCCTTCGGTGGGGCGGGACCCGTTCGGGATCCACCACAGCCGGAACAGCCCGATGATGTGGTCGATGCGCACCCCGCCCGCGTGTCGCAGTACGGCGTTTACCAGCGCGCGGAACGGTTCATAGGTGAGCCTCTCCAGCTGGTCGGGGCGCCACGGCGGTTGCGACCAGTCCTGGCCGAGCTGGTTGAACTCGTCGGGCGGCGCGCCCGCGGTGACACCGAGCGCGAGCACATCCTGCAGCGCCCACGAGTCGGCGCCGTTCGGGTCCACGCCGACCGCGAGGTCGTGCATGATGCCCAGGCCCATACCCGTCTGCAGCGCGGTGGCCTGCGCCGCGGTCAGCTGGTCGTCGAGCTGCCACTGCAACCAGCGGTGGAAGTCGACGGCGCCGGCGTGCTCGGCAGCGAAGGCCGCGACGGCGGGGTTCGCCGGATGCTGTAGTTCACGCGGCCACTGATGCCAGTCGGCGCCGTGGCGTTCGGCCAGCGCACACCAGATGGCGAAGTCATCGAGGCTCGCACCCTCGCGCTCGCGGTAGGCGGTGTAGGCCAGGTCGCGTCCCGCAGAACGCGGTACCTCATAGACCGCCTCGAGCGCCGAGCGCTTCACCTTCCACGCCGCGTCGCGGTCCACCTGATCGGCGCGGTCAGCACGGGACTGCACGGCTTCGCGCAACTTGCGTAACCGGTTGCGGCGCCGGACGTAGGCGTATTCGGGAATCGCCTCGACCCGCAGATAGATCGGATTGACAAAGCGGCGGGACGTCGGAAGGTAGGGCGACGGCTCCATCGGCGCGACCGGGGCGGCCGCATGCAGCGGGTTGACGAGGATGAATCCCGCGTCGTGGGTGGCGGCCGACCACACCGCGAGGTCGGCCAGATCCGTCAGATCGCCGATGCCCCAGGACCTTTCGGAACGGACACTGTAGAGCTGAGTGGCGAGCCCCCACTGCCTGCCCGACGGCGGGACCAGCGTGGCGGGGGACACGATGAGCGCCGTGGCGAACGTTTGATCGTCGGCGTGCAGCTCGAGGCGGTGGTATCCGATCGGAAGGTCGGCGGGCGTCTCGAAGGTCGCCTCACCGACCAGTCTGCCATCCAAATCATATGGTGCCCTGTTGTTTTCGAGCTGACGCAGGTCCGTGCGCACGGACCCGCCCTCGAGATGGATCCGCAGCGAGACCGGGTTGCCATGGGTGACGTGCACCCAGAACGTCGAGGTGGCGCCGGTGCGCCCGATGATCGTCGGCGGTAGGGGGCGCTCCCAGTATTCGCGGTCGTGCGCGGCCAGCGCGGCGGCGCGGTCGTCCTCGGTGGCGGCGGGAACTCCCAACGCGGCCAGCACCGAGATCAGCGTCGAGGGGGCCACGGCGATGTGCCGGCCCGCCCAGTCCTCGTAATCGGTTGCGACACCGTAGCGTCGCGCCAACTCCACAAGCGACGCGGCGGGCTCTGTCATGTCGCCAATCTTGCCCGGAAGCCGTCGGCAGGTCTCGTCACAGGCTCGCTCATACCCGATCTGCGTGAACTCAACACCGCACTCGAGCGCATGTAGGGTCGGCCGGTATGGCGGCCGACCGACAAGAGACGGTCGAGGTGCAGAGCCGGCGCGCGCGCATCGCGGTGGCAGCGCTGTTCTTGACCAACGGCGCCGTGTTCGCCAACCTGCTGCCGCGGTACCCCGAGATCAAGAGCGATCTGGGGCTGACGAATTCGGCTTACGGCGCCGCCGTCGCGGCATTCTCCGCGGGCGCCCTGGCGGCCGGGCTGACCGCGGCGGCGCTGATCCGCCGCTACCGCTCGTCGCGGGTCGCCGTTCTCGGCACCATCGGGATCGGGATGTTCGTGATGCTGGCGGGCGTGGCCCCGTCTCCGGTGTTGTTCGCCGCCGGGTTGTTCGCGGCCGGCGCCAGCGATTCGGTGACCGACGTCGCGCAGAACGCGCACGGGCTGCGGGTCCAACGCCTCTATGGTCGTTCGATCATCAACTCGCTGCATGCGGTGTGGGCCGCCGGCGCGATCATCGGAGGTCTGATGGGGGCGACGGCGATCGCGCTGGGCGTCTCGCGCGGGGCGCACCTCGGCTTCTCGGCGGTACTGTGCAGCGCGGTCGTGCTCGTCGCCTATCGCTACCTGCTGCCCGGCGCCGACCACGACACCCACCCGGCGGCGCGCACCGGCGGCGGTGACGCCGGCCTGGCGGTGTACGCCGCGCTGCTGGCTCTGGTGCTGATCGCGGTGGCCGGTGCGACGGTCGAGGACGCGGGCAGCTCCTGGGCCGCGGTCTACCTGCGTGACGTGCTGGGTGCGCCCGGTCCGATCGCGGTGACCGGCTACATCGCCGCGGTCACCTTCATGTTCGTCGGGCGGCTCATCGGGGACCGGTTGGTCGACCGGTTCGGCACCCGCGCCGTGGTTCGGTCGGGTGGTGCGATCACGGCGGTCGGCATGGGTCTCGCGCTGGCGTTCCCGTCGGTGCCCGCCACGATCGCGGGTTTCGCGCTCGCCGGGTTCGGGGTGGCGACGCTGGTGCCGTCGGCCATGCATGCCGCCGATCAGCTGCCGGGCCTTCGACCGGGCAGCGGGCTGACGATCCTGACCTGGCTGATGCGCATCGGGTTCTTCGGCGCCCCGGTGCTCGTCGGGGTGATCGCGGACGCGACGAGCCTGCGCATCGGGTTGCTCACCGTGCCGATCGCCGGGGTTCTGGTCGTCGCGTTGTCGGGCGTGCTCAGTGCCCGACGGCGGCCAGTTCGATCGTGAGCACGCCACCGATGACGAGCGCGATGCCCAGTGCCATCAGCCAGGTCAGTGGTTCGGTGAACACGAAGCGGGCGATGACCGCGACCAGCGCCACGCCGCACGCCGTCCACACGCCGTAGGCGATGCCGACTGGCATGCCGAGCGCCAGGGTCAGCCACAACATATAGAACGACGCCAGATAACCGATGACGACCGGCGCGATCCACGCCTTCTTGCGGAATCCCTCCGAGGCGCGCAGCGACAGGGTCGCGACGACCTCGAACACGATCGCGCCCGCCAGCGCCCAGTACATCACCGCGGTTCGACCGCGCGGTGCGATCCGAACTCGATCAGCAGCACACCGGCGATGATCAGGCCGATGCCGGCGACGATCGGCCAGGTGAACGGGTCGTTGAACAGGACCGCTGCCAGCACCGCCGTCCCCGCCGTACCGACCGCGCCCCAGATCCCGTACGCCACCCCGACGGGCATCCCGGCGCGCAGCACCAGGGTCAGGAACGCGAACGCCGCGATGTAGCCCACGACCACGACCAGAAGCCACGCCGAGTGGTCCCGGGACGCCCGCAACGACAACGTGGCGGCGACCTCGACGATGATCGCTCCGGCCAGCAACACCCACCTCTGCACGCGATCAAGCTAGCCGACCTCGACGGCCGCGGCTCTGCCGACACGGCGATCGGACCGGGTGGTCGACGACCTCGATCGCGATCTGCGCACCGCCTGGGGCGATCAGGTGCTGAGCTTCCGGTGAGTCGTATGCTTTGGCCGGAGGTGTGACGTGGATGTGAGTGGCGCCTTCGCGCACGTATTGCCACCGTTGATGCACGACCCCGTGATGTTCGCGGTCCCGTTCTTCCTGCTGCTGCTGATCATCGAATGGGCGGCCGCCCGCAAGCTGGCACACGAGGAGGCCGAGCGTGCACCCGCCGGGGCGTACCACCGATCCGATGCGTGGGCCAGCATCTGGATGGGCGTGGTCTCGATCGGCACGAGCGGGGTGCTGAACTTCGTCGCGCTGCTGGGATATGCGGCGTTGTTCGCCTACGTCGCACCGTGGCAGCTGCCGGCCGGCGCCTGGTACACGTGGGTCATCGCGATCGTCGGGGTGGACCTGCTCTATTACGTCTATCACCGGATGGCGCACCGGGTCCGGCTCCTCTGGGCCACCCATCAGGCACACCACTCCAGCCAGTACTTCAACCTCGCGACTGCGCTGCGCCAGAAGTGGAACATCAGCGGAGACGTCTTCCTGCGGGCGCTGCTGCCGCTGTTGGGCGTACCGCCGTGGATCGTGTTCGCCAGCTTCTCGATCAACCTGATCTATCAGTTCTGGATCCACACCGAGCGCATCGATAAGCTCTGGCGCCCAATCGAATTCGTCTTCAACACGCCGTCGCACCACCGGGTCCACCACGGTATGGACCAGGAGTACCTCGACAAGAACTACGGCGGCATCTTCATCATCTGGGATCGCCTCTTCGGCAGCTTCCAGGCCGAGACCGTGCGGCCGCACTACGGGTTGACCAAACAGGTCGACACCTACAACATCTGGACGCTGCAGACCCACGAGTATGTCGCAATCGTCCGCGACGTCCGCCGGGCGCCGCGATGGCGCGACAAGCTGGGCTACATGTTCGGCCCGCCCGGCTGGACACCGGCGCAGCCGCGGGAAGCGGTGCAGGAGTCGACCGCGGTCACCGCTTAGCCGCCTGATCCGCGCAACGCCGCCGCGCGCCGTAATCTCCGCTGTGTGGAAACCGTATTCGACGGTCCGGTCGACGCCGGTCTGGTCGAACGCTCCCTGGCGAGAAGCACGTTCGGGTCGATGTGGCTGGACGAGCGGGTCGGCCCGGTGCGTCCGCGGTACCCGGCGCTGACCACGCCGATCACCTGCGACCTGGTGATCATCGGCGGCGGATACACCGGGTTGTGGACCGCCCTGCACGCGGCGCGACGCGACCCGAACCAACGAATCGTGCTCATCGAGGCCAATCGGGTGGGGTGGGCAGCCTCCGGCCGCAACGGAGGTTTCGTCGACGCCAGCCTGACGCACGGCACAGAGAACGGAAAGGCGCGCTGGCCCAACGAGTTCGACGTCCTCGAGGCGATGGGACTGGAGAACCTCGACGGGATGCAAGCCGAACTGGGGGAGCTGGGCCTCGACACCGACTGGGAGCGCACCGGCATGTTGACGGTCGCCACGGAGCCGCACCAGGTCGAGTGGCTGCGGGAGGCCGCGGCGGACGGCGTGGGGAAGTTCCTCGACACGACCGAGGTGCGCGGTGAGGTGGCGTCGCCGACCTATCTCGCGGGCCTCTTCAGCGCCGAGAGCTGCGCGATCGTGCACCCCGCCAAGCTCGCGTTCGAACTCGCCATGGCGTGCCGGGACGCCGGCGTGCGCATCTTCGAACACACCAACGCGACGCGGTTGGACTCCGGCGGTGTCGGCCTGCGTGTCGAGACGGGTCAGGCGGTGGTCACGGCTCGGCGGGCGGTGCTGGCGACGAACGTGTATCCGAGCCTGCTCAAGCGCAACCGGTTGCACACGGTCCCGGTGTACGACTACGTACTGGCCACCGAACCGCTCACCGATGACCAGCTGGACCGCATCGGCTGGCGCGGTCGCCAGGGGATCGGCGACTGCGCCAACCAGTTTCACTACTACCGCCTCACCGCGGACAACCGGATCGTCTGGGGCGGATACGACGCGGTCTATCACTTCGGACGGAAAGTGGATCCGCGCTACGAGGATCGGACCGGCACCTACCGGCGGCTGGCCGCGCACTTCTTTCTCACCTTCCCGCAACTCGACGGCGTCCGGTTCACCCATCGCTGGGCCGGCGCCATCGACACCAACACCCGGTTCTGCGCGCACTGGGGGCTGGCCAGGGACGGCCGCGTGGCATACGTCAACGGCTTCACCGGATTAGGCGTGGGCGCGTCGCGATTCGCCGCGGATGTGTGCCTCGATCTGCTCGAGGGCCGGCCCACCCCGCGCACCGAACTGCAGATGGTGCGCGACCGTCCGCTGCCGTTCCCGCCCGAGCCGCTGGCCGGCATCGGCATCCAGGCCACGCGGTGGTCACTGAACCGCGCCGACCACGCCGAAGGCCAGCGCAACGTGTTCCTGCGAACCCTGGACGCATTCGGTCTCGGTTTCGATTCGTAGTACTCCCGTGCCGAAAGTGCGGCCGGAGCGTAACGTCTCTGTGACCTTCACCGATGGGGAAGTGACGGGACCATCGTCGAGTGGTTGTTCCTGGTCGGGGTGGTTGTCGGACTCCCGGCCCGGTTCAGCGGCCCACAACACGCCGGTACCGGACCTACATCGGCTCGACGAGCGGAGACGACAGTGCGCGGACACTCGATACCGGTACTGGCGGCGTTGGCCGCCCCGATCGCTACGCTTGCGCTTCTCTCCGGCCCCGCCCAGGCGGCGCCCGGCGTCGTCGTCTACCCCGGCATGGAGATTCGCCAGGACAACAACGTCTGCACGCTGGGCTACGTCGACCCGGCGGCGCGGATCGCTTTCACCGCGGGGCACTGCCGCGGTAGCGGACCGGTGCGCGACCGCGACGGCAACCACATCGGGATGCAGACGGTGTTCCGCGACAACACCCCCAACGGCGCGACCGTCGACACCAATCATCAGATCGCCGACTGGGAGGCGATCGCACTGGCACCCGATGTCATGGTCAACAACGTGCTGCCGGGCGGCAAAGTGCTGGTGGCCGACCCCGGTGTCGTGCCGACGGCCGGCCAGCCGGTGTGCCACTTCGGCGTGGTGACCGGCGAGAGCTGCGGCAACGTCGAAGCCGTCAACAACGGCTGGTTCACGATGGCCAACGGCGTCGTCAGCCAGAAGGGCGACTCCGGCGGGCCGGTCTACGTGGTCACCCCTGACAACCGGGCGGTGCTGATCGGCATGTTCAACAGCACGTGGGGCGCGTATCCGGCGGCGGTGTCCTGGCAGACGGCAAGCCAGCAGGCCAGCGAGGACGTCATCTCCGCCGCGTCGGCCACCGTCGGCACGGTCTCGCTGCCCTAGGGCGCCAACGCGAACACCGGGATCGACGGCGCCGCGGCGCGCAACTCGTCTGATGAGGAGTCGGGTGTGAGGCCGCCGACGTGTCCCTTGACCTCCCAGAACCAGCGGTCGAGGTAGCGGCTGAGCAGTTCCGGTTTGGCCTCGTCGGCCACCTCGGTGAGGCGAACCTCGCGGCGGTGCCAACGCGAGCCGACCTCCACGACTCCAGCAGCCCTGGCGTTGCACGCCCACTGGGTGTTGCCTCGTGGTGAGAGGACGTAGTCGCGCCCGTCCACGGTGAGCACATTGACCACCACGCTTCGGCGCTTGCCCGACTTTCGGCCCCGCACCGTCAACGCTTTCGTTCCGGCGATGCTGATTCCGGCTTCGGCGAGCCAGCGGAAGATGCGGTTGACCGCGCGGGCGGGTCGCGTCGGTTCGTCGTAGCGGGTCGTCATGGTCGCCTCCGTGTTCTGAGAGCGGTGCTCTCGACTCCACGTTGCCACGTCGAACGAGCTAAATCAAGAGCAGTGATCTCGTTTTGTGTCACACTCGGCCCATGGGCAGGCGAGCGGAGAGCCGTCAGCGGATCGAGGCACAGATCGTCGAGCTGGGGCGGCGCCATCTGGTGACGGAGGGCGCCGCCGGGCTGTCGCTGCGCGCCATCGCTCGCGATCTCGGCATGGTGTCCTCGGCGGTGTACCGCTATGTGGCCAGTCGCGACGAGCTGTTGACCCTGCTGCTGGTCGATGCCTACTCCGAACTCGCCGATTGCGTGGACCGTAGCCGCGACGTCTGTGCGCCCTGGCACGAGCAGTTCCGCGCAATGGCGCACGCGGCGCGCCGATGGGCCGTCGACAAGCCCGCCTCATGGGCCCTGCTCTACGGCACGCCGGTGCCGGGCTACCGCGCGCCGCGGGAGCGCACCGTGGGACCCGGGACTCGCGTCGTCGGCGCCTTGTTCGACGTGATCGCCGCCGGTATCGCCGCCGGCGATATTCCCCCATCGGAAACCGTTGTCCCCGAACCGTTGTCGTCGGATTTCGAGGCGCTGCGCGAGGAGTTCTCCTTCTCCGGCGACGACGGGGCGGTCACCAAGGGGTTTCTGAGCTGGGCGACGTTGATCGGCGCGATCAGCCTCGAGGTATTCGGCCAGTACGGCCCCGACACGCTCACCGAACCCGCGGACGTCTTCGACCTGCAGATCGGACTGCTGATCCACGCGCTGACTATGGTTAAGGGTTGACTTATATAAGTTGCCACTTTAGCTTGAGTGGGTGCACGCATTCGACGTCCTGGGGGATCCGGTGCGCCGCCGGATCCTGGAGTTGCTCGCCGACGGCGAGCTGGCGGCCGGTGCCATCGCCGCCACAATCCAAGACGAGTTCGCGATCACTCAGCCGGCGGTCTCGCAGCATCTGAAGGTGTTGCGAGACAACGGTTTCACCTCGGTGCGGCCGGACGGTCAGCGCCGCCTCTACGCGGTCAACGGCGCAGCGCTGCGCGACGCCGACGAGTGGCTCGCCGGCTTCCGTCGGTTCTGGGCGCCGCGGCTCGACGCGCTCGGCACCGAGATCGCGCGAGGGAAGCGACAACGACGAAGGAAGGCAACATGACCGAGATCGATGTGGACCACCAGATCAACGCGGTCGCCCGCACGGTCGGGAAACGCACGATCGACGCGGGGGAGGCGCATGTCGTCACCATCAAGCAGGCCTACGACACCGATCAGGACGATCTGTGGGACGCCGTCACCAACATCGAGCGCATACCCCGATGGTTGATGCCGATCTCCGGTGAGCTCGAGGTCGGCGGCACCTATCAACTGCACGGCAACGCCAGCGGAACGATCCTGACGTGCGATCCGCCGAAGACCTTCACGGCCACCTGGGAGTACGGCGGCAACACCAGCTGGATCGCGGTCAATGTCGACGGCCGGGGCGCGGACCGGGCGGAGCTGGTCATCGAACACATCGCGGTTGTCGGCGACGAGATGTCGCTGCAGTTCGGCCCCGGCGCCGTCGGCATCGGCTGGGATTCGATGGTGCTCGGCCTGGCGCTGCACCTGTCGACCGGCGAGACGATCGATCCGGATTTCGGCCAGCAGTGGGTCACCACCGACGAGGGGCGCCGCTTCCTGGCGTTGTCCAACGAGGCGTGGTACCAGGCCAACGTCGCCTCCGGCGCCGATCCGGCCACCGCACGTGAGGCCGCCGATCGCTGCCTGAAGGCGTACTACGGCGAGGGCTAACTAGAACACGTTCTAGCCAACGGAACGGGCCGCGGATATCCTCGACGCGATGCTTGCCCAGACACCTGTCCAGATTGCGTGGGTGACGCGGGACCTCGACGCCACCGAGCAGGCGCTCACCACGCTGTTGGGCGCCAAGAAGTGGGTGCGCATGCCCGGCGTTCACTTCTCGCCGGATACGTGCACCTACCGCGGTGAGCCGGCGGACTTCGTCGCCGACATCTCCCTGAGCTACGCCGGCGACACCCAGCTCGAACTGATCGCGCCGGTTTCCGGGCGCAGCATCTACACCGAATTCCTCGACACCGCGGGGCCGGGACTGCACCACATCTGCGTCGAGGTCGACGACGTGGACGCGGCGCTGACCCAACGGGGCGACGAGGCGGTGCAGCGCGGGGTGATGGCGGGCGGTATGGAGTTCGCCTACATCGCGGCCCCCGGTGTCCCGTACCTCGAGATCGCCCGCATCCCCGTCGAGATCAGGGCATTCTTCGACTACATCAAACAGGAGCAGCAGTGAGCATCAGCGAGATTCCCGACACCGTCGCGGCCGCGGACGTCGCATCGTGGTCCGACGAGTTCGACGTCGTGGTGATCGGTTTCGGCATCGCGGGCGGATGCGCGGCGGTCAGCGCGGCCGCCGAGGGCACGCGAGTCCTGGTGCTGGAGAAGGCCGCCGACGCCGGCGGGACCAGCGCGATGGCGGGCGGACACTTCTATCTCGGCGGCGGGACCGCGGTGCAGCAGGCCACCGGTCACGACGACAGCGCCGAGGAGATGTACTCCTACCTCGTCGCGGTGTCGCCCGAACCCGACCACGAGAAGATCCGCGCCTACTGCGACGGCAGCGTCGAACACTTCAACTGGTTGGAGGAGTTGGGTTTTCAGTTCGAGCGCAGCTACTACCCGGGCAAGGTGGTGGTGCCGCCGGGCACCGAGGGCTTGTCGTACACCGGCAACGAGAAGGTGTGGCCGTTCTGCGAGCAGGCCAAGCCCGCCCCGCGCGGACATTCGGTGCCGGTGCCCGGTGAACTCGGCGGCGCCGCGATGGTCATCGAGCTGTTGGTGAAGCGTGCCGCCGAACTCAACGTTCAGGTCCGCTACGAGACCGGCGTGACCAACCTAGTCGTCGAGAACGGGTCCGTGGTCGGGGTGCGGTGGAAGCATTTCGGCGAGACGGGTGCGATCAGGGCGAAGGCGGTGATCATCGCTGCGGGCGGTTTCGCGATGAATCCGGAGATGGTTGCCGAGTACACGCCGGCGCTCGGTCAGAAGCGCAAGACCAAGCACCACGGCGAGGTGGAGCCCTACATCCTGGGCAACCCCAACGACGACGGCCTGGGCATCCGGATGGGCATCTCCGCCGGCGGAGTGGCCAAGAACATGGACCAGTTGTTCATCACCGCCGCGGCGTATCCGCCCGAAATCCTGCTCACCGGCGTGATCGTCAACAAGGATGGCAAGCGGTTCGTCAACGAGGACTCCTACCATTCGCGCACTTCGGCTTTCGTGCTCGAGCAGCCCGAACAAACTGCCTACCTCGTGGTCGACGAGGCCCATATGGAGATGCCCGAGATGCCGCTGATCAAGTTCATCGACGGTTGGGAGACCCTCGAGGAAACGGAAGCGGCACTGGGTATTCCGCAGGGCAACCTGGTCGCCACGCTGAGCCGCTACAACGAGTTCGCCGCGCGCGGTGAGGATCCCGATTTCCACAAGCAGCCCGACTATCTGGCCGCACAGGACACCGGCCCGTTCGCGGCCTTCGACCTGTCCCTGGGCCGGGCGATGTACTCGGGCTTCACGATGGGCGGCCTCGCGGTGTCCGTCGACGGAGAAGTGTTGCGCGAGGACGGATCCGTCGTCGCCGGCCTCTATGCGGCGGGTGCGTGCGCGTCGAACATCGCCCACGACGGCAAGGGCTATGCCAGCGGAACCCAGCTCGGCGAGGGGTCGTTCTTCGGGCGGCGGGCGGGTCGACAAGCAGCGCGGCGGGCGGGCGAACGCGCCGCGACGCGCTAGACCTTCGCCGGTTCGTCGCCCTCGACGCGCCCCAGCCGCCAGGCGCCGTCGCCGAGCAGTTCGAGCTCGTGGGTGTGGTGCTGTTCGACGGTGCTGCGGTGACTGACGCTGATCAGGATGGTGTCCGGCAGCTCGGTGCGCACCAACTGGTAGAGCATGAACTCCAGGCCCTCGTCGAGCGCGGACGTCGACTCGTCGAGGAAGACGGCCTTGGGTTTGGTCAAGAGGATTCGGGCGAACGCGATGCGCTGCTGTTCGCCGGGCGAGAGCACCTTGGCCCAGTCGTCGACCTCGTCGAGACGGTCGGCCAGGTGCGGCAGGGCCACCTTGTGCAGCATGCTCTGCAACGTCCGGTCGTCGATGGTGCCCACCTCGTTGGGGTAGCTGACGACGGTGCGCAGGTCGCCGAGCGGCACGTACGGCAGCTGCGACAGGAACATCGACTCGTTGGGACCGCACGGGCGCGTCAACCGGCCCGAGGTGAACGGCCACAGCTGCGCGAGGCTGCGCAGCAACGTGGTCTTGCCGGTGCCCGAGCGGCCGGTGACCACCAGCGTCTCACCGACTTCGAGCCGCATGTCCAGCGGCCGGATCAGCTGCCTGCCGTCGGGGGTTCGGACCTCGACGCCGGACAGCTCGACGGTGCCGTCGACGCAGGCGGCGGTGGTCAACTCGGGTAGCGCGCGGCCCTCCTCGTTGGCGACGACGAGCCCGTGCAGTCGGATGATCGCCGCTCGGTACCCGGCGAACTGGTCGTAGACGTTGCGGAAGAACGACAGGCCCTGCTCGATGTTGCCGAAGGCCGCCGCGGTCTGGCTCATAGCGCCGAGCGTGATCTCGCCGGTGAAGAAGCGCGGGAACTGCAGTAGATAGGGCGGCACGACGATGATCTGGTCCATCGACAGGTTCCAGCCATAGAAGCCCATCATCCGGTTGATGTAGCGCTTGTAGTTGGACACGACGGGCGCGAACAGCCGCCGCAATCCCGAGCGCTCGGCGATCTCGCCGCGGTAGAACGCCACGGCCTCGGCGGCGTCGCGCAGCCGGACCAGCGCGTAGCGGAAGGCGGCGTTGAACTTCTCGTTGTTGAAGGACAGCCAGATGATCGGCCGGCCGATCCAGAACGCGAAGACGGACGCCAACAGCACGTAGGCGAGCAGGATCCAGAACATCGCCCGCGGCACGTCGCCGATGAGCGGCAGGGTGAGCGTTCCCGAAAGGTTCCACAGGATCGCGGTGAACGAGATCATCGACGCCACCGCGTTGACGGCGCCGAACAGCAGCGTGGCGGTCGAGGTGTTGTTCGGCGTGTTCGGCAGGCCGCCGACCCCGGCGGTGAAGATGTCGATGTCCTGCTGGATGCGCTGGTCGGGGTTGTCGATCGTGTCGTCGATGAACCGCCCGCGGTAGTAGGCCTTACCGTCCAGCCAGTCGCCGGTGAACCGGTCGGTGAGCCAGACGCGCCACGCCAACATGAATCGTTGCGTCAGGAAGAGGTCGAGCATGATCCGCGCGACGTGAAGGACGGCCAGGATCGCAAAGATCGTCATCGACATCCAGAACCCGTCCTTGCCGGAGTTCCTGATCGCGTCGTCGCCGGTGCCCAGCCCTGAGGCCACCACCTGGAAGCTGGTCATCATGTCGTTGCCCTGGTAGGTGAACAGCACCGTCAGGCGGACCCCAACGATCACCGACAGCAGCAGCACGCCCAGCCACAGCCAGACCTTGATGCTCTCCGGGCCTTTGAAGTAGTCGCCGGTGATGCGCCAGAACTGGCGTCCCCAGGTGGTGAATCTGGCGATGAGCACCAGGATGACCAACGTGCACACCGCTGCGATCGCCCAGCCGCGCGCGATCCATATCAGCGAAGTCCACAGTTCACTGCCCCAGTCCAGCGTCGGGGTGAACATTCCCTCATTCACTCCGGCAAGGTACCGCGACAACCTTTACGCGGCCGTTCATAGGGCCAACGATGCGCATCGAGTCGTCGCGCGCAGCGGCCTCTGTTGCGCACCAGGGATGTGGGACGACCCGTTGCTCGGGCCTTACACCGGCCTTACCGCCCGCCGATTTCTGCACCAGGGCTATGGAACGCCCGGATCCGCGACCCCGCTGCGGAAGTCGGCGACGGTCCGGGCCAGGGGAACGGTGCTGCGTAAGCTGCGGCCATGGGCAGCGACGCTCCGGTGAACGCGGGACACCTGATCGCGCGGCGACTGCGCGCCAGCGGGATCGACACGATCTTCACGCTCTCGGGCGGGCACCTGTTCTCCCTCTATGACGGCTGCCGGGCGGAGGACATCCGGCTGATCGACACCCGCCACGAGCAGACCGCGGCGTTCGCTGCGGAAGGATGGTCGAAGGTGACCCGCGTGCCGGGCATCGCGGCGTTGACGGCCGGCCCTGGCGTCACCAACGGCATGAGCGCGATGGCCGCCGCGCAACAGAACCAGTCGCCGCTGGTGATCCTCGGCGGTCGCGCGCCGGCGTTGCGGTGGGGACAGGGCAGCCTGCAGGAGATCGACCATGTCCCGTTCGTCGCGCCGCTGACGCGCTTCGCGGCGACCGCCTCATCGCCGGATGCGGTCGCGGGCCTGGTCGACGACGCGCTGCGCGCCGCGGTCGGGGCGCCCTCGGGGGTGTCGTTCGTCGACTTCCCGATGGACCACGTGTTCAGCGAGGCCACCGATACGGGCGCGCCGGGGGCGCTCAGCGCGCCGACGGCGGTGGTGCAGGCCGACGGCGACGCCGTGGCCGCCGCGCTTCGCCTGCTGTCCGAGGCGCAACGCCCGGTCATCATGGCCGGCACCAACGTCTGGTGGGGTCACGCCGAGACCGCGCTGCTGAACCTGGCCGACGCGCTGCGGATCCCGGTGCTGATGAACGGCATGGCGCGCGGCACCGTACCCGCCGACCATCCGCTCGCGTTTTCTCGCGCTCGGTCAAAAGCGTTGCAGCAGGCCGACGTTGCGCTGGTGATCGGCGTGCCGATGGACTTCCGGCTGGGCTTCGGGGGCGTGTTCGGCGCCGACACCGCGCTGATCACCGTCGACCGCGTCGCACCCGATCGACCTCATCCGCGGGAGGTGGCGGCCGGTTTGTACGGCGACATCAGCACGACATTGTCGGCGTTGGCGGCGGCGGCCGCCGGCGATCACGAGGCGTGGATCGCCGGTCTGCGCGCGGCCGAGACCGCCGTGCGTACCGCCGAAGCGGACGAGCTGCGCGACGACCGCACGCCGCTGCACCCGATGCGGGTGTACGCCGAGATCAGCGCGATGCTCGACCGCGACGCGATCGTGGTGGTCGACGCCGGTGACTTCGGCTCCTACGCCGGCCGCGTCATCGACAGTTACGTGCCCGGCGCCTGGCTCGACAGCGGACCGTTCGGCTGCCTCGGGTCCGGACCCGGCTACGCCCTGGCCGCCAAGCTGGCCCGACCCGAACGGCAAGTGGTGCTGCTGCAGGGCGACGGCGCGTTCGGGTTCTCGGGCATGGAGTGGGACACGTTGGTGCGTCACGGTATTCAGGTTGTATCGGTGATCGGCAACAACGGGATCTGGGGGCTCGAGAAGCATCCGATGGAGGCGATCTACGGGTATTCCGTCGTGGCTGACCTGCGACCCGGAACCCGGTACGACGAGGTGGTGACAGCGCTGGGCGGGCACGGCGAGTTGGTGTCGACGCCCGCCGAGTTGCGCCCGGCGCTGGAGCGGGCCTTCGCGTCGGCGCTGCCCGCGGTGGTCAACGTGCTGACCGACCCGGCGGTCGCCTACCCTCGCCGCTCCAACCTCGCCTAGCCCTGTTTGCGCGAGCGCGCGTGTCTGCACACGACACGCCGCGAATTTACGGCACTTCGCGCACCCTCACCGCCGACGAGCGCGACGAAACCGGGCGATCCGATCGCCAACACCGTCGAGCTGACGCTCCTGCGGACGGCGATACCCGACGATGCGCTGCGGCTCTCGGCGCGGCAGAACTCCGGCACGCTCGCGCCACGGAGCCGTCCCGCTCCGGGAGGGGGGCACCGGGCGGCGACGCGTACCGTAGCGGTGTGGCGAAGACGAAGACCCGCACTTCAGGTCGTGTCAGCAATAGGTTCTGGCGGCTGCTCGGCGCCAGCACCGACCGGGACCAGGCGCAATCGATGGCGCAGGTGCGCAGTTCGGCGGAGTTCGACGAGAAGGCCGCGGCCCTCGACGACGAGCAGTTGCGCAAGGCCGCCAAGTTGCTGAACCTCGAGGATCTCGCCGAAGCGACCGACATCCCGCAGTTCCTGGCGATCGCCAGGGAAGCCGCCGAGCGCACAACGTCGCTGCGGCCCTTCGACGTTCAGCTCCTGGGCGCCCTGCGCATGCTCGCCGGCGACGTCGTCGAGATGGCCACAGGCGAAGGTAAGACGCTCTCGGGTGCGATCGCCGCCGCCGGATACGCGCTGGGCGGCCGCAGCGTGCACGTCATCACCATCAACGACTACCTCGCCCGCCGCGACGCCGAATGGATGGGCCCGCTGCTGGAAGCGCTGGGCCTGACTGTCGGCTGGATCACCGAGGCCTCGACGGCCGAGGAGCGCCGCGCGGCCTACAAGTGCGACGTCACCTATGCGTCGGTGAACGAGATCGGGTTCGACGTGCTGCGCGATCAGCTGGTCACCGACGTCGACGACCTCGTCTCGCCGAACCCCGACGTGGCGCTGATCGACGAGGCCGACTCTGTGTTGGTCGACGAGGCGCTGGTGCCGCTGGTGCTGGCAGGCACCAGCCACCGCGAGACCCCGAAGGTCGAGATCATCCGCATGGTCGGTGAACTCACGCCCGGCGTCGACTACGACACCGACGCCGACAGCCGCAACGTGCACCTCACCGAGACGGGCGCGCAGAAACTAGAGGCCAAGCTCGGCGGCATCGACCTGTACTCCGAAGAGCACGTCTCCAGCACGCTGACCGAGGTCAACGTCGCGCTGCACGCGCACGTGCTGCTGCAACGCGACGTGCACTACATCGTCCGCGATGACGCCGTGCACCTGATCAACGCCTCCCGCGGCCGCATCGCCCAGCTGCAGCGCTGGCCCGACGGGCTCCAGGCCGCCGTCGAGGCCAAGGAGGGCATCGAGACCACCGAGACCGGCGAGGTGCTCGACACCATCACGGTCCAGGCGCTGGTCAACCGGTACGCGACGGTGTGCGGCATGACCGGCACCGCGCTGGCGGCCGGTGAGCAGCTGCGGCAGTTCTACAAGCTCGGCGTGTCACCGATCGAACCCAACAAGCCGAACATCCGCGAGGACGAGCCCGACCGGGTGTACGTCACCGCGGCGGCCAAGAACGACGCGATCGTCGAGCACATCAAGGAGATCCACGAGACCCGCCAGCCGGTGCTCGTCGGCACCCGCGACGTCGCCGAATCCGAAGAGCTGCACGAGAAACTCGTCAAGGCGGGCGTCCCGGCGGTCGTGCTGAACGCGAAGAACGACGCCGAGGAGGCCGCGGTGATCGCCGAGGCCGGCAAGCTCGGCAGCGTCACGGTGTCCACCCAGATGGCCGGCCGCGGCACCGACATCCGGCTCGGCGGCTCCGACGTAAGCGACCACGACGCCAGAAAAGATGAGGTCGCCGAACTCGGCGGGCTGCACGTGATCGGGACTGGCCGCCACCACACCGAGCGGCTGGACAACCAGCTGCGTGGCCGCGCCGGACGCCAGGGCGATCCCGGGTCGTCGGTGTTCTTCTCCAGCTGGGAGGACGACGTCGTGGTCGCCCACCTCGACCCGAACAAGCTGCCGATGGAGACCGACGAAGACGGTCGCGTCGTCAGCCCGAAAGCGGCCAGCCTGCTCGATCACGCCCAGCGCATCGCCGAGGGCCGGATGCTCGACATCCACGCCAACAACTGGCGATACAACCAGCTGATCGCCCAGCAGCGCGCGATCATCGTCGACCGCCGAAACACGTTGTTGCGCACGGCGACCGCGCGCGAGGAGCTCGCCGAGCTGTCGCCGAAGCGCTACGAGGAGGTCGTCGAACGGCTCGGCGAGGACAAGCTCGAGAAGATCTGCCGGCTGATCATGCTCTATCACCTCGACCGCGGCTGGGCCGATCACCTGGCCTATCTGGCAGACATCCGGGAGAGCATCCACCTGCGGGCGCTGGGCAACCAGACGCCGATCGACGAGTTCCACCGGATGGCCGTCGACGCGTTCGCGTCGCTGGCCGCTGATGCCATCGAGGCGGCCCAACAGACGTTCGAGACGGCGCCGTCGATCGAGGACGAGCCCGGCGTCGACCTGTCGAAGCTGGCCCGGCCGACCTCGACGTGGACGTACATGGTGCACGACAACCCGCTGGCCGACGACTCGCTCTCGGCGCTGAGCCTTCCGGGCGTATTCCGCTAGGTTTAGCCCATGACCGAGGCGCATGGCCGGGTGCCTTCGCCGCCGGATGAGGCGGGTCAGGCCCGCGACCGGGTGCTCACGGTGCCCAACGTGCTCAGCGCGGTGCGACTGGTGCTGGTGCCGGTCTTCCTCTGGCTGCTGCTCGTGGTGCACGCCAACGGGTGGGCCGTGGCCGTGCTGATGTTCTCCGGGTTCTCCGACTGGGCCGACGGCAAGATCGCCCGGCTGGTCGACAACCAGTCGTCTCGGCTGGGGGAGTTGCTCGACCCCGCGGTCGACCGCATCTACATGATCACGATCCCGATCGCCATGGGGCTGCACGGTTCGCTGCCGTGGTGGATCGTGCTCACCCTGATCGGCCGTGACGCCGTGCTCGCCGCCACCCTGCCGCTGCTCCGCCGCCGCGGGCTGACCGCGCTGCCGGTCACCTACATCGGCAAGGCCGCCACGTTCGCGCTGATGTCGGGTCTTCCGCTGATCCTGTTGGGGCAGTGGGACGCCACCTGGAGTCGGGTGGTGCTCGCGATCGGGTGGGGCTTTCTGATCTGGGGCCTGCTGATGTACCTGTGGTCCGGCCTGCTGTACCTGATCCAGGTCGGAATGGTGGTGCGCCGGCTACCGAAGGTTCCGCGATGACGCAGAGCTTCCGCAAGACGCTCGGCGGTTACGACCCCGACGCGGGGCTTCGCGCCCACGGGACGGACCGGCCGACGAAGATCCCGGTGCCGTCGCTGCTGCGCTCCTTGTTGACCGATCACCTCGACCCGGGGTACGCGGCTGCCGCCGAGGCCAAGGCCGCCGGTCGTGAGCGACCCAGATGGCAGCAGTGGGCCTGGCAGCTGGCGGGCGCTCTGCTGCTTGTCGTCGTGTTCGCGGCCGCCGTGGCCCAGGCGCGCGCCACCGCCCCCGGCGTCCGCGAGACGCAGCACGTTCTGGCCGGCAGCGTGCGCACCGAGCAGGCCGAGACCACCGCCGCCGCGGAACGTCGCGACGCCCTTGCAGCCGAGGTCGACGACGAGCGCCGTCGGCGCCTGGAAGGCGACGCGCGCGGCCAGCAGCTGCTGAGCCGCCTCGACGAGGCGAACTTCGCCGCCGCGGCCACACCGGTCATCGGCCCGGGGCTGACGATCACCGTCACCGATCCGGGCGCGTCGGCGGCCAACCTGAGCGACGTGTCCAAACAACGGCTGCCGGGCAGCAGACAGGTGATCCTCGACCGCGACCTGCAGCTGGTCGTCAACTCGCTATGGGTCAGCGGCGCCGAGGCGCTGTCGGTGGGCGGCGTGCGGATCGGCCCCAATGTGACGGTCCGGCAGGCGGGCGGCGGGATCCTGGTCGACAATCAACCGATCAGCAGCCCATACGTCGTCCTCGCGATCGGACCGCCGCACGCGATGCAGGATGTGTTCGACCGCAGCCCCGGCCTGCAGCGCCTTCGGCTGCTGGAGGCCTCCTACGGCGTCGGGGTGAGCGTGAGCGCCGGTGAGGGCCTGCGGCTGCCCGCAGGCACCGTCCGAGAAGTCAACTTCGCCAAGCAGATTGGGCAGTGACACCACCATGGAGTCAGACACATGATCGGAATCGCCGCACTGATCGTGGGCGTCGTGCTGGGCCTGGTGTTCCACCCCGACGTGCCCGAGTTCGTCCAGCCGTACCTGCCGATCGCGGTGGTCGCCGCGCTCGACGCGGTCTTCGGTGGCCTGCGCGCGTATCTCGAGCGCATCTTCGACGCGAAGGTGTTCGTGGTGTCGTTCGTGTTCAACGTGCTGGTCGCCGCGCTGATCGTCTATGTCGGTGATCAACTCGGCGTCGGCACGCAGCTGTCGACGGCGATCATCGTCGTGCTGGGCATCCGAATCTTCGGTAACGCAGCCGCGTTGCGCCGCAGGCTGTTCGGCGCGTAGCGAGGCGTGACCTATGAGTGAGCACACACCGCAGCACTCCGATCCCGACGACCACGCCCACGGTGGCCGTCACGAACTGCCGCGCGATGAGCCGTCGCCGGAGATCGGTGAGCTGCACGCGGGCGGGGTGGCCGGGGTGCTGCGCCGGGGCCGCTCGCAGGTGGCGTTCGGGGCGCTGGCCGTGGTGCTGTGCCTGCTGCTCGGCGTGGCGATCGTGACCCAGGTCCGGCAGAACGAGTCCGGTGACTCGCTGGAGACGGCCCGGCCCGCCGACCTGCTGGTGCTGCTGGACTCGCTGCAGCAGCGGGAGGCCGCGCTCAACACCGAGGTGAGCGATCTGCAGCGCACCCTGGCCCAGCTGCAGGCGTCGGGCAGCAGCGACCAGGCGGCCATCGAGAACACTCAGGCCCGGCTGGCCGCCCTGTCCATCCTGATCGGCACCGTGCCCGCGACCGGCCCCGGCGTGACGTTGACCATCACCGACACCACGCCCGGCGTGCCGGCTGAAACACTGCTCGACGTGGTCAACGAGCTGCGCAACGCCGGCGCCGAGGCGATGGAGATCCGCGCAGGGGGACCCGACTCAGCGACCGCAGTGCGGGTCGGCGTCGACACCTGGGTCGTCGGCAACCCTGGCGCCCTGGTGATCGACAACGTCACGATGAACCCGCCGTATTCTGTTCTGGCCATTGGCGATCCGCCGACCCTGGCCGCGGCGATGACGATCCCCGGCGGCGCGATGGACAGCGTCGAACGCGTCGGCGGCACCATGACCGTGCAACAGTCCGAGCGCGTCGACGTGACCGCCTTGCGGCAACCGAAACAGCGCCAATACGCTCAGCCAGTCAAATGAGCTGACCTACGAGGAGCGCCGTGAGCGAGATCCCAGCCGACCTGCACTACACCGAGGAGCACGAGTGGGTGCTGCGCACCGGCGACGACACCGTGCGCGTCGGTATCACCGACTACGCCCAGTCGGCGCTGGGTGACGTGGTGTTCGTTCAACTGCCCGACGTCGGTACCGAGGTGACGGCCGGCGAGTCGTTCGGCGAGGTGGAGTCCACCAAGTCGGTGTCGGACCTCTACGCGCCCGTCACGGCGAAAGTCGTTGCGGTCAACGGTGATCTCGAGGGAAGTCCGCAGCTCGTGAACTCCGACCCCTACGGCGAGGGTTGGCTGATCGAGCTGCAGGCCAATGCCGCAGCGCTGGAGGAAGGCCTGGGCGGGCTCCTCGACGCCGACGGCTACCGCAGCACGGTGTCGGAATGACGGGTTGTTAGGGTTTTGCAGACCGGACGCCAACTAGGGCGGATCCGGCGGTGGTGGGCACAACGACGCTCGCCGCGCGGTACGGTCGACACCAGACGCGGTATCGCCACAGCAGCCAGTTAGGAGCAGCGGGTGACGGAAAACGACCAGAACTCTGGGACCGACCAGACGTCTGACGAAGTCACCGTGGAAACGACATCCGTCTTCCGCGCCGACTTCCTGAACGAACTGGACGCCCCGGCCACGGCGGGAACCGAGGGCGCCGTTTCGGGCGTCGAAGGTCTGCCCGCCGGATCGGCGCTGCTGGTCGTCAAGCGCGGGCCGAACGCCGGTTCCCGGTTCCTGCTCGACCAGCCCACCACGTCGGCCGGTCGGCATCCCGACAGCGACATCTTCCTCGACGACGTGACGGTGAGCCGCAGGCACGCCGAGTTCCGCCTCGAAGGCGGCGAGTTCCAGGTGGTCGACGTCGGCAGCCTGAACGGCACCTACGTCAACCGCGAACCGGTGGACTCCGCGGTGCTCGCCAACGGCGACGAGGTGCAGATCGGGAAGTTCCGCCTGGTGTTCCTCACCGGGCCCAAGAACGACGACAGCGGTCAGGCCGGCTAATGCTCGACCAGCGCATGCGCGAAGAGTAGCCATGGGCGCACCCGACACTCCCGCGCTCACTGGGATGTCGATCGGAGCGGTCCTCGATCTGCTGCGACCGGACTTCCCGGACGTGACCATCTCCAAGATTCGCTTCCTGGAGGCCGAAGGCCTGGTCACCCCTGAGCGCACCGCGTCGGGTTATCGGCGGTTCACCGCCTACGACTGCGCGCGCCTGCGGTTCATCCTCACCGCGCAGCGCGACCAGTACCTGCCGTTGAAGGTGATCAAGGCGCAGCTCGACGCGCAGCCCGACGGTGAGCTGCCTTCGCACGGATCCGCGTACGGCGTACCGCGTTTGGTGCCGGTCTCCCCAGACGGCACTGACGGCGACGACAACGCCGCGGGTGCGGCGGCGGTGGCCCCGACGCAGGTGCGGCTTTCGCGGGAGGACCTGCTGGCGCGCTCCGGCGTCGACGAGGAACTGCTCAGCGCGCTCGTGAAATCGGGGATCATCACCACCGGCCCGGGTGGTTTCTTCGACGAGCACTCCGTGGTGATCGCGCAGTGCGCCCGCGCGTTGGCCGACTACGGTGTCGAGCCGCGGCATCTACGGGCGTTCCGGTCGGCGGCCGACCGCCAGTCCGACCTGATCGCGCAGATCGCCGGGCCGATCGTCAAGGGCAACAAGGCCGGCGCGCGCGACAGGGCCGACGACCTGGCACGCGAGGTGGCAGCCCTGGCGATCACCTTGCACACATCGCTGATCAAGTCGGCTGTGCGCGACGTACTGGATCGCTGAGGATTAGACTCGAAGCGATGGCTATCAGGCTCGCTTCTTCGGCGCGGAGGGCAGACACAGATGGGTGAGGTTCGTGTGGTCGGCATTCGCGTTGAGCAGCCGCAGAACCAGCCGGTCCTGCTGCTGAGGGAGTCGAACGGCGACCGATATCTGCCCATCTGGATCGGGCAGTCCGAGGCCGCTGCGATCGCGCTCGAACAGCAGGGTGTCGAGCCCGCACGGCCGCTGACGCACGATCTGATCCGAGATGTCATTGCCGCGCTTGGCCATTCGCTCAAAGAGGTGCGGATCGTCGACCTGCAGGAGGGCACCTTCTACGCCGACCTGATCTTCGACCGCGACATCAAGGTGTCGGCGCGCCCGTCGGATTCGGTGGCGATCGCGCTGCGGGTCGGGGTGCCGATCTACGTCGAGGAAGCAGTGCTGGCCGAGGCCGGCCTGATCATTCCGGACGAGAACGACGACGAAGCCGCGGGTGCGGTGCGCGAGGACGAGGTCGAGAAGTTCAAGGAGTTCCTCGACAGCGTCTCACCCGACGACTTCAAGGCGACCTAGCCCGACCTGGGCCGGCACCGTGACTGTTTATCACGGAAACGTCTCGTCACTTCGACACGCGGTGCGGGGTTTTCCCCATCGGCGAGATGGGCAGCCATACTTCGATAGCTGGACCACTGATGGGCAGTCCACGGACGGCGAGAAGCGTATGCTCGACACACTCGGGCTTGGCAAATGTGCGCCCCACGCGAGGTCACAGACGCGGGTTCGATCGGCGAGAGGAATCGACAAGTGGGAGACACGCCACGTCAGGAGCAGCTGGACCTCACTGCTGCTAGCGGCCCCGCGGATTCGGAACCGACCACCGCCTCGGTGACGACCGAAGAGCCCGTGCAGGCGGGGCTGTTCCCCGACAACTCGGTGCCCGACGAGCTCGTCGGCTACCGCGGACCGAGCGCCTGCCAGATCGCCGGCATCACCTACCGCCAGCTCGACTACTGGGCGCGGACCTCGCTGGTCGTACCGTCCATTCGCAGCGCGGCCGGCTCCGGCAGCCAGCGGCTGTATTCGTTCAAGGACATCCTGGTCCTCAAGATCGTCAAGCGGCTCCTCGACACCGGCATCTCGCTGCACAACATCCGCGTCGCCGTCGACCACCTGCGCCAGCGCGGGGTTCGCGATCTGGCCAACATCACGCTGTTCTCCGACGGCACGACGGTCTACGAGTGCACATCGGCCGAAGAGGTCGTCGACCTGCTGCAGGGCGGTCAGGGCGTGTTCGGCATCGCGGTGTCGGGCGCCATGCGGGAGTTGACCGGTGCGATCGCCGATTTCCCCGGCGAACGCGCCGACGGCGGCGAATCGATCGCCGCACCCGAGGACGAACTGGCGTCGCGGCGCAAGCACCGCGACCGCAAGATCGGCTAGCGCCCCCGGGGCCTCACTACTTCGCGAGCAGTCGCAAAACTGCCTCTTTTCGGCGGGAAACGGGCATGTTCGCGTCTGCTCGCGGCCTGACAGGACCCACCGGTAAACTGGCCAACGCATCGCACTTGTGCGGGAGAGTTTCGTGACGGCCAGTCACGGACGCCGAAGGAGCAATACCTCTCCGTCAACCTCTCAGGCACCCGGACCGCACGAGACCCCGATGCCTCTGGAAAGCGGTGAGCAGCGCTCACCCGCCCATGGGGAAAGGCGAATCTCGCACCGTCGCGATCGCCGAATCTCTCAGGCGCCCGCACCGGGTCGACGACAGAGGGGGAGGACCAGCGGTCTCTGCCTGTACGCGTCTGGAGCAGCCCGAGTGTTCGATCACCACCAGCCCAACTTCGCCGACCGTCACATCGGACCCGATGCCGACGCCGTCGGCATCATGCTGAAGACCATCGGCGCCTCCTCACTCGACGAGCTCGCCGAGAAGGCGCTGCCTGCCAACATCCTCGACGCGCTCTCGGTCGACGGCCTGGCCCCGGGCCTGGACCGGCTGCCCGCTGCCGCCACCGAGGAGGAGGCGCTCGCCGAATTGCGCGCGCTGGCCGACCAGAACACCGTCGCGGTGTCGATGATCGGCCAGGGCTACTTCGACACGCTCACCCCACCGGTGTTGCGCCGCAACATCCTTGAGAACCCCGCCTGGTACACCGCGTACACCCCGTACCAGCCGGAGATCAGCCAGGGCCGCCTCGAGGCGCTGCTCAACTTCCAGACCATGGTGACCGACCTGACAGCCCTCGAGGTCGCCAATGCGTCGATGCTCGACGAGGGCACGGCGGCCGCCGAGGCGATGACGTTGATGCATCGCGCCGTGCGCGGATCGTCGAACCGCCTCGCCGTGGACGCCGACCTGTACCCCCAGACCGCCGCCGTGCTGGCCACCCGCGCCGAGCCGCTCGGCATCGAGATCGTCACCGCCGACCTGACCCAGGGGTTGCCCGAGGGCGGGTTCTTCGGCGTCGTCACGCAGCTGCCGGGCGCCAGCGGCGCCGTCGTCGACTGGAGCGACCTGGTCGCCCAGGCCCACGACCGCGGCGCACTGGTCGCGATCGGCGCCGACCTGCTGGCGTTGACGCTGCTCACCCCGCCCGGCGAGATCGGCGCCGACGTCGCCTTCGGCAGCACCCAAAGGTTCGGTGTGCCAATGGGATTCGGCGGACCCCACGCGGGGTACCTGGCCGTGCACGCCAAGCACGCGCGTCAGCTGCCGGGCCGCCTGGTCGGGGTATCGCTCGACGCCGACGGCGCGCCGGCGTACCGGCTGGCGTTGCAGACGCGCGAACAGCACATCCGCCGCGACAAGGCGACAAGCAACATCTGCACCGCACAGGTTCTGCTGGCGGTGATGGCCGCGATGTACGCCAGCTACCACGGCGCCGACGGCTTGACCGGGATTGCGCACCGGGTGCACGAGCGCGCTCGGGCGCTGGCTGCCGGACTCTCGGCGGCCGGGGTGCAGATCGTGCACCGCTCGTTCTTCGACACGGTGCTGGCCGAGGTGCCGGGCCGGGCGACGGCGGTGCGCGACGCGGCCAAGGCGCGCGGAATCAACGTGTGGCTGGTCGACGACGACCACGTCTCTGTCGCCTGTGACGAGGCGACCACCGATGCGCACGTCGAGGCGGTGCTGTCGGCGTTCTCGGCGGCGCCGGTCGACGCGGAATTCGACGGGCCCCGCATCGCGACGCGCGCATCGGAGTTCCTGACCCATCCCGCGTTCACCCGGTACCGCACCGAGACCGAGATGATGCGCTACCTGCGGTCGCTGGCCGACAAGGATATCGCCTTGGACCGCAGCATGATTCCGCTCGGCTCGTGCACGATGAAGCTCAACGCGGCCGCCGAGATGGAGCCGATCACCTGGCCGGAGTTCGGCCGTCAGCATCCGTTCGCCCCGGCCTCAGACACCCCGGGCCTGCGCAAGCTGATCGCGGATCTGGAGCAGTGGCTGATCGGCATCACCGGATACGACGCGGTGTCGCTGCAGCCCAACGCTGGTTCGCAGGGCGAGTACGCCGGTCTGCTCGCGATCCAGGCGTACCACGCCGAGAACGGCGAGCCCGACCGCAACGTCTGCCTGATCCCGTCCAGCGCGCACGGCACCAACGCGGCGTCGGCGGCGCTGGCAGGTATGCGGGTCGTGGTGGTGGCGTGCCGCGCGAACGGCGACGTCGACCTCGACGATCTGCGCGCGAAGGTGAGCGAGCACGCGGATCACCTCTCCGCGTTGATGGTCACGTACCCGTCCACCCACGGGGTGTACGAGCACGACATCGCCGACATCTGCGCGGCCGTGCACGACGCCGGCGGTCAGGTGTACGTCGACGGCGCCAACCTCAACGCTCTCGTCGGCCTGGCCCGTCCCGGCCGCTTCGGCGGCGACGTCAGCCACCTCAACCTGCACAAGACGTTCTGCATCCCGCACGGCGGCGGGGGACCGGGCGTGGGTCCGGTCGCCGTCCGCGCCCACCTTGCGCCGTATCTGCCCGGACATCCGCTGGCCGACGAGCTTCCCGAGAAGCACACCGTCTCGGCGGCGCCGTACGGGTCGGCGTCGATCCTGCCGATCAGCTGGGCCTACATCCGGATGATGGGCGCGAACGGCCTGCGCGCCGCGTCGCTGACCGCCATCGCGTCGGCCAACTACATCGCCCGCCGCCTCGACGAGTACTACCCGGTGCTCTACACCGGCGAGAACGGCATGGTCGCCCACGAGTGCATCCTCGATCTGCGCACCATCACCAAGCAGACCGGCGTCACCGTCGACGATGTGGCGAAGCGGTTGGCGGACTACGGTTTCCACGCACCGACCATGAGTTTCCCGGTGGCGGGCACGCTGATGGTCGAGCCGACCGAGAGCGAAAGCCTCGCCGAGGTCGATGCCTTCTGCGAGGCTATGATCGCGATCCGCGCGGAGATCGACAAGGTCGGCGACGGCACCTGGTCCGTCGACGACAATCCGCTGCGCGGGGCACCCCACACTGCGGAGTCCCTCCTCGTCGACGACTGGAACCACCCCTACACCCGCGAGCAGGCCGCCTATCCGCTGGGCAAGAACTACCGACCGAAGGTGTGGCCTCCGGTGCGCCGCATCGACGGCGCGTACGGCGACCGCAACCTGGTGTGCTCCTGCCCGCCGGTGGAGGCGTTCGCCTGACGCCCGCCGGCCATACCGCCTGAAGCCCGCCGGCCATACCGCCGGGTGTGGCTTGACACACGCTTCGATGCCGAAATGTGCGCCGGTAACCCACGTTCGGCGGATAGGGTGCTGGCGTGCTACCACCGACGGTCGCGGAGTGGCGGGACGGCGGTCGCCTGCTGAGCACGGCGGCGGGGAAGGTGTTCGTCCGCAGCGCGCCCGGCGACGGCCCGACGATCCTGCTGCTGCACGGTTATCCGTCGAGTTCCTACGACTATCGACGCGTCGTGCCGCATCTGGAGGGCAGGGCCTGGGTAACGCTGGACTTCCTGGGCTTCGGGTTGTCGGACAAACCACGCCCGCACCGGTACAGCCTGTTCGAGCAAGCCGACATCGTGCAGTCCGTGGTGGCCGAGACGACGACGGGTCCGGTAGTAATGGTGGCCCACGACATGGGCACGTCGGTGGCTACCGAACTACTGGCGCGCGACATCGACGGCAAGCTGCCCTTCGACCTGCACGCGACGGTCTTGACCAACGGCAGCGTCATCCTGGACCGGGCCAGCCTGCGGCCGGCGCAGAAGATTCTGCGCGGTCCGCTCGGGCCGGTGTTCTCCCGGCTGACCAACGAACGCGGCTTCGCCCGTGGGTTCGGCAGGCTGTTCAGCGGCGCGCACCCGCTGACCCGCGACGAGGCCGAGGCGCAGTGGGCGCTGCTGGCCCACAACGACGGGAACCGGATCGCCCACCTGCTGATCTCCTACCTCAACGAGCGTGTCGAGTTCGCGCCGCGATGGCATGGCGCCGTGCGTGATTGGGGCAAGCCGCTGAGCTTCTTGTGGGCGCTAGACGATCCGGTTGCGACCAGCAATGTGCTCGACGGTCTGCGTGAACTGCGGCCCCACGCCGACGTCATCGAGTTGCCGAGGGTCGGTCACTATCCACAGGTCGAGGTGCCCGACGTGTTCAGCCGGGCCGCGCTGAGCCTACTCGCCGCTAGCCAAGGAAGTTCGTGATCGCCGACGTCAGCTCGGGGGAGTCGGAGCTGTCCAGGTTCTGGTAGCTGCCGCCGCTGATCTCGGCGACGGCCTCCCAGGTCGCGCGGTCGGAGTCCGAGCCGAAGTCGATGACGTTCACGGCCACAGGTTTGGCCTCGTCGAACGCGCCGCGAATGTACTGCTGCAGCCCGTCCCCGTTGAGGGTCTGGTCAGTGTGCGGCCCGGTCGTGATCACCAGGACCGAGTTCTTCTGTCCTTGCCGGTAATTCGCGATCGCTTCGGTGTAGACCAGCCGCAGCGTCGTGAACGACACCGCGCCGCCGGCCGAGGCGGACTGTCCGTTCAGCGTCGAGGTCAACGCCGCCGACCGCGGCTGCCCGTTCACCTGATCGCTGAGCGGTCCGGTGCTCACCTCCGAACGGCCCGACGTGCCGTCGAACGTCCACAGCCCCACCGCCGCCGATGCCGGCAACGCCTGCAGACGGGCGTTGAGCGCGGAGACGACGTTCTCCAGCCGGGGTCGTCCGCCGTCGTCGGTGGGCATCGACTGGTCGAGCACGATCGTCACCGCCGGATTGGCCGCCGGGGCTGTCAGGGCGTTGGCCAGCAGCGCGCGTGTCTCGTTGTCGCCCACCGACAGCGGCGCCGGCACCGGCCCGAAGTCGACGACGTCGCTGTCCGGCGGCGTCGTACCCTGGGCGCGGAACCCGGCCTTGGCCAGTTCGGCGAGCTGTTCGGGTTTGCGCATGAACCGGGCGAATTCGCTTGCGGCACTCTTCTGTTCCTGTGTCAGCCCGTCCGCCGACAGGAGCACTGTCGGATAGTCGGCGACCGCCGCGGGCCCGGGCGGCAGCCACGCGGACACCACCTTGGCGGCGTCCTGCAGATCCGCGCTGCGCTGGAACAGTTGCTGTTCGGTGATGGCGACGGCGTGCACCGGCGCTGCCGCCGGATCGGCGGCCTTGACCAGCGCGTCCATCGCGGTCGAGGTCTTCTTGTCCGCGAGCTTCGGCTGCCCCGCCATCAGGGTGTTCACCGCGCGTGTGCCGTCGCTCGCCGGTGCACCGGCCGGCGCCGACGCGGCGGCAATCGCCTCCGCGGCGAGATACGACGCGTCGCTGTCGCCGGTCAACGGCAGCGCCAGCCGCAGCGAGCCCCAGCCCGGGAGGTTCAGCCCGTCCAGCGACGTCGGGTTGCTTTGCAGGTTCGGCAGCGTCGACCAGTTCTGCTGCGCCAAGGCACTTTTGAGCTGCGGTCGGACGGCCAGCACGACGGGGGAGGTGACCAGCGATCGGCTGTCGATGATCGTTTGCGCACCCGAGGAGGCCTCGAGCCGGGCGGCCGACACCGAGCTGCCCGGAATCCACAGCGCGGGGCGGTCGCCCAGTTCCTTCGGCCACGGCCCGATGAAGCCGTTGACCACCTGATCGGATTCGGCGGGCTTGACGCCGATCTTCACGCATTTGTCGGCCACTGGGGCCGCGGTCTCGTTGTACCGGTTGGCCAGCGACTGGATCGGTTCGGCGATGTTCGGGTCGGCCACCACCGCGACGGACAGTTCACCGGCCACACAGCGCGCGGCGGCCTGATCAGTGCGATCGGACAGGGCGTCACCGAAAAAGCGCCACAGGATCACCGCGCCGACGAGGACGACGACCGCCACCAGGGCCGCGATGACGCCGACGCTGACGCCGCGCCTGCCCGCGGTGACCGCGCGGTGGCTGCCGGTCCATTCGCCGCCCTCCCACTCGCCGCTGTGCCGGCGCATCGGGCGAGACGGAGGGGCCGATCCGGCGTCGTCCTCGAAGTCGGGTGTGTGATCCGGCGCGTCGGTGTAGTCCGGGCCATCCGAGTAGGCGGGGTCGTCTACGTCGTCGTAATCGGAGCCGTCCTCGTAGTCGGAGCCGTAACCGGCGTCGTACCCTGCGTCCCCGCGGTCTGGCTCATCACGGAGGTAGCCGAAACGCTCGGTCTGCGACTCGTCGTGCCGCTCGCCGAAGTCCCCGCCTGGCGAATCCTCGGGATCCGGTTTGCTGTGCCTGCCCACTTCCGCCCTTACTGACGCCGACCGGTCACCGGATCACGCACCGCTGTTTGCGGCCTTGTACTCGCGGCGCCGGCGATGCAGGATCGGCTCGGTGTAGCCGTTCGGTTGTTCGGCGCCCGACAGGATCAGCTCCTGCGCGGCCTGGAACGCGATGTTGTGATCCGGATCCGTTGCCATCGGCTTGAATTCGGGATCCTGCTCGTTCTGCTTGTCGACGACGGCGGCCATCCGCTTGAGGCTGGCCACCACATCGTCGCGCGTGATGACGCCGTGGCGCAACCAGTTCGCCAGCAGCTGGCTCGAAATACGCAGCGTCGCACGGTCTTCCATCAACGCGACGTTGTGGATGTCCGGCACCTTCGAGCAGCCGACACCGGCGTCGATCCAGCGCACCACGTAACCGAGAATCGACTGGCAGTTGTTGTCGACCTCCTCGCGGATCTCCTCGGGCGCCCAGGCCAGTTCCTTGGCCAACGGCACCGCCAGCAGCTGCTCGATGCTGGTGCGCTTCTCGCCCTGCAGCTCCTTGTGCACCTCGTACACGTCGACCTCGTGATAGTGCATGGCGTGCAGCGTGGCCGCGGTCGGCGACGGCACCCATGCGGTGGTGGCACCCGCCTTGGGCTGGCCGATCTTCTGCTCGACCATGTCGGCCATCAGGTCGGTCATCGCCCACATGCCCTTGCCGATCTGGGCCTTGCCGGAGAAACCAGCCGCCAGGCCGATGTCGACGTTCTGGTCCTCGTACGCCTGGATCCACTGGGTGCTCTTCATCGCGCCCTTGCGGATCATCGGTCCCGCTTCCATCGACGTGTGAATCTCGTCGCCGGTGCGGTCCAGGAAGCCGGTGTTGATGAACACCACCCGGTCGGCGGCGGCCTTGATGCAGGCCTTGAGGTTGACGGTGGTGCGCCGCTCCTCGTCCATGATGCCGACCTTGAGGGTGTTGGCCGGCAGTCCCAGCACGTCCTCGACCCGGCCGAACAACTCGACGGTGTAAGCCACCTCGTCGGGGCCGTGCATCTTCGGCTTGACGATGTAGACCGAGCCCGTCCGGCTGTTGACCAGCGGGCCGTTACCGTCGCCGGACTTGAGGCCGTGGATCGCGACCAGGCTGGTGAACAGCGCATCCTGGATACCCTCGAACACCTCGACTTCTTGGCCATTGCCGTCGGTTCTGACGATCGCGTCGTTGGTCATCAGGTGGCCCACGTTGCGCACGAACAACAGGCTGCGACCGGGGAGCGTCAGCTCACCCTCGCCGTCCGGAGTGGTGTATGTGCGGTCCTCGTTGAGCCGGCGGGTGAAGGTCTTACCGCCCTTGCTCACCTCTTCGGTGAGGTCACCGCGGTTGAGGCCCAGCCAGTTTCGGTATCCGAGCACCTTGTCGTCGGCGTCGACGGCCGCGACGGAATCCTCGAAGTCCATGATCGTGGTGACCGCAGACTCCAGGACCACATCCTTGATTCCTGCGGCGTCGGTCGAGCCGACGGGCGACTCGGGATCGACGAGAATCTCAACGTGTAATCCGTTGTTGCGCAACAGCACCGACCACTGCGGCGCTCCGAGGTCGCCGGTGTAACCGACGAACTGCTCGGGCGTGGCCAGCCCGACGGAGTTGCCGTCACCCAGATCGACGAGCAGCTGGCCGTCGTCGATGCGCAGACCGGTCGCCTCACTCCACTGACCGGACGCCAGCGGTGCGGCCTCGTCGAGAAAGGTGCGGGCGTACGCGATGACCTTGTCGCCGCGGATCTTGTTGTAGCTCTCGCCCTTCTCCGCGCCGTCGTCCTCGGGGATCACGTCGGTGCCGTACAGCGCGTCGTAGAGCGAACCCCAGCGCGCATTCGCGGCGTTCAGCGCGAAGCGGGCGTTGAGGATCGGCACCACCAGCTGCGGGCCGGCGGTCGTGGTGATCTCGTCGTCGACGCCCGCGGTGGTGATCGTGAAGTCGTCGGGTTCGGGCAGGAGGTAGCCGATCTCGGTCAGGAACGCCTTGTACGCGTCATGGTCGAGCGGCTCGATGACCCGCTGCCGGTGCCACTTGTCGATGCGGGCCTGCAGATCGTCCCGCCTGGCCAGCAGTTCTTCGTTCTTCGGGGTCAGGTCGGCGACGACCTTGTCCACGCCGGACCAGAAGGTGTCGGGTTCGATGTCGGTGCCGGGCAGCGCCTCGTTGTTGATGAAGTCGTACAGCACCTTGGCCACGCGCAGGTTCCCCACCGTCACGCGATCGGTCATCATTCCTCCTAGAACTGTCGCCCCAGCTTACCCAGCGGTAACCGGGCTTATTCGCAACCTGCCGGTCCGCTGCCGCGGGCGGCCGCGGCGAGAAGCCGTTCGCACCGATCGGCCAGTGCGGCCCGCAACGGCGTCGCCCGCTCCGCAATGGTTTGCTGAATCCGCACGTATTCGGCACGACCGGCCGGTGTCTCGATCGCGATCGGCTCGAATCCGTATTCGCGGAGATCATAGGGGCTGGCCCGCATGTCGAGTTCGCGGGCTTGGGCGGCCAGTCCCAGGCAGTCCATCACCAGCTCCGAATGCACCAAGGGGCCGAGCTTGAAGGCCCACTTGTACAGGTCCATGGAAGCGTGCAGGCAGCCCGGTTGTTCGGTGTCGACCTGGCGCCGCCGGGTGAGCTGTTCGGCGTTGAGCCGGGCGGCGGGTTCGGTGAAGAAGCGGAATGCGTCGAAGTGACTGCAGCGCAACGGCATCGAGTCGACGACCGTGTCGGTGCCCGCTGCGCCGAGCCGCAGGGGCACGCCCTCGTGGCGTACCGTCGGCGCCTGGTAGACCATCGCCCATTCGTGCAGCCCGAAGCAGTTCAGCCGCGCCGGGCGGGCCTCGGTCGATCGCAGCAGGCGGGCGACGAAGCGGACCGTGTCGAGGCGCGCGGCCAGGTATTCGGGGCTCACCGTCACTCCGTTGTGGTCACGCGTGTAACCAGTCCGGGCCAGGAAGCGCTGCGCCCGCGCGCCGCCGAGGGTGACGCCGAAGCCGGAATGCCAGGTGCGTAGCTGGCCGGGACGCAGGCTGTAGTAGGTGAACAGGAAGTCCCAGACCGGGTGCTTCTCGCCGGCGCGGGCCCGGCGGCGGTGCGGGGCGCAGAACGCGTCGGCCCGACGCTGGTGGGCAGCCTCGCGGTCCGCCCAGGCCTCTTCGTCGAGCAGTTCGGTGACCCGGGAGCACAGGGCGACGTCAGACACGATGGGTCCCGTCACGCACGGTGCCGACCAGGTCCTCGACCAGATCTTCCAGCGCCACCATTCCCGTCACGCTGCCGTCGGGCCCGGTGACCAGCGCCAGGTGGCTGTTGGTGCGCCGCAGCCGAGACAATGCGTCGGGCAGTGGGAGCGACGCCGACACCACCGGCAGCGGGCGCACCATCGCGAAGTCCAGCACGGCGTCGGGATCGTTGACGAACGCCAGTACGTCCTTGATGTGCAGGTAGCCGAGGTAGGCGCCGGACGCATCGGTGATGGGGAAGCGTGAGTAGCCGGTCTCGGCCAACGCCTCCTCGACGGCGCCGACCGTCGGTCCAGCGCCCTCGCCAGACACCGCCACCGTCCTGATGTCACGCAGCGGGAACGCCACGTCCTTGACCGCGCGGTCGCGAATCTGCAGCGCCCGGGTCAGCCGGCCGTGCTCCTCGGGATCGAGCAGGCCCTCCGACAGCGATTCGGCGATCATCTCCGACAGCTCGACCGTGGACACCGTGACGTCGAGTTCGTCCTTCGGCTCCACCCGGAAGAGCCGCAGCGTGGCGTTGGCGCACCAGTTGTAGAAGGCAATCAGCGGCCGGGCCACCCGGATCCACACGAGGTAGGTCGGGATCAGCAGCATCGCCGCCGACTCCGGACCGGCGATCGCGATGTTCTTCGGCACCATCTCGCCGAGCAGCACGTGCAGGACGACCACCACGGCCAACGCGACGACGAACGACACCGAGTGCAGCACCGCGTCGGACACGCCGATGGCGTCGAACGGCTTCTCCAGCAGGTGCGCGACGGCGGGTTCGCCGACGCGGCCGAGCAGGATGGAGCAGATCGTGATACCGAGCTGGGCGCCTGCGAGCATCAGCGACAGATGTTCACCGGCACGGATCACGGTGACGGCGCTCTTCTTGCCCTGTTCGGCCAACGCCTCCAGCCGGTCACGTCGCGCGGAGATCAACGCGAACTCCGAGGCGACGAAGAACGCGTTGACGCCCAACAGCAGCGCCGTCAGCAGCACACCGAGGAAGTCACCCATCGACGCTTCTCCCGTCGACGGCGTCCTCGCTGCGGCCGAGCTCGGTCAGCTCGAGCAGATCGATGCGGCGCCCGTCCATCCGCAGCACGGTGGCCAGCCAGCGGTTGGGGTCCTCGAGGGGACCGTCGGGGTCGAACGCCTCGAGCTCGACCGACTCGCCCTCGTCGGGGATGTGGCCCAGCTTCTCGAGGACCAGGCCGCCGATCGTCTCGTAGTCGCCCTCGGGGGCGCGGAACGGCGTGGCGCCGGCGACCTCGTCGATGCGCAACAGGCCCGAAATCTGCCAGCCGCGACCCGCGGGCACGACGTCGGGGGCTTCGTCGTCGTGTTCGTCGCGGACGTCGCCGACGATCTCCTCGATGAGATCTTCGACCGTGACCATGCCCGCCGTTCCGCCGTATTCGTCGACGACCAGCGCGGTCTGCAGGCCGTTGGCGCGGATCTGTGTCATCACCGCATCGCCGTCCAACGTCGAGGGCACCTTGGCCACCGGCAGCGCCAGCGAGGCCAGCCGGGTGCTGCCGCGTTTGTCGATCGGCACCTCGAACACCTGCTTGACGTGGGCGATCCCGATCGTCTCGTCGAGGTCTCCGCGGATGATCGGAAACCGCGAGTATCCGGTCCGGATCGCGGCGGTGACCAGGTCGGCGACCGTCGCGTCGGCGTCGAGGGCCTCGATTTTCTGCCGGGGCGTCATGAGCTCCTCGGCGGAGCGGTCACCGAACCGCAGCGACCGGTCGACCAGCACCGCGGTGACCGGGTCCAACGCACCGCTGCGGGCCGAACTGCGCACCAGCGACACCAGCTCCTGGGGAGAGCGGGCCGAGCGCAGCTCCTCGGCGGGCTCGATACCCAGACGGCGCAGGATCGTGTTCGCGGTGCCGTTCGTCAGCCGGATCAACGGTGTGAACAGCGCCGAGAACAACAGCTGCGGCGCGGCCGACCACCGCGCCACCGGTACCGGTCGTGCGACCGCCAGGTTCTTCGGCACCAGCTCGCCGAACACCATCGACAGCGAGGTGGCGATCAGGATCGCCAGCGTCAGCGCGATCCCGCCGGTGTACTGCGGGGGTACGCCGACCGCGTCAAGGGCCGGGTGGATCAGCCGGGCCACGACGGGTTCGGCCAGAAAACCCGTCGCGAGCGTGGTGATCGAGATGCCGACCTGGGCGCCGGAGAGCTGGAACGACAGCGTGCGGTGCGCCCGTCGGACCAGCTGGTCGCGCCGGTTGCCGCTGCGCGCATTGGCTTCCACCGTGCTGCGCTCGAGCGCGGTCAGCGAGAACTCGGCGGCGACGAAGACCGCGGTGCCCGCGGTCAACAGGACGAATGCGAGCAGGGCCAACAGCGACGAGACGACGCTCATCGGGTGGTCCCCACGCGGATGCCGGGCCGCTCGCCCGGCCGTCTAGAGGAAGGCTCGGCGTCGGGAGGCTCGGGCCGCTCGGCCCCCTCGGGCCCCTCTGCAACCCGGACCTCGACGGGTGCCTGCGGCACGTGATCCCTTTCGCGTAGAGGACTGAAGAAAACCCATGGTAACGGGTGATGGGGCGGGTGAGGGCTCACCAACCGGTGGGCAACGGGTGGCCCTCGGCGAAGCCGGCCGCGGACTGCACGCCGAGCACGACCTTCTCGTGCAGTTCGGTCAGATTCGCGGCGCCGACGTAGGTGCACGTGCTGCGCACCCCGGAGGTGATGTGGTCGAGCAGATCCTCCACGCCGCCGCGGGACGGGTCCAGCCCCATCCGCGATGTCGATATGCCTTCCTCGAACAGCGCCTTGCGGGCCCGGTCGAAGGCGCCGTCGCCGGCCGTGCGGGCGGCCACCGCGCGTTTTGACGCCATGCCGTAGCTCTCCTTGAACGGCTGGTTGTCGCGGTCGCGCATCAGGTCGCCGGGGGATTCGTAGGTCCCCGCGAACCAGGAGCCGATCATCACGTTGGAGGCGCCCGCCGCCAGCGCCAGCGCGACGTCGCGCGGGTGGCGGATACCGCCGTCCGCCCACACGTGGGCACCCAATTCCCTTGCTGCCGCGGCACATTCGACGACTGCCGAGAACTGCGGCCGGCCGACGCCGGTCATCATCCGCGTGGTGCACATGGCGCCGGGCCCGACGCCGACCTTCACGATCGACGCGCCCGCGTTGATCAGGTCCCTGGTGCCCTCGGCGGAGACCACGTTGCCCGCGGCGAGCGGTAGACCCAGGTCCAGCGCCGCCACCGCCTCGATCGCGTCGAGCATCTTGACCTGGTGCCCGTGCGCGGTGTCGATCACGAGCAGGTCGACGCCGACCTCGGCCAGGCCGCGCGCCTTGGCACCGACATCGCCGTTGATGCCGACCGCGGCGGCGATCCGCAACCGGCCCCGGTCGTCGATGGCGGGGGTGTAGATGCCCGCCCGGACCGCACCGGTGCGCGTCAGCACACCGGTCAGCGTGCCGTCACTCTCGGTCAACACCGCCACGTCGACCGGTGCGTGCTCGAGCAGATCGAAGACCTTGCGCGGTTCGGTTCCCACCGGCGCGGTGACGAAGTCGGAGATCGCCACGTCGCGCACGCGGGTGAAGCGGTCGATGCCCTCACAGTTGGCCTCGGTCACCAGTCCGATCGGCCTGCCCTCGAACACCACGACCGCGGCGCCGTGCGCGCGTTTGTGGATCAGCGCGGTCGCGTCGGACACCGAGTCGTCGGGGGAGAGCACGACCGGGGTGTCGACGACGAGGTCGCGGCTCTTGACGAAGTCGACCGTCTCCTTGACCGCCGAGATCGGCAGGTCCTGCGGAAGCACGACGAGGCCGCCGCGGCGGGCCACCGTCTCGGCCATCCGTCGGCCGGCGACCGCGGTCATGTTCGCGACGACGACGGGGATCGTGGTGCCCGAGCCGTCGGAGGTCGACAGGTCGACGTCCATCCGGGACTGGACGTCGGAGCGCCCGGGGACGACGAAGACGTCGTTGTAGGTCAGGTCATAAGCGGGCCGGTGGCCCTCCAGGAATCGCATGTCGGCTCAAGTCTAGTTGCGCCCCAGTACTCGGCCGAGCAGACGCGAAATTGCCCATTCAAGCGCGAAATGCGGCAGTTTTCCGTCTGCTCGCCGAGGAGGTCACGCCTCGACCTCGCTGCGGTCCCCGCTCCACAGCGTGTGGAACCGCTTGGCGGGGTCCGCATCGATGCGCCCGTAGGTGTGGGCGCCGAAGTAGTCGCGCAGGCCCTGGGTGAGCGCAGCGGGCAGGCGCTCGGTGCGCAGCGCGTCGTAGTACGACAGCGCCGAGGCGAAGCCCGGAATCGGGATGCCCAACTCGGTGGCCGTGACGACGACGCGGCGCCAGCTGTCGATCGCCGCTTCGATGGCGCTGCGGAAGTACGGCGCGACGATCAGCGTCGGCAGGTCGGGATCCTCGTCGAACGCATCCTTGATGCGGTTGAGGAACTTGGCCCGGATGATGCAGCCGCCGCGCCAGATGGTGGCCAGATCGCCGGGCGTGACGCCCCAGTCGTACTCGGCGCTGCCCGCCTGAATCTGGTTGAAGCCCTGCGCGTAGGCGATGATCTTCGACGCGTACAGCGCCTGGCGGACGTCCTCGGTGAATTTCTCGGCGTCGCTGGGCTTTTCGCCGAGGCCGCCGGAGGCCAGGCCGGTCGTGGCCTTGCGCTGGGTTACCGATCCGGACAGGGCACGAGCGAACACGGCCTCGGCGATGCCGGTCACCGGAACGCCGAGATCGAGGGCCGACTTCACGGTCCAGCGTCCGGTGCCCTTCTGCTCGGCCTCGTCGAGGATGATGTCGACCAGCGGCTTGCCGGTCTTGGCGTCGTTCTGGCGCAACACCTTCGCGGTGATCTCCACCAGGAAGCTGTCCAGGTCGCCGGAGTTCCACTCGTCGAAGACGTCGGCGATCTCGCTTGCCGACTTGCCCAGCCCGTCGCGCAGCAGCTGATAGGCCTCGCCGATCAGCTGCATGTCGGAGTACTCGATGCCGTTGTGCACCATCTTCACGAAGTGGCCGGCGCCGTCCGGGCCGATGTGGGTGCAACACGGCACGCCGTCGACGTGTGCGGAGATCTCCTCGAGCAGGGGGCCCAGCGATTTGTAGGACTCCGCCGGGCCGCCGGGCATGATGGACGGGCCGTTCAGCGCACCCTCCTCGCCGCCGGAGATGCCGGCCCCGACGAAGTGCAGACCGCGTTCGCGCATCGCCTTCTCGCGGCGGATCGTGTCGGTGTAGAGCGCATTGCCGCCGTCGATGATGATGTCGCCTTCTTCCATCGCGTCGGCGAGCTCGTTGATCACCGCGTCGGTGGGGTCACCGGCCTTGACCATGATCAGGACCCGGCGCGGCTTCTCCAACGCGTCGAGGAACTCCGCGATGGTCTCGCTGCGCACGAACTTGCCCTCGGAGCCGTGCTGTTCGAGCAGCGCATTGGTCTTGGCGACGGACCGATTGTGCAGCGCAACGGTGTACCCGTGCCGGGCGAAGTTGCGCGCGATGTTGGACCCCATGACGGCGAGCCCGGTCACCCCGATTTGAGCGGTACCGGTGATTGATGCGGAAGCGTCAGAGCTCATTCGGGCAGCCTTTCGTTGTTTTGTTGTGTGAACGCATGGTTCGGGGGTGGCTTGTCCCTTAAGCGGTGAACAGCCTTTGCAGCTCGGTCAGCCACGGCAGCACGACCGCGACGGTCGGGACCACGAGCACCGCCGCCGCGGCCGCGTACGCGCCGGCGGCCAGCACCCGGCTGTTGGGTCGCCCGCCGAGGCGGCGCACCCGCAGCACGGTGGTGGGCCCGCCCGCGGCCAGCGCACCCGACGGCGTGCGCCCGGCCGCGCACGCGACGAGCGCGCGGGCCAGAGGAGTGGGACCGGCGATGCGCACCGCGGCGTCGTCGGCCAGCATCTCGACCAGCAGGCGCACGGCGTGCAGCGCGCTTCCGCTGCGGACGAAGCGGGGAAATGCCGCATGCACTGCGGTGAACATCTCGAGCACCAGGTCGTGGCGGGCGCGCAGGTGCGCCCGTTCATGGGTGAGGATCGCGGCGATCTCGTTGTCCTCCAACGTCGTCAGCGTGCCCTCGCTGACCACCACGCGGCTCCGCACGCCGGGCAGGCAATAGGCCAGCGGCTGGTCCACGTCGAGGATGCGCAGGCCGTCACCGGCGTGCGCGCGGGCCCACGTCTGCGACTTGCCCACGAGGTCGACGACCATCCGGTGATGCGCGCGGCGGCGTCGCGTCGCGATCGCGACCTGCAACACCGCGGCCATCAGCCGGGCACCGATCACCAGCGTCAGCGCGAAGACGACGACATAGGCGATCCACACCGGCCACCCCAGGACGGCGATCTCACTGGTGATGCCTGCGGTCGGCCTGCCGTCGGGCCCGGGCGCGAAAAGCCTGCTCGCGATCGCGATCCCGGCCGAAAAGGCCGACAGCACAGCGGCCGACGCGATGGCCTGCCACAACACGATCGCCGCCCGCGGTGCGCGGAAGGGCCAGGACGCGCGCGCCAGGAGAGCGGGCACCGGTCCGGACAGGACCAGCGCCAGGATGGTGAAGGCCAGCGCGGACACGCTGTAAGTCTCTCTCAGCCGGTGCCCGAATTGCCAGCGGGCGGCGTAACGCGATCCTTGCTTTCCAGCTCGGCCAGCGCGCGGCGCAGCGCGGCCGCTTCGTCGGCGCCGACCCGCTCGACGAAATGCACCAGCGCCGCCTCCCGACTGCCCGAATCGGCGGCCTGGTCGAGCGCATCGACCATCAGCCCTGCGACCAGTTCGTCGCGGCCGTGGGTCGGGGCGTAGCGGTGGGCGCGGTCGTCGCGGTGCTGCACGACGAGGTTCTTCTTCGCCAGCCGCTGCAGCACGGTCATGATCGTGGTGTACGCCAGGTCGCGTTCGGCGGACAGCGCCTCGTGAACTTGGCGCACGGTTTGGGGCTCGCGCGAGGACCACAGATGATCCATCACAGCGCGTTCCAGGTCCCCTAGACGCGTCAACTTCGCCATGGTCCGTTCATCTCCTAGAGGCTATTGGTCCAGCGTACTACTTGTTACTACCGTGCGTCGTATTTCGCCTGGTGGACAAGGCGTCGCCAACGACCGCGCGAGCCTTCCGCCGTGGTCACCGCCGCTTTACAGCCCTGTGTGAAAGCAGTCACAGGGTCTGGTCGTCGTGACGCGCAAAGCTATAGTAAGCCTTACCTAACTCGATGTCGGGAGGCTCCATGACGGTACTGGTCGACGATCCACTCATCGCAAGCATGGCGATCCGCAGGATCCTGCCGCTGCATGAGTCGAGTCGGCGGCTCCGCGCGCTCTACCCCGAGTGTCCGCGCGTCTACGGCGTCGCGGTGATGGGTGACCTGTCCCGGCGGCGATGGTGGCCGCTAGCCGATGCGCTGACCACGGACCGTCTGCAGACGATGTTCGACCTCGCGGCCGAAGAGACCGACAGCCGCGCGGCGGTGGCCCACCAGTTGGCGGCCACGCTCGCCCACGTCGTCGTCGGACGGGTCGTCCCCCTGGTCGTCCTCGAGGGCCGGGCCTGGGACACCGGGCTGGAGAACCTGTGGGTGCACGTGGATTCCGAGGGTGCGATCGATTGGGTCGGCGTCGTCGACCCGACACTGCGGGCACTGCCGGACGATCCGTGTTTCGAGCGCGGGTCGGGTGACATCGACCGGTCGACGCGCGAGGGGATCGTCGCGCTGCCGAGCGAGGCGGCGTTGACGACGTGGGTGGCGCACCGCAGCCACCGCGCGCTCGCGCCTCTGTTCACCAAGCTGGCGGAGATCAGCGGCGGCGCCATGTCGGTCGCGTCGATGTGGCACGTCGTGGGCGGGGCGGTGGTCGCCGCTGCGACGCAGGTGCCGCTGCTCGCCGGCTCGAGCGAATGGACGAGCATGCGCCGCAGCCAGTCCGTCCTCGACGCGCTGGTCGGCTTCGGCCTCCCCGTGCGGGGAACGTCTCGCGCATCCGCGGGGAAGGTCTTGCTTAATTAGGGCAGCCTTGCCTATGCTCTGTTGAAGAGATCGACGAAGAACCACCGGACCGCGCCGGAGTCCTGAGGGCTGCAGAGACCCCCGGTCCACACGGAGGACGGGCCCCGCACCATCGGTGCGGGGCCCGTTCGCATCCCCGCCGAACGCGGGGCTGCCTCAACGCTTTTCGATCAAACCTTCTCGACCGCGCCACCGCCGTCGGCCCAGTCGCCGAAGCCGCCGAGGTTGTAGACGTTCTCGTAACCGAGTTCCTTGAGCGCCTGACCGGACAGGGCCGAGCGGCCGCCGGACGCGCAGTACACGATGACCGGCTTGTCCCTGGAGAAGTTCTGGTCGTGGTACGGCGACTCAGGATCGGCGCGGAACTCGAGCATGCCGCGCGGTACGTGGATGGCGCCCGCCACCTTTCCGCTCTTCTCCACCTCGGGGGCGTCGCGGACGTCGACGACCAACGCGCCCTTGCCGATCAAGTCTTTCGCCTCGTCGTGGGAGATCTTGGGCACCACGGCGTTGGCGGCTTCTACGAGTTCTTTCGCGGTCTTGGCCATGGCCGAGACTAACTCGCAGCACCCGACGCGGTCATGGAGTTCGACAGCGTGTAAACACGTTGCGTGACTTCTGACTTGCCATCCGACCTGGGTAGGGGCTTCGACAAAGAGCTCGGCCTCGCTTATCTGGATCTCGGACCCGACGGCGGCCGTGCGCAGCTGACGATCACCGACAAGCTGCTGCAGCCCTACGGCATCGTGCACGGGGGCGTGTACTGCTCGATCGTCGAGAGCCTGGCGAGCGTGTCGGCTGCGGTGTGGCTAGCCGACCACGGGGGCGGCAACGTCGTCGGTGTCAACAACAACACCGACTTTCTGCGGGCCATCACCTCGGGCACCGTCACCGCGGTGTCCACACCGATTCACCGCGGCCGGCGCCAGCAGCTGTGGCAGATCGTCATCACCGACGAGAACGACAAGGTCGTCGCCCGCGGGCAGGTGCGGCTACAGAACATGCCTGCCGAGTAGGGCTTCGCGTGCGCTGCTGATCGCCGCGCTCCGTGGCAATATCGCCCACTATGCGTCTATCCCCGCATGAGCAGGACCGCCTGCTCATCTCTTACGCGGCCGAACTCGCCCGGCGCCGGCAGGCCCGGGGTCTGAAGCTCAACCATCCGGAGGCGGTCGCAGTGATCACCGACCACCTCCTCGAAGGGGCACGCGACGGGCGCACAGTGGCCGAACTGATGGCCAGCGGCCGCGAGGTTCTCGGTCGCGATGACGTCATGGAGGGCGTGCCCGAGATGCTCTACGACGTCCAGGTCGAGGCAACGTTCCCCGACGGCACCAAGCTCGTCACCGTCCACCATCCGATCCCATGACCGGACCCATGGTGCCGGGCGAGATCATCTACGGGGACGGCGATATCGAGATCAACGCCGGTGCCCCGCGGCTCGCAATCGAGATCGTCAACACCGGCGACCGTCCCGTGCAGGTCGGGAGCCACGTCCACCTGCCGCAGGCCAACGCCGCGCTGTCCTTCGATCGGTCCGCCGCGCGCGGGCACCGGCTCGACATCCCCGCGGGCACCGCGGTGCGGTTCGAACCCGGTGTGGCTCAAACTGTCTCGCTCGTCCCGCTCGGGGGCTCGCGTGAGGTGCACGGCTTGAGCCTGAACCCACCCGGGCGGCTGGACCCGCAATGAGAGGAGCCCGATGACCCGGCTGCCGCGCGCCAGATACGGTGCACTGTTCGGCCCCACGACCGGCGACCGGATCCGGCTGGCCGATACCGACCTCTTCATCGAGATCACCGAAGACCGCAGCGGGGGAGCGGAGTTCGCCGGCGACGAGGCCGTCTTCGGCGGGGGCAAGGTGTTGCGCGAGTCGATGGGTCAGGGCCGTGCGACGCGTGCGGACGGGGCCCCCGACACCGTCATCACCGGTGTGGTGATCCTCGACTACTGGGGAATCATCAAGGCCGACATCGGTATTCGCGACGGCCGCATCACCGCGATCGGCAAGGCCGGCAACCCGGACATCATGTCGGGCGTACATCCCGATCTGGTCGTGGGTCCTTCGACGGAGATCATCGCCGGCAACGGCCGGATCGTCACCGCCGGTGGCATCGACTGCCACGTGCATCTCATCTGCCCGCAGACAATGGCGGAGGCGCTCGGCGGCGGTATCACCACGATGATCGGCGGCGGCACCGGTCCCGCGGAGGGCAGCAAGGCCACCACCGTGACCCCCGGCGCATGGCATCTGGCCCGCATGCTCGAATCGCTGGACTCCTGGCCGATGAACATCGCGCTGCTCGGCAAGGGCAACACCGTCAGCGCCGAAGCCATGTGGGAGCAATTGCGTGGTGGCGCTTCGGGGTTCAAGCTGCACGAGGACTGGGGCAGCACACCCGCGGCCATCGACGCCTGCCTCGCTGTGGCGGACGCGTCGGGCGTTCAGGTGGCGCTGCATTCCGACACCCTCAACGAGGCGGGGTTCGTGGAGGACACCGTCGGCGCGATCGCCGGCCGGTCGATCCACGCCTACCACACCGAGGGTGCGGGCGGCGGACACGCGCCCGACATCATCACCGTCGCCGCGCAACCGCACGTGCTGCCGAGTTCGACCAACCCGACGCGGCCGCACACGGTGAACACGCTCGACGAGCATCTCGACATGCTGGTGGTGTGCCACCACCTCAACCCCAGCGTCCCCGAGGATCTCGCGTTCGCCGAGAGCCGCATCCGACCCTCCACCATCGCCGCCGAGGACCTGTTGCACGACATCGGCGCGATCTCGATGATCGGCAGCGACGCGCAGGCGATGGGCCGCATCGGAGAGGTGGTCATCCGCACATGGCAGACCGCTCACGTCATGAAGCGCAGACGCGGGGCGCTCGACGGCGACCCGACCGGACCGAGACAGTCCGACAATCACCGCGCGCGCCGCTACGTCGCCAAATACACGATCTGCCCGGCGATCGCGCACGGTCTCGACGGTGAGATCGGGTCGGTCGAGGTGGGCAAGCTCGCCGACCTGGTGCTGTGGGAACCCGCGTTCTTCGGGGTGCGGCCGCACGCGGTGCTCAAGGGCGGCATGATCGCCTGGGCCGCAATGGGAGACGCCAACGCGTCGATCCCCACCCCGCAGCCGGTGCTGCCGCGTCCCATGTTCGGCGCCGCGCCGTCGGCCGCTGCCGCCACGTCCGTGCACTTCGTCTCGCAGCAGGCCGTCGACGACGGGCTCGCCGATCGGATCGACGTGAAGCGGCGCCTCGTTGCGGTCACGGATGTTCGCAAGGTCGGCAAAGCCGATATGCCGCTGAATGACGCACTGCCTCGCATCGAGGTCGACCCCGACACGTTCACCGTCCGCATCGACGGCGACGTGTGGCAGGAGCAGCCGGCGGCCGAACTGCCGATGGCGCAACGGTATTTCCTCTTCTGACGATGACGAACCTGACCATGCTTCTCGCGCTTTCCGATTCGCGGCTGCCGACCGGTGGGCACGTGCACTCCGGCGGCGTCGAGGAGGCCGTCACCAGCGGACTGGTCGCCGACGTGATAACCCTGCGGGCCTATCTGCGTCGCCGCATCCGCACTCAGGGACTGGTCACCGCCTCACTAGCGGCGGCGGTGCACACCGGGACACTCGCCCCGCCCCGGGCCGACCTCGAAACCGACGCTCGCACACCGGCACCCGCAGCCCGCCAGGCGTCGCGGGCGCAGGGCCGAGGCCTCGTGAGGCTGGCCCGGCGGGTGTGGGCCGGCGAAGACTGGGAGCCGCTCGGCGCGACGCCCCACCTCGCGGTGGCGGCGGGATGGGTGGGCCGAGCCGCCGGTCTGACCGCCGAGCAGACCGCGCTTTCGGTCGTCTACACCACGATGACGAACTCGGCGACGGCCGCCCAGCGACTGCTCGCCCTCGATCCCGGCGACGTCGCAGCGCTCACCTTCGAACTGTCGGCGCTGTGCGATCAGACGGCGACCTCGGCCGCCAAGGAACTGGCCGACCTGTCCGATCCGCTGCTCGACGTGCTGGCCGAGCGCCACCACCGCCGCGAACGCCCACTCTTCGCCTCGTAGCCCCGAAAGGACGTCATGCCACCGCATTTCAACGACGGCGAGCCGCACCACCATGTCGAACGGCCCAGGCGTTCGCGCCAACCGGGAGAACCACTGCGCATCGGCGTCGGCGGTCCGGTCGGATCGGGCAAGACCGCACTGGTCGCGGCGCTGTGCCGCCGGCTTCGCGAGGAACTGTCGCTGGCAGTGCTGACCAACGACATCTACACCACCGAGGACGCCGACTTCTTGCGCCGCCACGCCGTGTTGCCCGACGAGCGGATCGCGGCGGTGCAGACAGGCGGGTGCCCGCACACCGCGATCCGCGACGACATCACCGCCAACCTCGATGCGATCGACGACCTCATCGCCGGAAACGACCCGTTGGACTTGATCCTCGTCGAATCCGGCGGCGACAATCTCACGGCGACGTTCTCGTCGGGCCTGGTCGACGTCCAAATCTTCGTCGTCGATGTGGCCGGCGGCGACAAGGTCCCCCGCAAGGGTGGGCCGGGGGTGACCTACTCCGACCTGTTGGTGATCAACAAGACCGATCTCGCCCCGATGGTCGGGGCGGACCTCGACGTGATGCGACGCGACGCGGCGGCGGTCCGTGGTGAGCGGCCCTTCGTGATGATCTCGCTGACCGACGATCCCGCTGCCTCACCGGTGCTGAACTGGGTGCGTGAACAGTTGCGGGTGCCCGTCTAGTGCGCTCCGAGGTGCTGATCGTCGCGCGCCGCGACCGTCGGCCGCGCATCGAATGCGCCGGTGGGCTGGCGGCCCGGCTCACCGGGCCCGACATTGTCCACCTGGTGTCGGCGGCGGCGACGCCGCTGGGGGGAGACGTGCTGCACTTCCGGGTCGTCGTGGAACCCGACGCGCGGCTGCGTTTACGCACCGCTGCGGCAACGGTGACGCTGCCGGGTGCGGAAACCCTTGACTCGCATGCGATCTGGGATCTCGATGTGGCCGGCGAGCTGGACCTCGACCCCGAACCCACGGTGGTCGCCGCGGCCTCGCGTCACCACAGTTCGATTCGGCTCGAGCTCGGCGTGTCCGGGCGCGTGAAGTTGCGTGAGCGGGTGCAGATCGGCAGATCCGGTGAGCGGCAGGGCTTCTGGTCGGGCTCGCTGCACGCGGACGTCGACGGCGCACCGCTGTTGCGTCACCGCATCGAACTCGGCGGAGGATCTGTCGCCGACGACGAGATCGGCACACCGATGGCAGCGATCAGCGAACTGAGCTATCCCGACGTCGACACCGAAACCACCGGCACGCCGCTGGCGTTGGCCGCGGGCGGCTGCCTGACGACCTGGCAGGGTCCGCGGCTCTAGCCGGCAACTTTCTCGGTGTCGCGCACCCCGGCGGCGATCTCTTCGAGTTCTTCGATCCGGGTGCGGGCGTAGGCCTGCTGTTCGGTGATGGTGAGGTTGCCGCGCTGCGTCGACAGGAACGTCACCGTCCAGTGCAGCAGGGTGGTGATCTTGCGACGGAAGCCGACCAGGTAGACCAGGTGCAGCACCAGCCAGGCCAGCCAGGCGATGAACCCGCCGAATTCCAGCGGGCCGATCTTGGCGACCGCCGAGAACCGCGACACCGTGGCCATCGAGCCCTTGTCGAAGTACTGGAACGGCTCGCGCTGGCTGGGATCGGCGCCCTTGAGTTCGGCCCTGATCGCGTTGGCGGCGTACCTGCCGCCCTGGATGGCGCCCTGCGCCTGTCCGGGAACGCCCTCGACGTGCGCCATATCGCCCACCACGAACACATTCGGATGCCCGGGCAACGTCAGATCGGGTTGCACCAGCACGCGACCGGCCCGGTCGACCTCGGCCTCGGACTGTTCGGCGAGGTCGCGGCCCAGCGGGCTGGCGGCCACGCCCGCCGACCACACCTTCGTCGCGGATTCGATCCGCCGGATTGTGCCGTCGGAGTCCTTGACCGTGATCCCGTTCCGGTCGACGTCGGTGACCATGGCCCCGAGCTGGATGTCGACGCCCATCTTCTCCAGCCGCGTCTGCGCCTTCTTGCCGAGCTTCTCGCCCATCGGGGGCAGCACCGCAGGCGCCGCATCGAGCAGG
>NZ_LZMD01000023.1 GCF_001668575.1 Mycobacterium sp. 1164985.4
ATGAACAAGGACGACATGATCTTGATCAGCGTCGATGATCACATCGTCGAGCCGCCCGATATGTTCAAAAATCATCTGCCGAAGAAGTACATCGATGAGGCGCCGCGGTTGGTGCACAACCCGGATGGGTCCGATACCTGGCAGTTTCGTGACACGGTGATCCCGAATGTGGCGCTCAACGCGGTGGCCGGTCGGCCGAAGGAGGAGTACGGGCTGGAGCCGCAGGGTCTCGATGAGATCCGGCCCGGGTGCTGGCAGGTCGATGAGCGGGTCAAGGACATGAACGCCGGCGGGATTTTGGGGTCGATGTGTTTTCCGTCGTTTCCCGGATTCGCCGGCCGGTTGTTCGCGACTGAGGATCAGGAGTTCTCGCTGGCGTTGGTGAAGGCTTACAACGATTGGCATGTCGAGGAGTGGTGCGGGGCCTATCCGGCGCGGTTCATTCCGATGACGTTGCCGGTGATCTGGGATCCGAGCGAGTGCGCCAAGGAGATCCGGCGCAACGCCGCCCGGGGTGTGCATTCGTTGACGTTCACCGAGAACCCGGCGGCGATGGGGTATCCGAGTTTTCATGATTTCGAGCATTGGAAGCCGATGTGGGATGCGTTGGTCGACACCGAGACGGTGCTCAA
>NZ_LZMD01000024.1 GCF_001668575.1 Mycobacterium sp. 1164985.4
ATTGCGCGCGAGGACCGCCCTGGTGACAAGCGTCTGGTCGGCTATGTGACCGGGACTGTGGACCCGGCGGGAATCCGTGCGGTGCTGGCGGAAAGGTTGCCGGGTTATATGGTGCCGACGGCGGTGGTGGCGCTCGACGCTTTGCCATTGACGGTCAACGGCAAACTCGACATCCGCGCTCTGCCCGCGCCGGACTATCACGACACCCAGAGCGGGTATCGCGCTCCGACCAACGCTATCGAGGAACTCCTGGTCGGCATCTACGCCCAGGTGTTGGGTGTGGATCAGGTCGGGGTGGACGACTCGTTCTTCGAGTTGGGTGGCGATTCGCTTTCGGCAATGCGGCTCGTCGCTGCGGTAAACACGGGGCTCAACGCCGGCCTGGCGGTGCGCACCTTGTTTGAGGCGCCCACGGTTTCTCAGTTGGCGCCTCACCTCGGTGGGGATGGGGACGGGTTCGCGCCGTTGGTGGCTGTTGAGCGGCCGGCGGTTTTGCCGTTGTCGTTCGCGCAGAACCGGTTGTGGTTCGTCGACCAGTTGCAGGGCCCCTCACCGGTTTACAACATGGC
>NZ_LZMD01000025.1 GCF_001668575.1 Mycobacterium sp. 1164985.4
GATCTCGATGATCCCGACAGCCGCATCTCCGCCCAGCTGGCCTACTGGCAGGATGCGCTGTCCGGTATGCCCGAGCGAGTGGTATTGCCCACCGACCGGCCATATCCGCCGGTGGCCGATTACCGCGGGGCCAAGGTCACCGTGGACTGGCCAGCCGAGTTGCAGCAGCAGATCACGCGGGTGGCACGTGAACACAACGCGACCAGTTTCATGGTGGTGCAGGCCGCGCTGGCGGTGTTGTTGGCCAAGTTGAGCGCCAGTTCGGATGTGGCGGTGGGCTTCCCGATCGCCGGGCGCCGCGACGCCGTCCTCGATGGTTTGGTCGGTTTCTTCGTGAACACCCTGGTGCTACGTGTGGAGGTGGCAGGTGACCCGACCGTCGCCGAAATTCTGGGTCAGGTGCGCCAGCGCAGCCTGAGCGCGTTCGAGCACCAGGATGTGCCCTTCGAGGTATTGGTGGAGCGGCTCAAACCGACCCGCAGCCTGACCCACCACCCGCTGGTGCAGGTGATGCTGGCCTGGCAGAACAACGATCTGACCACCGTGTTCGACCTCGACGATCTGCGAGTCACACCGCTGCCGGCCGAAACCAAGACGGCCCGTGTCGATTTGACGTTCGCGCTTTCCGAACGCTGGAGCGACGCCGGAACGGCCGCGGGAATCGGCGGAGAGGTGGAGTTCCGTACCGATGTGTTCGACGCGGCCAGCGTCGAGACACTGATCGAGCGGCTCCAGCGGGTGCTGACTGCGCTGACCGTTGAGCCAACCCGACGGCTGTCGTCGATCGATGTGCTCGATGCGGTTGAGCACGCGCGGGTGGATGACATCGGTAATCGGGCCGTATTGGTCCGGCCGGCGCCCACTGCGGTGTCGATCCCGGTGCTGTTTGACGTTCAGGTGGCCAGCGCCCCGAAGGCAGAGGCCATCAGTCATGACGGCCGCTCGATGACCTTCCGGGAGCTCGATAGGGCGTCGAATCGAGTGGCGAACCTGTTGGCCAGCCGTGGTGTTTGTCGCGGTGAGCGGGTAGCGCTGGTAATGCCGCGCTCGGCTGAGGCGATCGTGGCGATGCTCGGGGTGCTCAAGACGGGGGCGGCCTATGTGCCCATCGACCCGGCGCATCCGGATGCACGGATCGAGTTCGTACTCGCCGATGCCGCGCCGATCGCCGCGCTGACCACCACGGACTTGCGCTCGCGGATCGACGGGCGTGCCGAGTTCCTGGTCATCGATATCGACGACCCAGCCATCGACAGGCTCCCCTCCACCGCGCTGCCGGTGCCCTCCCCGGACGACATCGCTTATCTGATCTACACGTCCGGTACCACCGGCGTGCCGAAAGGAGTGGCGGTTCCGCACCGCAACGTGACCCGGCTGCTGGCGGTGTTGCACGGCGAGGTGCCTAGCTCGGCGGTGTGGTCGCAATGCCATTCGTTGGCGTTCGACTTTTCGGTGTGGGAGATCTTCGGCGCGCTGTTGAGCGGCGGCAAGGTCGTGGTAGTGCCGGATGCGGTGGTGCGCTCGCCGGAAGAATTGCACGCGCTGCTGGTCGCCCAGCAGGTCGGTGTGTTGAGTCAGACCCCGTCCGCGTTCTATGCCCTGCAGGCCGCCGATGGGTTGGCACAGGAGTTGGGTGATCAGCTCAAGCTCGAGACAGTGGTGTTCGGTGGGGAGGCACTGGAACCGCAGCGTCTTCGGGGATGGCTCAACCGTCATCCGGGCTTGCCGCGCCTGCTGAACATGTACGGCATCACCGAGACCACCGTGCATGCCTCGCTGCGTGAGATCGTCGCCGACGACGCCGAGGCCGCGGTCAGCCCCATCGGGGTCCCTTTGGCGCATTTGGGCTTCTTTGTCTTGGACGGGTCACTGAATGCGGCGCCAATCGGCGTGGTGGGAGAGCTGTATGTGGCCGGTGCCGGCCTGGCCTACGGCTATGTGGGTCGGGCGGGGTTGACGGGATCGCGTTTCGTGGCATGTCCTTTCGGGGCGCCGGGGGGGCGGATGTATCGCACCGGGGACCTGGTCTGGTGGGGTTCGGATGGTCAGTTGCGCTATGTGGGGCGTGCTGATGAGCAGGTCAAGATCCGCGGTTATCGCATCGAGTTGGGTGAAGT
>NZ_LZMD01000026.1 GCF_001668575.1 Mycobacterium sp. 1164985.4
AAGTCGAACGCCAACGAATGACACTGCGACCACACCCCCGCCGTCGGCACATCGGCCTCCAGCGTCTCCAGCAGCTGAACGACGTTGCGGTGCGGTACCGCCACTCCCTTCGGGGTCCCCGTGGTCCCCGAGGTGTAGATCAGGTACGCGATATCGTCGGCCGACGGCACCGCCAACCCGATGGCGGGCTGGGAATCAACAGCAGGATCATCGATATCGATGAGCAGTACGTCCTTGCGCCCTGCGACCCGATGGGCCAACCCCGCCGTGGTCAATACCACCATCGGTGCGGCGTCATCGAGCACGAACCCGATCCGCGCATCCGGATGCGCCGAATCGATCGGCACATACGCCGCCCCGGTCTTGAGCACCGCCAAAATCGCCACGATCGCCTCGCCCGAGCGAGGCAACACCAACGCCACCCGCTCACCCGGACCCACCCCGTGACCGACCAACAAATGCGCCAATCGGTTGGCAGCTGAATCCAACTCGCGGTAACTCCACGTCCGCTCACCGCAACACATCGCCACCGCCTCCGGGGCGCGGGCCACCTGCGCGGCGAACAACTCCGGAATCGACACCAACGGCCCGGCCATCCGTGTCAACACCGCCCGATTACCGACCTCATCCAGCTGAGCCTGTTCGAGTTCGTCGAGCAGATCGACCGACGACAACCGCCGCTCCGGATCGGTGGTCAGCGCCACCAGCACCCGCCCTAACCGTTCGATCAGGGCCTCGATGCCGACTGCCTCGAACACCTCGGTGTCGAATTCGAAGGTGAGATTCAGTTCACGCCCTGGGGTTGCCGCAACTGTGAGCGGGTAGTGATTGAACTCGCGCGTGCCGAACTCGGTGATGGCCAGCTCATGCTCATCAGTCATCGCGGCGGTGTCTACCGGATAGTTCTCGTAGATGAACAGGGTGTCGAACAGCTGGTCGTGGCCGGTGAGCCGGTGGATCTCCGGCAGCGCAAGATGCTCGTGTTCCAGGGTGCGGTGGTGGGCGCGTTGCAACTGCTCGAGCAACTCCACACCTGTGGTTGCCGCCGTGAGGGTCGCGCGCACGGGCACCGTATTGATCAGCAGGCCGACCATCGATTCCGCGCCCGCGAGTTCGGCCGGACGCCCCGACACCGCGGTGCCGAAAACCACATCATGCTGACCGGTCAATCCCGCCAACAACTGGGCAAACGCGGCCTGCAGCACCGTGTTGACCGTCGTTTGGCGCGCACGCGCCAGTTCCGTCAGAGCGCTGGTGGTCTGCTCGGACACTCGGTGTGAGCGAACACCTCGCCGCCCCGATTCGAAACGGCCCGGGGGGCCCACGAGGGTGGGGGTGTCGAACCCTGCCAGCACCTGAGCCCAGGCCGCACGGGCGGCGTCGACGTCTCGCTCGGCGAGCCAGCTGACAATTCGCCGGTAGGGAACGGGTGGGGGCAGCGGCTGACGGTAGTAGCCGGCGATGATCTCCTGCAGCAGGATCGGCAGCGACCAGCCATCCATCACGATGTGATGATTGGTCAGCACGAACCGGTGCCGATCGGGCTCGGTGCGGATCAGCGCCGCCCGGAACGCAGGCTGACTCGCCAGATCGCCCACCGCGGCGCGCTCCTCGGCGCATATTTGGCCGACACGAGCATCAACACCGGCGGCATCGCCCAGGTCGACATAGCGCCACGGCGCCACCGGATGAGCCTCGATGACCTGCACCGGTTGGTCGAACCGATCGCAGAACCGCGCCACGAGGTGTGGGTGGCGACCGACAACCTCGTGCACCGCCTCGCGCAGCCGCTGAGCATCCAGCGGGCCGGTGATGGCGATATTCAGCTGCACCGCATACACATCGTCGTCGGTGTCCTGGCCACTGCCGGCGTGGAAGAGGAGCCCGTGTTGTAGCGGGGTCAGCGGCAGCACATCGGCGACGGCGTACTGCTGCTGTAGTTCGTCGAGCTGCGACTGGCTCAGCGTGGCCGGGGCGATGTCTGAGGGCGTGAGCCCGCCTCCTCCGGCGCGCACCAGCGCACAGATCCCGGCCAATGCCTCAAACCACAACCGGCTCAACCGATCCACCTG
>NZ_LZMD01000027.1 GCF_001668575.1 Mycobacterium sp. 1164985.4
AGGCGGGCGGGCAGGCTCGGCGACGGCTTCCAGCCGCTCGGCGTCGGCGGGGCCCAACTGGCCGAACTGGTCGCCGTGATGCGCGAGGAGGCCGAGCGGTGTGGGCGCGATCCCGACGCGCTGGAGCTCTCGCTCGGACACCTCGTCACCAAGGTCGACGGCGACCGGGCGGCCAAGCTCGAGGCGCTCGGCGCCGACCGGCTGATCCTGGCCATGCCTCCGACGACCGCTCTCGACGAAGCCCGCGACGCGCTGTCGGCGTGCGCGCAGCGGCTGGGGCTGGCGTCGTGATGCTGCGCACCGCCGACCGGCTGGCCTTGGCCGACCTCGTGCACATCTACGCCTCCGCGGTCGATGACCGCCGGTTCGACGACGTCGCCGAGCTGTTCACCGAGAACGCCGAACTGCGGCTACCCGAGCCTCCGCGATCGTTGGAGCCCGTGCGCAACCACCACGGCCGCGACGGTGTCCGTGCGGCGATGGCCTCGCTGGCCGCCGTGACCAGGACCGAACATGCGATCGTCGGCGAGGTGTACGCCGCGGCCGACGAACGCGATTATGCGCTCGGCCGGATCACCTGCATCGCCCATCACTGGACGATCAGCGACGGTCAACCCTCGGATCTCGTATGGCACCTGCGCTACGACGACGAATATCTGCGCACGCGGGCGGGCTGGCGCATCCACGGCCGCGCGCTGACCATCAATGCGATCGAGACTCGGCCAGTTCGTCGTCTGCGATTACCTCCATCAGACGGTCCACCAGGATCCGCTGACCCTTCAACAGCTTGGACCGAGCCTGTGCCGCGGAAAACCAACCGGCCCGGTCGATTTCGGGAAACTCCTTGATCGTGCCGGAATGCTTCGGCCACTCCAGGGTGAACGTGTTGGAGAACGTGCCGTCGAGGTCGAGGTCGCCGCGCACCGCGAACGCGGTGATGATCTTGCCGCTGGGCTGCTTGACGGGCGCGAACTCGATGCGCGGACCGCTCGGCGGCGGCTTACCCAGCTCCTCTTCGAATTCTCGGCACGCGACGGTCCACGGGTCTTCGCCCTCGTCGTACTCGCCCTTGGGGATCGACCACGCTCCCTCGTCCTTGTGCGCCCAGAACGGCCCGCCGGGGTGGCCGATGAGAACCTCGACCACCCCGCCGGTCACCCGGTAGACCAACAGCCCCGCGCTGAGCTTCGGCACTCCCCCATCCTCTCCATCCGCGGGCGGTCACCCGCGGAACGAGAAAACATCAGTACTTGCGGTCACCCTCGCTGCTGTCGAAGAAGTCCCAGTCCCCGTCGTCGTTCTTGACCTCCATGCGCCACCCGAGTTCGGGCTCGGCTTTCTGGTCGACGAACCAGGCGTGGGCGTCGTCAGCGCTCTCGATGTCCTTGGAGTCGACGACCTCGCCTTTGGGATTCAACACGCGATACGTAGCCATGCCGCTACAGTTCCCCGGATCACCGGGTTTGAATCAGCCCGGTTTAGGCATCGGAATGCCCTCGCTCGCCGAGAACTGGGCGTCTTCCTGCGACGACAGGCCGAACGAGACCACCGACCGGTCGAAGGCCAGATCGGTCAGGTACGCCAGGGCCACCGCCCAGCGGTTGACGAAGCGCGGGATCGCGTACACGTGGTAGGCGCGGGTCACGACCTTGGCGGGGAAGCCCGACAGCTGGATGTTGAGCGGATTCGCCACGGCCTTGCGCGGGCCGAGATCGACCACCAACCCCATGTTGCGGTGCTTGTACCGCTTCGGCTTGCCGATGCCGAGGCTCGCCGCGACGTTGCGCGCCAACACCTTTCCCTGCCGGGTGGCGTGCTGTGCGGTCGGCGGGGTGATCTTGCCTGGCTGGGTGACGTCGGGCACCGCGGCGGCGTCACCGGCGGCGAAGACACCGGGATGCCCCGGTACCTCGAGCTCGGTGTTCACCTTCAGCCGGCCCCGCTCGGTCGGCAGGCCCAACTTCTCGATCAGCGGCGCACCCGTCACCCCGGCCACCCATGCCACGGTGTGGGTTCGGACCAGCGAATCATCGCTGAGCACAACGTGTTCGGGGTGCACCTCCTTGAGCGTGACCCCGAGCCGCACATCGATGCCGCGGGCCTTGAGCACGCGCTGGGCGGCGGCACCCAGCTTCTCCCCGACCTCGGGCATCACCTGCTCGGCGAGGTCGAGCAGTAGGAACTTCACCTCGCTCGGGTCGAAGCCCATCTGCTTGGCGGCCGAATCGGCCAGCGCCCGCAGCTGCACCGCGAGCTCCGTCCCCGAGTAGGACGCGCCGACCACGACGATCGTGCGCCGCGCCTGGCGCCGCCCAGGGTCGTCGTCGACATCGGCCAGTTCGAGCTGCTCGAGTAGGTGGTCGCGCAGGTACAGCGCCTCGGCCGTCGACTTGAGGCCTCGGGCGTGCTCGGCGAGGCCGGGCACATCGAACAGCCGGGTGACCGAACCCGGCGTCAGCACCAGCCGGTCCCACGGCAGCGCTCGCGACCGTTCCTCGGGGTCGGTGTAGGTGACGGTGCGCTGGGCGAAGTCGACCTCGTCGACGCGGCCGCGGATCGCCTGCACCCCGCGCAACGCGTTGGCCAGCGGAATCGCGACGAAACGGGCATCGACCAGACCGCCCGCGACGTCCGGCAGCAGCGGGGTGTACAGCATGTAGTCGACGGGCGAGATGATCGAGATCTCGACGTCGGAGCCTTGTCTGCGGAACTTTCGGGCCAGTGTGCGCGCGCATTCGAATCCGGTGAACCCGCTGCCGACGATTACCACGGAGGTCATGAGCCCGACTGTACGGAACCGGCCCGGACGGGAATGCTGGAGGCATGTCGCGCCCGGAACCCCTGCGCCGATTCGATCCCTTCAGGCCCATCGACATGCTGACGGCGTTGTGGTCGTCGGCGGCGGTGACGCCGGTCAGCACCGGGGCGGCCGCGGCGTACCGCACGCTGTTCATGACGGTCCGCCGCCTCGTGGTCGGCAGGCGCCTCAGCGTCAGGCTCGACGAGGGCGACCTGCGGCTGACGGTCACCGAGTTCGACTCGCGCCTCGACGTCCGGGGGTTGTCGGTCGGCCAACTCAACGACGTGCGGCTGGCGGCCCGCGACATCCGGTGGAACGGTGCGCAGTTCGACCACGCGACCGCGGTGCTGCACAACGTCCACATCCGGCCCACCGCTCCCCCGGTCCTGGTCGCCGCGCCGGTCGAGCTGACGCTGGAGGTGCCGGCGCCTGTGCTCGACGACGTGTTCCGCTGGGCGGCGCCCAGACTCTCGGGCGCGATCGGCGCCGATGGTGTCGCACGACTGAGGCTGGCGCGCCGCCCCGGCGCCGGCCATGTCGAGGTCGACGCCCGCTTGGACGGGTCGACGCTCTGGCTGAAGCCGCGCTGCCTCACCTTCGGTCGCACGCGGTGCCCGCTGCCGGCCCGTACTCCCGCCTATCCGGTCCGCCTGCCCGAACTACCGCACGGCGTGCGACTCACCGAAATCAGTTTCGCGCCAGGGGTTGTCAGGCTGTCGGCGTCGGTGGCGGAGTGGCGGATGGACCTTCCCCTCACGCGGCTCGAGGACATCCTCGGTCAGTTGAGTGCGGTGGGCCGCCCGCTACAGTTGAACCGGTTGGGCCGCTTGCTCTGACGTTCCGCTGCGAGCGAACAACTCTGTGCCGCTTGAAAACTGCCAACCATGAGCAACTTCCTGCCAGGGAATTAAAACGGTAGGTCGGCCGTTGCCCGTGATGAGCCGACGCGAATGCGTTCGAAGCTGAAATGGCCTCTCGGAAAACGCATTAAACGGCTCGAGGACAGCAGAAAGAGGCACGGATATGAGAAGGACACCTATCGCGGCCGTCGCGAGCGGACTGGCCGCCGCCCTGATCGGGCTGGCCGCACCTGTTGCCGCCGCACCGACGGGGCCGTCGAACGCGCAGGACACCATCAACCAGCTGAGGTCCGAGGGTTACACCGTCATTGTGACCCAGGTCGGCACCGCCCCGCTCAGCGAGGCCCAGGTGGTCGCGGTCCGCAAGGGCCCCAGCCATACCAAAATCGACGCGGGCTCGCCGGTGATCGGCAGCAGCCACAACTACACCACCTATGAGGAACGCACGGTCTACGTAGACGTCAAGTAGCCGGTCCTGCGACAGGCACGAGAGGGGCACCCGCGCCGGGTGCCCCTCTTCGCGTATGGGCACAATCCTCGCTGTGGCCGAACTCGCCCGCTATCAGGACGGGCCCGCGTGCGTCGTCATCTCGTCGGACGGCGCCGATCTGGTGTTTCGCACCGACTATCACCAGGGCGGTCGGTCGAACGTCACCGAATCGCGCATGCGGGTCGCGGATTTCGTCACCCGCGGCGAAGGTCCATGGCCCTGGTACGACCTGGGCCCGCGACGCACCGGCGCACTGCAGGTGCTGGCCGCACTGGGCGTCGAACCTCCCGCATGGACCGAGGCGTTGCGCCCGGACGTCCTGGACCTGTTCCGCCGGGCCCAGCGCGGCGACTCGGCGGTGATCGAACTGCTCGCGATGGGCGCGGACCCCGATCCGGTGGACGCGTGCGGCGCGTCTCCGCTGTGGTATGCGGTGCGCTCGCCGGGTTCGGGTATCGCGGTGGCGCTGATCGATGCGGGCGCGGACGCGGGCCGCCGCATCGACCTGTCGGCGCGTGGCGAGCGCTACACCACGATCCTGCACGAGATCGTGCGGGAGGGCCGCACCGTGGCGCTGAACCACGCCTTGGTCAACGGCGCGCCTCCGATGCTGATCGACTCCGACGGTGCGACGCCGATGCACGTCGTCGGCGGCGACGGCGACAACGTCAACCCGGAGATCGTGCGCGCCCTGGCGCGGGCCGGTGCGGCGGTCGACGCCGCGATGCCTGACGGCACCCAACCCGTCGACCGGGCCACGCGCCTCCTGCTGCCACGCACCGTCGCGGCGCTCGTCGAGCTCGGCGCCGACCCCGCGCGCGGCCTGGACACCCTGCTGACGTGGTGGGTCACGGCGGCGGTGAGGTTCGACGCACACAAGGCCGGCGCCGCCGCCGAGGTCGCCGAGGTGTTGCGCGCCGGCGGCGCCCGGGTGACCGAACGACACCGGGAACTCGCGGCGAGCGCCGGCGCCGAACAGGTGATCGCGGCCCTGCGTCATTAGAGTGCGGAAGCGTGGTTCGCTACACCCGCTACGTCGCGATCGGCGACAGCCAGACCGAGGGGCTCTGGGACGTCGACGATTCCGGTGAACTCGTCGGATTCGCCGACCGCCTCGCCGCGATGCTCGACACCCACCACCCTGGCCTGGCGTACGCCAACCTCGCGGTGCGGGGACGGCGGATTCGCGACGTGCTCGACGACCAGTTGCCGCAGGCGTTGGCCATGCGGCCGGACCTCGTCACCGTGTGCATCGGGATGAACGACGTCACCCGTCCGGGGCGGCACTTCCCGCAGGCGCTCGCGGAATTGGAGGAGCTGTACGACAGGCTCGCCGACTCGGGCGCCACCGTCGTGACGACCACCTTTCCGGACCTGGCCCGGATCCTGCCGATCGGGCGGGTGATCGCCGGCCGGGTGGAGCGGATCAACGCCGCGATCCGGGCGGCGACCGACCGGCACGGATTCCGGCTGGTCGACCTGTTCGCGGCGCCGTCGATGACCGATGTGGACACCTGGAGCGACGACCGCGTGCACGGTTCGCCCAAGGGACATGTTCTGTTCGCGGCCGCCGCGGCCGAGGCGCTGGGATTTCCCGGAAGCAACCGCGACTGGACGCTGTCGTCGGATTCTGCGCGTCGGCCCCCGCTGCGGTCGCAGGCCTACGCCCAGCTGCTGTGGACGCAGAACATGCTGCTGCCGTGGCTCTGGCGGCATCTTCGGGGCCGCTCGACCGGAGACGGCCTCGGACCGAAACGCCCGCGGTTGCAGAGTGTGGCGGCCTAGATACCGAGGAACGGCAGCGGGATCGGTGACCGTCCGTCGGCGATCGAGGACACCATCGCGGGGCAGAACATCGAGATCGCGATGCCGGTGAACATGGTCGCCGGTCCCAGGGACATACCGCCCATGTCGGCGACCTTGGCGGCGACGTCGGCGGCGTTCTGGCCCGGGTCGGCCAACATCGGGCACACCTGCTGACCGACGGCGGCCGCGCTGCTCGGATCGCTCATGACGACCCCGGCCTCGGTCACCGCGTTGAGGAACGCGTCGTCGACGGGGTCTGCCTGGGCGGGCGCGGCGACGACGGCCGCCGCGGCGAGGAGTCCGGTGGTCAGCGCGAGCGCCGACACGGGTTTGCTAAGCACCCGGGAATCCTACGCTGCGGGCCCCTCAGACGCCCGTCCAGGCGGTGTCGATGGTGGACCCGACGTCGATGACCTTGGCCTTCTGCGAGGCCGGACTGTCGATCTCCCCCGCAACGTGCGCGGCGATGAACCGCCGGATCTCGGCGTCGATGCCGCCGAGGATGCGGACCAACTCGCCGCGCAGCGATTTCGACGTCACATGGATGGAGATATCGGAGGCCCGCGGCTTCTCGACGTCGAGAATCAGCAGCAGCGGTTCGGCGGCCCGTGCGGTGGCGCGCAGGGCGATCTCGCCGAACACCATGAACTTCGGCTTGTCGATGCGCAGATCGACCATCATGTCGATCTCCAGCGGGATGCGGATGGCGAAAGTGATCATCGGCCCGACGTGGCGGGTCAGGCGCGGTTTCTGGATCCGAACCCTGGCGGTGACCTTCGCGATCTTGCCCGGGCCCTGAGCGATGGGCCCCATCTCGAACTCGTCACCCGCGATGTCGGCGATGGCATCACCGACGCGGTCCTCGGTCACGGCGACCTCGAAGAATCTGCGACCGAATTCCTCGTAGGTGATCTCGGTGATCTCGTCGTCGGCAGGCATGGTGCTCATACCGTCTCACGTGCCCTCTGCGCGCCGCACGCGACGCGACTGCCGCGACCGAATCGAGACACCTCGTGTAAGCCTCTCGCGATGTTTCCGCGACCGTTCCGCGATCCCGTGTGCGGCCGATCAGCGACCGTCGTTGCTGCGCGCCTCGGCCCCGCTCTCCTCCGCGTCGATCGCGTCGTCGGAGGACGTCTCGCCCACGTAGGTGCCGTCGTCGCCGCCGCCGTCCTTGCCGGCCCGGGAGGCCGCGACGTGGTCGTCGTCGGTGACGCCCTCTTCGCTGTCGTCGTCATCACGCGGAGTCATGCGGCCGGATTACCCGCGGCGGGTGTGGCCAAACGGGTGCTCGACGGTCGACGGGCCGGGACCACCTTGAGCGCCAGCAGCCCGAGCAGCGCGACGACCAGGGCGGGCACCCCGTACAGCACCACCCCCATGGCCAGCGTCGAGGCCGAGCCGCTCATCGCGGCGGCCACCACAAAGACCGAGAACACCCAGCTGACGATCATGGCGATGCCCATGACCACGACCGCGACGGCCACGCTGCGGGCTGGCCCGTAGTGCCGGTAGCCGGTGACGATCAGCACCGCGACGGTCGGTACCCCCATGATCGCGGCGGCCGTCCATGTCCCGTCGAGTGTCGCGAGGTGGCCCATGGCGGGCAGGATCAGGCAGGACGCCAGGACCGCGGCCACCACTACACCCGCGGTCGCGATCTCGCGTGAATCAGTGTGTCGCATAGTTGCCGGGTTGCCCCCGCTCGTTGGGGCGAAACGTTTCGGTGGTTCAGCCCCCGGTCGCGGCGTAGTAGCGGATTCGCCTGATCGCGAACGGCTTCGCCGCAACATCGGCGATGAGTACATCGCGCGCGCCTGCGGCTTCGACGCCGCAGACCAGGCTGTGGCCGGCGGCGATCAGTTTGCGCGAACGGGCGCCGGTCAGCCGGGACAGCAGTTCGGTGCTGGCCATCGGGGCATGGTCACCGGCGGTGATCCTCGTGCCGCCACTCAACCAGCGACGCACCCCGACCTCGTCACCGGTGTGGGCGGCGGCGAGGAACTCGTCGAAGCGTCGCTTGCCGGCCGGGCCGACCCCGCGAAAGCCGCCGAGGAAGCCGAGCGCACCGACCACCCCCTGGTTGATCAGCAGTCCCCGAGACAGCTGGAGCCCGGCGGGTACCGCGCGGACTCCACCCTTGAGAAACTGCCCGACCATGGTCGGAAGCTCCCAATAAGCCGACAGCTCAGCGATTTTCAGCTCTCCCGCATCATCCTCGAGGTGGTAGCGCAGATAGGTCGGGATCCGCAGGGTCAGCCCCGCCGCCATCTGCACTTCGAGTTCCAGATCGCGGATCACGGTGGCGCCGACGACGATGTCGACGTCACGATGGAAGGCGATGTCGCGCGGGCCGACGAACGTGTCGTAGAAGCGCATGAGCGCGGTGGTGCCGCGGTGCGGTTGCGAACCGACCGGGTCTTCGACGACGCCGTCGAAGGTGAAGGCACCCACCCAGGCGTCGCGGTCGTGCACCGCGACGGCGGCCGGGGACCGCTCGACCGCGGCCAGCGCGTCCGCCGGTGAGATGGCCATACAGGTTGCCTACCACCTCGCGATCGCTTCAGTCGACTACTTCCCCACCGGCGGGCACACTGGATTTATTGCCCCGCAGAGGTGTGCCGGGCGCCGAGGAGGAACAGCATGAGCAGCAATGGCCCGTTCGGGTTCGACCCGGAGGAATTCGACCGCGTCGTCCGCGAGGCGGGTGAGGGGTTGCGCGATGCGCTCGACGGCCTCGGCAGGTTCTTCAGCACCTCGGGAGAGCGCGCCGGGTGGGCCAACCTGGTCGACGAGTTCACCCGCTCGTCGCGGCCGCGGCGCGAACCGGAGACCACGGGGGAGACCGGTGACGGGGTGTGGGCGATCTACACGGTGGACGCCGACGGCGGTGCCCACATCGAGCAGGTCTATCCGACGGAGCTGGACGCGCTGCGGGCGAACAAGAACAACACCGACCCTTCGCGCAAGGTGCGGTTCCTGCCGTACGGCATCGCGGTCAGCGTGCTCGACGCAAACCACACGGATCCGGCCCCGGACCCCCCGGCGTCCGACGAGGGTTAGTTCTCGAAGCGGCGTCGGATACCCGCGAGCATCTCGCGATGCGCGCTCGTCGCCTCGCGGACGGTGAATGCCGCCAAGGGGCGAGGGGCGTCGACCGTGATGTGTTCGGTCACTCGAGTGCCGGCGTCGGTCGCAACGAACTCGACTCTCGTGCGCAGGCGCACGCCGGGGAATTGCCGCGCCTCCGCCGTCACGTCTCCGGCCGGAGGAACGCTCAAGCGCGCCCGGTACGCCGTGCGCATCGTGAACGGCCCCATCCGGATTCGGTCGACGATTCGGTAATCCTGTTGATAGCCCTGCACGTACGGCGTGCGGCCCGCTGACCGCACCGATACGACGAGCGGGTGTATCGCGGAGAGGTTGTCGAAGTCGACGTAGAAGGCGCGGACGTCTGCGGGCGGTGCGGGTATGTCCTCGGACAGGCTCCGGTGCGTGGAGGACATCAGCCAGGTGGGCCGATCACGTTGCACCGCTTCACCGTTCGTTGGCAGGCTGGGCCTCCAGGACTCGCTGGACATCGGGTTTCATCTGTAGTAGCTGCTGGCCCGCGTAACCCCAGCTGTGGATGCCTTCGGGGAAGTTGAAGACACCGTTGCTTCCGCCGGCGGCGATGTAGGCGTCGACGAAGGCCCGGTTGGAGTCGATCGCGAAACCCTCGAGAAAGCCCAGCCCGGCGATGGGTGCGTCGGGGCTGGCGAGCGCGGGGTTGGTGAGTGTGCCGTTGCCGCAGTAGATCCAGACGCGGGTGCCGTTGGCGGCGAGCCGGCCTGCCTGCACGGTGGGGTCGTTGCGGGCCCATGCCGGATCGCCGGGCGGTCCCCACATCGCGGTGGGGTCGAAGCCGCCGTTCCACATCTGAGCCACCCTGACCTGGCCCGGTCCGTTCGGCGCCGACAGGTTCAGGAAGCCCGAAAGCGATCCGGCGTAGCTGAACAGCTGTGGGTGGTAGGCCGCCAATATCAACGCCGCCGAACCGCCCATCGAGAAGCCCACCACCGCGTTTCGCGTCGGCCGTACCCCCTTGTTGGCGGCCAGCCATGCCGGCAGCTCCTGGCCCAGGAAGGTCTCCCACTTGTAGGTGTAGGTCCCGCCGTTGCCGACCGCCGGTGCATACCAGTCGGAGTAGAAGCTCGACTTGCCGCCGACGGGCATCACCACGGAGATGCCCGAGCCGTTGTACCAGTCGAAGGCCTGGGTGTTGATGTCCCACCCGTTGAGATCGTCGCCGGCCTCCATGCTGTCGAGCAGATAAAGCGCGGGTGAGTCGGTACCGGCGGAGAGGAATTCGACGCGCACGGTGCGGTTCATCGCCGCCGACGGCACTTCCAGCTGTTCAATGGGCAGGTTCGGGCTCGAAAAGGCCTGTGCGACAGGGCTTGACCCTCCCCCGACCAGCGCGGGCAGCAGCGCGGCGGCCGCGGTGGCGGCGCCCCATCGCGTCATCCGTTTCCACGACGGCCATTTGATACGCGACATCGGCGACCTCCCTCGTCCCTGACCGGACGATACGCCCCGAAACCGCCTCACCAGCGGTTTTCGCAACAATGCACCCAGCGGAGGTCGAGGGGCGGAGGTCCTGCGGACCACATCGAGTCTGCGGGCGTTCGATCGCGCGCCCATTTCAGAGGTCTTCTTTGTTATGTTTGCACTAATAGCGACCTTAGCGGGCACGCGGTGTGGCCATGACGTGGCTCGCGGGCCGAATTGGTTCGTCGACGAGGAGGCACCGTCGTGAGATCGCTGACGTACGAACGGCTTTTCATCGGTGGTCAATGGGAGTCGCCGGCCACCGAGGAACGTATCGCGGTCATATCGCCGCATACCGAAGAGCAGATCGGCGTGACTCCGGGGGCCGCACCCGAGGACGTCGACCGTGCCGTTGCGGCCGCGCGAAAGGCGTTCGACGAGGGCCCGTGGCCGCGAATGAGCGTCGAAGAGCGCATGGACAAGATCGACAAGCTCGCGGCGGTCTACGCCGCCGAGACCGACGAGATGGCCGACCTCATCACCGCCGAGATGGGCTCGCCGCGCAGCTTCAGCAGGTTGGGGCAGGCGACCGGTGCGCTCGCCCAGATGCATCTGATCTCGGCCACCGCGCGGGACTTTCCCTGGATCGAGCGGCGGCCCGGCCTGTTCGGTGACGTCCAGATCCGGCGTGCCCCGGTCGGTGTCGTCGGCGCGATCGTGCCGTGGAACGTCCCCCAGTTCCTGATCATGCCCAAGATGATTCCCGCGCTCATCGCGGGCTGCACCGTCGTGGTGAAGCCAGCGCCCGAGACACCCATCGACGCGATGTGGCTGGCGGAGATGATCGAAGAGGTCGATCTGCCCGAGGGCGTCGTCTCCATCCTCCCGGGCGGCCGCGACACCGGTGAGCGACTTGTACGCCACCCGGGTGTGGACAAGATCTCCTTCACCGGCTCGTCGGCCACCGGACGGCACATCGCCGCCGTGTGCGGGGAGCAGCTCAAACGCGTCAGCCTCGAGTTGGGCGGTAAGTCGGCGGCCATCATCCTCGACGACGCCGACATCGAGCGCACCGTAGGGCATCTGAAGACCGCCAGCCTGATGAACAACGGACAGGCGTGCGTCGCGCAGACGCGGATCCTGGTGAGCGACCGCCGCCACGACGAGGTGGTGGATGCTCTGGCCGCGATGATGTCGGGCCTTCAGGTCGGCGATCCGGCCGACGAGGCCACCGACATCGGCCCACTGGTGGCGCAGCGCCAGCAACAGCGGGTGCAGGGCTACATCGAGGCCGGACTGGCCGACGGGGCGCGAAAGGTGCTGGGCGGCACGGACAAACCGTTCGACCGCGGATGGTATGTCCAGCCGACGCTGTTCGCCGACGCGACCAACGACATGCGCATCGCCCGTGAGGAGATCTTCGGGCCCGTGCTGACCGTGCTCAAATACTCCGACGAGCGCGACGCGATCCGCATCGCCAACGACAGCGAGTACGGATTGGCGGGCTCGGTCTGGACGGCCGACGTGGCGCACGGTCTGGAGGTGGCCGCCGAGATCCGCACCGGCACCTACGGAATCAACATGTACACCCTCGACACGACGATGCCGTTCGGCGGGTTCAAGCAGTCCGGCATCGGTCGCGAGTTCGGCACCGAGGGACTCTCCGAGTACGTCGAGTTGCAGACGACCGTCAGCGCGGACAGGCTGCCGGACTTAACCTGACAGATCGAGCGTGACCTCGGCGGGGCAGCACAGCTCACCGCGCTGATTCGACACCGCGACCGTCAGATCCACCAGGCGGCCGTCGCGCTTGGCCACGACGCGGCCGCGGCCCACCATCGAATCGCCGGCGTAGATCGATCCGAGAAGGGTGATCTTGCGCCGCACCACGCGTGCGCACGGGCCGGCCCAGTCCGTGGCGACGCGGTCGACGAATCCGGCCACGTGCATGGTGTTGACGAAGATCGTCGGATGCCCGTGTTGGCGGGCGTAACGCGGATCGTAATGTGCGGGAAAGTAATCCCACGTAGCGCCTGCATTCATCACGACGCGTTCATAGTCGATGTCGTCCACCACCTCGGGCAGGTCCGTCGGCACCGTGACCTGCTCCCAACGCAGGCGCGGGGCCGCCCTCACCCCTGCTCCCCGGGAGTGAACCGGAACAAGGTGTTGCGGTTGACCGCGACCAGGGTTCCGTCGTCGCGGCGGAATTCGTCGCACGTCTCGACGAAGTGTCCGACCCCGAGGCGGGTGCGTTTCTGCGGGGAGACCGAAGCGACTTCCTCAACGACGTTCAATCGGTCACCTTCGACGATGGTGCAGGGGAATTCGGCCTCATTGGCGGCGTTGATGAACGTCGTTCCGGGCAGCGGCACGCGCAACGCAATCGCGGCGACGGGCGGTTGACCGTTCGGCTGCCACGGTGGTGGGATCAGCCAACCCATCAGCAGTCCCGGTGGCGCGAGCAAACCACCCCACTGGTGTCGGGCGAAGTCCTCGTCCCAGTAGGACGGATTCGAGTCGTGGACCACGGCGGCAAAGTGCCGGATGCGGGAGGCGCTCACCGCGGTGCCCGCGTATCTCGGCTCCGTGCGTGTGCCCACCATCTGCAGCGCGTCGGCGTATGTGCCGTACGCGACCTCGAAGCGGACGGGTCCGGTCACCCCGGTAGCGCGCTCTCACGAGGAACCGCATCCCAGGCCAGTCGGCGGGAGGCGAAGTACCAACCCCCACGCTCGTAGACAAGACGGTCCGTGTAGCTGCCCGCGGCCTCGAGTTGGTTGTCGCGTAACAGCAGCGCGACGCAGTGCTGCGTCGCGTCGACGCCGTCGACGGCGATGTCGTGATCGACGGTCACCAACCGGCGCCCGTCGCCGCCGTGAAAGGCGTCGGCGAGATTGGTGAACGACGTCTCGCCCTCGGTGTATGTCGCTCCGGAATGCCGGAACGTGGCGAGCCAACCGGCCAGGTCGCCACTCGTGAACAACCGGTTGTGCCTGGCGCCGAGGTTGAGGATCGCCGCCCGCCCGGCCAGTCCGTCGAGCACATACTGCTCTTGGTAGCTCAAAGGCATCGTGACTCCTTCACCGATTCAGCAGGTAGCCGTTGGCTTCTCGATCCCACGACGCGGAGCTCAGGCCGCGCTGGCGCAGGAGGTCTTTGCGAATCCGCCCGATGACGGTCTTCGGGATCTCGTCGAGCACCTCGAGATACCGCGGCACACAGAAGTACGGCATGCGTGCGGCGCAGAAGTCGAGCAGCTCGCAGAAGTCGATCGTCGCACCGGGGCGCAGGGTCACCACGACGAGGATGTCGTCCTCACCCAGCTCGCTGGGCACCGCGACCGCGGCGGCCTCGGCGACCGCCGGGTGTTGTGCGACGGTCTGCTCGACCTCCACCGACGACACGTTCTCTCCGCGCCTGCGCAACGAGTCCTTGGCGCGGTCGACAAAGGTCAGGTTCTGGTCGTGGTCGAGGAAACCCAGGTCTCCGGTCCGGAACCACTCCGGGTGGGGGTCGATCGGCAGCCCGCGGTGCCCAGGCGCGGACGACACATACCCCTCGCTCATGACATGCGCAGTCCGCGGCCGGCACGCGATCTCACCTGTCACACCAGCGGCCACGGGACGACCGTCCCCGTCGACGATGCGCACCTCGAAGGCCGGGTTGACTTGTCCTGACGTACCCGGCACGCCGTCGTCCGAAACCGCCTTGTAGGCGATCGGGAACGCCTCGGTCAGTCCGTACATCGTCACCACGCGGCAGCGGTACCGCTCCTCGATCGCGCGGTACAGCTCGGCCGGAATGGGTGCGGCGGAGACGAATCGGATACCGAGCCGGCCGTCGCGGTGTGTCGGAGGCAGGTTCCACAACATCGACACCATCGCGCCAGCGCCGACGAACCCCGCTGCGCCACAAGCACTTAACTCGTTCCACACGTCTGCGGGGTGGAATGCGCTCGCCAGCACGCTGGTCCCGCCGACGAGCATCGGCGCCAGGACCGTCGGCGCCGCGCTGAGGTGGAACAACGGCATCGCCGTCCAGATCACGTCGCCCAGGCCGTACGCCCACGCCGACGCCGCGGTGGCCGCCGCGACGAACAGGTAGTGCCACGTCGTCGCGACCGCCTTCGAAGGACCGGTGGTGCCGGAGGTGAAGAACAGCGCGCCGACCTCGTCGGCGTCGGTGTCCACCGACGGGACAGTGCGGGGCTGCGCGGCGCTCAGATCCGCGGCAACCGAATCATCGAGCAGGAGGGTCGCCGCCGGAGAGTCGAGCCGCTCGGCGACCTCGGTCAGCCGCTCGCGCCTCTCATCGTCGGTCACCACGAGCTTCGCCCGCGACACGTTGAGCGCGCCGGCCAGAAAGTCGCCCTTGTTGGCCGCGTTGACCGCCGCGCTCACCGCGCCGAGGCGGGCTGCGCCGAGCCAGAAATACACCCATTGGGCGCACGTGCCCGCGAACAGCACCACCGTGTCGCCCCGGCCGATGCCGCGGTCGGCCAGCATCGCCGCGGCTGCGCAGGACCGGTCGCGCATCTCGGCGAAGGTGATCGGCGTGCCGTCGATCACCAGCATGGTGCGGTCGCCGAACTGTCCAGCACGTCGATCGAGAACCGATGCGACCGTGAAGCGCTCGACGCCGAACGTGGCCGGCTCGACGCGCCACGGTCGATCCTGCGGCATCAAGCGTCCGCGGCGGAGGGATCGGGCTCGCCGGCGGCGGTGTAGCCGAAGTTGGTCGGCGCCGGTTCGGCGCCGGGATAGAAGCGGTGTGCCCAGCGTCGCAGCGCGGCGTAGTCACGGGCCTCCTCCGGCGCGAGGTTGGGCTTCTCCAGGTATTTCATGTTCTCCCAGGTGAAGAAGTCCTGCTTGATGACCTCCTGCTGCAACTGCAAGAACTTCGCGGCCCGGCCGGTCGGCTTGTCACCGCGGTCGCCGGGTTCGCGGATCGACGCCTGGGTGTAGAAGTAGTCGGTGTAGTCCTCGTCGACCGGCGTCTGGCCCGTCACCTGAACGGTGGCGACCAACTCCGAGGGGAAGCGCACCACGCCGAGGCCCAGCGAGTAATTGTCGTAGATGATCTTCGCGTCGACGGGCCCGTTGGGGGTGAGCCACGTCTTCGCCCGTCCGCCACCGAAATTCGCGTTCACCGTCGCGTGCAGGTGGTAACCCGACACTTCGAACGACGCCGTGTTGGCCGGGTTCGCGGCCTTGTGCACATACTGCACGTGGTACGGGTCCGCCGCGTTCTCGATGATCATCTGAGCGTGCACCTTGACCCGGTTGACCATCCGGGTGTGCGGGTGCAGCGGGTAGTACTCGTCTGTCTCGAGTTCGGGCAGCACCGGCGGCTGCCAGTACGGGGCGCGCCCGTGCCGCTCATGCCAGACCAGGATGAAGCCGTACCACTCGGTGCTGGGGTACCGCTTGATCCGCACGTTCTGTTTGCAGCCGATCTTGCTGTACGGGATCAGGGCGTTGGTGCCCTCGCCGGTCCAGTGCCAACCGTGCCACGGGCAGACGATGTGCTCACCCTCGACAGTGCCGCCGACGCCCATGTTCGCGCCCAGGTGTTGACAATAGGCGTCGAGCACGTTGACCCGGCCCGACCGGGTCCGGAAGATCACCAATTCCTCGCCGAAGTAGTGGGCCCGCTTGACCTGACCCGCGTCCAGTTCGGAGGAGAACCCGACGATGAACCAACCCGTCGGGAAGCGGTACTTCGACAGGCTGATACCGCCGGGCCCGAACTCGCGCTCCGACGGATCGAGGCCGGGATCGTCGACCATGTCCGTCATCGCAACTCCGTTCGCGCACGCACCAGCCGACGTCAGCGGCGCTGTCCGTTGCCTATTTTTACTATTTTAGGCATTCTGGGTCAAGAACGGCGAAAGGGAACCACATGCCGACGACGACTCCGGTCGACCTCTCGGATCCGGCGTTGTGGCAGAACGGCTTTCCCGACGAACTGTTCGCCCAGCTGCGCCGGGAGCGTCCGATCTTCCGGCACGGCCTCACCGACCGGGTCGCGGCGACGCTCAAACACGACTTCTGGGTGACCACCAAGGTCCCCCACGCGCACTGGATACACCGCGACACCGAATCGTTCACCGCCGCCGAGGGTCCCCTGATCCAAGGCGTGGGCGCGGTGGGTTCGTTCCCGACGATCATCAACATGGACCCGCCCGATCTCCTTAAGCGGCGCCGGGTGATGTCGCATGCGTTCACTCCGAAGGCGATCGCGAAGCTCGAACACGACATTCGCCGGCGCGCCGCGGCGATGATCGACCACCTCCTCGAGTCCGGCGGGGGCGACTGGATCGAAGACGTCGCCGACGCGTTGCCCATGTCGGTGATCGGGGACATCGTCGGGATACCCGAACAGGACAGGCCGGAGATCTTCGACACCTTCGATCTCATCCTGCAGGCGAACTCGGCGGGGTCGGGCGGGGAAGCCGAACACAGACATCTCGAACTGTTCGGCAAGATCTTCACCTATGCCGCAGAGCTGACCGCCGAGAAACGCCTGCATCCCGCCGACGACATCTGGAGCACGCTGGCCACCGCGGTCGTCACCGACGAGAACGGTGAGCAACTGTCGATTCCCGCCGCCGAACTCGACATCTTCTTCTTCGTCATCGCCTTCGCGGGTAGCGACACGACGAAGAACGCTCTGGCGTACGGGATTCGGGCGTTCGTCGACAATCCGGCGCAGATCGAGCGCTATCGCACCGATCCGTCCGTGCGTCAGACGGCGGTCGAGGAGGTGCTGCGGTGGTCGACGCCGGTGGCGTTCTGGAGCCGGGTCACCAAGGCCGACGTCGAGATCGACGGCGTCACGATCCCGCGCGGTGAGCGCGTGGTGTCGATGCTGCGGTCGGCCAACCGCGACGAGGACGTGTTCACCGACCCGTTCACGTTCGACATCGGCCGCACGGACAACCCTCACGTGGCGTTCGGCGGTGGCGGACCACACCACTGTCTCGGGGCGATGCTCGCGCGCGCGGAGATCCGCGCCGTGCTCGACGAGGTGTTGTGCCGCGCGCAAGACATCGAGCTCGGTCCCGTCGAGGTCGCCTACCCGAACCTGACGAACAACATGACGATCTTCCACGCGATGCCGATCTCGTTGCGCGGCCGCTGAGTTCTAGAGCCCCTTCGGTCGGGATCCGATGACGCCCTGGTTTTCGAGCCGGTCCAGGTCACTCTCGGTCAGCCCGCACATTGTGGTGAGAACCTCGGCATTGTGCTCACCCAGCGTCGGGGGCGGGCGTCTCAGCCAGCGCGGGCTGCCGGGCAGCCGGGCGAACGGCGGGCACGGATAGAGGTTCTGCCCCGTGCTCGAATGGTCCAGACGTTCGAAGAACCCGCGGTGTCGTAGTTGCGGGTTCGAGGTGACGAGCGAGGGCGACACCACCACCGCGGCGGGCACACCGGCTCGTGTCAGCTCGTCGGCGGCGGCCCGGGCGTCGCGAGTGGCGAGCCAACCCTCGATGGAGGCACCGCCGGTGACATCGGCCAGTGCCGCACGCTCGGCCTCGGTGTGCGCGGCCACCGCAACCCAATCGTCCTCCCCCGCACAGCGATAGACGTCCTGCAAGACGTCCCCGCGCCCCCGGTTCCCGCGGCGCTCCATCACCCGCCCGAACACCTCGTATTCGATGGTCTGGACGGCCGTGACGTTCAACACCGCCTCGATCATCGGGACCTCGACGAGTTGCCCTCGACCCGTGCGGTCGGTGCACTCGAGTGCCGCGAGCGTCGCGAAGGCGGCATGCGCGCCGGCGAGGGGATCGCAGGCACCGCGCGGGGTGATAGGCGGGCCGTCGGGTAACCCGGTCACCCAGGCCAGCCCGGCAATCTGCTCCATGGTCGGAGCGAAACCGACGCGGTCGCGCCAGGGGCCGGTCAATCCGAACGCCGGCATCCGGACCACGACCAGGCGCGGGTTGAGATCGAGCAGAGCCCGCGCACCCAGGCCGAATTGCTCCATCACCCGCGGGGAGAAGTTCTCCACTACGACGTCGGCCTTTTCGATCAGGCGGCGCACCAGCCGAAGTCCTTCGTCGGATTGCAGGTCGAGAGTCACCGAGCGCTTGTTGGTGTTCATCGCGTGGAACACCCAGCCGTACTCCCACCAGTCCTCGACGTCCTTTCGCATCCCGCCCGAGTACCGGATGCCGTCGGGACGCTGGATCGATTCGACCTTGATGACGTCGGCGCCGAACGCGGCCAGCGAATGGGTGGCCGCGGGGCCCGCCCAGAACGCGGTGAAGTCGACGACGCGGACGCCCGCGAGCGGCATGTCCCCGGTCGTATCCCGATTCGAGGTGAATGGCCGTGGCGCCCAGAGCGACTCGCCGTCGGCCTCGCCGACCGCGGGCGCGGTGCGCACCGGGGCAGGACGCGCCTGCGACATCAGCCATGGAGGCCGCGGCTGGCGGAAGTCGGCCGGATTGTCGACGTAGACGCCGCGCTCGCGAAGGTGATCCATCGACGGGATCGTCGCGCCGTTGCCCAGCGGCGCCAGCGGCAGCCGAAACAGTTGTCCGAGTTCGACGATCTCGGCGACGCTCCGCTCCCGCATCCACGGGTCGATGCGTTCGCGAATCCAGTCCCGGTAGTCCCACCGGCCGATCTGGAACTGCAACTGCGGAACGTCGGTCAACTCCTGGCAGTCGACCATCGCGGCGAAGTCCAGCCACTGCTGCCCCGTCACCATGCTGATACCGACGTAACCGTCCTTGGCCGGTTCGATCGACGGCACCTCCACCGATCGCCGCACCGGCGGGACTCGCAGCAGCGCCGAATGCAGCCACTCCCCGCTCTGCATCAGCGTGATCGCCTCGAGCATCGACATGTCGAGATGGCCGCCGGAACCGCCGTTGAGCACGCGCCGCCGCAGGGCCAGTGCACCGTAGGCGGCCCACACCCCGCCCATGTACTCCCCCAGCTCCCCGCCGATGGATATGGGCGGGCCCGCGGGATCGCCGCGGAAACCGGTCAGCCCCGAGTCGGCCTGCAGCGTGAATTCGGTGGCGGGCCGCTGCGACCATGGCCCGCTCCAACCGAAGTCCGAGATCGAGACGACGATGCACCCGGGCGCGGCCGCCAGCAGGCCGGAAGGGTCGACGCCGTGCCGCCGGGCGGTGGACTGGTCGGCCGTCACGACGACGATGTCGGCAGCTCGCAATAGATCATCGGAAATGCTTGTGACACTGCGTTTTCCCGCATTGAGATAGCTGAACAGGGGCGCGTCGGCGCCCGCGTCGAGTTCACCCCCGGTGGCCGTGAACTCGCGCAGGATGTCACCGTCGGGGGGTTCCACCTTGATCACTTGGGCGCCCGCGTCGGTCAGCAGCTTGCCGCAGTAGGCTCCGGCGATACGGTCGCTGATCTCGACGACTCGCACATCGTGCAACGGGGTGGGCACCGAACCACTCGCACCGTCGCCCACGCACACCTCCCGCTTTCGCTGCCATCTTAGTAATTATTGGCAGAAACGAGGCCGCTGGTGGCGGTGCTATCACTGTTAATATTGCTAAGACATGACAACACTGGGAATCGGCCCCGAGGCACGTCGCCGGCTGGGGGCGCGCCGCACGGCCGAGATCGTGGCCGACGAACTGCGCCGCCAGATCATCGAAGGTGAACTCAACGACGGTGATTTGCTGCCCCGCCAGGAAGTGCTCGTCGAGCAGTTCAACGTCAGCCTGGTGTCGTTACGAGAAGCGTTGCGAATCCTCGAAACCGAGGGGTTGGTCTCGGTGCGGCGGGGTAACCGCGGCGGCGCCGTCGTCCATGCGCCCGCGAAGGCCAACGCCGCCTACATGCTCGGTCTGTTGCTGCAGAGCGACTATGTCCCGCTGGCCGACCTGGGAACCGCACTGCAGGAACTCGATCCGATGTGCGCGGCACTGGCCGCGCGCCGACCGGATCGCGCGAAGACGCTCGTTCCCAAGCTGCGAGAGTTCAACGCCGCGATGGAGAAACACATCGAGGATGGCGCGCGGTTCACCGAGATCGGTGGGCAGTTTCATGATGAGATCGTCCGCGGCTGCGGCAACCACACCATGGTCGCGGTGGTGGGCGCCCTGGAAACGCTGTGGACCGGCCACCTGAACTGGTGGGCCAACGAAACCGCAGCCAAAGGCGAGTACCCGTCGACCAAGCGGCGCCGGATCGCGCTGAGCGTGCACACGAAGATCACCGACGCCATCGAGGCCGGGGACAGCGAACGCGCTCGCAAACTGGCCGCCCGCCACGTCGCCGACACACAGACTTACTTGTTGGCAGGTGAGCCCGAACAGCGGATCGTCGCCCTGTCGCCACAGGCGCTGGCGCAGCGCAAGCGTTGAGAGGCGCGATGTGCGAACGGCTTTGATCACCGGCGGCAGCGGCGGCATCGGCATGGCGTGCGGCCGCAAGCTCGCCGGGCTCGGCTACGACGTGGTGTTGACGGCACGCCGGGAGGCGCCGCTGCGGGCGGCCGCCGAAGAGATGGGTGCGCGCTACGTCGTCGCCGACGCGAGCGTCCCGTCGGGCTTCGAACCCGCCGTCGAGGCCGCGGGCAGCGTCGACCTGCTCGTGCACGCCTCGGGCATCCTCGGTGGAACCTACGCCCGCAAGCAGACTTTCGAGCAGTGGCGCGCGACCATGTCGGCGAATCTGGACTCCTGCTTCGTGGTGACGTCGGCCGCCCTGCCGCGGATGCGGGCCGGTTCCCGATTCGTGTTCATCTCCTCGTCGGCCGCGCACGAGCCGATGCGGGCCCGCACCGCCTATTCGGCGGCGAAGGCGGGGATGAACGCGTTCGCCGGCGCACTGGCGCAGGAGGTCGACCGCGACGGGATCAACGTACACGTCGTCACACCCGGGCCGGTCGAGACCGAGATGCTGCAAGACGTTCCGTTCGAGATGTACACGATCCGCGCTGCCGATGTCGCCGACGCGGTGGCATGGCTCGACACCGTCGACCCGTCCGTCGATCTGCCGGAGATCCGGTTGCACGCGATCACCAGGGGGCCGTCCGCACGTCCGCCGATCGTGCCGCTCGAAGCCCAACGTCGCGCGAAAGCGCCTAGAGCGCTTTGACCGTCGACGGCAGGCCGTACAGAGCGGTGGCGTTGCCCCGCATGATCCGCTCGCGCTGATCCGCGGGAAACCGGCGGATCGCCCACTGCGGCGAGTCATAACTCCAGTGTGGATAGTCGGTCGAGAACATCAGGTTGTCGCCGAGGTCCATCATCTCGAGGTACTCGCGGTAGACACCGACATGGACCTCCTCCACCGGCTGCGTGGTGAAGCGCACGTGTTCGCGAACGTAGTCCGACGGTCGGCGCTTCACGTGCGGCAGGTCAAATCGGCGTTGTTCCCAAATGCGGTCCATTCGCCACATCACCGGCATCGCCCATGTGAAGCCGCCTTCGACGAAAACCACGCGAAGGTCCGGATGGCGGTCGAACGCTCCGTCGAAGACCATGCTCATCAGATGCGATACGTACAGCAACGGCCACGACGCGAAGAAGTCGTGCCAGTGTGCCGGGTTGCCGACCGGATAGATCGGGATCAGCTCGAATGGCGTCTGCCCCATCAAGTGCGTGGCGACCGGCAACCCGTGGCGCGCCGCTGTCTCGTAGAGCGGGTCGAAATGCGGGCTGCCGAACGGAATTCCGCGGGTCTGCGGCGTGATCAACACCTCGGCCAGGTAAGGATGCCCGGCCCAGCGTTCGATCTCGGTGGCGGCCGCGTACGGGTCCTGCGCGGTGACGCTGATGGCCCCGCGCCAACGGCCGTGCCAGTTGGCCTGGCCCAGCCACACATCTGCCAGCCAGTCGTTGTAGGTGGCCTTCAGGATGTGTTCGGCCTGCGGTAGTTGCGCGTCGCACATCGGTTCCAGCACAGCGATACTCACGCCCGCGTCTACCAACAGCTGCTTGGCGGCGAACTCGGGGTCACTGCCCGGCACCCCTCCGCCGGGTGGTTTGGCGTCGACGCGTAGCGAGTTGGTCTTGAACGAATCGGGAGTGTCGTAGAAGTGCGGCACCGGTGACACGGCGTTGCCCGTCGGCCAGACCGTGTCTCGCCACGCCACCGGGGCGTAGTTTTTGAGCTCGTCGACCGAGACGGGCATCGGGTGCACGTCGGTGTCGACGATCGTGACCGCGATGTCCGCGGCGGAATCCTGTCGGGCCGACTCGACGGTTGTCACGAAGCGCTCACCTCCATCGGAGCATCCAGCGCGTACAGTTCGCTGGCGTTGCGCCACAACACCTTCTCGGACTGTCGGTCGTTCAACCCGCGCACCGCGTCCGCCGGTGTCGTCGTGGACCAGTGCGGATAGCCCGACCCGTACATCACCAGATCCGCCTTGTCGGTGAAGTCCATCCACCGCTCGGCGTGGCCCGCGTCGGTCGGACCGTCGAGTGCCGACGTGCAGAACCGCACATGGTCGCGCAGGTACTCGCTGGGATAGCGGTCCACCCACGGTGTCTGGTCGCGCATCGACATCCAGAATGTGTCGAGCCGCCACATCAGCGGCGTCAGGATGTCGTAACCACCATCGGCGAACACGAACCTCAGCCCGGCGTGCCTGCCGAATGTGCCCTCGATGATCAGCGTGGCAAGATGCACGAAACCGTTGAGCGGCATGAACGATGCGTAACCGGGATAGGTGTGGGCGTGCCCCGCGAACGTCGGCGCGTGGTCGACGCCGTTGCCGCCGTTGACATGTACCGCGACCGGAAGTCCGTGCGCTGCGGCGGACTCCCAGATCGGCTCGAACATCGGCTTGCCATAGGGCTCGCGCGATTGCAGCGGCACACCGACCTGAACCATCTTCGGATGGTTCGCCAACCGTTCGATTTCGGCGACCGCGCCCCTGACGTCCTCGGGGTTGACCCGGATGGTGCCACGGAACCGGTCGGTGCTGTCGGGTTCGAGCCAGCGGTCGAGCAGCCAGTCGTTGACAGCGGCGCAGATACGGCTGTTGAGCAGGTAGTCGGCGATGTTGCCTCTGGTCAACGGATTGAGGACGGCGTAGTCCGCCCCGCCCTCGTCGAACAGGTGACGCGCCACGATATCGGGATCGGACCCCGGGTAGCCGTCGCTGTACAGGTCCGCCCGGTAATCGCCTCCCGGCGCCTGATACCACTGCTGCTCGACGTCGGGGACGGCGCGGAGCTTGTGCGGGTCGGCCAGGTAGCGCCGGATCTCGGCGTTGTTCCGGAAGTGGGGCTGCACGGATGCGTCGATGACGGTCATGCGGTCAGGTACACCTGTCCGTCGGCGATCTCGACCTCATAGGTGCGTACCCGCTTGCTGGGATCGGCGAGGTTGACACCGGTCGGGATGTCGAATTCCCATTGATGCCAGGGGCATCGGACGATGCGACCGGTACGCACATGACGAACCCGATCCGGAAGTTCGGGTGCGTACTCGGTGGTGCCCCGAACGTACCCCGCGCACAGCGGGGCGCCCTCGTGTGCGCAGTAGTTGGCGATCGCGTACACGGACCCGTCGATGTTGTACACGCCCACGCCGAACTTGCCCGCCTGCACCAATTTCATGCTGCCCGGCGGCAGGTCCTCGATGGCACACACCGGTCGGCGCCGCATCACGTCACGTCCCCTCGGTTGCCTTGACCTAGATTACCTAAAATAGTAAAGATAGGCGGGAAGAGCGCGAACCCCGCTGCCGGGAGGCAAGGTGACGATCAGCACCGGTTCGAAGAGCCAGACGGCTCCTGACGTCTCGTCCGATCCGTACGGCTTCTTCGCCCACATGCGCAGCACCGACCCCGTGTGGCGCGGCACCATCATGGACACTTCGCAGATGCCGCCGGAGTTGCTTCCGCCGGAGGAATGGACGCTGTTCGACTACGACAGCGTGTTCGCCGCGTTCCGGGACTGCGACGTCTACGGCTCGCAGGTCTACCACCGCACGATCGAGATGGTGTTCGGGCCGACGATCCTCGGCATGCACGGCAAGCAGCACCACGACCACCGCGGCCTGATCTCCAACGCGTTCCGCCAGAGCGCGTTGGCGCATTGGGAACCGGAGGTGATCGTTCCGATCTGCGATCGGCTGGTCGACGAGTTCCTCGACGACGGTGAGGTCGATCTGGTCAAGGCCATGACGTTCGAGTTCCCCACCCGCGTCACGGCGGCGCTGTTGGGGCTCCCGCAGGAGGACCTCGATCTGTTCCGCCGCTTGTCGTTCGAACTGATATCCATCACCGACGACATCGAGGCGGGCCTGACCGCCTCGGTCGGACTCGGCGAGTATTTCCAGGCCCAGATCGACCAGCGGCGCCGCCGGATGACCGACGACATCATCGGCGACCTGGTCGACGCCGAGATCGACGGTGAGAAGCTGACCGACGAGGCGATCATCTCGTTTCTGCGACTGCTGCTTCCGGCCGGGTTGGAGACCACGTACCGGTCGTCGGGCAACCTGCTGTACCTGCTGTTGACCCACCCCGAGCAGCTCGCCGCGGTCGAGCGCGACCGCGAACTCATACCCGCCGCGATCGAGGAGGGCCTGCGGTTCGAGACACCGTTGGTGGCGGTCCCGCGGTGCACGACCCGCGACGTGGAGGTTCACGGCATCGGAATCCCGGAGGGCGCGCAGGTCAACCTATGCATCGGCTCGGCTAACCGTGACGAAAAGCGTTGGGAGAATGCCGATGTCTTCGACATCCATCGACCGAGGCGTGCGCACACCTCGTTCGCGGGCGGCCTGCACAGTTGCCTGGGCATGCACCTGGCCCGCGTGGAGACCCGGGTGATGTTGACCAGTTTGTTCGATCGCGCAACCGATTTCGAGTTACAGGTCGACGACGACACCCGGCTCGCCGGTCTGCCGTTCCGCTCCCCCATCCATCTGCCGGTCACCTTCTGCCCGACGCGATGAGGAGTCGCGCGGCAATCCTGCACGACGTCGGCGGCCCCTGGTCGGTCGAGGAGTTCGAGCTCGATTGGCCGCGCGCCGGCGAGGTGCTCGTCGAGATGGCCGCTGCCGGGCTGTGCCACTCCGACGATCACATCCTCAAGGGCGACATGTCCGTCTCCAACGACGTCGCCCGCCAGTACGGTCTGACGCCGATGTTCCCCACGATCGGTGGGCATGAGGGTTCCGGCATCGTCATCGAGATTGGCGCCGGGGTGGGCGAATTCGCGGTCGGCGATCACGTCGTGCTCTCGTTCGTGGCGGTGTGCGGACGGTGCCGGTGGTGTGCCTCAGGCGTGGAGTACCTGTGCGACGAGGGGGCCGGGACGATGGTGCCCGGCATGCCGACCGACGGCACGTTCCGCCACCACACGCTCGACGGTCGTCCGCTCGGTCATCTGTCGAAAGTGGGCGCCTTCGCCCGGCACACCGTGGTGTCGGCGCATTCGCTGGTCAAGATCGACCCGCACCTGCCGCTGGTCCCCAGCGCGCTGCTCTCGTGCGCCGTCCCGACCGGCTACGGGTCGGCGGCGAACCGCGCCAACGTGCGCGGTGGGGACACCGTCGTGGTGGTCGGGGCGGGCGGCATCGGAACCGCGGCGATCCAGGGCGCGCGCATCAACGGCGCGGCACAGATCGTGGCCGTCGACCCGGTCGAGTTCAAACAGAAGGCCGCGCTGCGGTTCGGCGCCACACACAGCGTCTCGACGCTCACCGAAGCGCTGGACCTCGTTCGGGACCTCACCGCCGGCGTGATGGCGGACAGCGTGGTCGCGGCGCCGTCTTTGATCGCGGGTGAGGACGTCAACGCCTACCTGAAGCTGACGCGTAAGGGCGGCACCTGCGTGCTGACCGGGATGACGGCTCAGACAACGCGATCGGTGAAGATCGCGCTACAGGACTTCGTCCTCTGGAACAAGAACCTCGTCGGCACCGTGTTCGGTTCGTGCAACCCGCGTGCCGACATCGAACGGCTGGCAACCCTCTACACGTCCGGCCGCCTCCAACTCGACGAGATGATCACCCGTAGATATCGTCTCGACGAGATCAACGCCGCATACGAGGATCTGCTGAACGGCCAGATCATCCGGGGCGTCATCGATTACGCGCTCGGCTGACGCGCCGCCTTCACCGCGGCGCGGCCGCTAGTACTGACCGAGCGGTCGGCACACGTTGGTGATCGGATTCCAGTACTCGCCGGGCGCGCACGCCAACGGCGCGGTCGCCACGGGCCCCCGGCACACGTTGTCGACCGGATCCCACCACTGTCCGTTCGGACAGTTGATGGGTTGGGCGGCACCGGATGCCGCAGCGGCGATCGAGAACGCGGCTAGCGGGGCGGCGGTGGCGGCGACGATCATGGCACGCGAAATGATCCTGCTCATGCGTCGAGCTTGCCCCAAATGGGGCCGTCGCAAACGGGTTTTTCTAGGACACCACAACGTCGAGGCGCTCCCAGCCACGTACCGTCGACGTCGGAGCCAGGCGCGCGGTCTCGGCGTCGATGTCCCACTCCGGCCAGCGGTTCAGCAGCTCATCGAGCGCGACGCGCCCCTCCAGCCGGGCGAGGTTGGCGCCCAGGCAGTAGTGCACACCTTTTCCGAAGGTGATGTGGCTGATGTTGTCACGGTGAATATCGAACACGTCGGGGTTGTCATAGCGCCGCGGATCGCGATTGGCCGCACCGAACATCAGCAACATCGCGCTGCCGGCGGGCACGGTGCGACCATGGGCCTCGAAATTCCGTGCGACCAAACGCGCCACGTTGTGACCGGTCGGCTCGTACCGCAGCGTCTCGTCGACGACGCGCTGTAGCAACGACCGGTCTTCGACGACCTCGCGGCGCTGATCCGGGTGCTCGGCGAGCACCTTGGCCAACCAGCCGATGAGGCGGCCTGTCGTTTCGTTACCGGCGCCGGCGACGACCTGTGTGTAGTGCAGGACCTCCTTGCGTGTCAGCTTGCGGGTCACTCCGTTCTCGTCCTCGAACTCGACGTTGAGAAGGGCGGTCATCAGGTCGTCGGAGGGGTTCTTCGCGCGCCAGTCAACGTATTCGGCGTAGATGCTGCCGTCGGCGATCTTGTCCGCGCGCACGACCTTCATCGGTGAGCCGGGCTTGGTGCGAAGGCTCGCGTCGTTGGCGTCGCGCACCGACACCTGCTCGGATTCCGGTATGCCCAGCAGCATTCCGATGACGCGCATAGGCATCATCGACGCGAGCTCGGCGATGATGTCGAAGCGGTCGGTGCCCACCAGTGGATCGAGGCAGTTCACGCAGTACTGACGGATCTGGCCCTCGAGCGCCGCCATCCGGCGGGGCGTGAACACCCGCGACATGAGGCCGCGCAACATCGTGTGAACCGGTGGATCCTCCATCATCATCACGCCCTTGGGCATGTCGAACTGCGACTGGATGAGCTCGAGGATGTCGCCGCGGCTGTTGGAGAAGGTCTGCCAGTCGAGCAGCGCCCGCTCAACGTCCTCGTGGCGTGACAACGCCCAGAAGTCGTAGGCCTCGTTGTAGTAGAGCGGCGCTTCTTCCCGCAGCCGGGCGTACGTGGGATAAGGGTCCGCGACGATGTCCACCCGGTACGGGTCGTAGTAGACCGCGCTGCCGTGGGCCTTCTCATCAACTGCGGTCATCGGATCTCCCCTGCTTCAGGAGGCTCGGGCTGCGCCATCGTCGCAGCTCCCCTCGCTTGTTGGGCGATCGCCCAACATCTAAGCTGGCGCCATGTCTAGCAGCCCGGTCGGCGAGCGGTCAAGGGGTGGACGCGAGTCGGCCGCACGCTCCGCCCTGATCGAGGCGACCGCGCAGGTCATGCTGGAAGAGGGCTACGCCGCGGCCACGTCGCGGCGGGTCGCGGCGCGGGCGGGCGTGAAGCCTGCACTCGTGCACTACTACTTCCCGAGCATGGACGATTTGTTCCTGGCGGTGCTGCGCGAAGGCGCCGAGGCCAACCTCGTTCGCCAGAGCGAAGCGGCGGAGGCCGACGAACCACTGCACGCGCTGTGGCGACTCAACAGCACGCATGGAGCCCGGTTGTTCATGGAGTTCATGGCCTTGGCGAACCACCGCAAAGCCATTCGCAGTGAGATCGCGGCCTACGCGGAGAGGTTCGGCGGCGTCGAGGAAAGGGTGGTGGCCGCGGCGATGAAGGCGCACGGCGCGGACGTGGAGGCGTTTCCGCCCGTCGTAATGTCTATGATCGTGACGAGCCTGGCCCGTATCGTCCTGCTCGAACGCGGGCTCGGCATAACCCGAGGTCACGCCGAGGCGGAGGCGTTCATCGAACGCTATCTGGACCGCTTCGAGATCAAGCCATCGTGACCTGGATCACCCCGTGTCGACACGGGTGACCAGCAGCACTCTGACTTGAGTTAACCTAGGGCTCAATGAGAACTTATATGGGCTAAGTGACGCACGGATCCATGCACAGCGACGAATACGACATGAGGGCGGATATGGGCTGCATCGGGCGGGGACGGTAATGCTCCGACGCGCAAGGAAGATCTGGCTGCCGATCGTCATCATCGTCGTGGTGGCGATCGCCGGTTTCACGGTCAGCCGCATCCGCACCTTCTTCGGGGCCGAAGGCATCATCGTCACCCCCCGAGTCTTCGCGGAAGACCCCGAGCCCTTCGACCCCAAGGTCGTCAAGTACGAGATCTTCGGCACCGGCACGTATGCGGACATCAACTATCTCGACCTCGACGCGAGGCCCCAACGGATCGACGGCGCATCGCTGCCGTGGACGCTCACGCTACAGACCACAGCGCCGTCGGCCGCACCCAACATCGTGGCGCAAGGCGACGGTCAGAGCATCACCTGCCGGATCACCGTCGATGACGAGATCAAGGACGAAAGAACCTCCACCGGCGTGAACGCCCAAACCTTCTGCTTCGTGAAATCCGCATGACCTCACCGACGAACGAGGCTCCCACGGACGCCTTCCCTCCCGTTCGGCACGGCAAGCGGCCCTTCATCCCCCGCGTGATCCGCGCCTTCGCGGTGCCGATCATCCTCGGCTGGATCGCGATCATCGCGGTCGTCAATGTGGCTGTGCCGCAACTGGAAACGGTCGGACAGATGCGCGCGGTCTCGATGAGCCCGGACTTCGCGCCGTCGATGATCGCGATGAAGCGCGTGGGGCACGTCTTCGAGGAGTACGACTCCGACAGTTCGGCGATGATCGTCATCGAGGGCGAAGAGCCCCTCGGTGAGGACACCCGCGCCTTCTACGGCGAAATGGTCTCCAAGCTGGAGGCCGACAAGAAGCACGTCCAAAGCGTCCAGGACTTCTGGAGCGATCCACTGACGGCCTCCGGCGCGCAGAGCAGCGACGGTAAAGCCGCCTACGTGCAGGTCTACCTGTCCGGTAACCAGGGCGAGGCGCTGGCCAACGAGTCGGTCGAAGCGGTCCAGAAACTCGTTGCCGGCATGCAGCCACCGCCCGGCGTCAAGGTCTACGTGACCGGCCCGGCGGCGCTCGCGGCCGATCAGCACATCGCCGGTGACCGCAGCATGCGGATGATCGAGGCGCTCACGTTCACCGTGATCATCACGATGCTGCTGCTCGTATACCGCTCGATCATCACGGTGTTGCTGACGCTGGTGATGGTCGTCTTGCAGCTGTCCGCCGCCCGCGGGGTCGTCGCGTTCCTCGGCTACCACGAGATCATCGGCCTCTCGACGTTCGCGACGAACCTCCTGGTGACGTTGGCGATCGCCGCGGGAACCGACTACGCGATCTTCTTGACGGGGCGCTATCAAGAGGCCCGCGGACTCGGCGAAGACCGGGAAACCGCGTACTACACGATGTTCCACGGCACGGCGCACGTGGTGCTGGGCTCGGGCCTGACGATCGCCGGCGCGCTGTTCTGTCTGAGCTTCACCCGGCTGCCCTATTTCCAGACCATGGGTGTGCCGCTGGCCATCGGCATGGTGACCTCGGTGTTTGCCGCCCTGACGCTGGGGCCGGCGATCATCAGCTTCGCGAGCCGGTTCGGCAAGATTCTCGAACCCAAGCGGGCGATGCGGGTGCGCGGCTGGCGCAAGCTCGGCGCTGCGGTGGTGCGCTGGCCCGGACCGATTCTGGTCGCGACGGTGGCCCTGTCGCTGGTGGGCCTGCTGGCGCTGCCCGGTTACCGCACCAACTACAACGACCGGAACTACCTGCCCGCCGACCTGCCGGCCAACCAGGGGTACGCGGCCGCCGACCGGCACTTCTCACAGGCCCGGATGAACCCCGAGCTGCTGATGATCGAAAGCGATCACGACCTGCGGAACTCCGCGGACTTCCTGGTCATCGACAAGATCGCCAAGCAGGTCTTCCGGGTGCCCGGGATCTCGCGCGTGCAGGCGATCACCCGGCCCGACGGTAAGCCCATCGAGCACACCTCGATTCCGTTCCAGATCAGCATGCAGGGCACCACCCAGCAAATGAACCAGAAGTATCTGCAGGACCGGATGGCCGACATGCTGGTGCAGGCTGACGAGATGGCCAAGACCATCGCCAACATGGAGCGGATGTCCAAGCTCACCGAGGAAATGGCCGCGACCACGCACAGCATGGTCACGAAGATGAAGGACATGACCGTCGACGTGGCCGAGCTGCGTGACAACATCGCCAACTTCGACGACTTCTTCCGGCCCATCCGCAACTACTTCTACTGGGAACCGCACTGCTTCAACATCCCGATCTGCTGGGCGTTCCGATCGGTGTTCGACACCCTCGACGGCATCAACACGATGACCGACGACATCCAGAACCTGCTGCCCGACATGGAGCGGCTGGACAAGCTGATGCCGCAGATGGTCACGCTCATGCCGCCGATGATTGAAACGATGAAGACGATGCGGACGATGATGTTGACGATGTACTCGTCGCAGAAGGGCATGCAGGACCAGATGGCAGCCATGCAGGAGAACTCCACTGCCATGGGTGATGCCTTCGACGCGTCGATGAACGACGACTCGTTCTACCTCCCGCCGGAAGTCTTCGACAACGAAGAGTTCAAGAAGGGCATGGAGAACTTCATCTCCCCGGACGGCAAATCGGTGCGGTTCATCGTCGCCCACGACGGCGACCCGATGACCCCCGAGGGCATCGCGCGGATCGACTCGATCAAGCAGGCCGCCAAGGAGGCCATCAAGGGCACTCCGCTGGAGGGCTCCAAGATCTACCTCGCCGGTACCGCCGCGGTGTACAAGGACATGTCGGACGGCAACAGCTATGACCTGATGATCGCGGCGATCCTCGCGCTCGCGCTTATTTTCACGATCATGCTGCTGTTGACCCGCGCCGTGGTGGCCGCCGCGGTAATCGTCGGCACGGTGGTGATCTCGCTCGGCGCGTCGTTCGGCCTGTCGATCCTGATCTGGCAGCACATCATCGGCGTTGAGTTGCACTGGATGGTCATGGCGATGGCCATCATCATCCTGTTGGCCGTCGGCGCGGACTACAACCTGCTGCTCGTGTCGCGGCTCAAGGAAGAGCTGCATGCGGGCATCAGAACCGGGATCATCCGGGCGATGGGCGGTAGCGGTTCCGTTGTCACCTCAGCTGGGCTGGTCTTCGCGTTCACGATGATGTCGATGGCTGTCAGCGAATTGACAGTCATCGGACAAGTCGGAACAACCATCGGACTGGGCCTGTTGTTCGATACTCTTGTGATCCGGGCATTCATGACGCCGTCCATAGCGGCGCTCATGGGTAAGTGGTTCTGGTGGCCACAGCGGGTGCGAGAACGTCCAGTGCCTGTACCGTGGCCGAAACCGAGGGAACTGACGCTGTCAGGGGGGGAAGGAGCACAGTCATGAAACGACTGATTGTTGGAGTAGCCGCCGCGGCCGCCGCGCTCGTGGTGGCGGCGCCCGCCCAGGCGCAGGACATCGACACCGATTTCACCAACGAGCTGCACACGTACGGGATCTACGGGCAGAAGGACTACAACGCCTGGATGGGGAAGATCACGTGCAAGCGGATACGCAAGGGTGTCGACCGGGACGTCTACGCCTCGGCGCAGTTCGTTCAGAATCAGCTGGCGCGCGGCCAGAACAGCACTGAGCAGTCGTGGAAGTTCCTCGCGGGTGCGCTGCGCTTCTACTGCCCCGACCGTCTGCCGATTCTCGACCAAGCCCGTGACCACAGCTAAAGCTAGGAGCCGAAAAGTGTTTCGTAAAGCGACGATTGCGTTGGCATCACTGGGCTGTGCGGCGATGCTGTTCCCGGCCACCGCTGGCGCGGACGCCACGGACGACTATCCGATCCCCAACCGGATCATGCGGACTCCGTGCACGGTCGACCAGTACATGGCCGCCGTCCGCGATCAGGACCCGTTCTACTTCGAGCGCTACATGATCGACTACCACAACCGGCCCGCCGATGTGCAAAAGGGCGCCCGCGACCGGATCTACTGGTTCTTCTCGCTGGACTACGCCGGCCGTCGCCAGTATTCGGAGAACACCGCAACCAACGTGTTCTACGAGCAGATGGCCACCCGCTGGGGCAACTGGGCCAAGTTGTTCTTCAACAACAAGGGTGTCGTCGCGCACGCGACCGACGTGTGCATGAACTACCCACCGAGCCAGCCCGAAATCTGGAACTGGACCGCCACGCCGTAGTCAGGCTCAGGGCAGCCCGTCGAACAGCGGGCTCAAGGCCAGCTGAACCGCGGCGCCCGGCATCTCGAAGAGCCCGGTGCAACCAGGCGACTCACGGTTGAGTTCCGTTTGCCGCCGCGCGATCCGTGAACGGCGTGTCACGTCTGGACGCCTCGGCGCGACATAGTTGTATGAATGCCTTCGCCACGCTCGCCGTGCTTCTGTCCGCGACAACCATGCTGTCGCGCCGACCGTCATCCCCAGCGCCGCAGCGGCGCCGTGCCCGGACGTCGAAGTCGTATTCGCTCGCGGAACCACCGAGCCCGCGGGCGTCGGCGGCATCGGACAGGCCTTCGTCGACTCAATGCGCGGTCGCCTCGGCGACCGGTCCGTCGGCGTCTACGCCGTCAACTACCCCGCCAGTCGCGACTTTGCGGTGAGCACGCGTGCGGGCGCCGACGACACCCGCGCCCACGTGCAATCGATGGCGGCCGATTGCCCCGCCACGAAGATGGTGCTCGGCGGCTACTCCCAGGGGGCCGCGGTCATCGACGTCGCCACCGGTGCCATGGCGCCCACCGTCGCTCCGCACGTCGCCGCGGTCGCGTTGTTCGGCGGGCCGCGCAGCAGCTTCGCCGATCGGCTCTCGCCGGGGCGGCTGCCCTCGGTCGGGCCCGACTACGCGGCCAAGACCATCGATCTGTGTGTCCCGAACGACCCGATCTGTTTCGAGGGCGGCCGCGATATGGGCGCCCACGTCGCGTACGTCCAGACGGGATTGGTTAACCAAGCTGCGGAGTTCGCTGCGGGCCGGATCTGACTACCGGTCAGGGTGCCTCATCTGGTAGTAACTAAGGCGGTCCTAACACCGTAGGGAGGAGCTCCGCCGAGGTGAATTCCTGGTGAGCGCTTCCACCGCGCAATCAACCGATCAGGCTGCGCCGCCCGCGCGGTCTGCGCTCGCCAAGTGGATTCGGCGGCTGTCCGTCCCCATCGTCATCGCCTGGATCGCGCTCATCGCGCTGCTCAATGTGACGGTGCCTCAGCTCGAGGTCGTCGGCCAGATGCGGTCGGTGTCGATGAGCCCGAAGGACGCTCCGTCGGTGATCGCGATGCAGCGCGTCGGCAAGGTCTTCGAGGAGTTCGAGTCCGACAGCTCGGCGATGATCGTCCTCGAAGGCGACCAGCCGTTGGGCGACGACGCCCGGGCGTACTACAACGAGCTCGTCAAGAAGCTCGAAGCCGACGACCACCACGTCGAGCACGTCCAGGACTTCTGGGGCGACCCGCTGACGGAGGCAGCGGCCGTCAGCGCCGACGGCAAAGCCGTGTATGTCCAGGCGTACCTGGCCGGCAACATGGGCGAGGCGCTGTCCAACGAATCCGTCGAGGCGGTCAAGGACATCGTCGACAGCCTCGCCCCTCCGCCGGGGGTGAAGGTCTTCGTCACCGGCGGTTCGGCACTGGTCGCCGACCAGCAGATCGCCAGCGACCGCAGCATCCGCATCATCGAATACGCCACGTTCGCCGTCATCATCACGATGCTGCTGTTGGTCTACCGGTCGGTCGCGACCATGCTGATCACGCTGGTGATGGTCTTTTTGGCGTTGGCGGCCACCCGCGGCGTCGTCGCCTTCCTGGGCTATCACGACCTGATCGGCCTGTCGACGTTCGCGACGAACCTCCTTGTCACGCTGGCCATCGCCGCGTCGACCGACTACGCGATCTTCCTCATCGGGCGCTATCAGGAGGCGCGCACTCTCGGCGAGGACCGGGAGACGGCCTTCCACACCATGTTCCGCGGCACCGCCCACGTGGTGCTGGGCTCGGGCATGACGATCGCCGGCGCGACGTTCTGCCTGTCGTTCACTCGGCTGCCCTACTTCCAGTCGTTGGGTGTGCCCCTGGCGGTGGGGATGACCACGGCAGTGTTGGTCGCCCTGACGCTCGGACCGGCGATCATCACGATCGTGAGCCGGTTCGGGCTGCTGGAACCCAAGCGCGCCATGCGCATTCGCGGTTGGCGGAAGATCGGCGCGGTCATCGTCCGCTGGCCTGGACCGGTGTTGATCGCGACGGTCGCGCTGTCGCTCATCGGCTTGCTCACCCTGCCGGGGTACCGGCCCAACTACAACGACCGGCTGTATCTACCGGCCGATCTCCCGGCGAACCAGGGTTTCGCGGCCGCCGAACGGCACTTCTCCCCCGCCACCATGAACCCCGAGTTGCTGCTGATCGAAAGCGACCACGACCTGCGCAACTCCGCCGATTTCCTGGTGATCGACAAGATCGCCAAGGCGGTCTTCCGGGTGCCGGGCATCTCGCGGGTCCAGGCCATCACCCGGCCCAACGGGAAGCCGATCGAATTCAGCACGATCCCCGCGCAGATGAGCCTGGGCAGCGTCAACCAGGACTTGAACCGCAAGTACACGCAGGACCGGATGGCCGACATGCTGGTGCAGGCCGACGAGATGCAGAAGACCATCGACACCATGACGCGGATGATGTCGTTGATGGGTGAGATGAACGCCACCACGCACAGCATGGTCGAGAAGACCAAGACCATGGCCGTCGACACCGCCGAACTACGGGATCACATCGCCGATCTCGACGACTTCCTGCGTCCGATGCGGAACTACTTCTATTGGGAACCGCACTGTTTCAACATTCCGGTTTGCTGGTCGCTGCGGTCGATCTTCGACGTCATCGACGGCACCAACAAGCTGACCGACAAGGTTCAGGACCTGGTCCCGGACCTGGAACGACTCGACGCGCTGATGCCGCAACTTCTGGCGTTGATGCCCGAGCAGATCGAGTCGATGCGGACGATGCGCACGATGATGCTGACCATGCACGCATCGCAGGGCGGCCTGCAGGATCAGCAGGCCGCGCTGAGCGAGAACCAGTCGGCGATGGGCGATGCCTTCAACGACTCGTGGAACGACGACACGTTCTACCTGCCGCCGGAGATCTTCGACAACGAGGAATTCAAGCGCGGTATGGAGAACTTCATCTCGCCCAACGGTCACGCCGTACGAATGATCGTCCAGCACGAAGGTGACCCGCTCAGCGCCGACGGCATCGAACGCATCGACGCGATCAAGAAGGCCGCCAAGGAGGCCATCAAGGGCACTCCGTTGGAGGGGTCGACGATCTACGTCGGCGGGACGGCCGCGGCGTTCAAGGATATGCAGGAGGGCAACAACTACGACCTGATGATCGCGGGCATCCTCGCGTTGGCGCTGATCTTCACGATCATGCTGATCATCACCCGCAGTGTCGTGGCGGCCGCGGTCATCGTCGGCACCGTCGTGCTGTCCCTCGGCGCGTCGTTCGGCCTGTCAATCCTGGTGTGGCAGCACATCCTCGGCATTGAGTTGCAGTTCATGGTGATGGCCATGGCGGTGATCATCCTGTTGGCGGTCGGCGCGGACTACAACCTGCTCCTGGTCGCCCGGTTGAAGGAGGAGCTGCCCGCAGGCATCAACACCGCCATCATCCGGGCCATGGGCGGTTCGGGATCGGTGGTGACGGCGGCGGGGCTGGTCTTCGCCTTCACGATGATCTCGATGGTGGTCAGCGAGTTGACCGTGGTGGCGCAGATGGGCACGACGATCGGCATGGGCCTGTTGTTCGACACGTTGGTGATCCGCGCGTTCATGACGCCGTCGATCGCCGCACTGCTCGGCCGTTGGTTCTGGTGGCCGCAACTGGTGCGCACCCGGCCTAAGCCCGTGCCATGGCCCGCGCCGAAGCAGCCGACGCCGTAAAGCAGCCCAGCATCGTCCAACCCATCGCCCCGGTGAGGCCGTTCTTGGCCAGCAGCACCAGCGTCACACCCGCCGCCACGATCAGCACGCCGGCGACGGCCGACCGCGTACCGGTGGCCCCGACGGGCGCGTCCCACCACGCGAGGCGGCGGTGCTCGAGCGGCGACAGCAGCCGGAACAAGGCGAACATGACCACGGCGAACACCGCCGCCCGCAGCGCCAGCAGCGCCCAAAAGTGCGGTGCGTCAACGTCATACGCATCAAGACCGACCGCATGTAACGAGAACGCGGCGATGGCGATCGCCACGATGTGCCACAGGTACAGCGTCATCGCTCCCCCGTTGCCGACCGCCACCACGTACCAGACCCGCGGTCGCTGAGCCCACCGCTGGATCGGCCCGGCGCACGCGACGAACGCCGCCGACATCCACGTGCAGTGCAGCGCGAGGAGCAGCGTGGGAGGAGAGACGTTCGACAGGTGCTCGGTACCGGTGACGACCAACGAGATCTCGTACGGCCCGACCACAGCCGCAACGATCTGTGCAGCGAGCGCCGCCGCGGCCGTCAAGAGCGCCGCGCGACGGTTGATCAACCGTCGCGCATAGCCCACACCGAACACCACCGGGATGAGCCAGACAGTGACGAAGTTCGCGACCCCGGCCATCGGGGTGCCCACGGCGATGCGGGTGGCGTCGACCGCTGCGGCCGCGGCCAGCAGCCCGACGACCGTGACGGCGACGCCGCGGCCCGTCGAGAGCCGGGTCAGGGCGGGAACGAACGCGAGCACCACCAGGTAGACGCCGAGGAACCACAGCAGCGCAACGGATTCGCGGCCGAGATCCGCGGCGGAGTCGGCGCCGAGGGTCACCCGCACCGCGAGCAGCCCGACCGTCCACGCCGCGAGATACCAGAAGACCGGCCGGCACAACCGCTGCGCGCGGGCGACCAGCCAGGTCCCCCACGACTTGCCCGCATGCCAGCCGTACGCACCGGCGGCCCCTCCGGCGAAGAAGAACAACGGCATGACCTGCACGACCCACGTCACCGGGGCCAGAGCGGGAATCTCGCCGAGGATGTTGCCGATCCGCACGCCGCCGGCGTCGATGGTGGCCAGCAGCAGCGCACAATGCCCGAACATGACCACGAGGAGCGCGCCGAGGCGGGCGACGTCGACGGCGCGGTCGCGCGTCGACGGGGTGTCGGCGGCCACTTCGTCTGCGCCGGCCCGGGGTTTGGTGAGCGACATGCGTTCAGGATGCCCTGGCAGTCGTGCGGGGAGCTTGAGTAGTACTACGCGATGCGGCCGGAGTCGGCTCCCAGCAGCGCGAGGTACGCGTTCTCACGCTCGGTGAATGCAGGTGAGGTGATGGCTCCGAAGGCGGCGGTGTCGTCGGCGAACCGCGCCGGTGCGTCCGGCAGCGCATCGGGACCTTCAAGGCGGAAGCAGCTCGGCGCAAGGGGCCCGAACAGCAGGGCTCGCGTGAATTCCGGCCAGTTCGCGACCGCCGGTTCGACGCCCGCGGCGCGAGCGAATGTCAACGCCACGAGATTCATCCGCGTCTTCTGCGGCAGGCCCCGGCGCGAGCGGTACGCCTCGATCGCATGGCGTTGGTCGTCACCGCTCGGAGCGCGGATCGTGCCGCCCCATGTGTAGGCGATCCAGCGGGCCTGCAACTCGAGCGGCACGAAGTAGCCACCGGACTGGTCCCACATCCCCACGAACGCCAGGCCGGGAAGGTCGGGATGGAAGGTGTGGCGGTCGGTGTCGAAGTGCACGGCGTCCACGTCGAGCGCTGACCGAATTTCGTTGTCCAAGAACGGCATCGACAACTTGAATCCGGTGCCGAAGAGAATGCCGTCGAACTGCTCAGCGTGCCCGTCGGCGAACGTCACGTTCGTACCGTCGACCGAGCTCATCCACGGCCGCACCTCGATCCTGCCCTCGGCGACGAGGGGCAGGTAGTGCTGGCTGAGCGTGATGCCGGCGGCGAACAGTAACGGATCGGGCGCCGGGGCGCCGTACTGCTGCGGGGTTCCGCCGGCGTCGACCACGATTTCCCTGAGCTGACGGTCGATCTCGGCGACGGGCAGTATCTCGTCGGCCAACGCCCCGTACCGGGTGAAGATGCGGTGGTCGGACGGAACACCCGCGGCGAACTTCGGTAGGACGTAACGCTGACGGCGCTGAGTGACCATGACTTCGACGCCGTGTTGGGCCAATTCGGAGGCGATCTCCAAAGCGCTGACGGCGCAGCCCGCAACAAGCACACGCTTACCGCAGTAGTCGGCGGGACCGCGGTAGTGGAAAGTCGGTCGTGCTCCAGCGGACCCGGTGAAGGTGGACAGACCGTCGACGGACGGGATTGCGGGCGACTGAAAGCGTCCGGTGGCGACGACAACCCGCTCGTATCGCTGCTCGGCGCCGGCGGCGCGCACGAGCCAGCAGCCGTTGCCGCGGCGAACGCTCGTCACCGGGGTGAGGAACCGGATCCGTCGGGTCAAGTCGAACATCTCGGCGTAGCGGTGCAGGTAGGCAAGGATTTCGCGGCCAGGCGGGAAGACGGCACCCTCGCCGGGGTCGAGGTCACTGAAGGCGGTCAGGATGCGGCTGGTGTTGGTGTGCATGTCCGGCCAGACGCCGCTGTGGCCGGGCTCGCCCGTCCACTGACCGCCGGATTGGGTGCCCCGCTCGTAGATGGTGGGTTCGAGTCCCTGGGCGGTCAGCCAGCGCGCCACGACGAGCCCGCCGGGGCCCGCGCCGATGACCGCGACGTCACCGGACATCGTGCGACGCCCTCGACGGCGCCGAAGTCGGCATGCGGGGAATGTACTGCGGATAGGTGCCTCGACCGCATTGAATCGGCCCGCCACCGTTGGATGGCGGGCCGATCGTTGGGAGGGGTTCAGGGCAGCCGGGCGAGCACCGGCAGCTTGGTGACGGGTAACGAGGGGCGGACGTTGGCTCCGCCGCGTGCCGGCGCGGTGGTGATCGTGATCTTGCCGCCACGGCAGGAGACGATCTTGCCGTCGACGAAGACGTCCTGGCCGTCGTCGATCGGAATGGGATAGCCGTCGGAATCGGTGTAGGTGCAGCCACCGCCGCCGGGGGTGGGCTCGTTGTCAACGGCGTAGGCGGTCGCCGGTGCGAAGACGAAGACGGCGAGGGCGCCGATGAGGGTGGCGGCGTACTGGATGCGGGTTGTACGGCGGGTGGTGGTGGTCATGTCGGGTGTTCCTCTCGGGGGCGGTGCGGGGGTGTCGAGAGAAATGATTGCGATTCGACCAGGGGCTATGTAATCGCCACGAGGCCAGATTCCGCGCATGTACGGAGAGGTTTTCCTATCCGTGAGGTAAGGGTCCCTGCTGGTAGCCCGGGTGGTTCGAGATCTGCAAGCTTGACAGTCAGCGGGCGTGGGTATTACCGCCAAAAGGCTCATAGGGGAGGCGACAACGATGTCAGAGCAGCAAGAGCACGAGTCCGGCCAGTGGAACGTCGCGGCGAAGGACAACCTCGTCTACGTCGAGCGAGCGAATGACAGCGGAGAGTTGCTGTTCGGCGACTCGCTCGAACCTCACGAGGCGCGCCAACTCGCACGGGCGCTGACCAAGTTCGCCGACAAGCTCGACGAAAGCGCGCAGGCCAAAGATGGGAAGGAGTCGTCCGACTCCGACTCAGAAGATGAGGATGACGACGAGTCCAAAGATTCCGACTCCGACTCAGAAGATGAGGAGGAGTCCAAGGATTCCGACTCGTCTGACGAGGATGACGATGACGGTGATGACTCCGACGACTCAGACGACTCCTCATCCTGACCGGTCAGGCGAGCAGGCTCAATCCTGTTGACGGGCAACGATTCCGGCCCCTCACTGAGCGCTCACTCAGTCGGTGGGTGCCGCTGTGGTAACGGTGCGCGGCCGGGCGCGGCCATGAATCGTTACCAGATGCAGCGTCCATCGTTATCAGAAACACCGAATAACCTCTTCCGGTCGGTGGCCACTCTGCTGCACGATTACTTCACGCGCAGCGATGCCGGTGACATCGCCCCGCGAGAGATCGGTTGGACAGGGCTGCCATGGGGAGGGTTACATGCGCCAACCAGTGACGGCATTCGGTTCCGCGATGGTCTGTTTTCTGATCGCCGGGTGCGCCAGCTCGGTCGGCAACGCGGTCACGCCCACGCCCACCCAAACCCTGATACCGCGGCCCCTCGTAGAGCGCGAGCTCGATGAGTTGCTCCTGAGCCCCGGCGAGCTGAACGTCGCGATGGGGTCACAAACTTTGGCGGTCACCAGCGCTGCGAGTGCGATGTCGGACAACAGCGCCACGATGGAGCCACGCGAGTGCCTCGGCATCGACGGCGCGGCGGAGGCGCCGGTGTATGCCGAGAGCGGGTTCCAGGCGGAGCGGGATCAGAGCCTGAACGACGGCGACAAGTTCGCCCACTACGTCAAGCAGGCCGTCGTGCTGTACCCGCTCGTGAAGAAGGCGCGCGCCTTCTTCGACGCCTCCGCGGAGCAGTGGCCGACCTGTCACGAGTACACCCACCTGCAGAGCGGGACGAAGTGGACCGTCGGCCCGATCAATAATGACGACGACGTGCTGAGTACCGTCGCGACGCTCCAGGAAGCCGCCGCACCGGGATGGGCGTGCGGACACGCGATCGCGCTGGAGAACAACGTCATCATCGACGTCAACACCTGCAGTCCCAATCCGGGCGACTCGGCCGTGCGCATCGCCAAACAGATCGCCGAGAAGGTGACCGCTCGCTGGTGAGCGCGTCTCCCGGGTTCAGGTGGCCGGCCGCTTGCCTTCCGGCAGCCGGCAACCGGTGAAGCCGGAGATCACCAAGTTGCCTTTGTAGGCGACCTTGACAGACAGGCCGGCCGGGCCCGTGAACCACACGTCGTGATGTCCCGGGCTGTCCTGCATGACCTGTTCATCGGTGGCGCCGAGCCGTGCCGCGGACTGCCGCGCGGTCTCCAGGACCGCCGCCCACTGGCCGTCCGAGAGCTGGGCCGAGGCGACGGCATCGGGCAGGAACAGACGCTTGCCGTCGGTGTTCTGCAACGATCCCTCGCAATTACCCCGGGTCTCACCGTGCAGGGACTGCCAGGTGAGGCCCGCCTGTTGAGCGGACGCGGCGGCCTTGATCTCGTCGATGACCCCCTGCACTTGAGCCTGGGTCTCCTCCAGGGATGGCAGCGCGTTGAGTTGGTCGCGCGTCTCGACTGACGAGGTCTGCGAGGGGGCGGGGTCTCGGTCTGACACGTCGCATCCTGTCGCTAGTAGTAGAAGGGTCGTCGTCACCACGCTGATTCCAGCGCCCCATGACCGGTGCATGTCGTTCCGCCTCACTTCTGCCGGATGGCGTCGTCTTGTAGGCCCGCGACCACCGCGGCGATGTTGTAGTTGGTCGTGCGTGGCGTGCCGTCGTCGCCGAACCGCGGATACTCGCTATGACCCTGTGCCGCACCGAGGTTGAGTGTCCCGCCGCTGCCGTCGGGGACGCTCACCGCGCCAGTCTCGAGGTGCGTGAAGCTCGGATTGGCGGCCGGGTCCGGACCGAACTGCCCGGCACCAGTGAGTTCCATTGTCCGAAGCGTTGATTCGGCAAGTGTCTCCAGCGGCTCAGGTAACAGGGGCGTGGCCGCGTGCAGCCACGGAGCGTCGAAGACATGCCGGATGGGGTCGTCCGGTGCCTGCATGGTGAAGACGTGGCCGTCGGGAAGCTGCAGCTCACCGGGAGTGGTCGCCATGATGCCCGGCGAACCGTAGAAGATCGCATCGGTCACGCCGTGGTCGCCGGGCTGTTGCAGCGCGAGTCCGGTGGTTAACGACCCGTACGAATGGCCGATCGCGGTCAGTTGCGCCGGCACACCCTGGTGGCTGGCGGTGAGACCGTCGTAGAAACCGGCGAGATCCCTGGCACCGGCCTGTGCGAGCTGGCCGTGGCTGACGTCCCAGGCGCCGGTCAGCGATGCGCCCGTGTCGTCGAATCCGGGGATTTGGGGCGTGTCGTATCCGATCCAGGCGATCGTCGCCACCGAATCGAGTTCGTGGCCGGGCGTGAGGCTGAGCTGTCGATAGGTTTCACGTTGGAGGTTGACCGCCTCTTCCGTCATCCCCACCAGGCTGTCGTGCACGTTCGTGTTGAGCCCGGGCGCGGTCACCGCGACCTTGTCGGCGGTATCCGGGTCGCCGATTGCCACGGCCGCGTGGACCATTTCTCCGCTCCTGGTATCGAGTAGGAGCAGCTTGCGGCCCGGTTCGTCGACGGCCCGGTCGACGGCGGCCAGATCCGGGAGCGTGTCGGAGCCGGCTCGCGCTGCGTCGTAACGGCGTTGCCACGCTTCGTATCTCAGCCGCTCATCGAAGATCGCGCCGGGTTTGTTAAGTGGGGGGATGTTCTGTCCAGCTGCCCAGTCGGGGTGTTCGGTGCGCAGTGTGTCCGCGGCGGTCTGCGCCGCCTGAGCCTGCTTCAACTCATCGGCGAGCGCCAGTCGGTTGAAGTAGTCGCGGTCGACCGCGGGCATCCCGTCGCGGTTGCCGATCGTGTGGTCGCGCCGATACAGCAGATCCTTCTGCTCGGGGGTGAGCCGCTGCCAGAAGTCGTGGAACTGCTTTGGATCGTCGGACAGCGGTGTCGCCAGCGGATCGGGAATCGGTGGCTGGTCGGCCGGCGCTTCGCCGGAGACTGTTATGGCGCGGGCCAGGTCGGAGTCCGCCGTTGCGGCAGCGGCCAACAACTCGGTGACCCGGACTTCGAGGTCGGCCTGCTGTAGGGCGTAGATCGGGTCGCCGACCATGTCCGGATGCACTGGCGTCACCTCGCCGGTGGCCGTGTCGATCGCGAAACCGAGGCGTTGCGCATCGTCCTTGAGTCGTTGCAGGCCGGCCTTGATGCGCTCAATCTCATCGGCGGCCGTTCCGGTGGCCGACGACAGGCGCGCCATCTCCAGGCCGTGGCCGGCGAGATACGCGGAGAGCTTGTCGAGCGAGGCGCGCGCCGCATCGCCGCCGGACCCCTGCCAGGCGTCGACCATTGGCAGCTTGGTCAACCCCGAACGAACCTCGTCGGCGCTCACGCCGCGCTTGGCCAGCGCCGATGACACTTCTCGTACCGCGCCCGCATCCCATCGTTCGACGTCGGCGAGGGTCAGCGTCATCAGAGCTGGTCGTTGAGCGCCGCCGCGCCCTCCGCATCGCGGATCTGATACTCGGAGGCGGCCGATCGGAACGCCGCGCCGTGCGCAGCGATGTCGTCCGCCATCTTCTCGGTGGCCTCGCGCCACTCCGCGAACTTCGCTTGCAGGGCCGATGCCGAAGTGCCGACCCAGCCGACGTGGGCCTCCTCGATCGCGCTGTTGGCCGCGCCGTGCGCGGCCAGAAGGTCCGAATGGTGCATGTCCATGTGATCGGCGGACATGTGGAGATCGATCGGATCGACCTCGAGATCCTTCGGCATCGCACCCTCCGTCGCCGAGCCGCCGATAGCGGCGTGTGACCCAACTCTTGATCAAGGGTAAGTACACGCGAGCCTGGCTCAGGCGGGAGGTTCTAGGTGGCCGCTGGGGCGCGACCTCGAGTGACGACGTCAATCGGCTGTCGGGCTGACAGTGTCTGATTTCACGACATAGTGGGCGGCTGTCTCGCGACATAGTTGGCACCTCTGCCAGCGTGGGAGGCCGACCATGTCGAAAGCGCAACTCATCATCACCGCGGTGGTGCTGGAGGGACGCAGCAAAAGCGAAGTCGCCCGCGATTATGAGGTGTCGCGCACCTGGGTCCAGCAACTATGTAAGCGGTATCGGACCGAAGGAGCGGGGGCGTTCGAGCCGCACTCGCGGCGTCCACACCACAGTCCCCAGGTGGTCGAGGCCCAGTGCGAAGAGCGCATCATCTGGTTGCGCAAGACCCTTGACAAGCAAGGCTTCGACGCCGGTGCTGCCACCATCGCCAGCCATCTTGCCCGCGACCCAGAGGCCACAAAAGTCCCTGCGGTGTCGACGATTTGGCGCATCCTCAAACGGCGCGGATTCGTCACACCCCAACCGCACAAGCGGCCCCGCTCGTCGTGGCAACGCTTCCAAGCCGAACAGCCCAACAAGCTATGGCAAGCCGATGTCACCCACTGGCGCCTAGCCGACAACAGCCCGGCAGAAATCCTCGACATACTCGACGACCACTCCCGTGTAGCCCTGGCCAGCACCGCTCGCCCCGTCACCACTGGCCCCGACGTCGTCGACACCTTCACCACAGCCATCACCCAATGGGGCATGAACTACCCCAGGTTTTGTTCCGATCTTCATAGGAGGATTGGAAGCTATGCCCCGTCAGTATTCGCCGGAGTTTCGGCAGCGTGCGTTGCGGTTGTTGGACACCATGATGGATGGCGC
>NZ_LZMD01000028.1 GCF_001668575.1 Mycobacterium sp. 1164985.4
GTGCGCGCGACCCTCACGGCGGCAACCACAGGTGTGGAGTTGCTCGAGCAGTTGCAACGCGCCCACCACCGCACCCTGGAACACGAGCATCTTGCGCTGCCGGAGATCCACCGGCTCACCGGCCACGACCAGCTGTTCGACACCCTGTTCGTCTACGAGAACTACCCCATCGACACCGCCGCGGATGCAGGCGACGGCCAGTTGGCCATCACCGAGGTCAGCACACGAGAACATAACCACTACCCGCTGACGGTGGCGGCCGCGCCTGGCCCGGAATTGAGCTTGCGCATCGAGTACGACACCGAAGTGTTTGATGCGGCCGGCATCGAGGCGTTGATCGAACGGCTGAGTCGGGTGTTGGTGGCGATCAGCGCTGACCCGGGCCGCCGGTTGTCGTCGATAGATCTGCTCGATCAGGTCGAACATGCCCGGCTGGAGGGGTGGGGGCGTCGTGCGGTGTTGACCGCTCCGGCACCGGCGGCGGTGTCAATTCCGGAGTTGTTCGCCGCGCATGTGGCGAGCGCTCCCACGGCGGTGGCGCTGACCTTCGAGGGTCGTTCGTGGACGTATCAAGAGCTCGATGTGGCGTCGAACCGATGGGCGCATCTGTTGGCGGCTTACGGCGCTGGGCCGGGGCAGCGGGTGGGGTTGTTGGTGCCGCGTTCGGGTGAGGCGATCGTGGCCATGTTGGGGGTGCTCAAGACGGGCGCAGCCTATGTGCCGATCGATCCGGGTCTGCCAGCGGCGCGGATCGGGTTTGTGCTTTCCGACGCAGCGCCGGTCGCAGTGATCGCGACAGCGGGTTTGAGGTCGGGGCTGGCTGGGCAGGATCTGTTGGTCGTCGATATCGACGATCCCGTGGTGGCAACTCAGCCTGGCACCGCGGTGGCGGCTCCGGCCCCCGATGACGTCGCGTATTTGATCTACACCTCGGGCACCACGGGTGTTCCGAAGGGGGTGGCGGTTGCGCATCGCAATGTGACCCAGTTGATGGAGTCGTTGCATGCGCCGTTGCCGGTGGCGGGGGTGTGGTCGCAGTGGCATTCGTTGGCTTTTGACGCTTCGGTGCAGGAGATTTTCGGGGCGTTGTTGGGTGGCGGGCGGCTGGTGGTGGTGCCCGATGAGGTGGCCCGCTCCCCAGAAGACCTGCATGCCTTGCTTGTCCGCGAGCGGGTGACGGTGTTGAGCCAGACCGCGTCGGCAGTGGGGACACTGTCGTCGGAGGGTTTGGATGCGGTGGC
>NZ_LZMD01000029.1 GCF_001668575.1 Mycobacterium sp. 1164985.4
CTAGCTGGCTGTAGGTCGAGTCAAGAGGGTGGGCGGCCGTAGTGGTTCGACACCCGTGGGTGGGGTGCTGGATTGGTGTGGCCGGTGGTGACTGCTGGGTGAGGGCGGGTGCCTGGCGCCCACGCTGATGTATGCAACCTCGGGTGGGTTATCTGGCGTCGTTCGGGCTGCCGTGGAGGCGAAGGGCCGGGTGCCAAGCTAGCCTCGGCGTAACCCGGTGGGGCCCGCCATAGCGGTCACGGCATCTGATCCGGACCCTTCGTCCCGTCCACTCAGGGTGGCACCTCCGTCGTAAGTTGTGAAGTGGCTGGTCGGGTCCTTTCCGCGGGTGGGTGTCGAAGGTTCAGTGCCAGCGGGTGGGCTCGTAGGTGGCGCAGTCGCGGACGAGGGCGTGGGCGATGCGGTTGGCGCGGTGGGCCAGTGCGCAGGCGATCACGCCGCCGGGCTTGCCGCGGTCCTTGAGTGTCTGGGCGTAGTTCCTGGCCGCTGGGTCGTTGAGCCATAGGCCCATACCGAGGTCGATCAAAGCGCGACGTAGTGCCACGCTGCCTTCCCGGCTGATACCACCGTCGCGGCGTTTATGCGCGGATTCGTACTGCATCGGGGACAGGCCCGAGGCGCGGTAGATCTGCCGCGGTCCTGGCCATCGTCGCGGATCCCCCAAGGCGGCAGCGTAATTGGATACCCGCACTACACCCCAGCCCGGCACGGAGGTCAGTGTCGCGTACGGACTGCGGGGCAGCAGTGACTCCAGCGCGGTCTGTGCGCACTGGATCTGATCGTCGAGGTCGGTCAACAACGCCAAGTCAGCGGCCAGTATCCGACGCGCTATTGCTGCGTCGCGGGTCGGCAGCGCATCGCGGGCGGCGACAACCAGGCGCTCGGCGACCGGGCGGCGCAGTTGCAGGTCGCGGGTCGCAGCGAACCGAATCAGCCGGTTGACTCCGAGCCCAGCCAGCCGGGCCGGGTCGGCGAACTCGGCGGCGACCAGCCGGCCGATCTTGGTGCCCAGAACGTCGGGCAGCGCCAGAGTGAGTCCGGGGAACGCCCGGTCCAGCTGCCCGAGTAGTTGATTTTTCGTCGCGGTACGCGTGGCAACCCGTTGGTTCCGATGCACCACCCAGGCGCTCATCTGACCGATCACGGCGTCGCGATCAGCTACCAGTTGCCCGTACCCGGCCAGCACCAGATCGGTGATCGCCTCCAAATCGATCACGTCGGTCTTGATCCGGCGTCGGCCCTGCACACGACGCTGCTCGGCGACTTGAGCGGGATTGAGCTCCAATACTTCCCACCCGTGCGGCCAGCGATGGTCGAGCACTGGACGGTGATAGTGGCCGGCGGCCTCCACACCGACCTTCACCTGCCCCGGCGACGGAATCGAGACCTTCGCCGCCATGATCACCTCGTTCAGACCTGTGCGGTTCATCGTGAACTCCGAGGGACCGACCAGCCGACGATGGGCCGCATCTGTCACCGAGAACATGGCCGAGGTCTTGCCGACATCGACAGCAACGACGATCGTGGAAGATGTGGCTGGAGCTAAATGCGCAGACACAACAAACACCTCCGGGGCGTGTCAGGAGGTCCACGTGCGGCAACACACGGACCCCGAAAAGGAATCAGTTACAGATCCCTTCCTGACACCTCCGGAGGCATTTGAGAAGGACTAACTCGAGCTATATCAGC
>NZ_LZMD01000030.1 GCF_001668575.1 Mycobacterium sp. 1164985.4
ACCCCGACCCGCTCCACCCCGAGCACCTCAGCGAAGATGCCGGCCAAAATCTCCTCGGTCAGCGTCGAGGGCGCCCGGTACCGATCCACATCGGTGTAGCCCGGGGCCGGCAGGGCGCGTTTGTCGAGCTTGCCGTTGACCGTCAACGGCAACGCCGCGATCGCCACCACCGCCGCCGGCACCATATAGCCCGGCAGCCGCTCGGCAAGCGTGGGACGGATCGCGGCCGGGTCAGCGGCGCCGGTGACATAGCCGACCAGGCGCTGATCCCCAGGACGGTCCTCACGCACGATCACCGCCGCCTGCTCCACCCCCTCCAGCGCGTTGAGCGCGGCTTGGATCTCCCCTAATTCGATCCGATGCCCACGTATCTTGACCTGCTCATCAGCACGCCCCAGATAGCGCAACTGCCCATCAACACCCCAGGCCACCAAATCCCCGGTGCGATACATCCGCGCACCCGCCGCCTCGAACGGGCACGCCGTGAACCGCGACGCGGTCAATCCCGCCCGGCGCACATAACCCACCGCCAACTGCGGGCCGGCGAGATACAACTCACCGACCACCCCGGCGGGCACCGGGCGCAACCAGTCATCCAGAACGAAAAACGCCGCCCCGGGCACCGGCCCACCGATCGGCGGGGCCCCCGAACCCGCGGACAGCGGAGCCGACAGCGCGACCCACATCGTCGCCTCGGTCGGACCGTACTCGTTGATCATCACCCGACCCGGCGCCCAACGATCCACCACCTCCGGCGGGCAGGCCTCCCCACCCACCAGCAACATCACCGAGTCCAATCCCTGCGGAGACAACATCCCCGCCGCCGACGGCGTCTGACACAACACATCGACGCGTTCATCGACCAGCAGGGTGTGCAACGCCTCCGGAGATGCCGCCACCTCCTCGGGCACCACCACCAACTGCCCGCCATGCAACAGCGCCCCGAAAATCTCCCACCCGGAAATATCGAAACTGTAGGAATGCCACTGCGACCACACCAACCCCGCCGCAGCCAAGCCCTCGTCCAACGAGCCCATCAACTCGGTCACGTTGGCATGGGTGATGCCCACCCCCTTGGGCACACCGGTGGTGCCCGAGGTGTAGATCAGATACGCCAGATCGTCGGCAGCCGGCACCGCCAGCGCCGTGCTGGACTCGGCCTCGATGCGCGGGTCGTCGATATCGACGACCAACACCTCACAGCCATCGAGGCGCCCCGCCAACCCCGCCGTCGTCAACGCCGCGACAGGAGCGGCATCAGCGACCATGAACTCGACGCGCGACTCCGGATGCGCCGGATCAATCGGCAGATAAGCGGCCCCGCATTTGAGCACCCCCAACATCGACACGATCGCCTCAGCGCAGCGGGAAAACACCAACGCCACACACTGCCCCGGCCCCGCCCCCAACCCGGCCAACAGATGCGCCACCCGATTCGACGCCGCATCCACCTCGCCATAAGTCCACGACCGGCCCCGATCCCGAATCGCCAGCGCCTGGGGGTCGCGGGCCACCTGCGCGGACCACACCGACGGAATCGATACCCCCGCGCCCGCCCGGGTCAACACGGGCCGATTACCCCAGCCGTCCAACCCGGCGCGCTCACCAGCGTTCAGCAGGTCGATCGAGGACAACACCCGCCCCGGATCAGCCGTCATCGCCCCCAGCAACCGACCCAACCGATCCGCCAGATCAGTGACATCAAAGCTCGACCACGGCTGCCCGGACCCCACCGTGCTCAAGGAAAGCTCATCACCAGAACTGGAGAAAAACAGACCAAAGCCGTCCACGACCGCGCCGTTGGTCAACGACGCCGAGGCCTGGGTACCACCGAAGGGCAGCGTGAACCGAGACGGCAGAAAGTTGATGTTCACCCGGGCAGTCGACGGATTGCGCGTCAAGGAGTGCACCGGAAAACGCTGATGCTGCAACGCTTCTCGGATCCGGGTGTCCACATGCTCGCAAAAACTGGCCACCGTCGATTCCGGGTAGACCCGCACCGCCAGCGGCACCACCCCGGCCACCATCCCCGGAAGCGTCTTCGATTCGGGCAGCACGCGCCGGTTGACCGGGAAGTCGAACACCACCTCCGAACCCGTTCCACACCACCCATGCACCAACAGCGCACACGCCGCGGTCACCACCGACGAGCGCGGCACATTACGCACACGGCAGAACTCATCGACCCGAGAAAGAACCACCGGATCCAACCCGATCGGCTCAGAGGGCCAAAATGAATCACGCGGATCTGCCGTGTCGGCTAGCCGATACGGCGGTTCGCTCTCGCTGGGAAGGTTCTCGGACCAATAGGCCAGATCGTCCAGGTAATCGGCGGACGCCTCATAGGCCGACTCACACTCCACCAGCTCCTGCAGCGAGCCGAAAACACCCGTAGGAATGGGCGCACCGGAAACAACCGCTGAGTAAACGGCGGCCACCCGTTGTCCGATCAAGACGATGCCGGTTCCATCGACGACGATATGATGGCCGCAGGCAAACAAATAAAATTCGTCGAACTGCGTCTGGAATAAAGCGAATTTGAATAACGGCCCAGAAAGCGACATCGGGGTGCGTTGAATCGACATCGCCAACGCGCGGGCTTCTTCTACTGGGTCGTCGGCTGACCTCAAATCGTGAAACGTCAGTTCGACGTGCGGGTAATCAATCACCCGCTGCACGACTTGGCCGTCGACCTCGAGAAAAACCGCCCGTACCGGCTCGGCCTCGGCGACCGCCCTGCTGATCGCCCACTCCAGGGCATCACGCTCTACCCGGCCGTCGATTCGGACGAACAGGCCGAGCTCCCACTCCCGCCCGGAATGACGCGTTTCCTGTGCAAGCCAGATGTCGAGCTGACCACGCGTCAGCGGAAGCGCCTGGTTATTCACCTCCACACGGCTCCCCCACCCCCCACCGGGTCAGTTATCAGATGCTCGGCCCGCCGCCAGCCTCTCGCGCAGACTCTTCGGCCGAATATCAGGCCAGTTCTGCTCGATGTAGTCCAAACACGCCGCCCGGTCCGCTTCGCCATAGACGACTCGCCAGCCAGCCGGAACATCGGCGAAAGTCGGCCACAGGCTGTGTTGCTCCTCGTCGTTGACCAAGACGAAAAACGTGCCGTTGTCGTCGTCGAACGGATTGACGCTCACAGATTCTCCAGACCATCTAGTTGATATGAGTGGAACCGCTCCAAACCATACTGAAAGCCAGCAGGCCGCTTCGGGGTTTCGGCAAAGTTCCTGGTATTGCTCCCCCACGAAGCTCAGCAAAGCGGCTCGTCAAATGGCGCGCCGCGCGAGGTCCCGAGGCGATAGTAACTTGCGAAGCCTTGTCGTCAACCAGCGTGCCGCTTGTCCGCGTCCGACGAGCAGCGAAACCGGAGCGTTGCACGGTCCGTGGCGGCATGGATGTGGACCTGTCCAACGGGGTTGTTTCCACTCGGGATTGCGAGTTGGATGCCGAACCCGTAGGAGATGCGATGTTATTCCCGGCGAAAGCGTCGGCACCACCTATCCTGTCTTAGTGATCATCTGCCGACGTACTGCCTCAACGGGTCCCGCCGGGCCATCCGTTCTTCGTCCAGCTGCAGTGCGGATCGATGTTCTCCGCACAGCAACCCGCGAGAAGAGCGCACGGACTGACGTTGCCTGGGTCGCTGGCAACTTTGGTGCGCCTCGTTGTTAGGCATGTCGGCCCGGGCGGACCGCTGCATCAGGACCGACCCTGCGCGGAGCAGCGAGCTCCTCGCTGAGTTCGGTGTGAGACGCGAAGAGCGCCCGTGACGGTTTCCGCCGAGCAGTCAGGGATCGCCACCCGTCCAGTCGCCCTGTTCGTGTTGGGGATGCACCGCTCTGGAACGTCGGCCCTGACACGCGTTCTTTCGCTGTGCGGTGCTGCGCTACCCGCCGCCCTGTTGGCTGCCGACGTGGCCAACCCTCGTGGTTACTGGGAACCGCGTGCCGCGGTCGACCTCAACGATGGGATCCTGCAGCGCCACGGCAGCGATTGGGCCGACCCCACACTTCGCCTGCAACGGGAGGGCGCGTTCGATGCCGAGGAGCAGGCCGCCTGCATCGCCGAGATCAGCGACTTCTTCGCGACGTTGCCAGCCGCGCCAATAGTGGTTATCAAGGATCCGAGGATCACATTGCTGTCCACCGTGTGGTTCGAAGCCGCCCGTCGGGCGGGATTCGCAATCGCGGTCGCTATCGCAGTGCGCCACCCAGAAGAGGTCACCGCCTCGCTTGCCGAGGTCAGTGGAGCCTCGTCGGAACCCTCGCCGGACCTCGCGAACGCCCTATGGCTTACATACAACCTGCTGGCCGAGCGACAGACGCGGGGAGTGCCGCGCGTGTTCATCGACTACGTCAACCTCCTGGACGACTGGCGCAAGGAAACACTACGGATTTCCGCCGCGCTGGATATCGACCTCGATACCCGAGATGAGAGGGCAATCGAGGCGTATCTCCAACGAGGTCTTCATCGCCACCGACACGGCGGTCCGCCGGCAAACCTCCTGGGAACAGATTGGCTCTCCGACGTCTACGAAGCGCTGGGCGCGGCCGCGAGGGACCAACACCCGGACGAATCCACACTCGATCGTGTTTATGAACAGTACCGACTCAGCGCACCAAGCTTCGGGGCTGCATTCGAGGAATACCGCGAACTCCGCGACAGCGTGCGCCGAAAGTCGTCCGTCAGGTCGCTAATCAAGGAAGCTGTCGCAATGGCTCGTCGGCGCGGAGCCTCTCGAGGTTAGACCGAGCCGAGACGACGAGATTCGTCATTCGAGGACGCAACTTCCGGGAACGTCGCTTCTGCGCTTCTCGAGGTAGTAGGACGATCAGTGGACCGATTCCGTGGGCCCGGCGCTATCACCTCGATGGCCTGCGCCTGTCGATCACGCGCAAGCGAGCCTGTTCTTCTAAGAGATCGGCGGCGGCAGCGACGCTTTCGGCGGGTTTCGTCATGCGAGAGGCCACCTCGCGCGCCCGATCAGTGTACCGACCATCGAGTATGGTGCGCAGGTCCGCGAGCAGCGATTTTTCGGTTGTCGCTGAGAAACGCCGAGCGGTGCCAACCCTCAGTCGTTTGACCGCACCTCCCCAAATCGGCTGATCGGCCATGGTCCAAAGGATCAACGTGGGGACTCCTGCACGTAGTCCTATCGCCGTGGTGCCCGAGCCGCCATGGTGGACGACTGCCCGGCAGGCGGGAAAAACCGCCGCGAAGTTCACCTCACCCACGACCTTGACGTGGTCCGACTCGGGAACATCGTTCATGTCACCCCAGCAGGCGGAGACCAATGCCCGCTCGCCCAACTGTGCGCAGACTTCACTGATCATGGCGACCGTGTCAGCTGGAGAGTCCAGCGGCGTACTACCAAAGCCGAAGAATATTGGCGGTGTCCCCTCCGCGATCCACGATGCGGCCTCCTCGTCGGCGTCGGTCGGCAATTCCATCGTCAAAGCGCCGACAAAGGGCCGTTGACCATCCCACTTCATCCACTCGGCCGCGAGTCCAGGAAAGCAAATGTCGTCGTAAGCTTGGATTTCCAAGAATCCACGATCGGCGATCCGCCATGGCACAGGGCCTGTGGCCTTCGGTAGGCCAAGTTCCCGACGCTGCGCATCGTCCTTCTTCTTGGCTCCCATGCGCCAACTGAGCCATTGATCCACCCTCATTGCGGAGCGGCCCAACGCCCCCGGCAGAAACGGCACGAGCTGACCATTGGCATGGACAGGGTGATAGTGGAATGTGACCAATGGAATGTCGTAATACTCCGCGATATTGAGGGCTGCCTGCTGAAAGCTCAGGCCGGTGAAAAGTAGCTCAGCCCCGTCCGCCAGCGACCTCAGTGGCGTTGTGACCTGCTCCCAGCAGCGGTCCACTTGCTCCAAGAGTTCAGAACGTGCTTTGTGCAGGTCCTGGATTCTCCAGGAGTTGCGGAACATAGACACCCAGACATTGCGGTAGGCGTCCAGCCACGCCTCCGTCTCCAACCCGTAGGCGACCGCCTCAAGCCCAGCCGATTGGGCGAAGTCGACCAGGTCTGGTGGGACGGCAATACACACTTCATGCCCACGACGCGCCAGTTCACGGCCGACAGCGGCGCCGGGCTCGACATCGCCGCGAGTTCCATAGCACGCAAGTAGATACTTCATGAGCTTGTATCACAGCCTTCCCCACCCAGTGCGTGTAGGCGATCACCGGTCGAGGTAACTATCCTTGATTCTCAGACGATGGGCGGGACGTTCGACTCGTTGAACCGGTACCGCTTCAAGTAGCAACCAGTGTGGGCTTCGAAGTTCGCTGCGACGTACGGTATCGTCCGGACGTCAAGGAGGGCGCGTGAAACCCACTTTCATCAGGTTAGCGGCGAAGTTTGCTGAATCCGTCGCGCTTGGGTTGATGCTTTTTATCGCAGCAGGCACCCTCGATTACTGGCAAGCGTGGGTCTTCCTGGTGGTGTTCAACCTCGCTGGATGGCTGCCCAGCATCTACTTGATGAAAACAAATCCCGCTGCGTTCGAACGCCGTATGCGTGGAGCGACGGCAGAGACTCGGACAGTTCAAAAAATCGTCATCTACGGCTGGCTGTTGTCGGTGCCGGCGGCGTTCCTGGTCAGCGGCTTAGACCACCGCTTTGGTTGGTCGCAGGTTCCCACGGCGATCTGTTTGGTCGGCGACGTTCTCGTAGCCGTTGGATTGATTTCGGTCACGGTGGTCGTGGTTCAAAACAGTTACGCGGCAGCGAATGTACAGGTGGAGGGCGACCAAAAGATTGTTTCTACCGGCCTGTACGGAATGGTCCGGCACCCCATGTACACCGGCGGCTTGGTCATGCTGATTGGCATCCCCCTTGCCCTCGGTTCTTACTGGGGACTCCTTACCGTCATACCTGCGGGGATATCACTCGCTCTGCGAATCCAAGACGAGGAGAAGCTGCTACAGCAAGAACTGGACGGATATGGCGACTACACCCAAAGGGTCCGCTATCGCCTGCTGCCGTGTGTCTGGTGAAGTCGCGAAAATACGCACCCTGATTGAACCGCCGAGTTTCGGCTCGAGCGAGCGTAAGGTACTGTCAGGAAGCTGAATTCCTCGGCGGCACAGTGGAATTAACTATGCTCCTCCGCTGATGCGGAGCACCAAACGCTTGAACCGCGCTTGAACCGATAGTGTAGGTCAGTACCCGCTGCGTGTCAGCTTGAAGCCGGTGTTAACTATTCGACAGAGCGGGGCATGTCTGCGAGCTGACTACTCAAGCTTCTAACCGAAGGCGCGTTCAACAGGCTGGTGACAGCGAGCTGGATATCAAGGGCTGCATTGATTGCGGAAATAAGCCGCATCGCGCAAAGTGAATCTCCGCCTAGGTCGAAGAACGACTCATCGACGTCCACTCGGTCGACGGCCAACACCTCCGCGAAGATGTCGGACAGAACTTGCTCGACCGGCGTAGTCGGGGCGCGATAATTTCCGAGCGTGCCGGACTGCGCGGGCGTTGGCGCCTCATTGGTCACCGGAATGGTCACCGGCTGGCTCGGTATCTCGCGCCTGCCAAACTCTTCTCCGTGGCGATCAGCCGCGTGGATCCGTTCCGTCGATACGAGCGGTCGCGCAGGATCGGCAGTCATCGCCACCAAGATCCGCTGCAACCGCTCCACCAGTGCCTCGATGTCGGTGATGGTGAAGACGTCCGTGCGGAATTGAACGTGCAGCCCCAGCTCGCGCCCCGGTTGTGCCTGCACCGCAAGCGGATAGTGATAGTAGTCCCGCGCCGCCAAGTCGGTGATGGTCAAGTCATGGCCGCTCGACAACGCTGCACTGTCCACGGGATAGTTCTCATACACGAACACCGTGTCGAAAAGCTTGTCGTGGCCGGTGAGCCGTTGCACTTCGGCCAGCCCGAGGTGCTGATGCTCGTAGGTCTTGTTGTGCATTTTCTGCAGCTGCTCGAGCAGATCGGTTGTGGTGGTTGTCGACGTGAAACGCGCCCGAACCGGCACCGTATTGATCAGAAGTCCTGCAATCGTGTCGGCGCCTGCCAGCTCGGCGGGCCGCCCGGAAACCACAGCGCCCAATGCGACATCTCGGTTACCAGTCACGGAGCTCATCAGCACTGCCCAGGCGGCCTGTAGCACCGTGCTGACCGTCGTCTGGTGCGATCGGGCCAGCTCGCCGAGGGCCTGCGTAGTTTGCTCCGACACCCGGAACTCCGCAATCGTGCGCGGGCCCAGTCCTAATCGGTCTGGGGGCGCCACCAGGGTCGGGTTCGTGAAACCGGCCAAGACCTCAGCCCAGGCCGTACGGGCGGCTTGCAGATCCCGCTCCGCCAGCCAGGTCAGGAACGCGCGATACGGCGCAGGCTCGGGCAATCGCTGCCCGTAGTACCGGGCGATGATCTCCTGCAGCAGGATCGGCATCGACCAGCCGTCGAGCACGATGTGGTGGTTGGTCAGCACCAGCCGGTGCTGCTCTGTACTGATGCGGGCCAACGCCACCCGGAACGGCGGTTCGTTCGCCAGATCGCATACCGCGGTGCGCTCGGCAATGCCTAGGCGCTGCAGCTCCTCGTCGACATCGACCCCGCCCTCGCTGAGGTCGACATAGCGCCACGGCACCACCGGATCAGCCGGGATGAGCTGAACCGGCTCGTCGTATTCAGCACAGAAGAGTGCCACCACGTTCGGATGGCGGGTGACGACGGCGTCCACCGCAGCACGCAACCGAGACGGCTCCAGCGGGCCGCTGATCGTGAGATCCAGTTGCACCGCGTACACGTCGTCGCCGTCGCCCTGCGCGGCGCTCGCGTGGAACAGCAGCCCCTGCTGCAGCGGAGTCAACGGCAACACATCGGCGACCGCATGGCGCCGGCACACCTCGTCGAGCTGAGGCTGGCTCAGTCGGGCGGGCGCGATGTCCGATGGAGTCAACCCGCCGCCGCCGGCCCGCACGTGCGCGCAGATACCCGTAAGTGCCTCGAACCACAACCGGCTAAGCCGCTCGACCTGGGCGGCATCCAGCGCCGACGTCGCCCACGTCCAGTCAGCGTGCAACTGGGGGCCGGTCTCGGTGTCGGCCGTGGCTGCGTTGAGCTCCACGGTGTGCACCAGCGGCAGAGCCAACGCCGTCACCGCGCCCGTCAACGCCAGACCTTCGGGGCTGATCCGCCACGCGTCCCCGGAGGAATCGCCCGCCGCCCCCAGCCGACCTAGATAGTTGAACCCCAGCACCGGGCTCGACCCGGCCAAGTCCACGTTGGGGTTCAGATACCGCAGCAGACCGTAGGTCACCCCGTCGGGGAGGCCACGCAGTTGCTCTTTGGCGTCCTTGACCGCCGCGCCCAGCGCCGCGTCGCCGGAGCTGACCTGGCCCCAGTTCAGCCCGCCCTTAGCCAACCCGACCGGGTAAAGCGCCGTGAACCAGCCCACGGTGCGCGACAGGTCCACCTCGGACGAAAGCTCCTCAGCGCGGCCGTGGCCCTCTACGTCGATGACGATCGGCGAATCACCGCTGCCGGAGAACTCCGCTGCCGCCAAGGCGAACGCGATCAACAGGATTTCGTGGATCCCCGCGTGGAACGCCGTCGGGACCTCCCCCAGCAACATCCGGGTCGTATCGACGTCCAGCGACAGCGACAAGCGTCCGGCCGTCTCGAACGTGTCCAATGCGGGATTCACCGCCGGCAGCGCGGGCGCGGTGGCGGCCACCCGACGCCACGTGTCGGCCTGCGCGACGACTTCCGGACGCTGCGCGTACTCGGCCAGCAGTGTCGACCATCGGGCGAAGGACGTCCCGCCCGACGGCAGCACGATTGGCTGCCCGCTGCGGTGCTGAGTCCAGCCAATGTTTAGGTCTTCCAACAGGATTCGCCAGGACACGCCGTCCACGGCCAGATGGTGGCCAATCAACGCCAACTGTCCGGTCGCACTCGCCCACACCGCAACGAGCATCACTCCCGCTGCCGGGTTCAGCTGCGAACGCGCTTCCACCAACGCGGCCTCGGACAGCACGTCGACGGTTCGCAGGCAATCGTGGGCGTCCACCGTCCCGGGCTCGGGCACAGTGAGCGACCACCCTCCGGCGCCGTCATCGGCGACTTTGAGGCGCAACATCGCATGCCTATCCACCAGAGCCTGCAGCAGTGCAACCACGTCGGATTGGCTGACCCCGGCCGGAGCCTGCACCGCCACGGTCTGGTTGAACTTGTCGATCGGGCCCTGCATACCCTGCAGCCAACGCATGACCGGGGTGGCCACCACGGGCCCGACACCCTCGTCGAGGACGTCATTCGTCCCGTCGGTTACCGCGGCGACCCGCGCCAATCGGGCGATGGTCTGTTCGGCGAAAACGTCACGCGGTCGGCACAACACACCCGCGGCCCGCGCCCGGGCCACCACCTGCATCGACAAGATGCTGTCGCCGCCGAGCTCGAAGAACGACTCGTCGACCCCGACCCGCTCCAGGCCCAGCACCTCGGCGTAGACGCCGGCCAGCACTTCCTCGATCGCATTCGAGGGGCCGCGATATTGATCCGTGCCGGTGTACTCCGGCGCCGGCAGAGCGCGGGTGTCGAGCTTTCCGTTGACGGTCAGCGGCAGGGCGTCGAGCACGACCACCGCTGTCGGCACCATGTAGCCCGGCAACCGGTCCGCCAAGGCGGCACGTATGTCGTTCGGGTCCAGTGCCGCGCCGGGCGCGGCGGTCACATAGCCGACCAGACGCTTGTCGCCGGGGCGGTCCTCGCGGGCGATCACCACCGCCTGGTCGACGCCTTCGCAACCGGCCAGCGCCGCCTGGACCTCACCCAACTCGATCCGGTACCCGCGGACCTTGACCTGCTCGTCCGCACGCCCCCAGTACCGCAGTTGACCGTCGGGGCCCCACGACACCAGATCGCCGGTGCGGTACATGCGTGCCGCGTGCGCTTCGCCGGCGAATGGACATGCCACGAACCGCGTAGCGCTCAACGCGGCCCGACCCAGGTAGCCGCATGCCAGCCCCGCGCCGGCCACATACAGCTCGCCGACCACCCCGGGTGGCACCGGACGCAGCCAGTCGTCCAGCACGAACAACGCGGCGCCCGGAACCGGCGCACCGATCGGCGGCGCACCCGTGCCCGCCGTCAGAGGCGCGCTGAGCATCACCACCATCGTCGTCTCGGTCGGGCCGAAGGCGTTGATCATCACCCGTCCGGGCGCCCACCGATCCACCAACTCCGGCGGGCAGGCCTCACCGGCGACCACCAGCGCCATCCCGTCCAACCCGTGCGGCGACAACACGCCCGCCGCCGACGGGGTCTGGGTGAGCACACTGACCTGCTCGGTGACCAACAAGGCGTGCAAGTCCTCCGACGACCGCGTGACCGAGTCGGGCACCACGACCGTCCGGCCGCCGTGCAGCAGCGGACCCCAGGTCTCCCAGACCGAGGTGTCGAAACCGTAAGAGTGACACTGCGTCCACACCCCTGCCACGGGCAGGTAGGCGCCCAGTCGCTCCAACAGCTGGATGACGTTGTGGTGCGTGGTGGCCACGCCCTTGGGCACACCGGTGGTCCCTGAGGTGTAGATCAGGTAGGCGACGTCATCCGGCGACGGCACCGGAAGCGGGGTATCTGGCTGACCATTTACAGCGGGGTCGGCGATATCGATGATTAACAGCTCATGGCCGGCCAGCCGGTGGGCGAGACCCGCGGTGGTCAATACGGCGATCGGAGAAGCGTCGGCGAGCACGAACGCGATCCGCGCATCCGGGTGCGCCGGGTCGATCGGCACATAGGCCGCCCCTGTCTTGAGCACCCCGACCATCGCCACGACCGCCTCGGCCGAGCGGTTCAGCAGCAACGCCACCCGCTGCCCGGGACCCACCCCGCGAGCAGTCAGGAAGTGCGCCCACCTGTTGGCCGCCTCGTCCAGTTGGCGATACGTCCACGAGCGGCCCTGACAGGTCAGCGCCACGGAGTCCGGCGTACGGGAGACTTGCGCGCCGAACCTCGCCGGAATCGAGACCGCATGCGGAGCGGGCGCGGTCAACGCCTCCCGATTGCCCCACCGCTGCAGCCGGATGTGCTCATCCTCGTCGAGCAGGTCGATCGACGACAGCCGCCGTGCCGGGTCGGCCGTCATTACCACGAGAATGCGCTGCAACCGCTCGACCAACGCCTCGATGGTGGCCGGGTCGAACACGTCGGTGCGGAATTCGACGTGCCCACCGATTCCGCCGGGTTCGCCCGCCTCGGTGAATTGCTCGCCAAGCGAGAACGTCAGGTCCATGCGGGCGGTGTGGGTGTCGGCCGGCATCGGGGTGACCGCTACGTCACCGAGTCGCAGTTCACCGCCGGCGTTGTTCTGCCAGGCCAGCGACACCTGCACCAACGGATGGTGGTTCAGGCTTCGAGTCGGGTTGAGCCGCTCGACGAGCACCTCGAACGGCACGTCCTGATGCTCGAATGCGGCCAGGCTGCGCGCGCGCACCTGCTCCAGCACCTCGGCGACCGTCGGGTCGCCCGCCACGTCCACCCGCAGCACCAGCGTGTTGACGAAGAAACCGACCAGTTCGTCCAATGCCCGGTCCCGCCGTCCGGCGATGGGGAAACCCACTGCCACATCGGAATTCGCGCTGAGCTTGGCTAGCAGCACCGCCAGAGCGGCCTGCAGCACCATGAAGCTGGTAGCGCCGTGCGCACCGGCCAGCGCGGCGATGGCTTGTTGCACCTGCACCGGCCACTGCACGGCGACGTTGGCGCCGCGGAAGTCGGCCACCTGCGGGTAGGGCCGATCAGTGGGAAGCTGCACCCGCTCGGGCATATCGGCCAGCGCCCGCCGCCAGTAGGCGAGCTGTGCAGCGATGCGGCTGTCCGGATCGGCCAGGTCGCCGAGCTGTTCACGCTGCCACAACGCGTAGTCGACATACTGCACAGGAAGCGGCGTCCAGTCGGGCGCGTGTCCTGCGCAACGCGCGGCATACGCCGCGCCCAGATCGCCCACCAGCGGAGCAATCGACCAGCCGTCAGCGGCGATGTGGTGGACGACCGCCACCAGCACATGCTCTTTCGCGCCGAGCTCGAAAAGCGTTGCCCGCAGAGGGATCTCAGCCGACAGGTCGAACGGGCGGCGAGCCACCGCGCCGATGGCCTCCTCCAGTTGACTCTCCGGCCAGCCGGTTGCATCAACGACCTGCCACGCGACCTCGACGTCGTCGACGGGCACCACCCGCTGCTCCGGGATCCCGCCCGGCGCCAAGAACAACGTGCGCAAACTCTCGTGCCGCGTCACCACGTCGATCAGCGCAGCTGCCAACGCTTCAGCGTCCAGGCGGCCGTCCAACTGCAAGGCCACCGCCAAGTTGTAAACCGCTGACGGGCCCTGCAACTGTTCGAGGAGCCACAACCGGTTCTGGGCGAAAGACAACGGCACCACCGTCGGGCGCTCCACCGGAACCAACGGCTCCAGCCCGTCCCCTTCTCCGATGCGCGGCGCCAACTCGGCCACCGTGGGCGTCTCGAACAGGGCACGCACCGACAGCCCGGCATCCAACGACTTGTTGACCGCTGCGACCACCCGCATCGCCGACAACGAGTCGCCGCCCAACTCGAAGAACGAGTCATCGACGCCGACACGTTCCAATCCCAGGACTTGGGCGTAGATGCCGGCCAGAACCTCCTCAGCGAGGCCGGATGGAGCGCGATAACGATCGGCGTCGGTGTAATCGGGTGCCGGCAAGGCGCGTTTGTTGAGCTTGCCGTTGACCGTCAAGGGCAACGCATCGAGGACCACCACAGCGGTCGGCACCATGTAGCCGGGCAGGCGATCGCTCAACGCGGCCCGGATCTCGGCCGGTTCGGCTGTGCCGGTCACATAACCCACCAGCCGGTTGTCACCCGGCCGGTCGTCGCGCACGACCACCGCCGCCTGGTTCACCCCGGCGCAGCCGGCCAATGCAGCCTGGATCTCACCGAGTTCGATGCGGTACCCGCGGATCTTGACCTGATCGTCGGCACGCCCCAGGTACTGCAGCTGCCCATCGCCGCCCCAGCGCACCAAGTCTCCGGTGCGGTACATGCGTTGTCCTGGTGCCTCCGCGTCGGTGAAAGGGCACGCGACGAATCGTGATGCCGTCAGCGGGCTACGGCCCACATAACCGGACGCCACCCCGCGGCCGGCCACGTACAACTCGCCGGCCACCCCCGGCGGCACCGGCCGCAACCACGCGTCGAGCACGAAGAACGCGGCGCTGGGCACCGGCGTGCCGATCGGAACCACACCTGAGCCCGCGCGCAACGGCGCACTGAATGAGGTGTACCAGGTCTCGGTCGGGCCGTAGCCGTTGATCATGACCCGCCCGGGGGCCCACCGATCGACGAGCTCGACCGGGCACGCCTCTCCGGCCACCACCAACGCCACTGAGTCCAGACCCTCATCAGAAAGCGCCGCCGCCGCGGACGGGGTCTGATTCAGCAGGCTGACCTGTTCACGGATCAGCAAGGCGCGGAAGTCATCCGGCGAGCCCACCACGGACTCGGGCACCACGACAAGGCGCCCACCGTGCAGCAGCGCACCGAAGATCTCCCACACCGAGACGTCGAACGCGAACGAATGCCACTGCGACCACACCTGGCCGTTCAGCTTCAGTTCGATGTCCAACGACTCCAGCAGCCCCGTGACGGTCTGGTGGGTGACCGCGACGCCCTTGGGCACGCCGGTGGTCCCGGAGGTGTAGATGATGTACGCGAAGTCGTCCGCGGCAGGGGCGGGCAACTCCGTGCCCGGGTAGCTGTCGATCCGCGGGTCATCGACCTCGACAACCGAGACGTCACGCGCGTCGAGCCGCGACCGGATGCCCGCCGATGTGACGACGGCGACCGGTGCCGCGTCGGCGAGGATCACCGCGATGCGCGTATCCGGATGCGCGGGGTCGATCGGTACATACGCCGCTCCAGTCTTGAGCACTGCGAGCAGCGCCATGATCGCCTCCGCCGAGCGCGGCAGGATCAGCGACACGCACTGTCCGGGACCTGCACCTTGCTCAGTAAGCAAGTGCGCCAATCGGTTCGACGCCTCGTCGAGTTCCCGGTACGTCGTCGAGCGGCCCTCGAAGGTCACCGCCGCCGCGTGCGGTGAACGCGCCACCTGAGCGGCGAACAATGCCGGAATCGACGCCGCAGCAAGCGCTGGCGCCGTCAGCGCCGCGCGTTGACCGATCGCATCCAGGCGGGCGCGCTCGACATCGTCGAGCACATCCACCGACGACAACCGCCGACCCGGATCGCCGGTCATCGCCATCAGCACCCGCTCGAACCGCCGAATCAGAGCCTCGACGCTGGCAGCGTCGAACACATCGGTGCGGAACTCGACCGCCCCACTGATCCCGGCGGCCTCACCGTCGTCGCTCCAACGTTCCGAAATAGCGAACGTCAAATCCATTCGCGCACTGTGCGTTGCGGCCTCCAGAGGCGTGGCCTGCACATCACCCAGCGGCAATTCCGCACCTCGGCCATGCCGTGGCCCGGCGAAGTTCTGCCAGGCCAGCAACACCTGGATCAACGGCTCATGGGCGCGGGAACGGATTGGGTTGAGACGATCGACCAACACCTCGAACGGCACATCCTGGTGCTCGAAGGCGGCCAGGCTACGCGCGCGCACTTGTGCCAGTAATTCCTCGACCGTCGGATCTCCAGACAGATCGACCCGCAACACCAGAGTATTGACGAAGAACCCGATCAGCTCATCCAGCGCTGGGTCGCGCCGTCCGGCAATGGGGAATCCGACAGCCACGTCGGTGGTGGAACTCATCATTGATAGCAAGGCGGAGAGTGCAGCCTGAACCACCATGAAACTGGTCGCGTTATGCTCACTGGCCACCTGGATGACCCGGCGGTGAAGCTCGGCCGGCCAGTCGATGACCACACTGGCCCCACGGTTCGAAGCCACCTCCGGATACGGCCGGTCGGTGGGCAGCTCCAAGCGCTCGGGCAGCCCGGCCAGCGCGTCCTGCCAATAGGCCAGCTGCGCCGCAATCGGGCTGTCGTCGTTGTCGAGATCCCCGAACTGCGCACGCTGCCACAATGTGTAGTCGACATACTGAACCGGCAAGTCCGCCCAGGTGGGGGCTTGCCCCGCGCTGCGGGCGGCGTATGCCGCCCCGAGATCCGCTACCAGTGGCGCGATGGACGAGCCGTCGGCCGCGATGTGGTGCACCACGCCCACCAGCACATGTTCGTCATCGCCAAGACGGAAAAGCACTGCGCGCAAAGGAATTTCGGCGGCCAGATCGAAGGTGTACCGAGCCGCCTCCTCGACGGCCTCGGTCAACCGGCCGTCGGTCCAACCGGTGGCCTCGATGAGTTGCCAGCCGATGGTCGCCTGCTCGGCCGGAACCACCACCTGTTGCGGTACGCCGTCGACCGCTGAGAAGAGCGTGCGTAAGGACTCGTGGCGGCCCACCACGTCGCTCAATGCCGCTCGCAGCGCCTCGGCGTCAAGCCTGCCCTGCAGCCGCAACGCAATCACCATGTTGTAAATGGGTGAAGGACCCTGCAGCTGATCGATGAACCACAACCGATTCTGCGCGTACGACAGCGGAATCACCGCCGGCCGCTCGACGGCGACGACCGGCGCGAGTGAACCTGAACCTGCGCGAACCCGGGACGCCAACTGCTCGACGGCGGGCGCTTCGAACAAGGCGCGAACCGCGACGCTGGCATCTAGCGCTTTGTTGACCGCGGCGATGACCCGCATGGCGGAAAGCGAATCTCCGCCCAGCTCGAAGAACGACTCGTCGACCCCGACCCGCTCGAGCCCCAGCACCTGTGCGTAGATGCCGGCCAGCAGCTCTTCCGTGAGATTGGCCGGCGCACGGAAGTGACCGTCTTTTTGGTACTCGGGTGCCGGGAGGGCCTGCTTGTCAAGTTTTCCGTTGGCGGTCAGCGGCAGGGCGTCGAGCACGACGACCGCGGAGGGCACCATGTAGGACGGCAGCTGTTCGCGCAGTGCGGCACGCACCTCGTCCGGGTTCGCCGAACCGGTGATGTAGCCGACCAGTCGCTTGTCGCCGGGGTGGTCCTCGCGCGCGATCACCGCGGCCTGGCCCACTCCGCTGCACGACGCCAGGGCGGCCTGCACTTCACCGAGCTCGATCCGATACCCGCGAATCTTGACCTGCTCGTCGGCCCGGCCGACGTAGTGCAGCTCACCCTTCGGGCTCCAGGACACCAGGTCCCCGGTGCGGTACAGCCGCGCCCCAGACGCGCTGAATGGGCTGGCGACGAATCGCGTCGCGGTCAAGCCTGCCCGGCCTACATACCCGTAAGCCAGGCCGGCACCCGCCACATACAGCTCCCCGACGACCCCGACCGGCACAGGCCGCAGCCAGCCATCGAGGACGAAAAAGCCGAGATCTGCCAACGGGCCCCCGATGGGGCTGGCGGTCCTGTCGACGTCGGCGGCGACGATCCTCCGGTACGAAGCATGCACGGTGGTCTCGGTGATGCCGTACATGTTGATCAGGAAAGGGATTCCCGGGTGATTGTCCAGCCACGTGTCGAGACGTGGTGGCTGTAGCGCTTCCCCGCCGAACACGACCCGCTGCAGCGCGAGCTCACCACCCGACTCCTGCGTCGGGTTCTCGCCGAAGCCGAGCCAGCGGGTCACCTGGTGTTCCCACGCCGTGGCCACGTCTTGCCAGTTGTGTTGCGCGTCGGCCGTTTGTAGCGCATAGAACGCCGAAGGGGTCTGGCTCAGGACGGTGACCTTCTCGGCGATCAGCAACGAGTACAACTCTTCTGGCGACCGGACCACTTCGTCGGGCACCACCACGAGGCGTCCCCCTCCGAGCAGGGCCCCGAACACCTCCCAGACGGAGAAGTCGAACGCCAGCGAGTGACACTGGGACCACACGCCCCCGGACGGCACTTGGGCGTCCAAGGTTTGCAGCAGCCGGGTCACGTTGCGATGCGCGACCGCGACACCCTTGGGCGTTCCGGTAGTGCCGGAGGTATAGATGAGGTAGGCGATGTCGTCGGCGGCCGGCAGCGGGAGCGCGGTGTCGGGTTGACTCCCCAAAGCGGGGTCGTCGACGTCGACGACCAATAGGTGGTGTCCGTCGAGGCGCGCACGAAGATCCGCCGTGGTGATCACCGCCGTGGGCGCGGCATCGCCGATGACGAAACGGATACGGGCGTCGGGATGCGCTGAGTCCAATGGCACATAAGCCGCCCCGGTCTTGAGGACCGCAACGATCGCCACGATCGCGTCGACCGACCGCGGCAACATCAAAGCGACCCGTTGACCCGGTCCCGCTCCGTGGCCGGCCAGCAGATGCGCCAGCCGGTTGGACGCCTGATCAACCTCTAGATAGCTCAGCGAGCGACCGTCGCCGCTGATCGCCACTGACGACGGTGACCGCTGCACCTGCACGGCAAAGGATTCCGGAATCGACTCCGACTCGGACGCGGGCTGGGTCAGCGCCGCCTGGTTACCCCACTCCTCGAGCCGCGCGTGCTCCGCCTCGTCGAGCACGTCGAGGCACGACAACCGCGCCGCGGAATCCGCGGTCAGGGCCAGCAACATGCGCCGCAGCCGCTCGATCAGGAGCTCGACGCTGGCTGCGTCGAACACGTCGGTGCGGAATTCGACGTCTCCGCCGAGCCCGGCCGGTTTACCCGCCTCAGTCCAGCGCTCGCCGAGATGGAATGCGAGGTCTGTGCGGGCGGTGTGGGTGTCGAGGCTCGTCGGCGTGATCTGTACATCACCGAGGGACAGCCCGGCGGAGGCGTTCTGCTGTCCGGGCATGGTCTGCCAGGCCAGCAGCACCTGCACGAGCGGGTGATGGGCAAGGCTCCGGGTGGGCTTGAGCCGCTCGACGAGCATCTCGAAGGGCACGTCCTGGTGCTCGTAGGCGGCCAAGCTGCGTGCCCGCACCTGAGCCAACAGCTCAGAGACACTCGGGTCGCCGCCCAAGTCGGCCCTCAACACCAGGGTATTGACGAAGAAGCCGACCAGCTCGTCCAGCACGGGATCGCGCCGGCCGGCGATCGAGAAGCCGACTGCCACGTCATGACTGCTGCTGAGCTTCGAGAGCAGCGCCACCAGTGCGGCCTGAACCACCATGAAACTGGTCGCGTTGTGTTCACGGGCCACCCGAGCCACCCGTTGCTGCAGTTCCGGCGACCAGTCGACCAGCACTCGAGCGCCGCTGTAATCGGCAACCGCCGGATAAGGCCTGTCGGTGGGTAGCACCAGCCGGTCGGGCATCCCGGTCAGGGCTTGCTCCCAATAGCTGAGCTGGGCGGTGATGCGGCTGTGCGGATCGGCCAGATCACCCAGCTGCGCGCGCTGCCACAACGTGAAGTCGATGTACTGCGCCGCCAATGGCGCCAAGTCGGGGGCCTGGCCCACACATCGGCTGGCGTAAGCCGCCCGCAGATCCCTCAGCAGCGGGCCGATTGACACGCCATCTGCCGCGATGTGGTGCACCGCGGCAACAAGTACGTGTTCTTCATCGCCGACACGAAGAACACGTGCTCGCACGGGGATCTCGGCGGCGAGGTCGAACGTGTGACGCGCCGTCTCACTGATCGCTTCGTGCAGCCGGTCCGGCGACCAGCCCGCCGCATCCACGATTTGCCAGCCGAAGTCAACCTTCTCGACGGGAACCACCACCTGCTGGGGCACACCGGCAGGCGCCGGGAAAATCGTGCGCAGACTTTCGTGGCGCTCCAGTACATCGGCCAGCGCCGCACCGAGAGCAGCAACGTCGAGCTTGCCGTGCAGACGCAGCGAATGCGCCATGTTGTAGACCGGCGACGGCCCCTGCAACTGGTCCAGGAACCACAACCTGCTCTGGGCGAACGAAAGCGGCACTATGTCGGGCCGTTCACCCGCCACCAGCGGTTCCAGGCCACCCTCATCGGCTCCGATCTGGTTCGCCAACTCTGCCACTGTGCGCGCCTCGAACAGAGTGCGCACCGCGAGCTGGGCATCCATGCTGGCGTTGACGGCGGCCACCAGGCGCATTGCCGACAGGGAGTCTCCGCCCAGATCGAAGAACGAGTCATCAACCCCGACGCGCTCCACTCCGAGGACTTGGGCGTAGATCCCGGCGAGGATCTCCTCGGTGAGGTTCGCCGGGGCACGGTAGCGGTTCGTGTCGCTGAATTCGGGTGCCGGCAAGGCGCGGGTGTCGAGTTTGCCGTTGACCGTGAGCGGTAGCGCGTCCAGCACGACGACCGCTGTGGGCACCATGTAAGCCGGCAGCCGCTCGGCCAGCGTGGCCCGAAGCTCGGCCGACTCGACCGAGCCGGTGACATAGCCGATGAGACGCTTGTCGCCGGGGCGGTCCTTGCGGGCGATGACCGCCGCCTGCTCGACGCCTTCAATCGCCGCCAACGATGCCTGTACCTCGCCGAGCTCGATGCGGTAACCGCGGATCTTGACCTGCTCATCAGCGCGGCCCAGATAGTCCAACTGCCCATCGGCGCGCCAGCTCACCAGGTCCCCGGTGCGATACATCCGCGCACCTGGCGCCCCGAACGGGCACGCGACAAACCGCGACGCCGTCAGCCCCAGCCGACGCACGTAACCGGTCGCCACGCCTTCACCGGCCACGTACAACTCTCCGACCACACCCTCCGGCACGGGGCGCAACCAGTTGTCCAGCACGAACAGCGCTGCTCCGGCCACCGGCGAGCCGATCGGCACTGCGTGCGCCCCTGGACTGAGCGGCGCGCTGATCGCCACACACATCGTGGTCTCGGTGGGGCCGTAGGCGTTGACCATGCGACGCCGCGGCGCCCAGCGGTCCACCACCTCGGTCGAGCAGGCCTCACCCACGACGACCAACGCCATTGAGTCCAACTTCTCCGGTGAGAGCACGCTGACCGCAGACGGGGTCTCGGTCAGCACGCTGACATGCTCGGTGGCCAGCACCTCTTGGAAGTTCTCCGGCGAGCGCGTCACCTCTTCGGGCACCACCACCAGGCGGCCACCGCGCAGCAATGCCCCGAAGATCTCCCACACCGAGACGTCGAAGGCCAGAGTGTGGCATTGCGCCCACACGCCGACGGCCGGCAGCGCGGCTGCCGATGACGCCAGCAGCTGGGTCACGTTGCGGTGGGTAACGGCTACGCCCTTGGGGGTGCCGGTGGTTCCGGACGTGTAGATCACGTAGGCGAGGTCGTCGGGCCTCGGCAACCGAGGTGCGGTGCCGGGCTGGTCGTTGACGGCGGGGTCGTCGACGTCGATGACCGTTACTGCGTGGCCGTCGAGTCGGTCGGCCAAACCGGCGGTCGTGACAACGGCCAGCGGCGCCGCATCAGAAATAATGAAGCCGATGCGGGCCTCGGGCAGCGAGGGGTCGATCGGCAGATAGGCTGCACCGGTTTTGAGCACTGCCAGGATCGCGACCACTGCCTCGGCGGACCGGTTGAACAACACCGCGACGCACTGGCCTGGACCGGCCCCTGCACCCGCAAGTAGCTGCGCCAGCCGGTTTGCTGCCAGCTCGAGCTCCCGGTAGGTCCACGAACGCTCGCCGAATACCAGCGCCACCGCATCCGGCGTCTGCGCCTCCCACGCCGCGAACAGCTCGACGATGGACGACCCCCGCGCGGGGGCGCGGGTTAGCACCGCTCGGTTACCGAACTCGTCAAGGCGGGCGTGCTCATCGGAATCGAGCACGTCGACCGACGAGAGCGGCCGCCGCGGGTCGGCGGTCATAGCCACCAGGAGCCGCTCCAGCCGGTTGATGAGAGCCTGAATGCCTTGCGCGTCGAACACACCGGTGTCGTATTCGACGCGAAGACCGATCTCGTCGCCCGGGTTGGCTTGCACAGTCAGCGGATAGTGGTTGTACTCGCGGCTCGAGAACTCTGGGATGGTCAGCTCGTGGTCGGCTTCCAATGCGGCGGTGTCGACCGGATAGTTCTCGTAGACGAACATGCTGTCGAACAACTGGTCGTGACCGGTGACCCGGTGAATCTCGTTGAGCGCGAGATGCTGGTGTTCAAGCGTGCGGTTGTACGCGTCCTGCAGCTGTTCGACCAAGTCTGCGGTGGTGGTCGCCGACGTGATGTTCGCCCGCACCGGCAATGTGTTGATCAGCAGGCCCACCATCGAGTCCGCACCGACCACCTCATCCGGGCGTCCCGAGACCGCGGTACCGAACGCGACGTCATGCTGACCGGTCAACGCACTCAGCAGCTGCGCGAAAGCGCCCTGCAGCACGGTGCTGACCGTGGTGTGGAGCTTGCGCGCCAAGTCGCCGACGGCCCGCGTGGTACGGGCTGACACCCGGAATGACGCGACGCTTCGCTTGCCTCGCGCCAGCTGATCGGGCGGGCCCACCATGGTGGGGGTCTCAAAGCCGGCGAACACCTCACCCCAGGCCGCCCGTGCGGCCTGGTAGTCCCGACGGACGAGCCAGCTGATGAAGTCGCGGTAAGGTGCCGCCGCGGGCAGTGGCTGACCGTAGTAGCTGGCGAAGACCTCTCGCAGCAGGATCGGTAGCGACCAGCCGTCGACGACGATGTGATGGAACGTCAGCACAAACCGATACCGGTCCTCGGCGGTGCGGAGCAGAGCCCCTTGGAAGGCCGACTGGTGGGCGAGGTCGCAGACCGCGGCGCGTTCGGCGGCGCACACCACCTGAAGCTGTTCGGCGATATCCGCGTCGGAGCCACTCAGCTCGAGATACCGCCACGGCAGCTGCGGGTCTGCCGGAATGATCTGAACGGGCTCGTCGAACTGCGCACAGAACCGCGCTGAGAGGTTCGGATGCCGGTTCGCCACCGTTTGCACCGCATCGTGCAGCCTCTCGCGATCGAGGGGCCCGGCAATGGTGATCTCCAGTTGCACCGCATAGACGTCCTCGGTGACCTGCGCGCCCTGGGAATGGAAGAGCAGCCCTTGCTGCAAAGGGCTCAGCGGCAGGATGTCTGCGATCGCATGCTGGCTGCCCAGGTCGTCAAGCTGCTGCTGGGTCAGGCGGGCCGGTACGATATCGGACGGCGTCAGCCCGCCGCCGCCGGCGCTGACGTGCGCGCAGATGCCGGCCAGCGCCTCGAACCACAGTCGACTCAGTCGGCTGACCTGGACCTCGTCGAGCGCCGAGGTCGCCCACGTCCAGTTGGCGTGCAACTGCGGGCCGGCCCCGGAATCGACGGTGGCGGCGTTCAGTTCGAGCGTGTGCATCAAGGGCATCGGGATGTCAGCGGCCGCGGCGATCGCTGACAAGCCGTCCTGGCTCATCCGCCATGTACCGTCGGCAGTCTCCGCGCCCGAAGCGCCCATCCGGCCCAGATAGTTGAAGCCAATGGTGGGGTCTGAGTCCGCCAGCTCGACTTCGGCGTTCAGATACCGCAAGACGCCGTAGGTTAGCCCGTCCGGCACTGCCCGAAGCTGCTCTTTGGCGGTCTTGATCGCCGCCCCCAGCGGTGCCTCACCGGCGGTCACCTGCGCCCAGTCCAGACCGCTGACCGTCAGCGCTACCGGGTATTTCGTCGTGAACCATCCCACCGTGCGAGACAGGTCGACGTCGGCGGCGATCTCCTCATGCCGCCCGTGGCCCTCCACGTCGATAGCGATCGGGTGGCCGTCAGCGGCGAAGAACTCGGCCAGCGCCAGGCCAAACGCGATCAACAGGATGTCGTTCACGCCCGCATGGAATGCCGTCGGCACTTCCCCGAGCAGCATGCGAGTGGTCGGCTCGTCCAGCGACATCGAAATGCGCCCCGCCGTCGCGAACGTGTCGATCGCCGGCTTCACCGCCGGTAACACCGCAGCGGCGGCCGCCACCTGCCGCCACGTCTGCGCCTGCTGCACGACATCCGGGTCGTGCGCGTACTCCGCCAGCAGCGAGGCCCACCGGGCGAACGACGTCCCCCCGGCCGGCAACTGCGCCGGCTTACCATCGCGATGCTGAGCCCAAGCCATGTTGAGGTCTTCCAGCAGGACTCGCCAGGACACCCCGTCGACGGCCAGGTGATGTGCGACGAGCACCAGCTGGGAAGTCGAAGTCACCCACAAGGCGCTGAGCATGACGCCCGCGGCCGGGTCCAATCGTGAGCGCGCCTCGACCAGAGCTTCCTCGGATAATGAGTCGACGGTGCGCAGGAATGAGGCGGCATCGACTGACGCCAGCTCCGGCACGTTGAGTGACCAGTTGCCGGCTCCGTCGTCGTCGACGCTCAGCCGCAGCATGGCGTGCCGGTCCAGGAGCGCCTGCAACAGCGCTACCACGTCGGCCTCGGTCACTTCCGCCGGGGCTTGAGCCACCACCGTCTGGTTGAACTCGTCGACTGGACCGTCGACACCGGCCAACCAATGGATGATCGGCGTCGCAGTAATCTGGCCCAAGCCCTCGTCGACGACCTCGTCATCGCCGGTGGTGGCGCGGGCCACCCTGGCCAGCCGGGCCACAGTCTGTTCGACGAAGATGTCGCGCGGGCGGCACTTCAAGCCCGCTGCGCGTGCTCGGGCAGCGACCTGCATCGACAGGATGCTGTCTCCGCCGAGCTCGAAGAAGGACTCGTCGATCCCGACCCGCTCCACTCCGAGGATTTCGGCGTAAATGTCGGCCAGCACTTCCTCAACCGCGTCAGTGGGCGCGCGGTAAGTGTCGCTCCCTTGGTATTCCGGTGCGGGCAGGGCGCGTTTGTCGAGTTTGCCGTTGACCGTCAACGGCAGCGTTTCGAGCACCACTACCGCCGTCGGCACCATGTAGGCGGGCAGACGCTGAGCAAGAGCGTTGCGGAGCTCGGCCGAATCGCCCGTCCCGGTGACATAACCGACCAGACGTTTGTCGCCGGGGCGGTCCTCGCGCACAATGACCGCCGCCTGCTCCACGCCGTCCAACGTGGCTAAGGCAGCCTGGATCTCCCCGAGTTCGATGCGATAGCCGCGGATCTTGACCTGCTCATCGATGCGGCCCAGATATTGCAACTGCCCGTCGTCACCCCAACGCACCAAATCCCCGGTGCGATACATGCGTTGCCCGGGCGCACCGGACCCGACGAATGGGCAAGCCACGAACCGCGACGCGGTCAGCCCGGCCCGGCGCAGGTAACCGCACGCCACGCCGCGACCGGCGACATACAACTCGCCGACCTCACCGCGCGGCACCGGCCGCAACCAGCCGTCGAGTACGAATAGCGCCGCACCCGGCACCGGCAGGCCGATCGGCACGACACCCGATCCAGCCTGGAGGGGCGCGCTGATCGTCGCGTACACGGTGGTCTCCGTGGGGCCGTACCCGTTGATCATCACCCGATCGGGCGCCCACTGATCCACCACCGCGGGAGGACACGCCTCCCCGGCCGCCATCAGCGCGACCGACTCCAACCCCTGCGGTGACAGCGCCGCCACCGCGGACGGGGTCTGACTCAGCACGCTGACCCGCTCGGTCACAAGCAGCGCCTGGAAGTCTTCCGGCGAGCGGGCCACGTCCTCGGGCACCACCACCAGTCGGCCGCCGTGCAGCAACGCTCCCCATATCTCCCACACCGAGAAGTCGAAGACCAGAGAAGAAGTCTGTGTCCAGACCTGCTCAGGGGCCATCTGCACCCCGACATCCATTCCGTCGAAGAGCCGGGTGACGTTGGAATGGGTGACGGCCACACCCTTCGGCGTGCCGGTGGTGCCGGAGGTGTAAATGATGTGGGCGAGGTCGTCGGCAGCCGGCACCGGCAGTGCGGTGCCGGGGCAGGTCTCGATGCTGGGATCGTCGACGTCGACGACCCGTAGCGCGTGTGCAGTCAGTCGGTCGGCGAACTCGGTGGTGGTCACACCAGCGACCGGCGCGGCGTCTTGGATCATAAACCCGATCCGGGCCGCCGGCAGTTTCGGATCGATCGGAAGATAAGCCGCCCCAGCCTTGAGTACCGCCAGGATGGCCACGATCGCCTCAGCCGACCGGTTGAAAAGGAGTGCCACACAATGTCCCGGGCCGGCGTGGTGAGCGGCCAACAGATGCGCCAACCGGTTCGATGCCTCATCCAACTCCCGGTAGCTGATCGAGCGGCCCTTATAAGTCAGCGCCACCGCATCCGGCGCCAGTGCTACCTGAGCGGCGAACAGCGCCGGGATCGAGGCCGCAGTCGCAGGCTGCTTCAACACCGCGGTGCGACCGATCTGGTCCAGCCAAGCGTGCTCTTGGGCATCCAGCAGGTCGATCGTCGACAACCGCCGCGTCGGGTCGGCGCTCATCGCAGCCAACAGGCGCTCGAACCGCTCGATCAGCGCGTCGATGGTCTCTGCATCGAACACATCGATGCCGAACTCGACCCGGAGACCTAATTCGTCACCCGGCTGGGCGACAACAGCAAGCGGGTAGTGGTTGTATTCACGGGTGGCGACCTCAGTGATCGCCAATCCGTTCACCTCCGACAGCGCGGCGGTGTCGAGGGGGTAGTTCTCGTAGACGAAGAGGGTGTCGAACAGTCTGTCCTGACCGCTGAGGCGGTGTATTTCATTGAGCGCGAGGTGCTGGTGCTCGAGCGTGCGGTTGTGGGCGTTCTGCAGCTGGTCGAGCAGTTCTGTGGTGGTAGTCCATGGCGTGATGTTCGCCCGCACCGGCACCGTGTTGATCAACAACCCGACGATCGATTCCGCGCCGAGCACCTCATCTGGCCGCCCTGATACCGCGGTACCGAAGACGACGTCGTTCCGGGCCGTCAACGAGATCAAGACCTGCGCCCAGGCGGCCTGCAACACGGTGCTGACAGTGGTGTGACGGGAACGCGCCAACCCGGTCAGCGCCTCCGTAAGCTGCTTGGAAAGGCGATGCGTAACAACACCTCGACCATTTGTGCCCGACCGATTCGGCGGTCCTACCAAGGTCGGGGCGTCGAGTCCGGCCAATACCTCTCTCCAGGCGGCGCGGGCGGCGTCGCGATCGCGACTCGCAAGCCAGGTGACGAACCTGCGATACGGTGCGGGCGCCGGCAGCCGCTGGCCGTGGTAGCTGGCGAAGATTTCCCGGAGCACGATGGGCAGCGACCAGCCATCCATCACGATGTGGTGATTAGTCAGCACGAACCGGTGTTCGTTTTCTCTGGTGCGGATCAGGGCCACCCGAAACGCGGGCTCCTCAGCCAGGTCGTAGACCGCGGCGCGTTCTGCAACGCATACCCGCTGAACCTGCTCCTCGACATTGACGTCGTTTTCACTCAGGTCGATGTACCGCCAGGGCGCGACGGGATCCGCTGGAATGATCTGCACCGGGTCGCCGAACTGCTCGGAGAATCTGGCCGCCAGGTTCGGGTGACGGTTGACTACCGTCTGCGTTGCATTGCGCAACCGGTCAGCGTCGAGCACACCCGTGACGGTGATATCCAGCTGAACCGCATAAACCTCGTCACCGGCCTCCGGCGCCGTGCCGGCATGAAAAAGTAGACCGTGCTGCAGTGGCGTCAGCGGCAGTACATCAGCGATCCGCATATTGCCGCTGAAGCTCCTCAATTTGCTGTTGGGTGAGACCGACGGCGATATCGGATGGGGTCAACCCACCGCCACCGCTTCTGACATGTTCGCAGATTCCGGCGAGGGCCTCAAACCACAACTGGCTCAACCGATTGACCTGCGCGGCATTGAGCGCCGAGGGCGCCCATGTCCAATCGGCATGCAGTTGCGGGCCAGCATCGGTATCCACCGTCGCGGCGTTGAGTTCCACCGTATGCATCAGCGGCATCGGGATATCCGCAGCCGCACCGGTCAAGAACAGCCCGTCCTGACTGACGCGCCACACCTCAGCCGACTCATGACCCGCGGAAGCACCGACCCGCCCGAGATAATTGAACCCGATCGAGGGATCAGCTCCGTCGAGTTCTACATCGGGGTTGAGATAGCGCAGCAGACCATAAGTCAACCCGTCCGGCAGTGCGCGCAGCTGCTCCTTGCCCTCCTTGACGACCGCACCCAGTCCAGCCGCTCCTGCGCTCACCTGCCCCCAGTCCAGCCCCCCAACGCACAACGCGACCGGGTACTTGGTCGTGAACCAACCGACCGTGCGCGAGAGGTCCACTCCGTCGATCAATTCTTCGGCGCGTCCGTGACCCTCGACATCCACAGCGATTGGTGCGCCACCCGTACCCAGGAACTCCGTGGCCGCCAAGGCAAACGCAATCAACAAGATGTCATGGACGCCGGTATGGAATGCCGTTGGTACTTCCCCCAACAACATACGGGTGGTCTCGATATCCAACTCCACCGACAATCTGCCCGCCATCGCAAACGTGTCCAGCGCGGGTTGCACGGCTGGCAACTCTGACGGAACCGCCTCCACCTCATGCCAAGCCTGAGCAAGGTCCGCCACGTCGCGATCCTGCGCGTGCTCAGCCAGCAATGCCGACCATCGCGCGAACGATGTCCCGCCCCTCGGCAACACGATTGGCCGCCCGCTGCGGCGCTGCGCCCAAGCAGTGTTGAGATCCTCCAGGAGGATCCGCCACGACACCCCGTCAACAGCGAGGTGGTGGGCGACCAACGCCAGCTGTCCGGTCGTGTCGTCCCACAGCGCACTGAGCATCGCCCCAGTCGCGGGGTTCAGCCGCGACCGCGCTTTCACGAACGCCTCCTCGGACAGCGCGTCGACTGTCTGAAGGCATGCACCCGCGTCGACCGATCCGGGCTCGGGCACCGTTAGCGACCAGCCCTTGGCACCATCGGCGTCCACCCGCAAGCGCAACATCGCATGGCGATCCAGCAACGCCTGCAAGAGCGCCACTACATCGGCCTCGTTAACCCCGGCCGGGGCTTGAGCCACTACCATCTGGTTGAACTGATCAACCGGGCCCTCGACGCTGGCCAACCATCGCATGATCGGAGTAGGCACTACGGGCCCGACACCGTCGTCGATCACGTCAGCGGCATCATCGGCCACCGTTGCCACCTGGGCCAATCGGGCCACGGTCTGCTCGACAAAGACATCCCTCGGCCGGCACACCACACCGGCTGCACGTGCGCGGGCCACCACCTGCATTGACAAGATACTGTCGCCGCCGAGCTCGAAGAACGACTCATCAACGCCGACCCGCTCTAACCCAAGAACATCGGCATACACAGCGGCCAAGATCTCTTCGGTGAGGGATGCCGGGGCGTGGTGAGCGCCATCCCCCTGTCGGTATTCGGGTGCGGGGAGGGCGCGCGTGTCGAGTTTGCCGTTGACCGTCAACGGCAACGCATCGAGTGCCACTACCGCGGCCGGAACCATATAACTCGGCAACCGCTCGCCGAGCTGCGCGCGGAGGCCGGCCGTATCGACGGTGCCGGTCACATAACCGACGAGGCGTTTGTCGCCGGCACGGTCCTCGCGGACGATCACCACTGCCTGCGCTACCCCTTCGAGGGCACCCAGCGCCGCCTGGATCTCCCCGAGTTCGATCCGATAGCCGCGAATCTTGACCTGCTGATCAGCCCGCCCCACATATCGCAGCTGTCCATCAGAGCCCCATGACACCAGATCCCCGGTCCGATACATCCGCGCCCCCGGCGCTCCGAACGGGCACGCCAAAAAGCGCGACCCGGTCAACCCCGCTCGGCCCACATACCCGTATCCCGTCCCGGCACCAGCCACATACAGCTCACCGACCACTCCGACCGGCACCGGAAGCATCCACTTGTCCAGCACGAAGAAGCTCAAATGGGGCAACGGCACCCCGACCGGACTGACATGGCCGTCCATATCGGCATCGATGATCTCGCGGAACGAAGCATGCACCGTGGTCTCGGTCGTGCCGTACAGATTCAACAACCGCGGTGATCCCGGATGCCTGTGTCGCCATGGCCGAAGGCGCTGCGGATCCAAGGCTTCGCCGGCGAACAACACAGCCTGCAACGCCAACTGGCCACCCCGCCCTCCGGCCAGCCCATCAGCGGTCTGCAACGCATAAAACGCAGACGGCGTCTGACTGAGCACACCGACCTGCTCCTCGACGAGCAAGGCGTGAAAATCCTCCGGCGAGCGCGCCACCGACTCGGGCACCACCACGAGTCGCCCGCCATACAACAGAGCGCCCCACATCTCACACACCGAGACATCGAAGGCCAACGAATGCCACTGCGACCACACCCGGCCCGCCAGCTCCATCTCGGACTCCAGCGCCGCCAACAACTCAGTGACATTGCGGTGACTAATGGCCACTCCCTTGGGCACACCCGTGGTACCCGAGGTGTAAATCAAGTACGCGACATCGTCTGGCGACGGCACAGGCAGAGCCGTGCCGGTCCAGTCACCCGTCGCGAGATTATCGACCTCCACGACCAGCAGCTCATGCCCACCCAGTCGCGACCGGAACCCCGCCGTAGTCACCGCCGCCACCGGCGCCGCATCGGCAAGCATGAAGCCAATCCGCGGATCCGGATGCCCTGGATCGATCGGCACATAGGCCGCTCCGGTCTTGAGCACGCCCAACACCGCCACGATCGCCTCCATGGACCGCGCCACCAACAACGCCACTCGCTGCCCGGGGCCAACCCCATGCGCCGTCAACACATGCGCCACCCGGTCAGAAGCCTCATCAAGCTCGCGATAGGTCAGTGACCGATCCCCACACGTGACCGCAACCGCGCCTGGCACGCGCGCTACCTGCTCAGCAAACAATCCAGGAATCGAGGTCCCGCACCACGATACCGACCCAGACATCACCGCCCGGTTACCCCAGACCTCCAACTGAGCCAGCTCTTCAGCATCAAGCACATCAATCGACGACAACCGCCGCAACGGATCAGCGCAGAGCGCCACTACCACCCGGCCTAACCGCTCAACCACCGTCTCGATGCTGGCCGCGTCGAACACATCGGTTCGGAATTCGACTTCGCCACCAATTCCGGCAGGCTCACCAGCTTCTGTCCAACGCTCAGCGAGGGAGAATGTCAAATCCATACGGGCGGTACGCGTGTCGGCCGGCATTGGCGTAACCCGGATATCGCCAAGACTCAATTCACCTGCAGCAGTGTTCTGCCATGCGAACAAGACCTGCACGAGCGGATGATGATTCAGGCTGCGGGTCGGGTTGAGCCGCTCGACCAACACTTCGAAAGGCACATCCTGATGCTCGAAGGCAGCCAGGCTCCGCTGGCGCACCTGCCCCAGAAGTTCGGCGACAGTCGGATCCCCTGCCAAGTCAGCGCGCAGCACCAGGGTGTTGACGAAGAACCCGACTAATTCCTCCAGCGCCTGATCACGGCGCCCGGCGATCGGAAAACCGACCGCCACATCGGTATTGGTGCTGAGTTTGGCCAACAACACCGCCAGAGCGGCCTGCATCACCATGAAACTGGTGGTGCCGTGCTCACCTGCAAGTCGGGCGACCTGAATTTGCATTTGAGCCGGCCACTCCACCGGCACCTTTGCCCCGTGATAATCGGCCACCGGCGGATACGGCCGGTCGGTGGGCAACGTCAGCCGTTCGGGCAGATCGGCCAACGCATCCTGCCAGTAAGCCAGTTGGGCGGCAATACGGCTATCGGGGTCATCGAGATCACCGAGTTGGGAACGCTGCCACAACGTGTAATCGACATACTGCACCGGCAACGGTGCCCACCCAGGCGCCTGATCCGCACACCGTGCGGCATAGGCCATTCCCAAATCAGCTACCAGTGGTGCGATCGACCAGCCATCAGCGGCGATATGGTGTATAACCGCCACCAGTACATGCTCATCCTCGCCCAAACGGAAAAGCGTTGCCCGCAGCGGGATCTCAGCAGCCAAATCGAATGGACGACGCGCCACCGCGCCGACGGCCTCCTCCAATCGGTCTTCAAGCCAGCCGGTCGCGTCAACGATCTGCCACCCCGCGGCGGCCCGCTCTACCGGCAACACCAGCTGCTCGGGAACTCCGTCCGCGGCCGGGAACAGCGTACGCAGCGATTCATGGCGGCCCACCACATCAACAACGGCCATGCCCAACGACTCGGTATCCAGGCGCCCACTCAGCCGCAGCGCCACCGCCAAGTTGTAGACCGCAGAGGGTCCCTGCAACTGATCTACGAACCACAAACGGTGTTGGGCGAACGACAACGGCACCACTGTCGGACGCTCCATGGGCACGAGCGGCTCAAGTCCTCGCCCTTCAGCGATACGTGGCGCCAACTGAGTCACCGTGGGCGCCTCGAATACCGTGCGGACTGCGAGATCGGCACTCAGGCTCGCATTCACCGAAGTGACCAGACGCATCGCCGACAAGGAATCCCCGCCGAGCTCGAAGAACGACTCGTCGACTCCGACCCGCTCCAACCCGAGGACCTGGGCGTAGATGCCGGCCAGGATCTCCTCGACCGCACTTTCGGGCGCGCGATACCGATCCCCGTCGGTGTATTCGGGTGCCGGCAGGGCACGGGTGTCGATCTTGCCGTTGACCGTCAACGGCAACGCGTCTAGTGCGACAACCGCGGTCGGCACCATATAGCCCGGCAACCGCTCACCCAATTGCGCACGCGCGGCGGCCGGATCGGCCGTTCCGGTGACATAGCCAACCAGGCGCTTGTCGCCGGGGCGGTCCTCGCGGGCGATCACCACCGCGTGCTTCACCCCGTCAAGGGCGTTCAGCGCCGCTTGCACCTCACCGAGTTCGATGCGATACCCGCGGATCTTGACCTGCTCATCAGCCCTGCCCACATAGCGCAACTGCCCATCAGCACCCCACGACACCAGATCCCCGGTGCGATACATCCGTTGTCCCGGCCCGCCGAACGGACACGCCACAAACCGCGACGACGACAACCCCGCCCGGCCCACATAACCCTCAGCAAGCCCAGCGCCGGCGACATACAACTCACCAACCACCCCGGCCGGCACCGCCCGCAACCAGGTGTCGAGCACGAAAAAGCCCAGATGCGCCAACGGCACCCCGATCGGAGACACCGCGGTCTGCGCATCGGCAGCCACGATCTCCCGCAACGAGGCATGCACCGTGGTCTCGGTGATGCCATACATATTCAACAGCCGCGGCAACCCCGGATGACGACC
>NZ_LZMD01000031.1 GCF_001668575.1 Mycobacterium sp. 1164985.4
GGCCGTGCCGCCGCTGCGCGGTCGACCACGGTCGAGCCTTGACAGCCCCCACCACCACGTTCACCACAATTGGCGGCGAGGAAGGAGGGCACGTGCGGCTCTCAAGGCATGCGGTCGTTGTGGTCTGGCCTGGGGATTCCGGCGTCGTCGAGGTAGCTGTTGATGGCGTCGTCGACAGTGTCGGTGATGACGTACCCGCGGGCCTTGATCCATTCGAGCCGGGCGAGAGTTCCCGCGTGTAGCTGTGTGGCGAACGGGCTTTTCACCTTCCGTTGACGGGCTTTGAGTCGCGGCGCTTCGGCCGGCTGGGTCGGGGTCTCGCCGGGTGGGGTGACCACGGGGGCTGGCGGAGTTTCGCTGCTTGGTAGTTCGTGCTCGGTTGATGTTTCGGGCGCGTCGGGGGTTTCGTCGGCTGTGACCCGTGCGGCTTGTGCTCGTCGCTCTGCACGCGACAGCGGCCTTGTGGAGCCGACCTGCAATCCGGTGGGTTTCGCTGCGGCGTTCATGCGGCTTGCCGCCTTGCGGCGATGCGCTGCGCGACTTCGCGGTAGGCCACTGCTGCGGTGCAGGTTGGGGCGTGCACGTTGACCGGTACACGTTTGCCTTTGGCCTCCACCACCCGGACCGTGTGTGGAATCTCGCCCAGGTAGGCCCCGCCGTCAGCCCATTCCCCCCAGTCGGCGCGTAGCTGCCTGCGCACGTCCTTGCTGGCTTTCGGATTGCCGTCGAAATCGGCCAGCAGTACGTACCGGATTTCCACGTCAGGGTTCAGGGTCTCCTGAACATCGAGGATTGAGTTGCCCAGTTCCACCAGGCCGTCGACTTCGTCGGGGCCGGCTTTGAGGACGGCCAAAACGTAGTCGGCGGCCGCCAGCGCTGCGGTGGTCAACTCCCCCAGTGCCGGCGGGCAGTCCAGCAGCACGAAGTCGTAGCCCTCGATGTCGTCGAGTTGACGTGCTAACCGCAATTGGCCCCCGGACCCGAGTCCTGTTCGCTCGAGCTCTTTGAGCGCGAGATGGCCGGGGGCGACGTCGATACCGAATTGGCTCGCCACGATGACCTTGGCTAGCGGGACGCGCATCGTCCTGTCCGGGTGCAGGACCTCGTACATCGACGCGTCCTCGGCGTCGAGCTCGATTCCCAGCCCCTTGGTGCTGTGCGCTTGCTGATCCATGTCAATCACGAGAACGCGGTGACCCATCGCGGCGAGGTTGGCGCCGAGGTTGATGGTGGTGGTGGTCTTGCCGACACCGCCCTTTTGCAGCGCCACGGCCAGAATTTCGCACTGCTTATCTGCGGAAACAGTCATGACAGGAAGCATACTAACTTACATACAAACATGTCTACATGCAGACTTACATGTAAGAAAACATGTGATGCTGATAGGGCTATGTCAGTGCTTGGGCTGATACTTGCCCCTGAATGGTGGGGGCCGGGCCGGGTTGGGGATATACGGATGTGCCAGTACGACTCGCGATGCCGCGTAGGACGGCATCGCCCCGGCACGGTATGCCCATATGCCACCAGAGGGAGCTACGGCTGGAGCGCGGCGCCGCCAACACCCCGCGTGGCTCCGAGCGCTCCGAGTGACGCTGGCCGCGCGGGCAGCGCGGGGCGAACTGTCGATTGGGCTCCGCACGTGGGGGCTGGTGGCAGCGGTATCGACCTACTGGCGTGGATGCTTGTCCTGCATTGGTGGGATGGAACGACGCTCACCGCGTGGGGGATTGCGCTAGGGACGCTTCTGCTGGCGGCACCATTCGTGATCGGCGGGGAGCTGTTGAGCAAGTGCCGGGCCTGGATCAACGATGGGAGCCGCCGCTGCGAGCAGCCCCGACATGGTTTCCTGCGACGGTGCGCTGATCACAGGTCCCAGGCCTTGACCCTGTACGACGTGGCGGGCGGGCTATCGATCCTGCTCGGCGTGCTGAACGTCCTAGTGCTGATGAACGTCGTGCTGGGTGGAGCGCCGTGACAGAGCCCGGCGACCCGCAGCGGGTGTAGCACCAGTGACCACATCCTGTGTCGGCCGGGGAAGATCGTCAGTTGGTGTCTCAGCGCGGTAAACCGTAGCGAGCACGGATGTCTTCCTCGCTGAACGTACGGCCGGCCGCGAGGTCGGCCTCCGACTCCAGCAGCGACTTATGTAGGGCTGCCACGTCGATGGACGGGTCGTCAAAGGGCCAGTCGTCGAGGTCGTCGATGGGCCACTCTTCTTTGAGTGCACCGCTGTCCGCTGGGGAGGCTGGGTCGTCGGGCGTTTCCCAAGCTTCAATTTCGTCCGGTAGTAGCGGCTCATCGAAGTCATCCGTGATAGCGAGGTCGGGCAGTTGGCCGAAGCGGCGCGGGGGAGTGCGCTTCGGCCCGGTGTCACCGTCCTCACTCGTCACGCCCTCAGGATAGATAAGGGGGCCTCGTCGTAGTACGCGGCCTACGAACCGAGCGGGTACAGCGGCGGTCACTCCAGCAGGTTGATCAGGTAGCGGCCGTGCTTTTCTGCGGCGTCGATCTTGCGGAGGAGGGCGTCTTCGAGTGCGATGTTTCCTTCGAAGATGATCGCGAGGTCCTGGCCGGTCATGTAGATGACGTTGCGTTTTCCGCTGACGTTGGCGAAGTACTGCAACACTTCCTCGTCGAAGCCGGCCATGGAGATGAACAGTCCGCGAGTGCTTTCGAGCTTGCCGTCGACCTTCAGTTTGAATCCGGCAAGGTCTTCTTTGTCGGGTGGCTGGTTGCGCCAGCGTGCTTCAACGAGATAGGTGAAGCCGCGGAAGTGGAAGGATCCGTCGACCTGCTCGTGGGGCTGCCGGGTCGATCCGGTGTATTCCAGTTCGTTGGCTCGGAAGAGGTCGGCGAGGAGCTTTTCAAGCTGGTAGCCGCGTGCTTGGCGTTCGGCGTTTGTGCTCGGCTTGCTGCGGGCCAGGGTGGCGAACTCAGTCCGGAGACGGTCTAGGGTCTGCTGTTGCTCGGTGATGTGCTGTTGGCGCTTGGCGGCTCGTGTGGCCCGGTCATTTCTGGCGGCCTGTTCGGTGTCGACGATGACGCCTTCGTGGGCGGCGGTTCGGCGCAGCGCATCGAGAGCATTGCGGCCAGCGGTGAGGTCTTCGACACCGTTGGCGGGTCGTTGCATGCCGCACAGTTCGGTGACGATGCGGCGTTGGACTGCCCACCCGTTGGGTCCTAGTTCTTGCAGCTCGTCAAGGATGCTGCGGGCAATCTTGACCTTGGTGTTTTCCAGGTGGTCATAGCGGTTGTAGACCGCGGCGGGGACACCGGCGCCGAGCATGAGCGATTTCAGGTCGCCGCGGTAGTGCAGGGCGGTTCGGCACGCAGCGAGCACTTCGTTGCGGATGGCCGTCGACAGGGGACGCGGTGTGGTCATCGTGCTAGTTCCAGGCATCGGTAGACGCTGGATCGGGATATGCCCAGGGTGCGGGCGATCTGAGCTCGGGGAGTGCCTGCTTTGTCGAGCGCGTGGGCGGCGGCGATGGTGTCGGTGCTCAGACCGGGGCGGCCGGGGTGGCGGCCGGCGGCACGGGCGGTGGCTACCCCTGCCGCGGTGCGTTCGGCTGCGATGGCTCGTTCGAACTCTGCGACAGCGCCGAAGACGTGAAAGATCAGCCGCCCGCCCGCAGTGGTGGTGTCCACCGATTCGGTGAGGGAACGCAGTTCGACGCCGCGGTCGTGCAGGTCCGTGGCGACGGCGAGCAGGTGGGGTAGGGAACGGCCGAGGCGGTCCAGCCGCCACACCATGAGGACATCGCCGCGGCGGACGTAATCCAGGAGGCTGGCCAACTCAGGTCGGTCGTCGCGGGTTCCCGACATCTGGTCTATCCAGATACGTTCTGCACCAGCCTCTCTGAGGGCTGCGATCTGCATCTCTGGTGACTGGTGCAGCGTGGAGACGCGGGCGTATCCCAGCAGTGCCATCGATGCGCGCCTTTCCAGGTGTGTTTTTAACCCTGTCCACGTTAGAGCCGTAGTGGGACAGATTTCTGGGACACACCGACACGGTGTTCACGCTGGTCACCGTGGGTCCGCGCAAGGTGCCTATTTTTCGGTCGTCTTTTTGGGCTGTCAGACCACTTCCTCTACGCCTGAAGGGTTGGCAGTTCGGCGGCGGTGGGCGGCGAGGAAGTCGTCGACGATGTCCGCGCAGTCGTGGTGGGTGATGGTGCGAATTCCGGTCATGCGGGCGAAGGCGAGTGGGCCGACGAGTTGGCACAGTGCCAGTTCGAGGTCGAAGTCGTTGATTTCGGTTCGGGCTTCATCGCTGTGCAGTAGCGCGTCGAATGGTTGTCGGTATTGGTCGACGACACGGGCTCGCAGTGCTCTGGATGCGTGGCGGTCGTCGGTGTCGTCTTTGGCGCCGGTAGGTCCGAGCGAAAGCCATGCCAGGGTGGTGACGTGCAGCGGAGCGTCGTTGAACAGGGTGGCTTGGCGGCTGAGTAATTCGATGAGTTGATCGCGCAGGGATCCGCTGGTCGGCGCCGGTGTGGTCACCTGCGGAAGGAGTCGCTCGAATGTGGCTGCAAGCAGATGCGATGAACTCTGGAAATGCCGATACAGCGTGGTGCGGGCCACCTTGGAGGCTTTGGTGACCGCATCGATGGTGACGGCTTCGACCCCTCCTGTGCTGAGAAGTGTTGCGGCAGCATCCAGTAGCCGGTTGCGTGAGCGGATTCTTCGCGGGTCGATGTCGTCATCGGGGGGTAGCGCTGATTGGCTCCCACGCCGGCGGCATCCCCGCGGTGATGAAGTCCATCGAGACCCTGCTGCACACAGACGCGCTGACCGTCAGCGGCAAGACCGTCGCCGACAACCTGCCCTCCGGCATCTCCACCGCCGCAGACGTCATCGCCACCATCGATGCCCCGTTCCAGCCGCCGCAGGGCCTGGCCGTGGTGCGCGGCAACCTGGCGCCCACCGGCGCAGTGATCAAGTGCAGCGCGGCCACCCCTGCCCTGCTGGTGCACCAGGGGCCCGCCGTGGTGTTCGACGACATGCGCGACATGATGGCCCGCTTCGACGACCCCGACCTGGACGTCACCGCGGATTCCGTGCTGGTGCTGCGTAATGCCGGCCCGCGCGGTGCCCCCGGCATGCCTGAGTGGGGCCAGCTGCCCATCCCCAGCAAGCTGCTGCGCCAGGGCGTCACCGACATGGTGCGGATCTCCGATGCCCGGATGAGCGGAACCGCCTACGGCACGTGTGTTCTGCACGTCAGCCCCGAGTCGGCCGCGGGCGGTCCGCTGGGCCTGGTCCGCGACGGCGACATCATCGCGCTGAACGCCCACGCCGGCACGCTGGACCTACTGGTTCCCGACGACGAACTGGCCACCCGCCAGGCGCCACCCCCGCGCCATCGACAGCGTCGTGGCTACGCGGCCATGTACGTCGACCGTGTCCTGCAGGCCGACCGGGGGTGCGATTTCGACTTTCTGGTCGGCCGCTCCGAGCAGCCCGAAAACGAGCCGGACGCCATTTTCGACGGCTGGGTGGGGGGCTGGTGAGTTAGCGGCTTCTTGGCGATCCCGCCCTGGTCAACGGCCTGATCGACGCTTTCCCAACGCGGACCCAACAGCCTCGCGTGTACCGTCGACACCATGACCCAGGCACCTGCCTCACCTCCGCTGCACATGCAGCGTGTCGACTTCGACCCCATCCCCACCCTCGGCGAGATCCGCGAGACCGAGGGGGTGCGCACCGTCATCAACGCTTTCGGCATGCCGGTGTACCTGGTGACCCGCCACGACGACATCAAGACGGTGCTCTCCGATCCGGAGCGGTTCTCCAATGAGCGCCCGCCAGGGTTCGTCGTACCCGGGGCACCCGAGGTGTCCGAGGAAGAACAACGCGCCGCCCAGTCCGGCAACCTGCTGGGCCTGGACCCACCCAGGCACACCCGGTTGCGCCGCATGCTCACCGGCGAGTTCACCGGCCGCCGGATGAAGCGCCTGGAGCCACGGATCACCGAGATCGTGACCCAGCATCTGGACGCCATGGAAAAGGCCGGTCCACCAAGTGATCTCGTCACCGACTTCGCATTGCCCATCCCGTCACTGGTGATCTGCGAGTTGCTGGGCGTGCCGTATGACGACCGCGACGATTTCCAGCACCGCACCAGCCGCCAGCTCGACCTGTCGATCCCGATCGAGGAACGCTTCGAGCTGCAGCGCGCCGGGCGTGCCTACATGCAGGCGCTGGTGGCCGGCGCACGTCGCTCACCCGGTGACGATATGCTCGGAATGCTGGTGCGCGAGCATGGATCCGAGCTCACCGACGACGAGCTGGTGGGCATCTGCAGCCTGCTACTGGTGGCCGGTCACGAGACCACCTCCAACATGCTCGGCCTCGGCACCCTGGCGTTGCTGCAGCACCCGGATCAGCTGGCCCTGGTGCGCAACGACCCCGATGCCGTGGGCCCGGCGGTGGAGGAGCTGCTGCGCTGGCTGTCGATCGTGCATTCGGGCATCCCCCGCATCACCACCAACGACGTGGAGATCGCCGGGGTGCAGATTCCCGCGCACCAGCTGGTGGTCGTCTCACTACCGTCGGGCAACCGCGACCCGAGCTTCATCGACAACCCGGAGGTATTCGACGTCCGCCGCGGCGCCATGGGACATCTGGCGTTCGGCCACGGTGTCCATCACTGCCTGGGCGCACCGCTGGCCCGGATGGAGATGAAGATCGCGTTTCCGGCTCTGTTGCAACGCTTTCCGACCCTGCGCCTCGACGAATCCTTCGACGACGTGGCCTTCCGGTCCTTCCACTTCATCTACGGGCTGCAGTCGCTGCAGGTGGCCTGGTGAGGGTGCGCGCCGACCGCGACGTCTGCATCGGCGCCGGGGTCTGTGTGATGAACAGCGAGGCGGTCTTCGACCAGGACGACGACGGGATCGTGGTGCTGCTGGTCGAGGATGTGCCCCCAGCCGAGCAGGACAACGCGCGAAAAGCCGTGCAGCTCTGCCCCTCCGGAGCGCTGAACATCGTCGAGTGAACGGGCGTTGACACTGCACCCACCGTGACAAAGTGCGAGTGACAGTCACGCTGGTTGCAGTCTCGATGAAGTACCAAAAACCCTGTGTCACTTGGGCATCTGACGTCACATGGCGCGGATTTTTGTCGGTGGTCGCACGTATGTTCGAGGCATGGGTAGCTCAGCCGTCGCAGACCGGGAGGCGATGCTGGCTGCCCTGGCGCAGATCGAAACCCTGACCGCGCAGATGAATCGCCTGTCGATCGACGCGTTCACCGATGTCGAGTTGTTGGATGTGCAGCAGCGTCTTGAAGCTATCGCCCGCGCGCAGCCGGTCCTCGATCATCGGGTGTATCAGCGGATCACCTCCCAGAGCTCACCGATATCCCTGGGCGCCAAGAATTACTCGGCAGTGCTGTCGCAGCGGCTGCGGATCTCCAGCTCGGAGGCGCGTCGGCGGTTGGACGAGGCGGCGTTGTTGGGGCCGCGGACCTCGCTGACCGGTGAACCGCTGGCGCCCTCCATGCCCACGTTCGCGCGTGGTCAGGCCCAGGGGTTGATCGGCGCCGAGCGCATCAAGCATGTGCGGTGGTTCTTTCGTGAGCTGCCCGGGTTCGTGGATTTTCAGACCCGGGAGAACGCCGAAGTCCAGTTGGCCCAGCATGCCTGCGAACTCGGACCCGCCGAGTTCCGCACCGCCGCCGCGCACATGCTCTACCTGCTGAACCAGGACGGCGAGCTCTCCGATGAGGACCGCCAAGCCCTGGCTTA
>NZ_LZMD01000032.1 GCF_001668575.1 Mycobacterium sp. 1164985.4
GGTTGGCGCCGCGCAGACTGCTGCGGGTGTTCATCGGTGCGACGATCATCGCCGTCCCGATAAACGGGCTCATCCAGTTCACCTGGATGAGAGCCGGAATCTTCTACTACACAGAGGCAGTCGGTCCGGTGCTGCACATCGGTCACATCCACTTTCCCGTGATCATGGCGGTTTACGACGCCCCGATCTTCGCCATGGTCGCCGTGATGTGTGTGCGAGACGAGAGTGGCGAACTGGTGTTGATCAACCGTCTCGCGCGCTGGATGCCCGCAAGGCGTGGGCGGCCGAAGCTGACGCTCACTCGGCAGCTGTTGGTATCGGTGACGGTGGGTCTGGTGTCGTTCGCTGTGCCGCTGGCCGTGCTGTCCGGGCTGCGGGAGGCAGGTCTGTCGCGGCCCTCCTTCGATCAGAACCCGTATCCGGATGTCAACCTGTATGACCCATACGGTCATCTCGAGGAAGCCGGCAAGCCGGGACCGTTCTACCGATGACAACGGTCAGTCCCAGGTCAGTCACAATGACGAGAACTGTTGCCCTGCAGGGGTGAGGAGGGAAGGAACCATGACCGACTTTACCGGTCGTCGCTATCGAGTTGTGCATGTCGGCACCGGGTTGACAGGCAGGGAGGCGTTGCGCGCGGTCATCGAGGACCCGTCGCTCGATCTCGTCGGGGTGAAGGTGTCGACGCGGGAAAAAGCCGGAATGGACGCAGGAGAACTGTGCGGTGCACCACCGGTCGGAGTACGTGCGACCGATGACCTCTCAGCTGTACTCGCGCTCAAACCCGACTGCGTGACATATTGCGCTACCGCCGTCCGCCGCGAAGAAGAGGCGATCGCGGACATCGCCACGTACCTCAGAGCCGGGGTCAACGTGGTGACGTTCTCGTTGATCCCGATGATCTATCCCAGGGCCGCTCCCGCCCCATGGCGAGAGGGCCTGGAAAAGGCAGCTGTTGAGGGGAATTCAACGTTCTATGCCACCGGTAGCGAGCCGGGGTTCATCAGCCTGAACATCCCTACGGCCCTGCTGAGCGGAGCGGGTCGAGTCGACTCGTACCGGATGGATGAATACGCGGTCGACCTCGACAAGGCATACCCGATATGGGATGTCCTACATGAGTCGATGGGATTCGGTAAGCCCGACGGCCATGTGCCGGTTCGAATCGCATCGGGAAAGGTCAACAAGGACTGGAGCACGGTGGTGACCTATATCGCCGACATCCTCGGATTCGAACTCGACGGGATCGAGCTCGATTGGGAGACCCTGCTCGCGCCGACCGCGCTTCCGACCGCGCTCGGTGTCATCCCCGAGGGGACGATCTGTGCGCACAGGTGGCAGCTCGCCGGCATCGTCAGAGGCCGCCCTGCCGTCGCGGTTCAATACTTCGCGACGGTCAGCAGCACACCGTGGCCCGATCGTTGGCCCAAGCCGGCACGCGAAGGCCAAGGCGGAATGGTGTTCCGCGTCAACGGCAATCCCAACATGAGCCTCGAACTGCACCTGGAGCAATCGAGCGACGACCGGGTGAATCCGGGTGTCGTGGCGACGGCGCTCGCGGCGGTGAACGCCATCCCGAGCGTTGTCGGAGCCCCACCGGGCGTGATCTCCAGCCCCCTGTCGGGGCCGTCGGTTGTCACCCGGCAGTCCAGCGCTTAGCTGCCCGTCACGCCGACGTCCACCGGAATGGCGGCGGCCGTGACGAATCTCGCCTCGTCAGATGCCAACCACGCGACCGCACTGGCGATGTCCTCCGCCGTGGTGATCGCGTCCGGCATGAGTTGCTTTGCGAAGCCGGGACGCAGCGCCGGATTCGACTTCGCTGCCTCGGCCATCGCCTCGATCATCCGACCGCTTCCCATCGGCGTCGCCACCGAGCCGGGGTGCAAGCTGTTCACTCGGATGTGGTACTTGCCGAGTTCGGCGGCGAACGAACGCGCCAGGGCCGTCACGGCGTGCTTACTGGCCGTGTAGGCGATCATGAACGGCTCCACGGTGAGGCCGGCGGCCGACCCGACGAGGATGATGGAGCCACCCCGCCCGCCGGCGATGATGTGCTTGGCCCCCGCCATCACCGTGTTCCAGGTACCGACGATGTTGATGTCGATGGTGTCCTGAAAGTCACGCGGTGACACGTGATCCCACGCGGCAGGCACGCAGATTCCCGCGTTGGCAACGATGACATCGAGTCGGCCGAGCTCGGTGACCGCGTTGTCGACGGCGGTACAGAGACCGTCGTGGTCTCGGGTGTCGACGACCGCCGTCACCGCCCGCCGGTCATTGGCTTTAACCCTCTCCGCCGTCTCGGCCAGATCCTCAGGCGTGGCGGAATCGTAGGGAACACTCGGTGGTAGCGGGCCGGCGATGTCAACGAGAATGACGTCGGCACCATCGGCGCTGAGCCTTTCGGCATGAGCGCGTCCCTGTCCGCGGGCCGCCCCGGTGATGAGCGCGACTTTGTCGGTCATGTCGGGCACACGCGAACGCTACCGCACCTGAGAATTCGGATTAACGGTTTTGGAGAGCGTCCGTTGCGTAAGTGATAGCTTCTCCGATCATGGGTGTGCTCGACGGTCAGACGGCGTTCGTTCTCGGTGCATCTGCAGGGATCGCCCAGGCCTCAGCCAGATTGCTGGCGATCGACGGTGCGACTTTGTACCTCCTGGGGCGATCCATGAGGCGGCTGGAGGCGACGCGCGACCGGATTCATGAGGCCGCGCCGGACGCGGAGATTGTGCTGCACAAGGGGGATCCCGAAGACGAGGACACCGTGAAAGCAGCCGCACAGTCGGCCCACGATGTCCACGATCGGCTGAACATCGTCATCGGCACGGTGGCCAGCGGCGGCACGGGGCCGCTCGTGGAACAGGACCTCGAAACCTTTACGAATTTCGTGATGGGCAACCTGCGCTCGAACTTTCTGGCGCTGCGCTATTCGGCGCCGTTGATGGCGGACGGCGGTTCGATCGTGTTCATCTCGTCGACATCCGCCAAGATTCCGATGGAGGGGCTGGGGCACTACTCGGCGGGCAAGGCCGCGCTCGAGATGTTCATCCGCGTCGCCGCCTCAGAACTGGGCCCGCGCGGTATTCGTGTCAACGCGGTACGTCCCGGCCTGACAGAAGCTGCCACCACTCAGGGCTACATCCACCTCGAAGAGCTGACGAGCAGCTTCCTGGAACGGGTACCGCTTGGCAGGCTCGGTGTCTCCGACGACATCGCTCCCGGTGTGCGCTACCTGGCTGGACCCGAATCCGGCTGGATGACGGGGCAGAGCTTCGCGATCGACGGCGGCAATGAGGTGCGGGGCGCACCACGCGGACCGATGTTCACGGTCTAGCCGAAGGCGAGCGCGTTGCGCGGCGCCGTGATCGGCAGATCAAGTGACGTGGCGATCCCCGGCGCAGCGTCGACGACGTAGGGGATGGCATTGACGACCCGCATGGCCGTCGCCTCCATCGCATTGGCGTTGGCCGACTCTGGCGTGTCCTCGGTGCCGAGGTTCAGGTCGCACCGGATGTGGGGTTGGCCGTCGATGATGAGCCGGTAGGTGCCGTTGGGCGCCGAGGCCCACTCGGGTGCCAGGTCGGGCGCCATCCGATTGATGTGCTCGATCGTGATCACGGGGTGGCCGTCGACGATGCCGGTGGTCTCGGCCCGCACCGCGCCGCAAGTTCCCGCGGGAATGGTTCCGCACGCGACATGCAGATCTCGCGGGGTGAGCACCCGCTCGTAGGACTCGGTGACCTTCTCGAGCTCAACACCAAGAGCTTTGGCCACCAACCCGATCGGCGGTCCCCAGGCGAACTGTTGGGCACCGTCGAGTTCGAGGAGCGGCGTGAAATCGAGCGGCTTGCCGAAGCCCATGGCGTCGATCATGAGGTCCCGGTTGGGGTATGCCGAGTAGTCGAAGATTTCCTGCGCCCGTATGGACCGGATGGTGTTCGACAGCGTGCTCAGTAGCACCGCGAGCTGGTCGCCGGCGAAGCCGGGTTCGATACCCGACGTGTAGATCGTGGCTCCTCCGGACAAGGCGGCGGCACGGACCTGATCGGCCAGCTGCGGGATCCATCTGTCAGGGAACATCATTCCCGGGGTGTTGGTGGTCACCACGTTGAGCCCGGCATCGAGCAGACGGACGTAGTCGCGCACCGCGGCGGCGTCCATCTCCGGGCTGGCCGCGCCGTAGACCACGCAATCGGGATTGGCGGCGATGATGTCGTCGAGATCACCGGTGGTGATCACCCCGATCGGGCCCAACCCGACGATCTCGCCGGCGTCGCGTCCGACCTTCTCGGCGCTGTGCACCCAAACCCCGACCAGGTGGAGGTGCGGCCGTCGGACGATCGCACGGATCGACAGGCTGCTGATCCAACCGGTGGATATGACGGCGACCCGTAATGGCTTGTCAGTCACGGATTGAACTCCTTCGGTATCCCAGGGCGGGGATCGGGGAGGTGGCCCGGTTCCAATGCCTCGTCGCGAATGTACCGGAGCGGAAATGGGAGTTTCCGAAAATGGGAAACCATCTTCGCGAGAGCTACGGACTCACCTCTCAGACAAGAGATCACTGAGCTGCTTGGCGAGGTCCGACTTCTTGACCTTGCCCGTGGCGGTGAACGGCAGCGCCTCTTTGTCGGTGACCCAGATGAACTTCGGAACCTTGTATGCCGACAGGCGGTTGCGGACATTCGCCCGCAGAGCCTCGGCATCCAGCTTCGCGTCGCCGCGCGGAACCACCGCCGCGGCCACGATCGTTCCGTTGTGGCCGTCCTCGGCGCCGACGACATACGCCTCGAGAACGCCGTCGCACCCGGACAGGGCCGATTCCACTTCTCCCGGTGTGACGTTGGTGCCGCCACTGGTTTTGATCAGGTCGCCCAACCGCCCGGTGAACGTGATCCAGCCGTCGTCGTACTGGATTCCACAGTCGCCCGTTCGGTAGTAGCCGTCGGGCGTGAACACGTCCTCCCGCTCACGCTTGTAAAGCCGCTGCATGAGCGAGTAGCCACGCACCCAGATCTCGCCATCGCTGCCCGGGGGGACGGGGTCCCCCGTTTCTGGGTCGACGAGAACATGCGACAACCCTTCGACCGAGTATCCGCCCGTCACCGAGCGATCGGCCGGCTGCGGTGGATATGGGTCGACGCCGATGTGGTTGCCGCAGAGTTCGGTCATCCCCAGCGCATTGGGGCCCTTGGGCCGGCGTTCGGGGGGCACCATGGCGGGCATGCTGGTGCGCTGCACCGAGCTGAGGTCGCGCCGGGCGAAGTCCGGGTGCTCGGCCAGTGACTTGCCTTGCTGTGGCCAACCCAGCGTGATGGTCGCGCGATGACGCTCGATCAACTCCAGCGCGTCAGCGGCGTCGAACGCCGGTTGGGTCACCAGCGTCGCACCGTGGTGAATCACCGCATGGAGGCCGGTGATCAAACCACCGACCCAGAAGAACGGCATCGCCGTGAACATCACCGTGGTGTTCGTGACGCCGTAGTCGAAGGTCAGGTTGTACGTGTGACGCACCAACGTACCGTGCGTGTGCACAGGGCCTTTCGGGTCTCCGGTGCTGCCCGAGGTGTAGATGATCATCGCGTCGTCGGCCGGTGTCACGCACGACTCGACCTCCGTCAAGAAGTCGGCGCCGTATCGCCCGTCCGCGCTGGCCGGCAGCGTCGTCGCCCACGGCCGGTCGCAGCGTCCCCTCACTGAAATAGTGCGCAGAAACGGCGCTCCGGACACGGCCAGCCTGCCGGGACTGCCCTGGGCGGCGAGGCCGGGCAGCGCCTCCTCGAGGCGGTCGAGGAAGCTGTGGCCACGAAAGCTCGACTGGGCGAGAATTGCGCGCAGATCGGCGTGCCGGGCGGTCCATGCCAGCTCAGACGCCTTGTAGAACGTGTTCAGCGGCACCGCGACCGCGCCGACACGCGTGATCGCGAACCAGGCGACCGCCCAGTCGACGCTGTTGGGCATCAGGATGCCGACGTGGTCCCCCTTCCCGAAGCCCTCGTCGAGCAGCGCCGTCGCCAACCGCGCGGACTGCTGGTCCAGGTCCGCGTAGGTCAGCGTCTGACCATCCGAGACGAGAAACGGCTTGTCTCCGAACCGCGCCGCAGACGATCTGACGAGGGCGGGGATCGTGGGCGTGAGTGTCGGGAAGGGCACGGGGTGGATTCCTTAGCGGTCCTGCGCTCGGACGGGCTGGCCTCAACAGGATAGCTATCCGCACCGGAAACGAGAATATCGGTTCTCGCTCGATGTCCCCGGCCATTAGACTCCGGCCATGTCGATGTCCGACCGGGTGGATCGACTCGAGTCCAGCATCGAGATCGCCCAACTGCCCAGCCGCTACGCCATGGCGCTCGATGCGCGGGATCTCGATGCCCTGGTGGCGTTGTTCGTCGACGACGTCGCCGCCGGGTCGCACGGCGTCGGTAGGGCGGCGCTCAGGCAGTGGTACGACGAGGTGCTGCGGAGGTTCTATCGAAGCATCCACCTGATCTGCGGACATGCTTTCGATTTCGCCGATCCCGACCATGCGACGGGTTCGGCTTACTGCCGGGCTGAGCATGAGGACGGCGACGGATGGTATGTCATCACGATGCGTTACGACGACGTCTACGAACGCCGCGACGGCGCCTGGTACTTCGTCAAGCGACGCGAGCATCCCTGGTACTCCGTCGACGTGACCGAGCGGCCCGGCCCGGAATTCATCCGGTGGCCCACCGATGTACCGCTGCGCGCACAGATGCCCCACCGCATGCCGACCTGGCGGGCATTCTGGGACAGCGGTGACCCGGCGCTTCCCGAGCGCCTGTCCCGGCGGCCGTAGCGCGCCCCCAAGGCCCACGATAGTGTGATTCTCAAATCTGAAAATGTCCGTTAACGCCTGTAGGAGGACGACATTTCCGTCGATAACGTGCTCAGCGGAGTGCGGGTGCTCGAGGTCGCCGCATGGACATTCGTTCCGTCGGCTGGTGCAGTCCTCGCCGAGTGGGGTGCCGAGGTCATCAAGGTCGAACCGCGTGACGGCGGTGATCCGCAGCGTGGTCTCGTCACCATGGGAATCGTCGATGAGGGTGGTGGTTCGGTCAATTACATGATCGAGATCCCGAATCGCGGCAAGAAGTCGATCGGTGTAGATCTGAGCACGCCGGGTGGTCGGGAGGTGGTGCACGCGCTGGCCAAGACCTGTGATGTGTTCCTGACCAGCTATCTGCCGGATCGCCGGCGGAAGTTCGGCATCGACGTCGACGACATCCGGGCGGTCAATCCGAGCATCGTGTACGTGCGGGGATCCGGCCACGGCCCGAAGGGGCCGGATGCGGACAAGCCGGGCTACGACGGTGTCTCGTATTGGGCGCGCGGCGGGATCGCCACCGCGTTGACGGAGGAGGCCGACGAGCTCGTCCGCTCTCGCCCGGCATTCGGTGACCTGCTCGGTGGCATGACCATCGCAGGCGGTATCGCCGCGGCGCTGTACAAGAAGGCGACCACCGGCGAGGGATCGGTCGTAGACGTGTCGTTGCTTGGCCTTGCAGCCTGGAACCTCAGCCCCGACGTCGCGGTGAGCCAAATCCACGGCGGTAGTTCGATTCCCAAGTTCGGCCACGCGGATGCACCCAACCCGCTGGTGGGGACGTACCGCACGAAGGACGGACGCTACGTCCAGTTGATGATGCTGCAACTCGACAAGTTCTACGCCGAGGCGATGCGGGTCATCGGGCTGCCGGAACTGATCGACGACCCGCGGTTCGTCGACCCCGCTTCACGGTTCGAGAACCGGGTCAGCCTCATCGCCCTGCTCGACGAGGCATTCGCCAAGCGCACCCTGGCCGAGTGGCGGGAGGTTCTGGCAGCGCTCTCGGGGGCGTGGGGCATTGTGCAGACCCCGGGTGAGCTCTGCGACGACCCGGCAATCACCGCCAACGGATATGTCGCCCACACCCAGACCGTCAACGGCGTGCCTTTCTCGCTGCCCACCAATCCCGTTCAGTTCAACGAGCGGTCGGTTACTCCCGGTGGTGCGCCCGAGCACGGTCAGCACACCGAGGAAATCCTCATGGACGCCGGAATCGAATGGGACACAATCGAAGAACTCAAGGAGGCTGGAGCGATTCTGTGAACGCGCCCTCGAACGAGGTCGATGGACGGCCCGTCGAATTCGACCCGTTCTCGCAAGACTTCTTCGACGGCGCCTACGACACCTACCGTCGCCTGCGCAACGAGTTGCCGATCTACTACAACGAGAAGTGGGACTTCTGGGCGCTCACCCGCTACGACGACGTGGCACCCGCGACCAAGAATCACGAGACCTTCTCGTCGGCCAAGGGCGCCACGCTCGACATGGTCAAGGCACACGACGACGCGATCCCGGTGCCGAAGGTGATCATCTCGATGGATCCGCCGGAGCACCAGAAGATGCGGCGACTGGTCAGCAACGTCTTCACCCCCCGTGCGATCGCCGCGCTCGAGGACATGGTGCGCGAGAAGGTCTACGAACGCATCGAGGCGCTGAACCCGGAGAAGTTCGACGTCGTCGCCGATTTCTCGGCCCTGTTCCCGAACGAGGTCATCACGACCATGCTCGGCGTGCCGAAGGAGGACCGCGACCAGATCCGCCGCTGGCTGGATCTCCTGCTCGAACGTCGCCCCGGTGAGATCGCCGTTCCCCGAGAGGGATACGAGGCCTCGATGAACACCGGACTCTACTACTATGACCTCGTACAGCAGCGTCGGGCGGTGCCGCAGGACGACATGATCAGCCGCCTCATCGAGACCGAGATCGAGCGTGACGGCGTGGTGGAGAAGCTCACCGATGTCGACATCACCGGCTTCGCCACGATGCTCGGAGGTGCCGGCGCGGAAACGGTCACCAAACTGGTGGGAAATGCGATGGTCACATTCGCCGACTTCCCCGATCAGTGGCGCAAACTTCGCGATGACCGCAGCAAGATCCCTGCCGCGGTTGAGGAACTACTGCGATACGAAGCGCCGTCGCAGTATCAGGTCCGCACGGCGACGCGCGATGTCACCTACTACGGCACCACGATTCCGAGGGATGCGGCCGTGTTGCTCGTGACCGGGTCCGCCCTGCGCGACGAGCGGATGTTCGATGACCCCGACCGACTCGACATCGACCGAGACCGCAGAATGGGCTTCAACCTCGCCTTGGGTTACGGCGTGCACAGTTGTCTCGGGGCCGCATTGGCGCGCATGGAAAGCCGCATCGCGCTCGATGCACTGCTCGACCTCATCCCCGAGTACGAGGTCGACCGCGACGGCCTTCGGCGCGTGGCGATGTCCAACGTGTGCGGCTATTCCAACGTCCCGGTGCGCCGGATTTGCTGAGGCAGTTCCTCAGGCCGGAAGTGCCGGTTCGACTACCGTGAGACGGTGAAAACCACCGTTGAATGCTTCGTTGGTGCACGCAGACACCTCCGTGCCCGCTGCTTTCAGCGCGTAGTACTTGAAGGCGCGTGCGGCGGAGCTAAGACGGTGTTCGATGTCGGAGGCGGAAGCTGGTGCAGCAACCCAGGTTCCGCCCCACGCGGCCACGTCCGCACCGTGTCGCCGCCTGGCGTCCGCGATGAAGCGGCGCACTTCGCGATGCTTCGAGTACATACCTGCGGCGAACAACACCGCGTCCGGGCGATGCGACTCGGTATCGAAGCTGCTCGGCAGGAGATGGCTCGTGGCACCGAGGATGCGGACGGCGCACGCGTGTGCCTCGGTCTCGAGGTAGATGTCCACGAGCCACCCCCCGCGTAGTGCGTCGACGACGAGCCCGCCGGCCGCCGCTACCGCCTCCACCGCATCCGGTGCGATGACGACCAGCTTGTAGGGCGCTGCGTGGTCCCGGTCCGGCGGCCGGTGTGCCGCCCGTCTCGGCGTCGGCATCGGCGTTGCGGTCGCTGCGGTGGGTTTCACCTGGGCCCTCCGGGTGCGTGCTGGCGGAAGCGGGAATACTCAGGTATGAGAATACAGATTTTCATCAGGTTGCATCCGTCCGGTTCCCCCATGGACTGATCTCGCTATCGCCTGCGCCGACCGCTGTCGATGAATCCGTTCACAGCGTATGTCCCTACAAATTCGGCCACGGCATCGTCGTCGCGCATGTCGATGACGGCTGACGGAGTGGTGAACAGCGAGAACAACATTCGGGCGAACCACTCACACGCCGACGGCACGTCAAGGTCCACACGGACCTCGCCGGTAAGCTTGGCGGCGGCCACGAAGGGGGCCAGAAAGTCGGCGCACTCCTTCAGGAGGGTGGCAGCGTTCTTCGTCATCATGAGGCTGACTTCGGCGGCGTCGAAGTAGGCCTCGGGTTCGACCACTCGACGCGCCTGCGCGACGAAGACCGCGGCGCGCGTCAACCGCCCCTCCAGCGTGCTGCCTCCGTGACGGTCGATGGCCTTGGCCATGTTGCGGTAGAACCGTTGCGACGCCGCCTCGGCGCACGCTTCCACGATCGTCTCCTTGTCCCGGAAGTACTCGTAGAAGGTGCTGCGTGACACGTCGGCGGCGCGGGCGATGTCGACGATGGTCGTCTTGGCAAGCCCGCGCGTGCGAAAGCAGGAGAAGGCGGCCGAGATGATGACATCCCGGGTGTCGATCTCCACCGATTGGGTCATGTCAGACGCCACCGCACGACATTAACCGCTCAGCGGTCCGGTGCGAGGATGAGGCCGCTGGTGGGGACGCCGGTGCCCGAGGTCACCAGCACATGTTCAACCTCGTCGACCTGGTTGTACGAGGTGCCGCGGATCTGGCGGACGCCTTCGGTGATGCCGTTCATCCCGTGGATATAGGCCTCGCCCAGTAGTCCGCCGTTGGTGTTGATGGGCATCCTGCCGCCCAGCGAGAGCTCGTCGACCGATACGAAGTCCTTGGCCTCCCCTCGGCCGCAGAATCCGAGTTCCTCGAGTTGCGTGAACACGAACGGAGTGAAGTGGTCGTAGAGGAATGCGGTCGAGATATCGTCGGGCTTCAATCCGGAATTGCGCCAAAGCTTGTCGCCGACCACGCCCATCTCGGGAAGGCCGGTGATGTCATCGCGGTAGTAACTCGTCATCACCTCGCCGTCGTATGCGGCGCCCTGGGCCGCGGCCGTGATCACGGCAGGCGGCTTGGCGAGATCACGCGCGCGCTCGACACTGGTCACCACCATCGCCACCCCGCCGTCGCTCTCCTGACAGCAGTCGAGCAGACGCAACACCGGCTGGATGATCCAACGTGACTCCTGATGCTGTTCGAGGGTGATCGGCTTCTCGTAGAACCAGGCATCGGGATTCTTGGCCGCGTGCTTGCGGTCGATGACGGAGATCGTGCCGAAGTCGGCGTTGGTGACGCCGTACGTGCTCATGTAGCGCTGAGCATGCAGAGCAACCCACGCCGCCGGTGTCATGAATCCGAACGGGGCATATGGCGCCATCCACAGCGGGGTGACGCCGGGCTGGCGGCCGGCGCCGCCGAACCGAAACCCGGAGCGCTCGTTGAAAGCCCGGTAGCAGACCACTGCCTCGGCTGCACCCGTTGCGACCGCCATCGCGGCCTGCATCACTGTGCCCGCGGCGGCACCGCCTCCGTGCGGCACCCGGGTGAAGAAGGTGAGGTTCTCGATACCGACGTTGCGGGCGACCTCGATCTCTTCGTTCTCGTCGACGGAGAACGTCACCATGCCGTCGATGTCCTTGGGGCTCAGGCCCGCATCTTCGATGGCCGCCTTGACCGCTTCACAGGCCAGTTGCATCTCGGTCCGGCCGGATTCCTTGGAGAATTCGGTCTGGCCGATTCCGACGAGCGCGGCCCTGCCGCCGATGCCGTCTTTCGTCATGCCCGGACACCCTCGAGCAGGCTCAGCACCGCCGTGCCCTTCACGTGATCGCCCAGGCTGTTGGTGCCCTTGAAGGTGACCTCGATGAGCCCCTCGCCGTCCGCCGCGGACTTGTCGGTGACGCTGCCTTCGAACCGCAGCGGGTCGTTCGGATAGGCGGGCACGCCCAGCCGGATGGACAGCTTCTTGACCATGGCCTCGGGTCCCGCCCAGTCGTGGAGAAACTTCACACACAGCCCGTTGGTCGTCAGGATATTCAGGAAGATGTCCTTGGAACCTTGGGAATTGGCGAAGTCACGATCGTGGTGCACCGGCATGTAGTCGCGGGACGCTATCGCGCCGGCGACGATCAGCGTGGTGGTGACGGGAACGTCCAGCGGCGTCACCTGGTCGCCCACGTTGACGTCGTTCCACGCGAGCGTGGTGGTGCGGTTCAATGTGGAGGTCATTGGTTTGGTCCTTCCGCGTATGCGTTGCCGAGCCGGGACAGCTGCTGTGATGCCGATCCGAGCGCGAGTTCAATCTGCTTGGCCCACAGGAAGTAGCGGGACAGGGGGTAGGTGACGTCGATGCCCATACCGCCGTGTACCTGCTGGGCGGACGCGGTGACCCGCGCACCGGCCTCGGCGGCCCAGAACTTGGCGATGGCCGCCTCGCGCTCGGCGGGCCTGCCTTCGGCGATCAGCCAGGCCGCGTGCCACGTGGTCCAGCGGATCGCTTCGGTGTCGATGAACGCGTCGGCCAGACGCTGTTGAACGGCCTGAAACGATCCGATCGGGCGGCCGAATTGCTCACGCTCGCTGGTGTAGGACGCGGCGAGCTTCAGCGCACGGTCGGCGACCCCGACCTGCATCGCGCACAAACCCACCAGTGCTCTGCTGTACAACGCGCGGACGATGTCGGCATCGGCATTCTCGGTGAGCCGCGACCCGAGGGCATCGGTCAATTCGATGTCGGCGAAAGGCTCGCCGTTTGTCGTTGGCGCCGGCGTCACATCAACGCCGCTGCCGTCGGTTTCAACGACGAACAAGCCGGGGCCGTCGGCCGTCGTGGCCGACACCACGATGGCCGACGCGATCTGCGCCGCGGGCACCAATTCCTTGAAGCCGGTGAGCCGCCAGCCCTGCCCGTCAGCCCGTGCGGCGGTTCGCGGTGTGGTCGGATCCGAGTTGCCCGGTTCGGCCAGCGCCGCGGTCAGCAGGGTGCTGCCGTCGACCACCCCGGGCAGCCATCGCCGTTGAAGCTCTGAATCACCGTGCCGGGCAATGGTATCGGCGCCGAGGACGAGCGTCGCGTACACCGGGACCGGCGCAACGCTGTACCCGACCTCGCTGAGCAGCACACCCAACTCGAGGAAACCACCACCGGTACCGCCGACCGATTCCGGCAGCGCGATTCCGAGCAGGTCGGCCGACGCCAACTCGGCCCACAGTGCTGCGTCGTACCGCAGCTTGCCCGCTTCGAGCTCGGTCAAATGCTCTGGTGTGGCGCGGTGCTCGAAGAGCTGTCGGGCGACCTTGGCGACGGTCTCCTGCTCCTCGGTGAAGGTGAAATCCATGTGTGGCTTCCTCTAGTTCAGCGCGCCGGCCGAAACTGGTGCAACACCAGCTCTTCCCCGCTTGGCAGTGCCTCGAAGGTCTCGTAGAAGACTTCGACGGGCATTCCGACCTCGATCGCCTCGGGCTCGATATCGCACAGGTTCGACACGATGCGAACACCTTCGTCGAGTTCGATCAGCGCGACCACGTAGGGATATTCGAGAAAGGGCAGCGGCGGGTACTGTGGCATCACAAAGCTGTAGACCGCGCCGCGTCCGCTGGAGACGACGTAGTCCCAGTTGAGCGACTGGCAGCTACCGCACATCGGTCGCGGCGGAACGCGGAAGGTCTTGCAGTCGGTGCAGCGCTGGATGCGGAGCTCGTGATCCTTGAGCCCGGACCAGAAGAACTCCGTGTCCGGACTGATCGACGGGGCGAGTCTGCTGGCCATCAAGCACTCCCACCCGTCTTGAACCGCAGCGTGCGAAACCACTGGCGGCCGATGACTTCGCCATTTTGATCGCGGTATGTCGTCACCCATGTGACGAAGAACCCGTTGCCCATGGCCGTCTTCTTCTCATCGGAGATCGAGTCGAAGACCGTCTCGGAGGTGATCTCGTCTCCGACCCGCGGATAGCGCTCGATCTCGAACTCGGAGTTCGTCGCGATGATGCCGGTGTAGCCGGCATCGGCGAGAAACTGCAGCGGATTCTCACCCTTCATCTCGATCGGCACACCGCCGCGCTCGTGGATGCCCTCCAGCTTCGGCGGCGGCATCGTCCAGGTCTGCAGCATCACCGGCGGTGACACGATGTCGCCGTAGCGAGAGTTCTTCGCGAACTCGGGGTCGAGGTAGGCCGGGTTCATGTCGCCCAGGGCGTACGCCCAGTGGCGAATCATTGCCGCATTCACCGGATCCGGTGCGCGCACCGGCTTGCCGACACCGTCAGTGGGCTTGCCGATGAGCGCGTCGAGGCGCTCGCGCAGTTCGTCTTTCGCTGTGGTCACTGCTGGATTCCTTTCTCAGGACGCTCGCATGTCGCGGGGTGCGCGTGGCATCCCGAGGCCCGCCATGGCGATGATGTCTCGTTGCAGTTCGTTTGCGCCGCCTCCGAAGGTGTTGATGACGGCGAGGCGGTAGGCGCTTTCGAGTTCACCCTTCAGGGGCGCGTCGGAGCCCTTCCGGGTGCCGGTCTGCCCGACGACGTCGAGAAGTTCGCGGGCCACCTGCTGGGTGAGCTCAGTTCCGAATACCTTTGCCGCAGAGGCTTCCCCCATCCCGAGCGCCCCGGAGCTCATGTTGCTGTTGACCCGCAGGTTCAGCAATCGATAAGCAGCGACCTGCGCCTCGACACGCGCGAGGGCCTGTTGGACCCACGGCTGGTCGATCACGCGTCCGTCGTCCAGCGGCGTGGTCCTGGCCCATTCCACGGTCTTGGCGAACAACGGCTCGAGTGCACCGAGGTTGCCGAGCGCCGCGCGCTCCAGGTTCAGCTGGTTGGTCACCAGCTTCCAGCCTTGGTTCTCGCCGAGCACGATCGCGCTCTGGGGTACCCGCACGTCGTCGTAGAACGTGTAGTAGGTCGACACACCGGGCATCGTGTGCAGCGGTTTCCACGAGAACCCCGGCGAGTCGGTCGGCACGATGAACACGGTGATGCCCTTGTGCTTCTTGGCTTCTGGATCGGTGCGCGCCGCCAGCCAGATGTAGTCGGCGAACTCCGCGCCGCTGGTGAACATCTTCGAGCCGTTGATGACGAACTCATTGCCGTCGCGCACCGCGGTTGTCCGCAACGAGGCGAGATCGCTGCCCGCTCCCGGCTCGGAGTAGCCGATCGCGAAGTCGACGGTGCCCTTGAGAATCGCGGGAAGAAACTTCTGCTTCTGTTCCTCGGTGCCGTACTGAATCAGAGTGGGTCCGACGGTGTTGAGCGTGATCATCGGCAACGGCGCATGCGCGCGGCGCGCCTCCTCGCTGAAGATGTACTGCTCCAACGCGGTCAGCCCGCGTCCGCCGTACTCCACGGGCCACGCGACGCCGAGCAGACCGGCCTCCCCGAGCGCGCGCCTGCATTCGGCCATCGCCGCGCCACCCTCCATCAGGCCGGAGACCGCCGCACGCCGCTCGGGGGTCATCACCGCCTCCAGGCGCTCCCGGAACTCCGCGCGGAGTCGCTCTTGTTCGGGGGTGTAGTCGAAGTCCATCACACACTCGCTTTCAGGCGCACCGGCATGCGTTTGACGCCCGGCACCATCGTGGCGCGTAGGCGGGTCACGTCCCCCGTCAGCTCGATGCTCGGATAGGTACCGAAGAGCACCTCGAACATGATCCTGGCCTCGAGCCGTGCCAGTTGCGCACCGAGACACGCATGCTCGCCGGCGCCGAAGGCGATGTGCGGGTTCGGGTTCCGCGTGATATCAAACTCCTCACTCGTGGGTCCGAAGATCTCCTCATCGCGGTTGGCGGCGCCGTACAGCATCACCACCGTGTCGCCGGCCTGGATCTTCTGGCCGCGGATTTCGACATCGACGGTGGCCCTTCGCGCCATGTGCGTCACCGGACTGGTGAAGCGCAGCATCTCCTCGACCGCGCATGTCAGCAGCGACGGGTCCGAACGAAGCAGTGCGAACTGATCGGGATGATCCAGCAGCACAGCCGTACCGAGCGCGATGAGATTGCGGGTGGTCTCGTTGCCGGCCACCAGGAGAAGGAAGGAGAAGTTGAGCAGATCGGCGTCGGTGAGGCGTTGCCCGTCGACTTCGGCGGCGGCGAGGATGCTCAACAGATCGTCCTGCCCGGAGACCTCGCCGGAGCGCCGGGCCTCGATCAGCTTGGTGAAGTATTCGTATAGCTGACCGAGCGCGACCAGGTGATCCAGCTCGATGTCGGGGTCGGCGGTGCCGACGGCGGCATCGGACCAGGTGCGGAACTTTTCCCAGTCTTCCGGTGCGGCGCCGAGCATTTCGGCGATCATCCGGGTGGGTAGGGGAGCCGCGATCTCTTCGGCGAATTCGTACTCGCGGGAGGGATCGATGCCGGTGACTATGCCGTCGACGATCCGCCGGATCGTGGGTTCCAGCAACGATACCTGACGGCGGGTGAATCCCGCGTTGATGAGCTTGCGCAACTGCCGGTGCCGCGGCGGATCGGTGAAGATCAGGTTGCCTTCTTGAACAGGCTCGGGCTGGCTCGGATCGGGAATGGTGATGCCGTGCGTCGACGAGAACAACATCGGGTGGCCCGAGACGAAGCGCACGTCCTCGTACTTGGTCAGCGCCCAGAAGTTCGTGACGTCGTTCCACACCACCGGAGTCGTCGCGCGCAGTTCCCGGTAGGCCGGGTAGGGGTCGCCGGCATAGAAGTCCGGAGAGTGGAGAGGATGCGCGGAGGTCGGTCGGGGTGTGGATTCAATGGGCACGCAGGCGCTCCTCAACACATCGGGCATCGGACAAATCAGATGCAAATGTCCGGTGAGACTTTGTCTACAGCACGCGAGATGACTGTGTCAATGTGCATCGTCGCAGGATAATGGCCTGTAACGTTGACTATGCGGCCCTGGCCGGTGTACACACAAGGCGCAGATGTCGGGCATTCGAGTCTCGTGAGACGGTTCGACGGCCCGCAGCAGTAACTAGGAAGGTCCAGTGATCTGATGGCCGCATCCACCCTCGTCGACGACTACGACCTCTACATCAACGGCCGTTGGGTGAAGCCGGAAGGCGGCCGATACGACGTCATCGATCCGGCGACCGAGGCCGTGATCGCGTCGGCTCCCGACTCCGGGGTGGCGCAGGTCGAACAGGCGATCGCCGCCGCGCGAACCGCGTTCGACACCGGGCCGTGGGCGACGGCCACACCGCAGGAGCGGTCCCGGTGCTTGCAGCAGTTGAGCGATGCGTTGCTGGCCCATGGCGACGAGATCTACGCGCTCGCGCAGTCCGAGTGGGGTTGCACAGCAAACGAACGGCTGATCCACGTCGACGGTCCCGCATTCATGGCGGGGCACTCCGCCGAACTCGCGCTCGAGCCGGCCGAGGCGCCGATGGACGCATGGGGGGCCGCGGGTACCACCCTGTTGCGGTACGAACCTCTCGGCGTGGTGGCGATCATGACGCCGTGGAATTTTCCCCACACTCTCAACGTGATGAAAGTGGGTGCGGCGCTGGCCGCCGGCAACACGGTTGTGCTGAAACCGTCACCGCTGACGCCGCTCGCCGGGTTGGCCCTTGCCCGGATCATCAACGACGAGACCGATATTCCGCCCGGAGTCGTCAACGTCGTTACTCCTACCGGCATCGATGCGAGCAAGCTGCTGACCCTGGATCCGCGGGTGGACATGGTGAGCTTCACCGGCAGCTCTGCGGTCGGCCGCGACGTGATGGCGGGCGCGGCGAAGACGATGAAACGGATACTGCTCGAATGCGGCGGCAAGTCGGCGTCGGTTCTGCTCGACGATGTCGAGGTCACTGACGAACTGCTCAAACAGCTGTTGTTCGAAGGGTGCACGCTCCATGCGGGACAGGCGTGCATCCTCAACAGCCGGCTCGTGGTGCCCGCCGCGCTGCACGACGAGGTCGTCACCCGGCTCGCCGACCTGGCGCGCGCCGTGACGGTCGGCAATCCCACAGACGACGGAGTGGACATGGGTCCGCTGATCAGCAGGGCGCACCTCGAGCGGGTGGAGGGCTTCGTCCAACGGGCCGAGTCCGATGGCGCGAAGGTGGTGACGGGTGGTGGCCGTCCCGAAAATTGCTCGGATGGGTTCTATTTCGAGCCGACGATACTGACCGACACCAGCCCCGACTCGTACATTGCGCAGGAGGAGGTGTTCGGGCCCGTATTGACCGTTCTGCGCTATGACGGCGACGAGGAGGCGGTGGCTGTGGCGAACAACTCGGCGTACGGCCTCGGCGGTGCGGTGTGGGGCACCGATGTCGAACGCGCCGTCGGCATCGCACGACGCATCAGGACGGGCCAGGTCTCGATCAATGGCACCATCCCCGGCGACGCGCCTTTCGGCGGTTTCAAACAGAGCGGCATCGGTCGTGAGGGCGGGGTCATGGGATTGCGTGCTTACATGGAGCCCAAGGCGATCGGGGTTCCGGCGTGAGTCCCGAAGGCGACGACGCGCGAGCATCGCAGCGAGTACCGCAGGAGCGAGGAGCGCAGCGGGGAGGAGTCGAGGCGTGAGCGACGCTTGCGAGCGAACCATCGATCCGGGCGAAGCTCTGGCCGGACTGCGGGTCGTCGAACTGGGCAGCGACATCGCGGCACCGTACTGCACCAAGCTCCTGTCCGATCTCGGTGCCGACGTCTGCAAGATCGAGCCGCCGACGGGTGATCCGCTGCGCGCGTGGGGGCCGTTTCGCGAGGGTACTCAGGAGCACGGCGGGTTGTTCGAGTACCTCAATGCCGGAAAGCGCGGTCTGACACTGGATTTCGGCACCGCTGCCGGCATCGAACAAGCCCACGGGTTGATCTCCGCAGCCGACCTTTTGGTCGAGGATCTGCCGGCCGGGTCGGCCGAGCGGTTCGACTGGGGACTTGATCGCGAGTCGTTACAGCGGATCAACCCCGACCTCGCGGTGGTGAGGATCTCGGACTACGGGCAGGAGGGTCCCCGGCGTGACCAGCCGTCGACATCACTGACCCTGCAGGCGGCGTCGGGGTGGGTGAACGTCAGGGAGTTCGACCGACCGCCCGTGCAGGCCGGAGCGCGTATACCCGAGTACATCGCGGGAGGCTACGCGGCGCTCGCGGCGCTGACCGCCCTGTGCATCGTGGACGCCGAGCCGGGCCGGTTGGTGGAGGCCGATGTCTCGGCGTTCGAGTCGTTGTTGTGCACGCTGCCTTACCCGATGCTGATGGCCGAGCGGCTGAAAAGCATGGGGCTGCCGACGAATTCGAAGGCCGCACCGATGCTGGGTATCGTCCGCGCGGCCGACGGCTGGATCGGCATCAACTGTCTGACCGGGCAGCACTGGCTGGATGTCTGCGCGATGATGGGGCTTCCCGAATTCGGCGAACACCAGCTGGCGATCATGTTGGGCGGGCCGGAGCGCGATGAGTTCTTCGCGAAGGCGCAGCCTTGGCTGGACTCGATTTCGGTCGGCGACCTCGTCGAGCTGAGTCAGGCCATGCGGATTCCGGCCGCCCCGATCTACGACGGCTCCTCGATTCAGGACTGCCCGCAGTACCGCGACCGCGGCTTCTTCGTCGACGGCGGACCCGAGGATGCGCGCTTTCGACGGCCGGGGGCGCCGTTTCGGCTGTCGCGGACGCCAGTGGAAGCGCCGCGGCCCGCGCCGACGCTGGGTATGACGGGCACTCCCCGGTGGGAGTCGCGGGAGCAGCCCAAGGCCGGCGTCGAAGGTGACGCATCGCAACCGTTCGCGGGTTTGAAAGTGTTTGACCTCAGCACGTTCTGGGCCGGTGCGTATCTCACCTGCTATCTCGGCGCGTTCGGCGCGGACGTTGTCAAGGTGGAGTCGGTTCAGCGACCCGACGGGCATCGGTATTCGGGTTCGCTGCTGCGCAACAGCGACCAATGGTACGAGATCGGGCCGCTGTGGCAGGGCACGAACCTCAACAAGCGCGACATCACCCTCGACCTCGGTACCGAGGCCGGCCGGGAGTTGGCATTGCGACTCGCAGCGGATGCCGACGTGGTGGTCGAGAACTTCTCGCCGCGGGTGGTCGAGCAATTCGGGTTGGACTACGACTCACTGGTCCGAATCAACCCGGGTGTGGTCATGGTGCGCATGCCCGGGTTCGGCCTCGAGGGCCCGTGGCGGGACTACGTCGGCTGGGCCCTCAACATCGAACAGCTGGCCGGGATGTCCGCGGTCACCGGCTACGCCGAAGGACCACCCTGCAACCTGCAGGGTCCGGCCGACCCGATCGCAGGCGTTCATGCCTCTGTGGCGCTGCTCGCAGCGCTTGAACACCGGCGCCGAACCGGTGAGGGTCAGCTGATCGAGGTCGCGCAGATCGAGGTCGGCGCGGCAGTGACGGCCGAACCCGTCATCGAGTATTCGTTGACGGGACGTGTGCGCGAACGCGAGGGCAATCGGCACCGCCGTTACGCACAAGGCGTCTATCCCGCTGCCGGAGAGGACGATTGGGTGGCGCTGTCGGTGCGCGACGACACCGACTGGACAGCCGTGACCGACGCGATCGGCCGCCCTGAATTGCGCGACGACCCGCGCTTCGCGTCGGCGGAGGCACGCTTAGCGCATCACGACGAACTCGACGAGGTGATCGCCGAGTCCGCGGCCACGCGGCCGGCCGACGAATTCGCCGAAGCCTTGCTTCAACGCGGTGTGCCGGCGCAGCGGCTGATGACCGCGGACCGGATGTACGACGTCGACCAACTCGAAGCGCGCGGGTTTTATGAAGACCTCGACCATCGCATCGCAGGTCGGCAGCGGTACCCCGGATGGCCGTTCCGGATCACGCCGGGGCCGTCACGCCACCATCGCACCCCCTCACCGACTCTGGGGCAAGACAACGACGCGGTCCTCGGCGCACTCGGGCTCACCGGAGAGGAGATCGCCGCGCTTCGCGAGCGACGCGTCATCGGCGAACGGCTGTTGGAGTGATGCTTTCAGTCGACCATCGCGGCGATGGTGTCGACGACGCAGGCCGGTCGGTCGGAGCCTTCGACCTCGACGGTGACCCGCACCGTGGCCCTGGCGCCGTTGTCGGTGCGGTCCACCTTGATCAGCTCTGCGCCCGCTCGGATGCGGGAGTCGACGGGAACGGGCGCCGGGAACCGTAGTTTGTCCACGCCGTAATTCACCTGCATCGACAAACCGGTGACCTTGTAGATCTGTTGGACGAGGATGGGCACCAACGACAGTGTGAGATAGCCGTGGGCAATGGTCCTGCCGTAGGGCCCTTTCGCCGCCTTCTCAGCGTCCACGTGGATCCACTGGTGGTCACCCGTCGCCTCGGCGAACAGATCGATCTCTTTCTGGGTGACCTTGCGCCATTCGCTGTACCCCAGGTGCTCGCCCACATGCTCTTCGAAGGCGGCGATCCCGTTGTACTCCGTCGGCGACGCTTTCGCTTGCGTCACGCCGGGACCTTTTGGAGGCCGAGTTGCTCGATGGCGTTGCCGCCCATGATCTTCGCCTTAGCGGAATCCGACAAACCCTCCAGTCGGTCGACGAAGCTCAGCGGATCGCCGATGCCCTCGGGGTGTGGAAAGTCCGAGCCGAACATCACGTGGTCCTCACCCATGATCTCGACGATCCCCTTGATGTCGTCCTCGAGGAACGGGTGGATGTAGACGTTGCGCTTGAACACCTCGACAGGATGCTCGTCGAACTCCTTGGGCATCGTCCGGTACGCCTTGTCCAACAGGCGCAGAAGGTTTCGCACCCACCCGCTGCCGTTCTCGACCACGAGGACCTTCAGGTCGGGGAAGCGCGAGAGCGCACCGTGGCAGATCAGCGCGGCCAGCGTGTCCTCCATCGCCCGGAAGCCCATCACCACCTCGCGCAGTGCGCTGGGCTTGAAGGAAAGGTACTCGTCGCCGCCCTCCCATTCCATGAGGTGCTTCTGGTAGCCGCTGTCTGCCGCGTGGAACGTCACGGGAATGCCTGCGTCGACGACCTCCTGCCAGAACGGGTCGAACTCCGGCAGGCCCATCGAGCGCGAACCCCCGAACCGGCTCGGCACCGGGGCAGGCCGCACGAGAAACGTCTTCATGCCGCGCTCGAGACACCAGCGGAACTCCTTGACGGCCTCGTCGACCAGCGGCAGGCAGATCACCGGCGTGGCGAAGATCCGGTCTTGGTAGTTGAAGGTCCAGTGTTCATGCATCCACTCGTTGAGGGCGTGGATGATCGCATGGGTCAGGACGACGTCGTCGGTAGTGCGTTCCTCGATGAGGCTGGCCAGCGTGGGATACATGACGCACTGGTCGATGCCGAGTTCGTCCATCAGCTCGAGCCGGGGTGCGGGCGCCTGGAAGGCCGGGATGACATCCATTGGCTCCCCGACGAACTCGCGGAAGTTCAGCCCATCGGGGTTGTTGCCGAGGAAGTAGTCCTCCGCACTGCCCGGGCGAGCGACGCGTTCGAACGTGGGGTTGGGGATCATATGGCTGATGTGGTCCTTCACGACCAACTTGGGCCGCCCGTTGACCTCGACGTAGCCGACCTTGCCGCGGTGCTGCTTCGGCAGATACTTGGTGAGAGCGTCGGTCGTCTCGTACATGTGGTTGTCAATGTCGAAGACCGGGTACGGCAGGGACCGGGAAGGCATGTGGCCGACCTCCTAAGAGCAGCGAATATGATCATTTACGGCTAGTGAGAACGACGTTATCACCATGCATTGGCGACATCCATATCGGCTCAGGTGCCGATTCCCTTCCAGGCTTGAACGACGTCATCCGTCGTGGTCACCGTCGCGAGCAGCGCCAATGAGTTGTCGATGACCGACTGCGCGTACTCCCGCGGATACCCGCTCACCGCGTCGCGCGGCAGCACGAACTGGTAACTCCGGTTGACGGCGTCCATCACGAAGTTCGGGATCGCGACGTTGACCGAAACACCGACACCCACAATGGTTTTGATATCCAGGTTACGAAGGACCGAGTCCAGGTCAGTGCCGGTCATGGGCCCGACGCCATGCAGGCGGGTGAGGACGATGTCGCTAGGGGCCTGATTCAGCTCCGGCAGCACCGAGGCACCCGGGCTTCCGGGGGTCAGGTCTGCGGCGAAGGACTTACCCGCCATGAAGAGCCTGGCGTTGGTGTTCGAACCGCGGTTGTCGGGGCGCTTCTGGATCAGGCAGTGCACCACCGTCACCCCCGCAGCGCGGGCCGCATCGAGCAGTCGCGCGATGTTCGGGATCGCCTCGCGGCGTGCCTCTTCTGCGAGCATCGGCAGGCCGGCTTGCGGGCCGATCACTCCGCCCTGGCACTCCTGAGTGACCAGCGCGGTCGTGGCGGGATTGAGGAGGTCTTGCAGACGTGGTTGCGGCATGAGAACACACGTTATCGTGCAGCGGCAACTTGTGTTTACATCGGAGGCAAAATGGACAGCTGGGAGCTCGAAGTTCGAGAGTCGGTTCGGCAGACGCTATCCGACTACACCGCAGCCACGGATCGGTTCGATCTCCGTGCGCTGGCGCGGTGCTTCGAACCCGACGGCGTACTCGACTTCAGCGGTGGTGACGAGCCGCTGAAGGGCCCAGAGGCGATCGAAGCGGGTCTGGGCGCCGTCATGGCCGGGGAGCCGGATACCGCGCGGCCAGTGGTGTCACACGTCCGCCACCATGTATCGAGTATCCGGTTCGGGCAGGTGGCGCGCGATCGCGTCGAAGTGAGCAGCTATTTCGCCGTGCACACCGACATCGGGCTCGACCACTGGGGCCGGTACCGGGACGTCCTGGTGCCCCGCGACGGCCGATGGCTGTTCGCGCACCGGCGCATCAGCGTCGACGGCTTCGCAACGGGAAGCCTTATGCGATGAACTCCTTGGCGAACGCCCGCGCGCGATCGATCACCTCGGCGCGGTCGGCGCCCTGTGGGGCGATGGTCAACCATGTCACGCCCATGGCTTCGAGCTTCGCGATGGTGGCGTGCCGTTCGTCGGTGGACTTGGTGTCGTCGAGCAGGTTCCCCGCCGAGAAACAGATGTCCAGCGGCTCGGTTCGACCGACTTCAGCAGCGTATTTCTTGGCCCACACGATTGCGGCCTCGAGGTCCTCGAGGGAGGAGATCTCCGCGGTTCGTGACGCCGCCGCGTAGCCGAAGGTGTTGAACGGCGCCCACCCCTGGGCGCGAGACACCGCGCGACGCACAGCGGGCTTGCTGTTGCCCCCCACCCAGATGGGCGGGGCGGCAGGCACCGGTCGCAGACGCACCCCGCGCGCGGCGAACGACGACCCTTCGTAAGCGACGTCATCACCGGTCATCACACGGCTCAGGACGTCGAGCGCCTCGTCCAGCAGCGCACCCCGAGCGTCGAAATCAATTCCGAGCGCCTTGAACTCCGGTTTCAGATACCCGGCCGCCGTGCCGAGGATGAGGCGGCCGCCGGACAGGACGGCGAGGCTCTGAATTGACTTCGCGCCCAGGAAGGGGTTGCGATAGGCGGCGATGTAGACATTGGTCAGCAGCTTCACGTCGCTGGTGGCCGCAGCGGCGAACGATAACGCGACGAACGGATCGAGGGCGTGGTGGCCGCCGTGGTCGAGCCACTTCGCGTCGGGCGCCGGGTGATCGGTGACGTGCACAGCGGCGAACCCGCTGGACTCGGCGGCGCGCGCTATCTCGGCGATCGCTTCGGCGTTGACGAATTCCGATGCCTCCTCCACCCGCTGAGTGGGGAGTTCAAGCGAATACGAAACGGTCACGGTCGTCCTTCCGGCTAGTGGCTTGATGATGTGACGAGATCTGCCAGGCGTTGTGCGTGGTAGTCGGGAGTGCCGAAGATCAGCTGGGTGGCTTTCGCGCGACGGACGTAGAGGTGCGCGTCGTGCTCCCAGGTGAACCCGATGCCGCCGTGGATCCGCATGTTGTCCAGCGCCACCTGGAGAAACGCTTCCGAACAGGCCATCTTGGCCACCGAAGCCGCGACCGCCTGCTCCTCACCCTCGGGCAGATTGGCGGCGTGCCGCACGGCCGATCGCGCCCCCTCGACCAGCACGAGCATGTCCGCGCAGCGATGTTTGACCGCCTGAAAGCTGCCGATGGTACGGCCGAATTGGATGCGTTCGTTGGCGTAGCCCACGGCCATGTCGAGGCACCGCTGCGCCGCTCCGAGCTGTTCGGCGGCCAGCGCGATGACCGCGACTCGGTGTGCGCGCTCGAGGGCGGGCGCGGCGCCGCCGTCGGTCCCGATGAGCCGCGCGGGGACGGCTTCGAAGTCCAATTTCGCGATCTTTCGCGTCCGATCGAGCGTCGTCAATGGCTCGCGGCTGAGGCCGTCGGCGTCTCCCTCCACTGCGAACAACGATGCGCCGGCGGCGGTATTCGCCGCTACCAGAACGGTATTCGCCGTATGACCGTCGAGGACAAGCGCGGCGTTCCCGTGGAGCAGATAAGAGGGACCGTCGCTGTGTGCCGACAGCGTCACGGCGTCGGGGTCCCATGGATCGAGGCTCCCGTTGAAGATCACGGTGGCGGTCCTCGACCCGTCGACGAGCGCGGGTAGGTACTCGCGCATCGCGGACGCGTCACCGCTGGCGAGCAGCGTGGGGATCGCGAGCGCCACGGTGGACAAGAACGGGGCGCACAGCAGGGCCGCGCCCATCTCTTCGAAGACGACCGCGAGTTCGGGCAGGCCCGCGTCCGCACCCCCGAACTCCTCGGGCACCGCGATCGCGGCCAGGCCGAGGTCGGCGGTCAACTCCCGCCATACCCGCTCGTCGTAGCCCTGCGCAGAATCCATTGCGGTCCGGACGGCGCTGCTCGGCGACCTGGCGGTGAGGAAATCGCGAACCGCCTCGCGCAGGTCGCGGTGATCGACCGCCTCATCCGTGGACATACGGACCTCCCACTGCGACGACGGCGAATACCGTTGCTGCAGTCATGTTTTCCTTCCGCACTGGCGCGCTAGCCATCGCCGCGGCGATGGGTCCGACGTAGGCGGTACTCGATCGAGACAACCCCGGATAGGCATTACCGATCGAGGATAGTATCTTTTCCTGAAAGAGAGAATAAGCATTCTCGCACGAAGGAGCGGCGCGGTGACGACCATTGATTACGGCATTTTCGACTGCGACACGCACTGCTATGAGACGCGCGACGCTTTCACCCGATACCTACCCGAAGAGTTCAAGGACCGAGCCATCACGACGGTGCGCGGGGCTGACGGTGTGGAGGTGATACTCGCCGGTCACCGCGTCGCGACGTTCAACAGCGAAGGCGGCCTCGGCCTTGACGTGGCGTATCGCCCCGGTTCGCTCAAGGAGATGCTGCGCCAGATGGGCTCGGGCAACCCCGAGGAGTCCTACGAGCCACAGCCCATGCAGCCGGAGTACATCGAACGTTCCGCGCGGCTCGCGGTGATGGCCAAGCAGAACGTCGAGCGGATGGTGATCTATCCGAGCGGAATGGCCCTGGCCGCTGAACACTACGTCGACGACACAGCGGCGCTGTACGCGAATCTGCGGTCGTTCAACCGCTGGATCGACGACGAGTGGGGCTTCGACTTCGAGGGCCGCATCTACGCGACTGCGCTGTTGTCCCTGCGCGACCTCGATTCGGCGATCGCCGAGACCGAGGCGATCATCGCGGAGGGTGCGAAGTTCGTGATGCTGCCGACCGGGCCCGCCTACGGGCGGTCGCCGGGCGATCCGTATTTCGACCCGGTGTACGCCCGGCTGCAGGAGGCCGGCTGCGTGCTGGTGTACCACATCATGCCGTTCTGGTACTTCAATGCGATCTCGCCTGCCTGGGGGCACAATCCGGACCCTGCGTCCTGGCACATGTCGGCGTGGCAGTGGATGAACATCTACGGTCAGCGGCCGATCGAGGACACACTCTCCGCGTTGATCTTCGACAATCTGTTCGGCCGCTTCCCGAAGCTCAACGTGTTGGTCGCCGAGCACGGCGCCGAGTGGGTGCCGTTCTTCCTCAAGCACATGGACAAGAGCCGCGGCATGGGCCGCAACGGCCCGTGGATCGGAGGCAAGCTGACCGAGCGGCCGTCGACGATCTTCCGGAAGCACGTCCGCGTCGTGCCGTACCCCGAGGACGACGTCCCGGGCATCGTCACCAGCCTGGGTTTCGATGACGTGCTGGTGATGGGGTCGGATTTCCCGCACGCCGAGGGGCTGGCCGAACCGGCGGACTTTCTCAAGCTCCTCGACCCGCTCGACGACGCCGCGAAGCGACGCATCATGCGCGACAACGCCGAACAGCTGCTGCTGCGGAGCTGACCACCGGTGGACCCCGAGGTCGACGACTCGATCGACATCGAACTGGTACGTGGCGCGGCGCGCGACTTCCTGGCCGGGTGCGGAACGCACGACTCCCTCAAAGACCTCGCCGCGATGGACTGGATGGGACTGCTGGTCGACGAGGATCTCGGCGGCAGCGGGTGGCGCCCGGTGGAGACTACGGTCATCGCCGAGGAACTCGGACGGTCGGGAAGCTCGACACACTGGCTCGGCAGCGTCATCGCTGCTGCGGCGTTGGGTTCGGCGCCGCCCGAGATACGTGACCGGTGGGTGCCCGCCATGCTCGACGGGACGGCTGCGGCGGCCTGCGCCCTGGCCGCTGATGTCACGCGGGTGTCGGGCGCCGACTCGGTGGACATCATTGTCACGTTCGGTGCCAACGGAATTCAGCTGTTCGAGGCGGCAAACACCCTGCGGCGGGAAGTCGACGAAGAGTTGTTGGACGTCAACCGGCCTGTATGGCGTGTCGAACTCTCCGGAGCGCAGAACAAGACCATCGGTGGATCCGAGCGAGCGGAGCAACTACTCGCTCTGGCCAGGATCCTGCTGAGTGCGGATTCGCTCGGCGCACTGTCGGCCACCTTCGAGCGGCTGGTGACCTATCTCAAGGACCGAATCGCCTTCGGTGCGCCGATCGCGAGTTTCCAAGCGGTACAACACCGTTTGGTCGAGCTGTTGGTGTTCGAGGCCAAGGCCCGCGCAGTCATCACCAAGGCCGCCCGCGCGCTGTCCGCCGACGGCGCCACGAGCGATGCGGTCACTCTGTCCGTCGTTGCGCATTCCTTCATCGCGGCGAACACCACGGCGGCCGTCGACGAGTGCATGCAACTTTCGGGCGGCATCGGATTCACCTGGGAATACCCGCTGCATCATGAACTGCGCCGAGTGTTCACGAACGCGTGCCTGCTCGGGACGCCGCGTTCCAGCCGCGCCCTGTTCGCCGACAGGGCCGGCTGGTGAGCGCCCCGCGGACCCGGCCCACCGAGGCCGAGCTTGCCGAGTTCCGAGACCGCGTCCGGGCACACATCGCTGAACACGCACCGCCATTCGAGGCCCGAGAGGGACACCGGGCGCCGGAGACCGGCGAGCAAGAGGTACTGCTGCGCACATGGTTCGCCTCGCTGTTCGACGCGGGATTCGTCGGCGCGGACTGGCCCGTCGAGTACGGCGGCCGGGCCGATCACCATCCCCTGCACGATCGGATCGTCTCCGAGGAGATTCTGCGTGCCCGCGCTCCGCGCCCCGTCGATCAGGTCAACCTGGCGGCCCACGTGCTGCTGCATTTCGGTTCCGATGAGCAGAAATCCACACTGCTGCCGCCGATCCGGAGCAGCGAGCATGTTTGGTGCCAGCTCCTCAGCGAGCCCGATGCGGGCAGCGATATCGCTGCCGTGCGCTGTAAGGGCACGCAACGGCCCGACGGGTCCTGGGTGATCGACGGGCAGAAGACGTGGATCACCGACGGGCACTGGGCCGACATGGGCTTGGCCCTGGTCCGCACCGACCCGACCTCGTCGCGTCATCACGGGCTGTCCGCGTTCATCGTGCCGTTGGCCTCACGGGGCATCCAGATCCGGCCGATCCGCACGATCAACGAGGCGATCGAGGTCAACGAGGTCTTCTTCGATGATGTGGCGATCCCTCCCGACAGCCTGATCGGGCAGCCCGGCCAGGGCTGGTCGATCATCATGGCGGGCCTGGACTTTGAACGGTTCGGCATCGGCGGCAACGTCATCCTGCTCGAACTTCTCATCGACGATCTGGTCACGGTGGCCCGTCACGGTCGGATCGACGACATGCCGGCACTGCAACACGCCGATATCCGGCACCAGGTTGCGGAGTTGGCGGTCGAGGTCGAGGTCGCGAAAGCCTTCATCGACGACCATGTCGAACGGCTGGTGGCCGGCGCCGAGCAGACGGGCGACGGTTCGATCGCCAAGCTCAGCTTCGCCGAGACGTATCACCGGGTTTCGGCCTACGGCGCGCAGCTCTCGACGATGGTCTGCACCGTCGCCGCCGATCCGGCTGTGGCGCTCGCCAAACAGCGTCTGAAAGAATGCTGGCTGTGGTCCCGTGCATACACCGTGTCCGGGGGCAGCTCTGAACTGATGCGCAACATCCTGGCCAAAAGACGCCTCCTGCTGCCGACTCACTGATGGCGCAGACTTATTGGGGTTTGATCCACGCGGCGGCCCAGAACCACCCGGCCCGCGTCGTACTCGTCGATGACTACGGTCGCAGCCTGACCAACAGCCAGTTGCACGATGCGGCGGAACGCACCGCCGCCGCGTTGTTCGAACGTGGGGTCACCAGAGGCACCGTGGCACCGGAGGTTCTCGACCACACCGTCGGACGGCCGGTGCCGGGGGTCTCGATACGCGTGGTCGACGAGAACGAGAGCGAGGTGGGGGTGGGCGAGGAAGGAGAATTGCGACTCAAGGGGCCGCAGTGCTTCCTCGGCTACGTCGATGCGTCGCTGGACGCCGACGCCTTCGACGCCGACGGCTGGTTCCGCACCGGTGACCGAGGCCGGATCGACCGCGACGGCAACGTCGCGATCACCGGGCGCATCAAGGACGCCATCATCCGCAACGCGGAGAACATCTCCGCACTCGAGATCGAGGGCGTGTTGGCCAGCCATCCCGCCGTCGACGACGTCGCGGTCATCGGGGTGCCGGATCCGCGCACCGGCGAACGGGTGTGCGCGGTCGTGGTGGCCACCACTGACGTCACGCTGTCCGATCTCGCAAAGCACTGTCAGGACTTGGGTTTGAGTAAACACAAGTCACCGGAGCGGCTCGAGGTCGTCGACGAACTCCCACGCAATCTCACGGGCAAGGTTCTCAAGAACGAGTTGCGTGCGCGCTTCGCTCCTCGCTGATGCGTGCGATCTCCTGCAGCAGCGGCTCGGCCGCGTTGCGGGTTTCGCGGATGGTCATCTGACGTAGCGGGTGCACACCCAAGATCAGTCGCACTCGGGAGTTCGAGTCGAGCACGGGAGCCGAGATCGTCGCGACCGAATGCGCGCCGCGCAGGTTTTCATCGGGCACCATCTTGGTGGCGATGAACTCGACGCGAAGCTGGTCGACAACCGACCGCAGATTGCCCGGCACGGAGTCATCCGGCAGCGTGCCGATGGCGTGCACCGCCTCCGCGAGTGCCGGAGTCATCCAGTCGACGTCGTAACCCAGGCCGCGGGTATGCGTCAACGCCGCGCGTAGGCGGTCGGCCAGAGACGCATCCCCCGCGGCGCCGCGTTGCACCCATGCCTCCTGTTCGGCTGCGGAATCCCAGGCCGCACAGGCAATGCCGAACGGCGGCGTGTACGGGATCCGATCGTTCGGAAGCGCCGCCGGCGGTGAATCCGACGGATTTTCGAACGCGGTGATAACCAGGTCGTCGCCGATGCGCTCGACGACAGAGGCCGCCATGCCGGTCTTTTCGGCGAGGCGCCGGATGGCATCGCGTGCGACCGCAGCGGTCGGACGCGCGGCGTCCAGGCGGGACGCGATGAGGGCCATCGCTGGACCGAGATAGAACTCTTTGGTCACGGGATCGCGGGTGACCCACCCGCGGTTCTGAAGGCTCGTGAGGATGGCGTGAGCGGTCCCCTGGGAAAGGTCGAGTCGTCGCACGACGTCGGTGAACCGCATTCCACGAGCATCAGTGCGGCTGAGGATCTCGATGATGTCGAGCACCCGCTCGGTCGGAGCTGAACCGGCCCCCTGCACCCTTGACTCCTTTTCGGCCGGATCTTACGGTGATTCTGAAATACGAAGAAATAATCTCGAATATTCGAGATTATCAGCCGACGAAGGTTGCGTCCATTGCGTGCAGTCGTATTGCGTGCCGGCGAATTGACCGTTCGTGAGACGGCCGACCCAGTCCCGGGTCCGAACGACCTGCTGTTGAAGACGCTGAGCACCGCAATCTGCGCGTCCGATGTCCATTTCATGGACCATCCAGAACTCGCCATCGACGATCCGACGGGTCGATCGCTGTACGACGCCGACCGCGACATCGTCATGGGCCACGAATTCGTCGGCGAGGTCATCGGACACGGTCCCGGCTGTGGTGACGCGTTTCCGATCGGATCCCGGGTGACCTCTATGCCTATCCGGTTGGTGGACGGCGGAACCGGTGGTCTGCGCATCATCGGCCAGCATCCCGAGGCGCAGGGCAGCTTTGGTGAACTTCTCGTGGTGTCGGAGGCGACCGCGAGGGTCATCAACGGGTCCGTGTCCAGTGACGCAATCGCCCTCGTCGACGCTTTCGCTGTCGGTGAGTACTACGTGCGTGTCGCCGACGTTCAACCCGGGGAGATTCCGATCGTCGTCGGTGCTGGCGCCATCGGCCTGTCGGCGGTCGCGGCGCTGTCTGCTCGCGGTATCGAGCCGATCATCGTCTCCGACTACAACGCGGACCGCCGCGAACTGGCGCGCTCCGGATTCGGCGCACACGTCCTGCACGATCCTGCCGAACAGTCTGTGTTCGACGTCTTCCGCGACGTGCGCCGGCAACACCACATGTCCGGAACGGCGGTGGTGTTCGAATGCGTAGGAGCCCCGGGCCTCATCAACTCACTCGTCACGGAGGCGGACTTCTACACCCGCATCTATTGCGCAGGCGGTTGGTATACGGGGGACACACTGGACATCACCGAAGCAACCCGCCAGGGATTGACGTTGCGTTTCGGCGGTGGGCCGATGCCGGAGGACTGGTACGGCGTACTCGATGCGGTCGTCGACGGACGCCTCGACCCGATGCCCAGCGTCGGCAGAATCATCGGCCTTGATGACGTGCCCAGCGCACTCGACGAGGCGCGCAGATCCGACGGGCCGCCGCGAATCATCGTGCACCCGAACGGGGACGGCATATGAGTGATCGAGACGAGCTCGTCGAGCTGACGATTCGCTACGCGACCGCGATCGACACGGAGCAGTACTCGCTGCTGACCCAAGTTTTCACCGACGACGCGCAGGTGGACTACGGCGAGGTCGGTCAATGGACGGGCGGCGCCGCGGTCGCCGAGTTCATGGCGGCGGCGCACGTCATGGCGGCCCACACCATGCACCGCGTGTCCAATCAGGCCGTCGACATCGACGGCGACACGGCCACGATGCGTACGTATGTCGACGCCTTGATCCTCCTCGAGGACGGATCGGGTGCGAATCCTGTCGGGTACTACGACGACCAGGCCGTATGGACCGCGGACGGTTGGCGGATCGCCCGTCGCTCCTACACGTCCGTTCGCCTGGCGGCGGTGCCGGCACCGTGACCGACATCGCCGCGAAGTATGGGCCGTGGGCACTGCTGGTCGGCGCATCCGACGGTGTCGGTGCTCTGTTCGCAGAGCGTCTCGCGAGCGAGGGCGTGAATGTCACGCTCGTGGCCCGTCGCCAGCACTTGCTCGACGAGGTCGCCAAGGGAATCCGCGAGCGCAGCAACGCCGAGACGCGGACAGTCGCCGTCGACCTCACCGAGCCTGACGCTTCACAAAGAGTCATCGAGGCGACCGATGACCTCGAGATAGGCATGCTCGTGTACTGCGCCGGCGGTGATCCGAATTACCAGCCCTTCCTTGTCAATCCGGTGTCCGCAGCCGAAGACCTGTTGCAACGCAATTGCCTGGTGTTGATGCGGTTGTGTCACCACTTCGCAGGCCAGATGGTCGAGCGGGGGAGGGGTGGCATCGTGAACTTCACGTCGGGTGCGGCACTGGCGGGTGGCCGAAACATGGTGGCTTACGGCGCAACCAAAGCCTTCGACATGGTGTTCACCGAGGGCTTGTGGGTGGAATTGCACGACAAGGGTGTCGATGTGCTCGGACTGGTCCTCGGCATGACAGATACCCCGGCGCTGCGGAAGCTGGAGTTCGAGCGCGGGCGCCTGGCGTCCATCGACGAGGTTCCCGAGGGCGCGGTCACTGCCGCAAGCGTCGTCGACGAGGCATTCGCCAACCTTGGCAACGGACCGACGATTGCCACCGGCGATGACGTCCGGATGGCCTTTGAGCTCTTCAAGTCCATGTCTCGCAACGAGGTGGTCCGATTGATCATGCAGATGTCCGCCGAAGTCATGGGTACCGACGACCGCGAGGGAAGTTAGCCACCGAGATGTTCACTCTTCGCTTCGACATGCGCGCGCCGTCGATCGGGGCCCCGCCGACGGAGTTGTACGCCGCAGCATGCGACATGGCGGAATGGGCGGAAACTCAAGGCTGCGTAGCGGCGGTGTTGTGCGAACATCATTGTGCCGACGACGGTTATCTACCGTCGCCCTTGCTGCTGGGTTCGGCGATCGCCGCCCGGACCAAGCAGCTCATGCTGAACTTAGTGATTCTCCTTCCCTTCTATGACGTGGCACGCCTGGCCGAGGACATGTCGGTACTGGACCACATCAGCGGCGGACGGGCCACCTATGTGTTCGGAATCGGCTACCGCGCGCAGGAGTATGAGCATTTCGGCCTGTCGTTGTCCGAGCGTGGAAAGATCGCGGACCAGAAACTCGGCATGTTGCGCCGTTTGTTGGCCGGTGAGGAAATCGAGTACGAGGGTCGCCGGATGAAGGTGACACCACGACCTCGCACACCGGATGGTCCCATGATGAGCTGGGGTGGGGCCAGCCTTGCTGCCGCTCGGCGCGCCGGGCGGAACGGTCTCGGGCTACTTGCCAACGGCGGGGTACCCGGTATGCAGGAGGCCTACGAGAAGGCATGCCGCGACAGCGGGTTCGAGCCAGGATTCACGTTGATCCCCGAACGCAACGCCGCCACCAACTGTTTTGTCGCCGACGATGTCGACGCCGCCTGGGATGAGATCGGCAAGTACCTTCTCCACGATGCGATGGCGTATTCGGAATGGAATCCCGACAACAACGTCTCGGCGAATATCACCACCGCCAAGACCGTCGAAGAGTTGCGACACGAATCGACTTCTCACGTGATCCTGTCGGTAGCCGAAGCACGCAAGCGCCTCGCCGCAGGCGAGGTGTTCAACATCAATCCGCTTTGCGGGGGGATACCCCCGGCGATCGCGTGGCCGTATTTGAAGACATTCGCCGAGCTGGGCTAGTGAAGAGGAAGACATGAGCAGCGATCGCGTAGCATTCAACGAAGAGATTGCCTTCCAGAAATGGGAGGGTTATGCCAAACCCATCGACCGCGGCCGCCACGTGAATTTCGGTGAGAAGTTCGTCTTTGCAACCGATTACGTGATGATGAGTCCACATTTCAACGATGGCGCCCGCCAGTCGGCAGCCGAGATGTTCTCTGACGAGGTGGCGGCGGCCATGGCCAAGTACACGCCCGACGGCGACATGCTCACCGCGGAATGGCGCATGTGGTGGAAGCACATGCCGGACTATCACCTCGTCAGCCCGTTCGAATGTATCGCCGGACACTGGGGCTTCTCGTCCTGCGACACCTACGCGGGGACGCTCGCCGACGGGACGGTGTTGGAACTGCGGGAGTGGGACTACATCTGGGTCAATGAGGATGGCAAGGTGACCCGTTGGGACTGGTTCGTCGACCCCGACAAGTGGGAGCAGTTGCTTTCGCTCGTCGGACTCGAAGCGAAGGGCTTGACGAGCCAGCAATACACCGTGAACTTTCTGCGTGAGGGCGCTGTCGAGGGCTGATGCCCTAGCCAGCTGACGGCTGTCAGTGGTCGGCGGACTCGGCTAGACACCGATCAGTTGTTTGAGGTTGCCGCCCATCACCCGGGCGGTGGTCTCGGCGGGCAGACCCTCGAGTTCCTTGACGAAATCCGCCGGTTCGGCGAGGCCCTCTGGATGCGGGTAGTCCGAACCGAACATCACGCGGTCGGCGCCGAGGATGTCGATGAGGTGAGACATGTCCTCCTCATGGAACGGGTTCACCCAAACATGTCTGCGGAAGACGTCGCTGGGGTGCTCGCTGAAGTCGTACGGCCGCTTGTGATAGACGCGGTCGAAGACGTCCAACAAGCGGTGCGCCCAGGAGCCCCCGTTCTCGATCACCCCGATGCGTACCCCGGGAAAGCGCTCGAACACGCCGTGAGCGATGAAGGCTGCGAGCGTGTCGAAGATATTCCGGCTCTCCTCATAGATGAAGCCACGCAGCTTGCTCAGCGCGAATCCGTTGAATTCCGCCGGGTTCTCCCAGTCGTCGATGTAGCGCTCATAACCGGAGTCCGAATTGTGCATCTGCACCGAGATGCCCGACGACTCGACCAGTCGCCAGAAGTCATCGAACTCGGGCAGAGCGGCCGAGCGCGACGTCCCGTCTTCGCGCGGAACCGGGGCGGGACGGATCAGTACCGTCCTCGCACCGTTGTCCAGGCACCATTCGAGCTCTTTGACACCCAGCGCCGGGTCGTTGAGCGAGATGGCCGGGACGGGGAAGATCCGGTTCTGGTAGTTGAACGTCCAGTCCTCGAGCAGCCAGCGGTTGAAGGCGTGCGTCACCGCATGCGTCAGCTCGGTATCGGATTTCGTCCGCTCCTCGAGCATGCCGGCGGTGGTAGGAAACATCACGGCGCCGTCGACGCCCTGACGGTCCATCAACGCCAGCCGCAGATCGGGGCGGCGGAACTCGTCGGGACACCGGATGGGCTCGGCCAGCTCCCTCAGTGTCTTGCCTTCTGGATTGATGCCGCGGAAGTAGTCGGCCCACGCGCCGGGCGTGGGGATCACCTCATAGGTCGGGTTCGGGATGGTCTCGGTGATGACACCGAGGATCTGCAGCTTCTTGCGTCCCTTGACATCGACGAACTTCAGCGCCTCGGAGTACTTCTCGGGCAGGTAGCGCGTGTAGGCGTCGATGGTCTCGTACATGTGGTTGTCGGCATCCCAGACTTCGAATGCGCTTGAGTCCTCCACCAGCACCTCCAACGTGAGAATTGTGATTCTCAAGATAGCAAACGGCAGTATGCGGCGGCGAGGAGGCCCTCGATGTCCGATGAGACCAGGCCCTAGAGATTCGTGTAGTGGCCGCCGTCGACGCCGAGCGTCTGACCGGTGACGTAGCGCGCCATCGATGGCTACTTCGTCCGCGAAAAGCACGATGCCGACCGAAAGTAACACCATTCTCACAAACGAGAAGAAGTATTTCCGATGCAGTCAAGATGGGCGCCGGTCGGCCCTGCCGGCATCGGGTTACGCGTCGGCGAGGGTGAGAAGTTCGCGCTTGACGACCTTGCCGACGTCGTTGCGCGGCAGCCGCTCGACGAAGACCACCCGCACGGGGACCCGGTAGGGGGTCAGGCGCTCGCGACACCACGTGATCAGTTCATCCTCGCCGACGCGGTCGTCGGCGCGCACGACAAAAGCCCACGGAACCTCGCCGAGTCGTTCGTCGGGAACTCCGACCACAGCCGCCTCGCGTACGCGGGCGGCGGCCAGGAGCACCTCTTCGACGGTTCCGGGGAACACCTTGAGTCCGCCGCGGTTGATCATGTCCGATACGCGCCCGTCGAGCCACAGGAATCCGTCGTCGTCGAACCAACCGAGGTCGCCGGTGTGAAACCACCCGTCGTCGGTGAGCCTGTCGAGGAACGCGGGGTCGATCTTGCGGGCCGCCGTCGTTGGTGTGCGGACCATGACCTCGTCGTCGGCGATCGTGACGTCGATGCCCGGAAGCGGGCGTCCGACGGAGCCGAGTTTCGTCTCCCCCCATTCGCGAGCGTCGGCGGCCGACCATCCGACGACCTCGCCACCAAGTTCGGTTTGGCCGTAGGAATTCAGTACGAGCACACCGAACTTGTCGCGGAAGCGGGCCGCGTGGACCGGGGACAGGGGAGCGGTGATGGAGCGGACGATCTTCAGGGGGGACAGGTCGGTGACCGAATCGTCGTGGAGCACCATCGTCAACGCGGCGGGCGGCAGGACCGTGGATCGCAGTTGGTGGCGCTTCACCAGCGCTGCGAAGTCCGCGGCCGAGAACTTGTCCATCAACACGACACCGGAGCCCGCGCGAAAAGCGAACAGCACCTGGTAGATACCCGCCCACAAAGACAGTGAGAGCGGCACCAGGTTCGGCATCGGCGCCGTGTTCCGGGGGCCACGCTTCGACCCGCGAAGTTTCTCCAGCAACCGGTCGATGAGGTCCAGGACCGTGGAGTGGCGCAGCGGCACCGGCTTCGGCGGACCGGTCGTCCCCGACGTGAACTGCAACAGCGCCACATCGGCGTCGTACCGCCGGGCGTCGTCGGCCGGGGTGGAGTGCGGCGCCAGTGACCAGGCCAAGCTCGATCCGGTGACGACCGGCAACGCGAACTCCGAGAAGCGATGGGCCAGTTCGGGTGTCGTGATCACCGCGACCGGTTCGAGGGTTCCGAGCTGGGCGGCCACCTCAGCGTCGGCGGCCCTGGGGTTGAGCGGTGTGTAGACACCACCGGAACGCCAGACACCGAACAGCGCCGCGACCGTGGTGGCATCGTTGGGCAGCATCGCCGCGACCACCTGACCGGTCATCAACCCACCTTCGGCGAGAACCGCGGCCAGGCGGTTTGCACTGGCGGTCAGGTCGGCCCGAGACACATCGACCGCGAGGGTGTGTACCGCGACGTCCGGCAGATCGTCCAGCAGGTCGGAGAGGCTCACGAGTCCGGCTCCAGGGGCAGCCAGCGTGGTGTTCGCTTGTCGGCGAAAGCTTTCGGGCCTTCGTCCTGGTCAGGATGGCCCCACATCGACGTCAGGTGCTTGGCCCCCTCACGGCAAGCGTCGGTCAGGCCGTGCTCGAGCGCTCCCCAGAGCGCGCGTTTGGTGGCCCGCATGGCGGCGGGTGAGTTTCTGGCGACCTTCTCGGCGAGCTCTTGTGCGACATCGCGAAGCTTGTCGGGGGGATCGACGATCTGGCTGATCATGCCGAGCTCATATGCGCGCTGCGCGGTGAGTCGTTCGTGGCTGCCGACCAGCGCCATCCGTAACACCGCCTCGGCGGGCATCTTGCGCATCAGCGCGATCGTCTCCAGGGCGCTGACCTGACCGATGGATACGTGCGGGTCGACGAATGTGGCGTCCGACGCCGCGATGACGATGTCGGCGTCGGCGACCCAGTGCAGTCCGCCCCCGGCGCACACCCCGTTGACCGCGGTGATCACGGGCTTGCCCACATTGCAGTGCCAGCCGGTCAGGTTCAGGTCCAGCGTCTGCATGGTCTCCTGGTACTGCTTGATCCCCTCACCATCGAGATCGTCCACGTCGGCGCCGACCTGAAAGGCCCTGCCGTTGCCGGTGTGTACGATCACCCGCACCTCGGGGTCGGCATCCAACTCGGCCCATGCAGCGGGGAATTCCTTGCGCATCAGCGCGTCGTACGCGTTGAGTCGATCGGGCCGGTTGTTGATGATCCAGCCGACGGGGCCGCGCCGTTCGACGATCAACCTCTGATAGCTCACGAAGCCTCCACCAGTTCGAGCGGTTGCCAGTCAGCCGGGCGCTTTTCCCGCCAGGCCCGTACTCCCTCGGCGTGGTCGGGGTGGTTCCGCAATCGCCAGATCCCCTCTGTGGCCGCGGCCTTGGCCTCCGACAGCCCGACTTCCAGGGAGTGCCACAACGCCTTCTTAGTCGCCCGCATGGCGGTGGGCGAGTTGCTCGCGACCGCGGCCGCCAACTCGGCCGCCGCCGCCCGTAGCTCACCGGCCGCTACAACCTGCGAGACGATGCCCAACTCGTATGCGCGCTGGACCGAGATCCGCTCACCCTTGCCGCTCAACGTCATTCGGGTGATGGCCTCCATCGGCGACTTCCGCAGCAGGGTGATCGCCTCGTAGGCGACCGCCTGCCCCACCGAGACATGCGGGTCGACGAATGTCGCCTCCTCCGCAGCGATGACGATGTCCGCGTCGGCGACCAGATGCAGACCACCGCCCGCGCACACCCCGTTCACCGCGGCGATCACCGGCTTCCAGACACCGCAGTGCCACGAGGAGATCTTCAGCTCGGCGTCGCGCGTGCGGCGCGAATGACGTCGCATGGCTTGCTTGTCGCGGGCGACCTGGACCACATCCATCCCGGTACAGAACGCCTTGCCGTTCGCGACGTTGACGATCACGTGCACGTCGGGGTCGCCATCCAGCTGCGCCCACGCGGCCTCGAGTTCGTCCAGCATCAACGCGTCGAACGCATTGCCTGCCTCGGGCCGATTCAGCACGAGCCACCCGATGCCGTCCGACTTGTCGACGATCAACCGCTCATATTCGGTCAAGAGCGCGGAATCTCCTTCCAGGGTTTCCCTTTCCACGGATCCGGCTCCTTGGGTAACCCGAGTACACGCTCGCCGAGGATGTTCTTGTTGATGTCGGTCGTGCCACCCTCGGTGCCGTTGGCGAGGCTGCGCATCATGCCCTGCACCTCGCGGGGCATCGCATCCGGGTCGTCGGTGGCGGGCCACGCCACTGCGGCGGTGCCCAACAGGTCGACCATCAGGTCCTGGATCTGCTGGTTGAGCGTGGCCTGGTGAACCTTGCCGATCGAGGAAGCAGCACCGGGGGATTGGCCGGCCGAGAGTGCCGCGCGGACACGGGCGTTGGTCCATCCCCGGATCTGTTCTTGAGCCCAGAGCCGCATGATCTTGTTGCGTATCACGGGGTCGTCCCATCGGCCGGTTTCCCTGGCCAGTGAGATCAGTCGCTCCGCACTGGACCCGCCGAGCCTGCCCATGCCCCCCGATCCGGAGCCCGACACCATCTGGCGTTCACTCGACAGGGTGGAGGCGCTGACCCGCCATCCGTCGTTGACTTCTCCGACCCGGTGGGCGTCCGGTACCCGCGCGCCGTCGAGGAAGACCTCGTTGAACTCCGCCTCACCGGTGATCTGGCGCAGCGGCCGCACCTCGACGCCGGATTGATTCATGTCGAGCAGGAAGTAAGTGATGCCTTGGTGTTTCGGCTGATCAGGATCGGTGCGGGCGAGCAGGATCGCGAAGTCCGCTTCGTCCGCCCAGGTGGTCCACACCTTCTGACCGGAGATCACCCAGTCGTCGCCGTCACGCACCGCCCGGGTCGCCAGCGAGGCGAGGTCGGAACCCGCGCCGGGCTCGCTGAACAGCTGACACCACCTCTCCTCGTTTCGGACGATGGGCGGTAGAAAGCGCCGCCGCTGCTCTTCGGTGCCATGGCTGAAGAGCGCAGCGGCGGCGTTGTTGAGGCCCAACGGATTGAGCCGGGTCAGCCGCAGCGGCGCGAGCACGCTATCGAGGGCGCGAGCCACGTCGTTGCCTACACCGAGGCCGCCGTGTTCGGGGCGCCAGGTCGGCGCCACCAGGCCGCTTCGGGCGAAGGTCGGGTACCACCGCCGGTAATCGGCGGGGCTCCGCGCGGCTCTCAGGGCGGCGGGGCCCTCGGCCGCCGCTGCGCGCCATTGGGCCGGCACCTCCGCCTCGACCCACTGCCGCACCACCTCGATGGCGTCGTCGACGGGGGTGTCCTCGGTGATCGGTAGTGGCGTCATGCTCACCTCAGCGGCCCTTGAACTCCGGGGACCGCTTGTCCCGGAAGGCGGCCAGGCCTTCCTTGAAGTCCTCGCTGCGACTGGATAATTCGAGGGCCATCGCCTCGTTCTGGAGATGCCGATCGAGATCCAGGCCGTTGCCGCTGTGCAGCAGCCACTTGGTGAGGCCGAGCGCCACCGTGGGGGCGGTGGCGAGCCGATTGATGAGATCCGTTGCAGCACCCTCGAGTTCAGTGTCAGGACAGGCACCGTGGATGATGCCCCATTGCGCGGCGGTGGCCCCGGACAGTTCCTCGCCGAGCATCAACAGCTGGCGGCTGCGCACCATCCCGACGAGTCGAGGCAGCAACCAGGCCGCACCGCTGTCGGGCGTGAAGCCGCGCGCCATGAACGGTTCCCAGAACACCGCGTCCGAGGCCGCCAGGCAGAAGTCGGACGCCAAGGCGAGGTGGAAACCCATGCCGGCCGCCCAGCCGCGAACCACAGCGACGACGGGCACCTGAGTTTCGAGCAGTAAGGGGATGAGCCTGTTGGCCTTGTTGGGCAGCCGCCGCTGCGTGCTCCCCACGCGCGGTTTACGTTCCGACTTGGCGTTGTTGGCCACCAGATCGGCGCCGGCGCAAAAGTCCGGACCTTCGGCGTCGATGCGGATGACGCGAACCGATTCGTCGGTGCCGCACCGGGCCAGGTGCCCGATCATCGCGTCCAGCATGGTGTCGTTGACCGCATTGCGGCGTTCCGCCCGGTCCAGGGTCAGCCGCAGGACCGGGCCCTGTTGTTCGGCCCGGAGTCCGGGAATGTTCGGATACGTCACGGCTTGCTCAATGTTCGGCGAATCGGTTTGAGACGGCGACCAGCAGATCGGCGAGGTCGGTCGCCCCGCCGGGCGGTTCCGGCAGGCGTACGGGGCCCCGCTGCCTGCTGGGCAACAGAATTGTGGCGTGTCCCGGCGTTGTGACCCGACCGCGGTGATTGGTCGCCGCAAGGTCGAGGTCCACCGCCGGACGGTCCCCGTCGGCCAGGTACTTGCGGGTGACGGTGCCGGTGATGGTGTGCAGATCGCCGACGTAGTTGAACAACCGGAATTCACAGTCCAGTTTCCACAGCCAGGCATCGTCGCCCATCCAGTCGGTGCACAAATGGATGAGCCACGTCTCGCGCATGCGACCGTAGTCGAATGTCGTCGGGTTGCCCGCGTTGCGCGCGGCGCTCGGGTCCCAGTGCACACGCTGTTGGACGTCGGGGACTCCGTGCTCGTTGGGTGTGTAGAACCGCGGAATCCGTTGCTTGTTCTGCCAAGCCAGCCTCAGGGGCCGCACGCCGTACATGCCCATGCCCATTCCGACGTGCCAACACACCATGTCGGTGACGGTGAGCGGACCCTTGGTGAGCGTGCCGATCTCGTCGCCCTCCGCGACGTCCTCCCACCAACGCGGTTCGGCGCCTCGGGGCGCCTCGCGGGCGTACCGCGCGTCGATCTCGGCGATCTCTTCGGCGCTCCACGTCTTGACGTCCACGTCTTCGTACTTCTTGCGTCCCCTGGCCTCGCTGCGTTCGGTGCGGATCATGTTCCGGTACTGGCCGCCCAGGATGACACCGACGTCATCGGAGAACACCTGCGCCGACCATTCGTGCACGGCGCGGGCGGCGAACTCACTGCTCTTGTCCAGCGCGGCGACAAGGGCGTTGCGCCGGAATACTCGCCGGTTCGCGCGCAGCGGCGCCCACCACTCGCGCGACGACCCGCCATAGAAGGCGTGAACTCCGCGCAGCGGGTCACCGGTGGTCAACTCCCGGTCCTCCTTGGAGAGTTCGGTGACCTCGTCCTCGCCGATCAACGTGTCGCCGCCGATCAGCGCGGGCGGCGCGATCGGTTCACCCCAGACCGACTTCGTCGCATACTCGGGATCGCACCAGAGCGGGTTCGCGTCGCCGTAGCTCTCCGCCACTATGCGGAACGTGTCCTCGTTGGGCCGGCGGTAATGCGGGGGCCGGGTATGCGGGACGGCAACGCCGATGCGGGCGCGCAACCTGGCCAAACCCTCATCCGTGATCTGGCCCGCTGCCGAGGACTGGGTCACGCATGCCTCCTCAGTTCGGGCGTCCTCAGTTCGGCACATATCGTCCCGCGGACGTCGGCGGAAATTAAGATACCCGAAAAACGGAAACGTCGTTAACGCAGGGGTGAGCGAGTTGACTCAAGAGCAGTCGGGCATCGACAGCACCGTCGGACCCGATGGTGTCTGCCGCATCACCATCGACCGCGCCGATGCCGCTAACTCGTTGTCCCCGTTGGCGCGTGACGTTCTCACGCAAGCATTCGAGAAGGCTGATGATGACTCTTCGGTGCGGAGCGTGCTGCTGCGAGCGACGGGAGACCGGCACTTCTGCACGGGTGCGGGTCTGGGCCCGCAATCGGCACAGCCCGCCGCGGAGAAGAAGCCCGGAGACGTCGCCCTAATGCTGCAGAAGGGGTATCAGCGATTGATCTCCGCGGTGCTCGACTGCAACAAGCCGGTTGTCGCGGCGGTCAAGGGCGTGGCGGCGGGTGCCGGCGCCAGCCTGGTGCTCGCCAGCGATCTGGTCGTCATGTCCACCGGCGCCTGGTGGAGGCATTCGTCCACCGCGGGATCCTGCCGGATGCGGGTGCGATTCACCTGCTTACCAGGATCGTAGGACTGCGCAAGGCCACCGAACTCCTGATGCTCGGAGAACCCGTCGACGCCGCGACCTGTGAGCGCCTCACGTTGGTGAACCGTGTCGTGGCGCCAGAGGATACCGACGCGGTCGCCGAGGAACTGGCCCGCCGTTTGGCCGCGGGCCCCACCGTCATGCTGGCACTGACCAAGCGCCTGTTGTCGGTGTCGTCGGAATCGGGACGCGACCGGGCCTTCGAGCAGGAGGCATGGGCGCAGGAGGCGGTGTCGTGGACCGCCGATCTGCAGGAGGGTCTGCGGTCGTTCGCAGAGCGCCGACCGCCGAACTTTCAGGGTCGCTGACGGTCACCCGTTCGCGGGACCGCCACGGATGGTGAAGGTTGTGCTGTCGTCGATTTCGTCGATCGTCTCTGCCACCAATTCAGCTGTGAGTGAGCGGTTCTCAATACCCTTGGTGACACCGATGAACACCCGCGACACCTTGCCCGCGCCCACCGAATAAATGTGAGCGGTGCGATCGCAGTCCCGGTGCGCCAGATAGACCACGACGGGCGTCACCAACTCCGGGTCCATCGCCTTACCCGCCTCACCCATGATGTCCTCGGTCATCCGGGTTCGAGCGATCGGCGCGATGGCGTTGATGGCGATGCCGTTTCGTGCCCCCTCGATCGCCAGCACATGCATCATCCCGACCAGCCCCATCTTGGCGGCACCGTAGTTGGCCTGCCCGAAGTTACCGAAAAGGCCTGTACCAGAGGTTGTTTGCACTATCCGCCCATAATTCTGCTCGCGCATGATAGGCCACGCGGCGCGGGTCACGTTGAAAGCGCCCGCCAGGTGGACCGAGATCACGGCGTCGACCTGCTCGGCGGTCATGTTCTTGAACGCTGCATCGCGAAGGATACCCGCGTTGTTGACGAGGATGTCGAGCCGTCCGAAGGCGTCCATCGCGGCCGCGACGATCGCCGCACCACCGTCCTCCGTCGTGACGGAGTCACCGTTGGCGATCGCGGTGCCGCCCGCGGCGGTGATCTCGTCGACGACCGCCTGCGCCGCCGAGATCGAGGCGCCTTGTCCGTCGACGGCGGTGCCGAGATCGTTGACCACGACCCGGGCGCCGCGGCGGGCGAGTTCGAGTGCGTGACAGCGGCCGAGCCCTCCGCCCGCACCGGTGACAACGGCAACCTGATCATCGAAGGTCAATGTCGATGAGCGCTCGCGCGAAGAGTATTGATCTGACGCCATGCTTGAGAGGTTACATTTACGTTGACGAGAATCAGTATTTGCATCGGAGGACACCATGAGCGCGGCCACCGAGATGCTGCGACACGCGCGGGAACGAGTGGGCGGTCTCAGGGCCCGCTACCGTGCCGCCGGCTTCTGGTCGGACCTGCCGATCGACGTCGTGCGGTCGGCCGCCCAGCGGTATCCGTCACGACCGGCGCTGATCGATCGCGGTGCCGAAATCACCTACGCGGCACTGGATGAGCAGGTCGATCAGGCGGCCTGTGCGCTTCGCGACGCCGGTGTCGGCGCGGCGACACCCGTCGTGGTCGTGGCCGGCAACGAGATCGGCTCGGTCATCGCCGTGCACGCCGCGATTCGTGTCGACGCGGTGGTACTGCTCGTGCCGCGTAGCGCGGGCGCGACACAGGTCGCCGATATCGTGGCCCGCACCGGGGCCCGGTTCGGGCTGGCCCCGAACTGGCCTCCCGCGGGCGACGTACCTCCGCGGGAAGCGTGCGCCTGGGTCGACATCTTCCGCACCTCGGAGGTATCGGTAAGCGACGGGCCCAAGCGGCCCGCCGACGAGCCGTCCTTCGTTCTCTACACCTCCGGCACGACGTCTCGACCGAAGGGCGTCATCCATTCGCTGAGCACGCTCATCAAGGCATCGGCCAACTACATCGCCGCCGCCGGACTCGGCGGCGACGACCGCATCTTCCTCGTCAGCCCGCTCGCCTCGGTGACCGGTGTGCTGCAGGCTCTGTTCATCGGGCCCATGCTCGCCGTGCCGGTGGTGCTCGAGGATCGGTGGGATCCCTCCGTGACGTGTGATCTTCTGTTGTCCTCGGGCGCAACGTGGTACGGCGGTCCGGACCGGCTGCTCGACCGGCTGCTCGACGAAGCGGTCGCCAGGGGAAGCGTGGTGCCGCTGCGGGCGGTGTATCTCGGTGGCACCATGCTCGACAGGCGCATCGTCGAACGGGTTGAAGACGATTTCGGCATCGTCGTGATGCGGGCGTACGGATCGTCGGAGGTGCCGGTCAGCACGTCAGGGCTGCGCACCGAGAGCAGGGCGGTGCGGCACGCGGATGACGGTGTCGCGCTGCAGGACGTCGATGTGCGGGTGGGATCGGCGGGGGATCCGGGCGAGTGTTGTATCAAGGGCCCGCACGCCTTCCTCGGTTACACGGACACCGAGGACGATCTGGACGCGTTCGACGGGGAGTGGTTCCGGACCGGTGACGTGGCCGAGGTCAGCGATCACCGCGTGCGCATCGTGGGGCGGATCAAGGACATCGTCATCCGCAACGGGATGAAGATTCCCGCGGCAGAGGTCGAGGAGGCGGTGGCGCGGATACCGGGTGTGCGCGAGTGTGCGGCGTACTCGGTTGCCGACGCGACTACTGGTGAACGGCTGGCGGTGGCCATGGTGCTCGATGACGACGTCGAGATGTCGCTCGCCGACGTGGCGGATGCTCTGCTCGGGGGCGGAATGCCGAAGTACAAGCTGCCCGAGGAGTTGGTGTTCTGGGATGAACCCCTGCCGCTCAACGCCAACGGCAAGGTGCAACGCAACATTCTGGAGGCACGTTCGGAGGGTCGGCCGCGGGTACTCGCCGACCGCCTCACCGTTGCCGGCTGAGTCGACCGCCGTTCGTCAATTGCCGGTTTCGCCACTGACGTTGGCGGTGGCCTTCTTCATCTGAGCCTGCCAGTCCGACGCGTCGCCGGTTTTCTCTTTTTTCGACAGGGCTTGGATGGAGACGTCGTGGCCTTCGGCGGCCTTGCGCAGCGCGCCGACGGTGGCTTGCTCGCGGGTGATGTGGGTGAACGGATCCCAGTGATACCAGCGCATCGCGTTCTCGTAGGTCATCTTGTTGATCTCGTCGTCGGGCACGTTGTTGGCGGTGAGCACCTCGTCGAGTTGCTCGGGGGCGCCCGGCCACATCGAGTCGCTGTGCGGGTAATCGGCCTCCCAGCAGATGTTGTCGATACCGATCGCGTTGCGGGTGGCCACCCCCACCGGATCAGCGATGAAACAGGTCAAGAAGTGCTCGCGGAACACCTCGCTGGGCAACTTGCCCCCGAAATCCTGCCCCGTCCACGTCGAATGCATCTCAAAAGTGCGATCCACCCGCTCCAAAAAGTACGGAATCCACCCCGTACCGCCCTCGGACAACGCGATGCGCAGTGTCGGATACTCCTTGATCGGGCGCGACCACAACAGATCCGCCGCGGCCTGCACGATGTTCATCGGCTGCAGCGTGATCATCACATCCATCGGCGCATCCGGAGCCGTGATCGCCAACCGCCCCGACGAACCGATGTGCACATTGAGCACCGTCTCGGTGTCGACCAACGCATCCCACATCGGCTTCCAATGCTCGAAATCATGAAAACTCGGATACCC
>NZ_LZMD01000033.1 GCF_001668575.1 Mycobacterium sp. 1164985.4
CACCGATCACGGCTGCAGACGTTACCGGTTCGGTCCGGCGATCGCCGGTTCATTCCAGTCGGCAGCCCCGCTGGTGCAGAAACCGCTGCGGATCGGCGCACTCGTGGTCGGCCTGTCGGCCGCCGCAGCCATGGTCGTCGTCGGCTGCAGCAGCGTCACCGAGGGCTCCGCACAGGTCGACAAGGCCGAGGCGCCGGTGTACCGGGCGTCGGTGACGGCGTCGCGGGAGGAGTCGGCCGCCAGTTCCAGCGCCAGAGAGTCCGAGCGCCAGTCGTCGATCACCAAGGAGGCGATCCACTCGTCGTGCGAGACGCTGAGCTCGACCAGCGTCGACGCGATCACCGCGGTCAATGCCTACGTCGACGCGTTCAACCGCAGCGCAGGCGATGCGCCCGCCAAGGCCGGACCGGCGATCGACGCGCTGAACCACAGCGCCGACATGGTCGCGCGCAGCATCGCCGATCCGGTGGGCCCTGAACTCAAGGACGCGCTCAACGGCTGGGTCGACGCTGCAAGGGGTGTGGCCACCGCGATCGAGGGCAACTACGGCCCCGACGAGTTCAACTCCGCGATCACCCGGCTCAACGACACCAAGACCAGCGCGCTCAACCTTTGCGACGCGGCGTACTGACCAACGTTGATAATTGACCAACCTTGCCGCCAGTCACGTGCGGGCCTAGTGCTTCGTGCGACGATAGGGCGCAAGATAACGCCGAGCGCATCGTGCGCCCGAGCCGGCTGAAGGAGGACCGACCGTGGTCGCGGCGGATGACGCCCCGAACTACGCCCACAGACTGGGCATCCAAAAAGATCAGGTTGTACAGGAACTGGGCTGGGACGAGGACGTCGACGACGACATCCGAGCCGACATCGAGGAAGCGTGCGGCGGCGAGCTGCTCGACGAAGATGCCGACGAGGTCATCGACGTCGTGCTGCTCTGGTGGCGCGACGACGACGGAGACCTGGTGGACGCGCTGATGGACGCCATCACCCCGCTGGCCGACGACGGCGTCATCTGGGTGGTGACGCCGAAGACCGGCAAGCCCGGCCACGTCCAACCGGCCGAAATCGCGGAGTCTGCACCCACCGCCGGCCTGATGCAGACGTCGTCGGCGAACCTCGGGGACTGGATCGGCACGCGGCTGGTGCAGCCGAAGTCGAAGGCCGCGGGGCGGAGAGGGTGATCGGTGTCGGCGCGAAGGCGCCCGATTTCACGCTCAAGGACCAGAACGGTCAGCCCGTCACGCTGAGCAGCTTCCGCGGCTCGAAGAACGTGTTGCTGGTGTTCTTCCCGCTGGCGTTCACCGGCATCTGCCAAGGTGAGCTCGACGAGATCCGCGACCGACTGCCCGAATACGAGAACGACGACACCGCGACGCTGGCGATCTCGGTGGGGCCGCCGCCTACCCACAAGGTGTGGGCGACCGAGAGCGGGTTCACGTTCCCGGTGCTGTCCGACTTCTGGCCGCACGGCGCGGTCGCATCGGCGTACGGCGTGTTCAACGAGGACGCCGGGATCGCCAATCGCGGGACGTTCGTCGTCGACGGCGAGGGAATCGTCCGCTTCGCCGAGATGAAGCAGCCGGGGGAGGCCCGGGACCAGGCGCTGTGGACTGACGCGCTGGCGGCGCTGCGCTCCGGCTGACGAATTTCCTGTCGCAGGTCATGGCCGTGTAGCTTGCCCTGCAAGGGCGCGTAGCTCAGTGGTAGAGCTCTGGTTTTACACACCAGCGGTCGGCGGTTCGATACCGTCCGCGCCCACCGAATTCGACACGGCCCGGCCGGGTCTTGGAACCAGTGGCCGTCAGCTCGGTGGCCAGCAACATCGGGGTCATCAGGTCAGCGGCTTCATTCTGGCCCGCGCGGGCGACTTCGAGGAAGGGCGGGCCAGCCAGAGTTGAAGTTTCGGGCGGCAGCGAAAGGTCACTGTGTGCGCATTCTTGCCGACATCGGAAATCGGACTCCGTAGGGCCCCGGTTCGGCCACCTACGCCACATGTGGGTTTCACGGCAGGAAGCCAGCGATGTACTCGCCGGCCAGCATGCAGCAATTAGACGCAGCCGCTAACACTGACCCGTCGGCCGATGCTAGCGCAGACGCCGACATCCACCGGCGGCGGTGGCGGCGGTGGCGGCGCTTGGAAGTCCTGCGGTAGCGGCGCATAGAAGGCTGGCGGCGGTGCGTAAGCGTTGATCGTGTCGGCGATGTTCATGCACCCGCCCACCGAAACTCGCCTGCCGACGCTGGCGCAGACGTCGGCATTGGCCACACCGGAGGGCTGCAGCACCGCATATATGCCAGGAACCGCTGTCAGAGTCAAAACCAATATCCCCGCCGCAGTCCAAGACCGCGTCCAACTATTCATCGCGATCTCCTTCAGTCACCGTTGGCAATTTATGGCTCGGTGCGCGGGCCGAGGAACACAGTATATTCCTCCCGATTTGAAATGAGATCTTAATCAGCACAGCCAATACACTCGGTGGGCCGGCCTAGACATCTTTTTGGCCATGCGCATGTTCGCGGCTCAATCTCTCAGGGAGTCGCGCCGCCCTGCCCGAGTATGGGAGTCCACTGGCAACGCTGCCGGATGTCAGTCAGTGGCTGACGGATGCGCTCCAGATCGGCCTGCACTTGCGGGTTGGCGTCAACGTAGTTCTGGACGTCGTCACGCATCGCATCTCTGGGCTGCCCCTGCAGGTCGGTGAAGAATCCGTTCACGTCAGGGCGCGTATAAAGGTAGGCCGACGTGGCTGCGGCGACACCTGCGGCGACGCCGGCCACGTCGGCGGCCGTGCAGTTGGGTGGCCGAGGTTGCGGTTGCGCGACGGCGAACCCTGCCGTAGATAACAGTGTGCCGGTAACTGCACCAACGCCGATCGCGCCGACTACCGCCCGACGCGCAATTAGGGCCGCGAGGAACATAGCTAACTCCTTTTACCGTAATCACCTCGCCGCAATCGATGACGGTCGCGGCTACTTCAGCTAAGCAGAATGCATACGGGCTTTCGAGCGAAAAAACCGGACCAATACTGCAATCTTTTCGATGCGAACAATTTTTTTGCCGGTCAAGATCAAGCGTGCCTCGCGGCTACCGGAGATGTGAACGGAGACACTCGTTTCGTTCGCCGACCAGCGCAGTGCCGGGGGTGTTCAATCAGCCAGCCTTCTCTGACTCACACACACGTAGTCACTTCACGTGGTCACTTCCGGCGACTGACTTCGTCTGGCCATGAAGCGCGACAACGGCAGGAGGACCAGGAGACTCGTTATCGCGACGACGACCACCATGACCACGACGCTGGGGTCGCTGAAGCTCTGGCCGCCGACCACGAGCGCCGCGGCGATATTGCGCTGGGCTGTTCCCAGCCCCAGCACGACGCGGGTGTCAGCGCCTGTCCCTCCTGCCGCCCATCCCACGACGTATCCAAGTGCGATGAACAGCAAGCCGGCCAGGATGGCGCGGGTGCCAAAGACGGAAAGCACCTTGCCGAAGTTCACCACCACCAACAGCACCACGACGAGTACAAGGCCGAGGCTGGACAACCGGTCGAACAGCGGTTTCGCGCGCGCGGCGACAGCGGGCCACTTCGCGTTGATGCCAAGCGCGATCGCCAAGGGTAGAAGCATCAACACGACGAGCGATCGCGCGATTCTTGCCGGGTCAACCGAGACGCCCGGCAGCAGCAAGGGCAACACCAGCGGCAGATAGCCCACCGTAACGATCATCAGCAACACCATCAGGGCGACCGCGAACGCCAAGTTTCCGTGGGCGATCTCGGCGAGCTTGGGGAGAAATGGAGCGCCGGCAGCCACACCCAGCAATAGCAACCCGATGCTGAAGGGCTCGTCGAGTCGCAGTATCCGGGTGATCGCGATCGCGCCGGCGGGCACCGCGACGAAGTTGACCAGCACCGACATCGTCACCAAGCGAGGATTCTTCAGCGGAGCCGCTAGTTGCGCGATCTTGAGCCCAAGCCCCATTGCGATCACGCTCGACACGACGAAGACAAGCGTCGCAACGGGAACGGCCCTCTCGAGGACTTCGAACAGGCCGGTCATCCGGCCAATATCTGCATGGTCGTTTACTTCATGGTGGCGAGATTGTGCCAGAGGTTGCGCAGGCTGTCGGTGCCGCCGAAGAGGGTGGTGAAGTGTGTCGAGTCGATCAGCACGATGTCGCCGGCTCGCTCACCCGCAGGTGGCATCCAAATCAGGGCATTGAACTCGGTGTTGCCGTCGGAGGTGAACGGGTGCGGTCTGTTGGGGTCCACGCGTTGTCTCCCCAGCACTCTCAGGCCGTCGCTCTCGGGTGCGGTGAGTTCGTAGTGCGGTAGGTGGGGGTGGAAGTTGAAGGTCGTCACGTTGTCGAGCAGTCGGGCGGTGTCAAGATCGCGAAATCCGTTCAGCGGCGCAATCTCCCGGGTGCCCTCGACCACTGCCGGGCGTAAACCCCACGTGTTGTGGACCGGTACGTCGAGCGCCTTCATCAGCGAGCGGGTGTACTGGCCGAACCGCTGTTGGCGGGGTACCAGCGGGTCGCCGTGGTGGGCGAATTCCACGGCGCGCTGGTCGAAGTCGTCGGTGAAGCCGACGTCGTGGTGCGGCGCCAGCAGCAGGCAGGTGCCCTCCCGCTGCAACCACTGCCTGATCGCGGCTATCTCGTCAGCGGTCGCCTCCTGTTCCGACAAGATGTGGTCGAGACCGAAAACCATCAGTGTGTCGGTGTCGGCGAGGATGCGTTCGTCGATCGGCAGCTGATAGCCGGCTTGATCGATGCGCTGGAACACCGCCACAGGATGGCCGGTCGCCTCACCGGCGAGATCTTGGAAGGCCAGCGTCGACCGGTGGAACAGTTCCAGAGTTCCGGCGATGCCCTGCAGAAAGTGGGCTTCGTCGTACTCGACCGTCTCGTAGTTGGGCCACAACGCGTTTCGCACTTCTGTCATGGTGGAAAAGCGGTTGTACATCTCGCCGGGACGACGCTGTGCTTCCCACGGGTAGCTCCACGTCCAGTAGATGCTGATCCGTCGGCGGCCGTCATGCGCGCGCGCGACGTGCCCTTGATTGTAAGTGCGAGCAGTGGTCATGATGTTTCTCCCAGTGTTGCCAGGTACTCCAGGCCGCCCATACCCGGCAGAAAGAAGTAGGCCCCACCTCGCAGCGTGGTGAACGCCGGGATTCCCTTGTGCACCTTGCGGATGGGGCGCTTCGGCACGGTGAAGTCCAATGTTCCGTCCTGCGTCCCGGCGATAGGGTCGTGTTCGTTGTCGAGTTCGTGGAAGGTTTTGTCGTTCATCCAGACGTTCTGGGCGAACTCGAACTGCCGCACCAGGTCGGCGCAGATGATGAACGCGGCGATACCACGTTCGACACCGTCGTCGGGCGCGCCCTCGGGCAACGCGGGACCATAGGTCGCGCCACGGCGGATCATCCGCCGGCGGTTCATATAGTGGGCGGTGTCCCGGGGATTGAGTCGTCTGGCGTGCGATCCGAGCGGGCACGCGTATCCGAACGGATCCATCTCTTTGTAGTTGAAGTCGTTGTTGCGCATCGGATCGGCGCCGAGTTCGGGATCATCCTTGGCAGGCGCGAGGACCAGCGGGGCGCCGCTTCGCCAGCGGCCCATGAACTTCGCTGCAAGAAGTTCTTCTTCGTCGGCGTCTTTTGAGTTCGCGCGCAGATAATCACGGAACGTGCCGACGTGTTCCTCGAGCCGGCGGTAGGCCATATAGCTGCCGTTGCGCGACAACGCCTCGGGCTGGGGGAGATCAGCGACGGGGCCGTTCTCGTCGGGATAACCGAGAATGAATTCGCCTGGCGCCAAGGGCGCACCGGACCCCGGCGTCGGTTCCTCGCCGGAGCCCTTCATCACCGGCTGCGACAACCGGTCGCGGAAGCCGAAGTGATCGTGCGCGTAGTTGAACGGCGGAGTCGCGTTGAGGTCCAGGTGCGAGAGGCTGCGTACGCCGTCCAAGCTCGCCAAGAGTGCATCATGGTTGGCGATAGACACTCGGTACTGCTCGTCGGTCCGCGAGAAGAGGATCGCAATGGCATGCAGATCGTCTCCCGCGAGCCCGCCGAGCCAGTGCTGCGGTGCGGCCGCGCCCGTGTCACCGAGGATGCCGGCACGAGCAGCCATGCCCTCACGGAACGCATCAGGAAACGTGGCCAGTGAGTCCTCAGGAACTCCCAGTGCGCGCAACCCATGCCAGGTGAAGGCCAGGGTGACCCAGCGGTTCGACGTGTCCATCGTGTTACGGACATCGGCGGCGGATTGGACCTTGTCAAGCAGCGCGGTGACGTAGGCGCGCCCGCCTGCGGGCGTGTCGAACGTGAGGAATTCGTACCGTCCGGTGATAGCCGGTGTGCGGGTCAGCAGGATGTGCTGAATGTCGTCGAGTTCGAGTGCACTGGTTGTCGATGTCACTGCTGCTGCGTGCCTTTCGTCCATGTCCAGGCGGTGATTCGCCAGTCGTTCCCCACGCGACGCAGGGCGGCTGTGAAGAATGCGCCCGTCTGCGTCACCGTGGTGCCCTTGAGGCTGAAGGTCATCGTCGCCGGAATTGCGAGATAGGCGCGATCACCGGTGACGGTGTGATGCCGCGGTTCGCCGAGCGCGACGGCATAACCGGACGCGCCCTGATGTTCGCCTTCGACCAGCACGTCGCGGTACCAAGTCTGGGCGGCTGACGGACCCAACCAGACGTGCGGCGCCATGCCGTCCAAAATCACACCCTCGGAGTCGAACATCGATGCCATACCAGCGATGTCGCCGCGGTTGAACGCTTCGACATAGCGACTCACCGCGACCAGAGGGTCGGACGTGCCCACGGTAGCTACTGCATCTGGTCGAGCATGGTGGAGAACGCGGCTTTGAGCCGCAGCGCCTTCTTGATCTCGTCGGCGGTCACAAATGGGTACTCGCCATACTCGAGGAAACTCGGAACCTGGTGTTCACGAACGAATTTCACGAACGATTCCGGATTTTCCTTCCAGTCCTCGGGGAACCCTTCGAGGTTGGTGAACACGGTCGTGATACCCGTGGCGCTGAACAGCTGGACGGCATCCTCGGTGTACTTGTCGAAGTCGGTGTCGAAGATGCCTTGGTATTGAAAATGCAGTCCTGAGCCGACGTCGAAAAGTTGCCAACGCAGGTAATGCAGACGAAGCGGGGCCAGCGCATCGGGACTGGCCGCTATCGTCTCCTCGATGGTCTTGCCGTAGGCGCGGACAGCTTCTTCACGGCCTTCTTTGACCTTCGCGATGATCGAGAAGCCGTAGCATGCCGGTGTCCGGGGAAACACTGGACCGTAGCGACCCTGTTTGAGCTCGAAGTAACCCTCTTTGGGGATGGCCATCGCGGCCGGCTTGGACCAATCTTGATTGCCTGCGGACATGTCCCGCCCCTGTCGTGAACCCGGATAAATCCGGATGCCGGAACGTTAGCACTGGACCGACACCAAGGCGGGGCAATTAGCTTTCGCGGGCGTAATCCGGAGGCGCGCGCCGACGCGGCTGGCATGCAGATGCGACGACTGCCGATACGGTCCGCGCCCACCGGAATTCCCATACGATCGAAGGACCGGTAGGTCCCTTCGGCGGAACGAGACGACCCATATCCGACACCGCGTTCCAGATGGTGGCGATCGGCCTGTACTTCGCCGTGATGCTCGCGATCGGCTTCTACGCTTTCCGCCGCACGAGCGACCTCGACGACTACATGCTCGGTGGCCGCAAGCTGCCCCCGGCGGTTGCCGCGCTATCAGCGGGCGCATCGGACATGTCCGGATGGCTGCTCTTGGGCGTGCCCGGCGCCATCTACGCCTCGGGCCTGCTCGAGTCGTGGATCGTGATCGGGCTGGTGATCGGCGCCTGGCTCAACTGGAAGTTCGTCGCGCCGCGGCTGCGGACCTACACCGAGATCGCCAACAACTCGATCACCGTGCCGAGCTTCTTCGAGAACCGGCTGCGCGACAAGTCGCATGTCCTTCGGATCTCGGCGGGCACCATCATTCTGGTCTTCTTCACCTTTTACGTATCGTCCGGCATGGTCGCCGGCGGCGTGTTCTTCGAGTCGTCGTTCGGCTCGTCGTATCTGATGGGCATGCTGCTGGTCGCCGGAGTCACCCTGTGCTACACGCTGTTCGGCGGTTTCCTGGGTGCCTCGCTCACCGATGTCGCGCAGGGGCTGCTGATGCTGGCCGCGCTCGTCACGATTCCCGTCGTCGCGATCGTCGCCACCGGCGGGCCGGGCGAGGTCGTCGATCTGGTCCGGGCCGCCGACGCCGCACACAACGCCGCCGATCCCGGTGACGAAATGCACCGCACATCACTGTTCTTCGGCGGGAGCTTCCTCGCCATCGTGTCGGCGGCGGCCTGGGGACTCGGCTACTTCGGCCAGCCACACATCATCGTCCGCTTCATGGCGATGCGCTCGGCTGCCGACGCCAAGGCCGGTCGGCGCATCGGCATCAGCTGGATGGTCCTCACCTCGCTCGGCGCGATCACCACCGGCTTCGCGGGCCTGGCGTACTTCTTCCGCGAAGGTGTCACGCTGGACAATCCCGAGACCGTGTTCCTGCGCCTGGCGCAGGTCATGTTCCATCCCTTCGTCGCCGGGGTCGTGCTCGCCGCGGTGCTGGCGGCCATCATGTCGACGATCTCGTCGCAGCTCATCGTGTGCTCGTCAGCACTGGTCGAAGACATCTACCGGGCGTTCGGCAAGGAGGCCAGTCCGACGAGGCTCGTCACCTACGGTCGACTCGGGGTCTTGACAGTTGCGGTGGTCGCGGTTCTGTTGGCGCTCAACCCGGATGACACGATCCTCGACCTTGTCGGCTTCGCGTGGGCCGGCTTCGGCGCCGCCTTCGGCCCCCTGATCATCCTGTCGCTGTTCTGGCGCAAGCTCACGTCGGCCGGCGCGATCGCCGGCATGGTCGCCGGCGCCGTGGTGGTTGGCGTCTGGGGTCAAACCGAGGCGCTGTCGAGCGCGATGTACGAGATCGTTCCGGGCTTCATCGCGTGTCTCGTCGTCGCCGTCGCGGTATCGCTGATGACCGCCCGCGAGGACGACGAGATCCAGCGCGAATTCTCCGAGACGGCGGAGAAATCACACGAACCTGCGGCGTCGGCCTGACGCTCAGCGCGCCCGCCCGCGAGGACGACGAGATCCAGCGCGAATTCTCCGAGACGGCGGAGAAATCACACGAACCTGCCGCGTCGGCCTGACGCTCAGCGCGCCCGCCCGCGTTTGGTCGTTCGGCGCATGGGTACGCGATTCGAATGCCGGACGAGCCGTTGTCAATCCTGCTGATCGCGGATCCCGGTGCCCCCGCGGCAATCGCCGAGCGTGTGGCGGATTCGTTGCGAAATGCGCTGCAGAACCAGTCTCCGGCCCGCAAGGCGTGGAATGTGTCGGTGCGACGTCACGCGTATCCGGTCGACGAGGACGCCGACGTCTCCCAGGTGATCCGCACCATCGAACCGGGTAGCAGCCCGGAGGACATCGTCATCTACCTGACTGATCTGCCCCGGCGTCAGGGGAAGACGCCGGTGATAGCCGATATCAGCGTTCCCGACAGGTTGGGAGTTATTTCGATTCCCGCGGTAGGCGGCGTGTTCATCGATCTCCGGATAAGGAAACTGGCACAGACCGTCGTGGCCGAGATCGAGCGCCGATCAGACAAGCCGACTCCTTCACTGAAGCGGCTGAAGCGGACGCATAACAACGATGTCGTCCGTTACGTCGCGCCGTCTGCGCTGTCCCGTCTCCGACTCCTGAGCGGCATGGTTTATGCCAACCGCCCGTGGCGGTTGGTCGCTGGCCTGTCCAAGGTGATGATGGCCGCGTTCGCCGCCGGCGCCGTAAGCCTTGCCTATCCGACGATTTGGCAGTTGTCCGACACCATGGGCCCCTGGCGGTTGACCGCGGCGACCATGTTGGCGAGTGCCGCTCTGATTGCGTGGCTCATCCTCGACCACGAGTTATGGGAACGACCGCATTCGGCCGGCGAACGCAAACGAGCCGTGTTGTACAACGCAACGACTCTCGTCACTCTGACGATCGGCGTCGCCATCTTCCATATCGGGCTGTACGTCTTGATACTGCTCACGGCTTGGTGGACGCTTCCGCCGCACCTGGTCGCACGAAACATAGGCCATCCCGTCGAATTCCCCACCGTGTTGGTGGTGGCCTGGCTGGTGGCGGCAGTCGCTACGTTGGGCGGTGCACTGGGATCGGGTATGGAGGACGGCAGTGCCGTCAAGGCGGCGGCCTACGGGGTGCGGCAACGCCAGCGGTTCGACCAAGCAGATTGACGCATTTTCCACGACATATCGGTCAACTCGGCGGTGCGAAGAACTCCAGCGCGATGCCGTCGGGGTCGCGGAAGCTGAGCCCCGAACCGTACGGGGCATCCACGATGTCCCCGTGTTCGACGCCGAGCTTGTCGAGGCGCTCCGCCCACCCCTCGAGTTCGCTGCGGCTCGCGCACCCGAAGCCGACATGGTCGAGACCCGAGTGGAATTCGGTGAACTGTTCGTCGGGCACCGACTTGTCGTGTTCGTGGATGCCGAACAGCGTGCCGTTGTCGAATTGCCAGACGATGTGCCGGAATCCGGTGTCGGTGTGTTCGTCGAGGACCGGTTCGGCCCCGATCAGCTCCTGATACCAGGGCGCGCTGACCGCGAGGTCGCGCACGGTCAGCGCGACGTGGTTCAGTGACGGAAAGGGCATGGCGCCTCCTGATTTTCTGATCGGTTCACACGACTCGCTTGCCGAGGCGTGCCCGGGTCCGCATGTCCCAGAGATACAACCGGTAGCCGAGGAGCCAGAGATCGCGCGGGACGACGCGGTCGATGACGCGCAGCCCGGTCAGCAGCGTCTCGAAACTGCGCTGCTGACGGCCCGACCACGGCAGTTGCATGTGCTCACGGAACTCCTGAGGCAGGAACCCCGTCGTTGCGAACAGGTTGAACCGGCCTGCCAGCAGGCGCAGCGGAGCGGGCAGGAACACCATCGCGGCCACCCCGTGCAGATGCTCGCGCACTGGTTCGTCAATGCGCAGTTCGTCCAGTGAGCGTTTCCAGTACTCGTCGAACGCGGCACGGTCCGGCGGCCACATGTCCTCGCGCACCTGCAGCGTGGTGCCCAGCTTCCTGGCGTCGTCGTAGATCGCGTCGGCCGCCTCGTCGTCGAGCGGGCCGTACAAGAATTCGTGCTGGTCGACGTAGTAGCGGTACAGGCAGGCGGCCACCCACAACTGCAATCGGGGATCGAAAGCTTTGTAGGACACCGGGCTTGACGGGGTTGATCGCACCAGCGCGTGCACGCGGTCGACCTCGTCGCGGATCAGCCTGCGATCGCTCTCGGTGCCCATCGTCGCCACCGCCAGATACGTGCCCGTGGTGCGTGCCCGCTTGAACGGATGCTTGTAGACGTTGCCGCTGTCGACTGGGCTCTCGAGCACCCCGTAACCCACACCGGGCGACGCCAGCTGCATGATCACGTTGGCCGCCGGTGCCAGCACGGCCGCGGGATTGAGCAGATCGACGACGCGCCTCGGGCGGCGCGGTGGCCCGAACCTCATGGCTTCGAGTAGATCACCTTGTGAGACGCTCGCGGAGTGTTTGCACCGACCTCACGCCCGCGTGTGGTGGGGATCGCGGCAGGTTGTGCCGCCGACCTGGTGTTCGGCGATCCCCGTCGCGGACACCCCGTGGCGCTCTTCGGCAGTGCGGCAGCGGCTTTGGAGCGTCGCACGTACGCCGATAGCCGCGCCTCGGGCGCGCTGCACACCGTCGCGCTCCTCGGCGCGCTCGCGCTGCTCGGAATCGCGGCGGAGGGGGCGCCGCGGCGGGGCCCTGCGTCGGCCGCCGTCATCACGGCCGCGTCGGTGTTCGTCGCGCTGGGCGGGACCTCCCTGGCCCGCATCGGCGAGGAGATGGCGGATCACCTGGACGGCGGCGACATCGACGCGTCTCGTCGGCTCCTCCCGTCGCTGTGCGGACGCGACCCGTCGGTGCTCGACGAGGCGGGTCTCGCGCGGGCTGCGCTCGAGTCGGTCGCGGAGAACACCTCCGACGCGCATGTGGCACCGCTGCTGTGGGCCGCGATCGGCGGTGTCCCCGGCGTCCTGGTGTACCGCGGGGCGAACACCCTCGACGCGATGATCGGTCACAAGTCGCCTCGTTACCGGCGGTTCGGTTGGGCGGCAGCCCGTTTCGACGACGCCGCGAATTATCTCGCCGCGCGGGTCACCGCGGTGCTGGTGGCCGTGTGCGCACCGGTGGTGGGCGGCTCGCCGGTAGCGGCCCTGCGTGCGTGGAAGCGCGACGCGCGACGCCATCCCAGCCCGAACGCGGGTGTCGCGGAGGCGGCCTTCGCGGGGGCGCTGGGGGTGCGGCTCGGCGGGCCGACGCAGTACGCCCACGAACTCGAGATCCGGCCCACCCTCGGCGACGGTCCGCAGCCGCAGGTCGCCGATCTGCGGCGGGCCGTGCGGTTGTCGCGCGCGGTCCAGGTGGCCGCGGCGTCGGCCGCACTCGGACTCAGCGCCGCCGGCCGTATCGGTCGGCGAGCTTGTCCTCCGTGCTGAGCGGCGCGTCGGGCTTGGCTTGCGCCGCCTCCCGCGCTGCCTTCTCCAGCCTGCGCTGGCGCACCTCGGCGTAGATGAAGTAGCCCAGCCCGATCGGCGCGATGATGCCGAACGCGATCCACTGGATGCCGTACGACAGGAACGGTCCGGCGTCGAGGTGGGGCAGCGGGATCGCGCCGAGCCCACCCGGCTGGTCGGACTCCAACTGCAGGTACGAACGGGCCAGCGGGATACCGGTGAGCGACGAGATCTGTCCGGTGTTGATCGAGTACACCTGCTGGATGCCGTCCTGGCGGAACGGCTCCTTGCCCTGGGCCAGCCCCTCGGAGTCGCGCAGCCGCGCGGCAATGGTGACCGTGCCGTCCGGCACCGGCGGGATCTCGGGCACGCCCGAAGCCTGTATCGGCCGGACGTAGCCGCGGTCGACCAGGACGGTCGGCCCGCCGTCGACCGCGAACGGCACGAGCACCTCGAACGCGGGTTCACCCTCGACCATGCGCAGCCGCGCGAGCACCTGTCCTTCGGGCAGATAGTGGCCGCTCGCCGTGACACGTCGCCACTGGTCGTCCGGCGCCGCCGAATCCTGTTCCGGCAGAAGAGAAGTAACCGGTACGGGGTCGGCCTTCAGCGATTGCGAGATCTGCGCGTTCTCCCGCGAGGTCTTGGAATTCTTGCCCAGCTGCCACGGCGCCAGCACCGTGAAGCACAGGTAGGCGAAGCCCGCCACCACGACGAACAACGCCAGCCATGACGGCCGCAGCAGGAACGTCCACCGGCGCATCAGCTGGCGAGCCCCCTGCCGGCGAGTTGCTCGTCGACCCATTCGTGCAGGCCGGGCAGCGATGCCTCGATGACGGCGAAGACGTCCTCGAAGTCGGCGTGGTCGCCGTAGTAGGGATCCTCGACGTCCAGCGCATGGGCGCCCGATCGCGGATCGAAGGACCGCAGCATCCGGATCCGTTCGGCGGGCACACCCAGATCCTTGAGCATCCGAACATGGTTGCGGCCCAGTGCGATCACCAGGTCGGCGGACATGTGGTCCTCGTTGACCTGGGCGGCGCGGTGTGCGGTTGGATATCCGTGCTCTCGCAACACGTGAGTGGCCCTGCGGTCGGCGGGTTCTCCCGCGTGCCAACCGCCCGTGCCCGCGCTGGTCACCCGGACCGCGTGGGCCAGGCCGCGCTCCGAGATCTGATGGGCGAACATCTTCTCGGCCATCGGTGACCGGCAGATGTTGCCCGAGCAAACGAACGTCACGTGCAGTAGATCAGACACCCAACACCTCACGCAGGTCCGCCACGGTCGCGACGTGCGCGGCCGGCGCGGCAGCGTCCGGCTCGTCGAAATCGCCCTCGCCGTAACCCCACCCGACGATCACGGTGTCGATTCCGTGTGCGGCGGCGCCTTCGACGTCATGGGACCGGTCGCCGACCATGAGGGTGCGCTCGGGCACGGTGCCGAGTTGGGCCAATGCGTGGGCGACGACGTCGACCTTGCGGGCGCGCGTGCCGTCGACACTCGCGCCGGCGATCACCTCGAAGCAGTCGGCCAGGCCGAAGTGCGCGAGGATCCGCTGGGCGGTCGGCTCGGCCTTCGAGGTGGCGACAGCCAACCGCACACCGGCCGCGCGCAGGTCGGCGAGCAGCGCAGGGATGCCGTCGAAGACCTGGTTCATCGCCCAGCCGCGGTCGACGTAGTCGGCGCGGTAGGCCGCGATCGCCTCGTCGGTCTTCGCCCCGAGGCCGAGGCGCCCCAGCGTGTAGTGCATCGGCGGGCCGACGATCATCGTCGCGAGGTCGCCGTCGGGCACCTCGGCGCCCACGGAGCCCAGCGCATGGCGAAAGCTCGAGACGATGCCCTGCGCCGAGTCGGTCAGGGTGCCGTCGAGGTCGAAGATCACCAGTTCGGGGCGGGTCGCCTCGGTTGCGGCGGACGGGCCGGTGGACAGGCCGGTCGACAACGTGTCGGTCACGCATCCATTCTCCCCGATCGCAGAACCGCGCCGGTCGGCGCACTAGTGTCGTGCTGTGGCGAGTCCTCCGCGCGCTGCCGCGCGCTACCACGGCGACCAGGCCGTCGCCCCCGGGGTGCTGGACTTCGCCGTCAACGTCCGCGTCGACGCACCGCCGTCGTGGCTGGTCGACCGCCTGGCGGCCCGGCTGAGCGGGTTGGGCCGGTATCCGGGCGCGGCCGACGAGCAGCGCGCGCTCGAGGCGGCCGCGCGCAGGCACGGCCGCCCCGTTGACGAGGTCGCGCTGCTGGCGGGCGCCGCCGAGGGCTTCGCGCGCCTGGCCGACCTGCGACCGCGACGGACCGCGCTGATCGTGCCGTCGTTCACCGAACCGGAGGCGGCCCTCGCGGCGGCCGGTGTCCCCTTCACCCACGTGGTGCTCCAACCGCCGTACATCCTCTGCCCGGACGCGGTGCCCGACGACGCGGACCTCGTCGTCGTGGGTAACCCCACCAATCCGACCGGGGTTTTGCACACCCGCGAGCAGGTGCTCACGCTGAGGCGGCCCGGCCGCATCGTGGTGGTCGACGAGGCGTTCGCCGACGCGATACCCGGCGAACCCGAATCGCTGGCCGGCGAGGCGCTACCCGACGTCGTGGTGCTGCGCAGTCTGACCAAGACGTGGGCGCTGGCGGGGCTGCGGGTCGGCTACGCGCTCGGCCCCTCCGAGGTGTTGGCGCGGCTGACAGCGCGACGGCCGCACTGGCCACTGGGCACGCTGCAACTGGAAGCCATCGCCGCGTGCAACACGCCGGAGGCGGTGGGCGAGGCCGACCGTGCCGCCCGGCGTCTGACGGAGGTGCGCGCCGAGATGGTGGCCGGATTGACTAGCATCGGCGTGCATGTCGTCCCCGGTTCGGCCCCCTTCCTCCTGTTCTCCGTTCCGGATGCCGAACTGATGCGAAAACATCTGGATCGCAGCGGCATTGCCGTGCGCCGCTGCGACACGTTCGTCGGCCTCGACGGCCAATTCCTGCGCGCGGCGGTCCGGCCCGAATGGCCGGTGCTGGTCGAGGCGATGACCGAGGCGCTGCGATGAGCGCGCGTCTCGGCGACATCATCGACGTGTTGGAGGCGGCGTATCCGCCGGAGTTGGCGCAGGACTGGGACTCGGTCGGCCTGGTCTGCGGGGATCCGTCGGAGACCGTCGACACGGTGACGGTGGCTGTCGACGCCACCGCCGACGTCGTCGCCGAGGTGCCCGACCGGGGCTTGCTGCTCGCGCATCACCCCCTGCTGCTGCGCGGGGTCGACACCGTGGCGGTCGGCACCGCCAAGGGCGCCCTGATCCACCGGCTGATCCGCAGCGGGCGGGCGCTGTTCACCGCCCACACCAACGCCGATTCCGCGTCGCCCGGCGTTTCCGACGCGCTGGCCGAGACGCTCGGGCTGACCGTCGAGGAGGTGCTGGCCCCCGCGAGCGCGGAATCCGACCTCGACAAGTGGGTCGTCTTCGTGCCCGCCGAGAACTCCGAGGCGCTGCGGGAGGCCATGTTCGCCGCGGGCGCAGGTCGCATAGGCGACTACTCGCACTGCTGCTGGACGACGACCGGCACCGGACAGTTCCTGCCGCACGATGGCGCGTCACCGGCGATCGGCAGCGTGGGGTCCGTCGAACACGTGCCCGAGGACCGGGTCGAGGTCATCGCCCCCGCGCGGTTGCGCGGCCACGTGCTGGCCGCGATGCGGGGGGCGCATCCCTATGAGGCACCGGCATTCGACGTCTTCGCGCTCGCACCGATCCCGGGGAATGCGGGCCTGGGGCGGATAGGGGTGTTGGATCGTCCGGAACCGTTGTCGGCGTTTGTCTCCCGCGTGCGCCGGGCACTGCCCGCCACCTCCTGGGGGGTGCGCGCGGCCGGTGATCCGGACGCGCAGGTGTCGCGGGTCGCGGTGTGCGGCGGAGCGGGGGACTCGCTGCTCGGCCTCGTCGCCCGCACCGGTGTCGACGCGTACGTGACGGCGGATCTGCGGCACCATCCCGCCGACGAACACCGACGCGCCTCTGAAGTCGCGCTCGTGGACGTCGCGCACTGGGCCAGCGAATACCCGTGGTGCGACCAAGCCGCGGACCTACTGCGGGGGCACTTCGGTGACGCGCTGCCCGTGCGGGTCTCGGACGTGCGCACCGATCCATGGAATGTCGAAAGTTGAGCATGAAAGCTGAAGTAGGACAACAACAATCGCTACTCGAGTTGGCCGAACTCGATGCCACCCTCGCTCGCCTCGAGCACCGTGTGAAGAATCTCGCCGAACAGCGGCGGCTCGAGGAGGTTCAGGCCGCGCACCGGGAGGCCAACGACCGGCTGGCCGCACTGCAGATCGCCATCGAGGATCTCGACGCGCAGGTCGCCAAGTTCGAATCCGAGATCGACTCGGTACGCCAGCGCGAGGAGCGGGACCGAAAGCTGCTCGCGGGTGGGTCGGTGGATGCCAAACAGCTCACCGAGTTGCAGCACGAACTCGACACGCTGGAGCGCAGGCAGGCCGCGCTGGAGGATTCGCAGCTCGAGGTGATGGAGCGGCGCGAGGAGTTGCAGCGCGACCAACAAGAGGCGTTGACGAAGATCGACGACCTGCAACGCGATCTGGGCGTCGCGCAGACCGCCTGCGATGAAGTGCGCTCCGAATTGGACCAGCACCGTCACCAGAGCCTGTCGCGGCGCGACGAGTTGGTCGCGGCGCTCGACGCCGATCTGGTGGGGCTCTACGAACGCCAGCGTGCCCGCGGCGGCGCCGGTGCGGGCCAGTTGCAGGGCCGCCGTTGCGGGGCGTGCCGGATCGAGATCGACAAGGGGGAGTTGGCGCGGATCTCCGCGGCGGCCGACGACGAGGTGCTCCGTTGCCCCGAGTGCGGTGCGATCCTGTTGCGGGTCAAGGGGTTCGGCACGTGAAGGTGATCGTCGAAGCGGACGGCGGTTCGCGCGGAAACCCCGGACCGGCCGGCTACGGGTCGGTGGTGTGGTCGGCCGACCACGGTGCGGTGCTCGCCGAGAGCAAGGAAGCGATCGGCCGCGCCACCAACAACGTCGCCGAGTATCGCGGCCTGATCGCCGGGTTGAGCGAGGCGTCGAGCCTGGGTGCCACCGAGGTCGACGTGCTGATGGACTCGAAGCTGGTGGTGGAGCAGATGTCGGGCCGGTGGAAGGTCAAGCACCCGGACATCGCGCCTCTGCACCAGCAGGCCACGGCGCTGGCGGCCCGGTTCGACCGCGTGTCCTACCGGTGGATTCCGCGTGCGGAGAACAGCCACGCCGACCGGCTGGCCAACGAAGCGATGGATGCCGCGGCCGAAATGCTGGTGGATGCCGAAAAATCCAAGCCGCATCAGGCGTCGAACCCCACCGCGTGGACCGGTGCCCGCGGCGCGCCGACGCGGTTGCTGTTGCTGCGCCACGGCCAGACCGAACTGTCCGTCGGCCGTCGGTATTCGGGGCGTGGCAACCCGGCGCTGACCGATCTCGGCCGTCGGCAGGCCGAAGCCGCCGCGCAGTACCTCGGGCAACGGGGCGGCGTCGCAGCGGTCGTCACGTCGCCGCTGCAGCGCGCGTACGACACCGCGGCGGCGGCGGCCAAGGTGCTGGGCCTCGACGTCACCGTGGACGACGATCTGATCGAAACCGATTTCGGAGCGTGGGAAGGTCTGACGTTCACCGAAGCGGCGGAACGGGATCCGGATTTGCACCGGCGCTGGCTGCGCGACACCTCCTTGGCGCCTCCGGAGGGTGAGAGCTTCGACTCCGCGGCGGAGCGGGTCGGAAGGGCCCGGGCGCGGATCATCGCCGAGCATGCGGGGGAGACGGTGCTGGTGGTGTCGCATGTGACGCCGATCAAGACGCTGCTGCGGATGGCGCTCGACGGTGGGCCGAACATCCTGTACCGCCTGCACCTCGACCTCGCGTCGTTGTCAATCGCCGAGTTCTATCCCGACGGAGCGGCATCGGTGCGGCTGGTCAATCAGACGGCGTACCTGGACTAGTCGTGTAGGTGGAGCCGCTCGCCGTGCGGCCCGAAGATCGTGATGGCCTCGACCGGGCCGTGGACGGCGCCGAACCAGTGGGGTGTCCATGTCGAGAACTCCACCGCCTCACCGGGTTTCACGGTGAAGTCACGTTCGCCGAGGATCAATCGCAGCTGTCCGGACAACACGTACATCCAGTCCTGGCCCTCGTGCACGGGGAGTTCGGCGGGCGGGTTGCGGCGCCGGGCGCTGATCCGGATCTTGAACGCGTGTAGGCCGCCGGCGGCCTGTCGAGTCAGCGGCCAGTAGGTGATCCCGTGTGCGGTGTGAGATCCGCTGCGCACCCGCGGATCCTCGGCTTCGGGGGCACGCAGCAGTTCGTCGGTGCTGACCGACAGCGCTGCGGCCAGTCTCGGCAGGTGGTCGAGGGCGAGACGGCGCTTGCCGGACTCGAGCCGGCTCAGCGTCGACACGTCGATGTTCGATCGCCGGGCGACCTCTTCGAGGGTCAGGCCGTGCCGGGTGCGCAGTTCGCGCAGCCTGCGGCGCACCCGGGCGTCGACGCCGTCCTCGTCGTTTGCCTGCATGGCAACAAAGCTTGGCATCTTGGGAGTAGCGAATGCAAGGTGGTCGCATGGACAGAGATTGGGATTGTGTGATCGTCGGCGGCGGTGCCGCCGGGTTGAGCGCCGCATTGGTGCTCGGCAGGGCCCGGCGCCGCACACTGCTGGTCGATGCGGGTGCGCAGAGCAACCTGGCCGCGCATGGCATCGGCGGGCTGCTGGGCCATGACGGCCGACCGCCCGCGGAACTGTACGCGTTGGGCCGCGAAGAATTGTCGGCGTATCCGTCCGTGGAGGTCGTGGCGGGCGACATCGTCGCCGGTGAGCGAGCCGAGAACGGGTTGGTCCTGCGGTTGGACGACGGCCGGGTCGAGCAAACCAGGCGGGTGTTGTTGGCCACCGGTATGCAGTACCGGCCGCCGTCACTGCCAGGGCTGTCGGAGCTGTGGGGCCGGTCGGTGTTTCACTGCCCGTTCTGCCACGGATGGGAGGTGCGCGATCAGCCCCTGGGGGTGCTGGCCCGTGGTGAGCGCGCGGTGCATTCCACGCTGCTGCTGCGGCTTTGGAGCGACGACGTCATTCTGCTGACCGATGGTCCGGCCGATCTCGATGCCGCACAGCGTGAACGGCTGACGGCGGCCGGTGTCATGATCGACGAGCGGCCGGTAGCCGAATTGGATTCCGCGGCGGGAAATCTGGCCGCCGTCGTGTTCGCCGATGGCGGCCGATTGCCCCGCGAGGGTCTTCTGGTGGCGACGACGTTGCATCAGCGGTCGCCGCTCGCCGAGCAACTGGGCGTCGTTGTTGCAGAGCCGACGCCCCTGGCGCAGAACCCGGTTCAGGTCGACGCTCTGTATCGGACCAGTGCGCACGGAGTTTTCGCTGCCGGTGATGTCGTCGCTCAGATGCCACAGGTGGCCACCGCGGTGGCGTCCGGCTCGGCCGCGGCCGCCGCCGTCGTGCAGAGCCTGATGGAGGAGGATTTCCCGGCGGTCATCCTGGAGGGGAGTGGATATGTCAACGCCTAGCGCCAAACAACATTGGGAAGAGCGCTACAGCTCGCAGGACCGGATCTGGAGCGGGCGGCCGAACGTTCGCCTCGTCGAGGTGGCCTCGGACCTCGAGCCCGGGACCGCGCTGGACTTGGGCAGCGGCGAGGGCGGGGACGCGATGTGGCTCGCCGAACGGGGATGGCGGGTCCTCGCCGTCGACATCGCCGAAACCGCCTTGCAGCGCGCCGCCGAAGACGCCGCCGCGCGCGGGGTCGCCGACCGCATCGACTTCGCACAGCACGACCTCTTGGAGAGTTTCCCCGAGGGCGAGTTCGATCTGGTGAACGCCCAATTCCTGCACTCCACTTTCCCGCTCGACCGGACGGCGATCTTCGGCGCTGCGGCACGGGCGGTCCGCCCGGGTGGGCTCCTGCTGATCGTCGATCACGGGTCGCCGCCGCCGTGGCTGTCGGAGCTTCATGAGCACCACCACACGTTCACGCCACCCGAGGAGGTGGTCGCGGCGCTGAATCTCCCGGATTCCGAATGGGATCCGGCCGAGATCCGCAAACCGGTGCGTGAAGTGACGACCCCGGACGGAGAGACAGCGCAGTGGGCCGACAACGTGATCGTGTTGCGGCGACGCTGAGCTTCACGCTCCGTTGCTCGGTTCATGCGGCGTCGTGGAAGATGAGCCCGAGCGTGTATCGCTGTCCGGAGCGCACCACCGACACACCGTGCCGTACCGGCGCGGCCGACCATCCGCGCGCCGACCGCACGGGCCGCTCCCGGGTGGTGAAGACGTAGCCGCGCCCGTGGGGCAGTAGGGTCGATGTGCCGCGCGATTGAGCGCGGGGGCGTTGTTCGACCAACAGGAACTCACCGCCGGTGTGGTCGATGCCCGGTTCGCTGAGGTTGATCACGACCTGTAGCGGAAACACCAGATCGCCGTAGAGGTCTCGGTGCAGCGCATTCCAGTGACCGGGTCCGTATTTGAGCATGAGCGCGGTCGATTTCGTCTGGCCGGCGGCGTGGCACATGTCGAGCCAGTCGTCGAATTGGTCGGGCCAAGGCGCGGGGCGGCCCAATCGGGCCCACCAGTCCCGCGCGATCGGGAGGAGCCGCGGATACAGCGCCCGCCTGAGCGCTTGGACCGGTTCGGGGTAGGGCTCGCGCAAGTAGCGGTACTCGCCCTCGCCGAAGCGGTGGCGGGCCATGTCGACGGTCGAACGGAATCTGTCGTCGTCGATGTAGAGGCGCTTGAGCGCAGCGCTCTCGGGCTTGGTCAGTAGGCGTGGAAGCTAGGGCGCCGCCGGTTGCGTCGAGTTCGGTGACGACGGCGTCCCAATTGGCGGAGTCGACACGGGCGTGCCATTGCGTATGCGCCATTTGGCGATGCATACCCAGTAGACGCCCGGGATCGACATTTCGTGAGGTTCTCCCAGACAGCGAATTGATCCACAGGGTCACGATTCTCGTGTCGACACGTCAGTGGGCAGAACTAGTGTCGAAAGCATGTTCGAAGACGCCTCGGATGCCGATCTCATCACCTTCATGGGTGAAGAGGCGCGCGAGGAGTCGGCGGCGATGGGGCGCCGGTTGTCGTTGGTCGGTGAGTTGTTCGCCAGGCGCAATCCCGAGATGGTCGAGTCGCGGTTCTACGTGGCCGATGCGATCGCGGCGGTGGCGGCCGAGATCGCGCCGGTGCAGAACATCAGCCATGCGCGAGCGGTCGGTCAGGTCGAGGTCGCGATCGCACTGCGGGATCGGCTGCCGCAGGTCCTCAGGCGGTTCTGTCGGGGTGTGATCGATTATCGGATGGTGTCGACGATCGTCGCGCGCACCGAGAACGTCGACGACGACGTCATGGTGAACCTCGATGAGGCGTTGGCATGGCGGGTCGAGAAGTGGATGAAGCTGTCCAAACCCAAGCTGCGCGACCGCATCGATCTGTTCATCGCCGAATTCGACCCCGCCGCGGTACGAGTGCCGCCGGAGGCCGACAAGCATCGCTATGTCGACGTCAATCCCGCCGACTGCGCCGGATTGGCGTTTCTCTCGGGCAAGTTGCGCGCCGAAGACGGCGCCTCGCTGGATGCGCGGCTGGATGCGTTGGCCGCCACCGTGTGTGAGAACGATCCGCGGACGGTCGCCCAGCGTCGCGCCGACGCTTGCGGTGCGCTCTCGCGTCTCGAAGCGACGCTGGCCTGCCGGTGTGGATCCGACGACTGCTCGGCGGGCGCCGAACGTGCGGCGGCGTCCGTAGCGGTGATCCATGTTCTGGCCGAAGAAGCCACCGTCGATGGAACCAGCGACAGACCGGGATATCTGCGCGGGTTCGGGGTGCTGCCCGCCGAGTCGGTGCGGGATCTGGCGCAACACGCCGAACTCAAGCCGGTGGGCGTGCCCGCCGCCGGCGCTGCCGTGGCGAGCACCGGAGATCCCATTAGCGCCAGCATCGGATATCGCCCCGGCGCCAAGTTGATCGAGTTCCTGCAGTGGCGGGACCTGACGTGCCGCTGGCCCGGATGCGACAGGCCGGTGACGAGATGCGACGTGGACCATACCGTGCCCTGGCCCTATGGTCCGACGCATCCGTCGAACACCAAGCACTACTGCCGTATCCACCATCTGATCAAGACGTTCTATTGCGGCAGCGGTGGCTGGCGCGATGAGCAATTACCGGACGGCACAATCGTTTTGACCGCTCCGACCGGACACGTGTACCGGTCGGAACCCCACGGCGCGAGCATGTTCCCCGCGCTCGGGCAATCGACCGGCGTGCTCGAGGTCGTCACGCCTCCGCCGGAGAACCTCGACCGAATGGCAATGATGCCTCGGCGCAGACAAACCCGAGAACAAGTTCGCCGCGACCGTATCGACACTGAGCGGCGTTTACGAAGCGAGCTGATCGCCGAGGAGGAGCGGCAGCATCAGGCGTGGCTCGCGGCGGTCTACAAGCCCCCACCTTTCTGAAATTGACGAAGTAGCGAATTTTCGGTGTCCACCCTCTAGGCTCGCTTTCAAGATCAATCCTCGGCGTTGTGAAACAAGAACCGTAGGAGGCGGCGAGCCGATGCAGAATCTCCCCGTAGGGCCGGCGGCGGGTCTTTTCGTCATCGCACTGAGCTTTGGACTCGTGGGCTGTGGTTCCGACGCCGATACGGCGGCCACGACCACGACGTCGGCCACCAGCGAGACCGGCACGGCGACGGCCACGCCGAGCCCCGCTGCCGACGATGACGACACGATCAACGAGTACGTCACCGAGAGCGATATCGCGGAGACGCCGATCAAACCCGGCGAGCCCGGGACGCCGACCTTCAACTTCCCGATCCCGCCCGGATGGCGCGACGCGGGCGAGGCGACGCCGGAATGGGCCTACGGCGCGATCGTCTACGACACCCCGAAGGATCCGAATGACCCGCCGGACATGTACGCGATCGCCTCGAAGCTCACCGGCAACGTAGACCAGGCGAAGATTCTCGAATACGCCCCGGAGCAGCTGGAGGACATGGCCGAGTTCAAGCCGTTGGCAGAACCGGCGAAGGGCAAATTCGGTGGCTTCGATGCCCTTTCGTACGCAGGCACGTTCATGAACGACGGTCAGAAGCGATTCGTCGCCCAGAAGACCGTCGTCGTGCCGGCGTCAGATGGCCTCTTCGTCCTGCAGCTGAATGCGGACAGTCCCGAGGCCGAACAGAACGCCGTGCTCGACGCCATCAAGGTCATCGACGAACAGACGACCATCACCCCACCGTCATGACCGGCCGCTCCCTCCGAGACTCCAGGACCCCGCTTACCGACGGAGACGCATCGATATGAGAATCCGGACCACGGCTCCAGTCCTCCTACTGGCTTCGGTGTGCAGCGCCGTGCTGCTGTCGTCCCCCCTTGTGACCGCTCCAGCCGCGCACGCGCAGTGCAAGGCCAGCGAGGTGTGGGATCAGCGGACCGGGGTGTGCTGGGCGCAATCCCAAACCACGCTCGGGATCCCGGGCACGGGCGGCTGGTGTAAACCCGGCAGGATCGGGCTGTGCATGTCGGCCTGGCAGAACTCACAGGTCCCCGGCGCGAACCTCAAGCCCGCCCCGCCGGGAGGACCGGCGCCCCGCGCGACGTGGCCTAACCGCTGACGTCCCCAACCGGCGTCCACGGCGTCAGCCGGGGCAGCCACGCGCGCACGTGTGCGCGATACGTCTGGTACTGCGCCCCGTACGTTCGCACCAGCGTGGGTTCTTCGTACCACCGCACGAACGACGCCGTGACCGCCCATCCGATCGCCGCATAGAGTACGAGCCACAGGCTGCCGAAAAGCGCTGCCTGACCGAGGATCGCCGTGATCAGCCCGACGTACATCGGATTACGGACGAACCGGTTGAAGCCCGTCACGACCAAACGTTGCGTGGGCGCGACGGGCATGGGAGTCCCACCGGCCCTGACGAATTCGACGAACGCGTGGATGGGTGGGATCAAACCGACGACGACCACGATCCCGCCCACGACGATCCGCCATGCCGGAGCGTCGGACAAGTCCCAGCGCGTGATCAACCATGGACCGAGCCCCACGAACGTGCCGGGCGCCACTACAAAGAATGCCGCCGAGGCGAGTGCAGCGGTGGGAATCCGCACGCGCTATCCCGTGATGGCCGACAGGTCCGCGAGTTGCGTCAGGCGCACACTGTTACCGGACGGATCGCGGAACCCGCAATCGATGCCGTAGGGCATCTCGTGTGGTTCCTCGGTGAACTCGACTCCACGCGAACGCATTTCCTCATAGGAGGCCCGACAGTCCTCCGTCGTCAAAAACACCGTTCCCGCGAAGCCCTTGGCGGTGAGGTCCAGCACCTGCTTGCGGGTCGCCTCGTCCATGACGGGTTCACCGGGTACGGCCATCAACACGATCGACACATCGTCTTGGCCGGGCGGCCCGACGGTCAGCCATCGGAACAGGCCGTCCACATCCGGCAGCGAAACATCCTGGCGCACTTCCATACCGACCTTCTCGGTCCAGAACTTCAATGCCGCTTCCTGGTCATGTACCCAGAGGTGGGCGCTTGCGATTTTGATCATGGCTCGACGCTACGACGGGTCGCGTCTCTGCGTCTTCTCCCCGTGTGCTGTCTTGCGCACCCGGCTGTCGGCGGGAGGCCGAGTATCGCGCTTGAGGATGCAACTCGGCACACGGGCGTGGATCGCCGCCGGCGGCAGGCTCGCCCGGTACGCGGCAGGAGGCAGCCCGTACACCCGGGCGAAGCTGGTGGTGAACGACCCCACGCTCTGCAACCCGACCATCACGCAGATGTCGGCGATCGAGCGGTCGGTGTTGCGCAGCAGCGCCGCGGCGCGTTCCAGGCGGCGGGTCTGCAGGTAAGCCCGCGGCGTTTCCCCGAAGGTGCGGGTGAACATCCTGCTGAAGTGCGCGCGGGACAGGCCCGCGGCAGCAGCCAGGTCGTCGACGGTGATCGCCTCGGCGTACCGCGCGTCGACCAGATCCTTGGCGCGCATCAGATAGCGCGCCGGAGGCACCTGCGCCATGCGCCAAGTATGTCGAAGTCGCGGAACAGCGGCGACAGGCGCTACGTTGAACTCGCGGATGAGTTGGCTGGGCGGCCGCGGGATCCAGGTTCGCCTGGGTTTCGAGGAAAGTCCGGACTTCACAGAGCAGGGTGATTGCTAACGGCAATCCGAGGTGACTCGCGGGAAAGTGCCACAGAAAACAGACCGCCACCACCGGGTCTTCGGACTCGGGGTGGTAAGGGTGAAACGGTGCGGTAAGAGCGCACCAGCATTCCGGGTGACCGGAGTGGCTAGGCAAACCCCACCCGAAGCAAGGCCAAGAAGGCCGCAACCTGGTTGCGGCCGCGCAGGCGCCCGAGGGTTGCTCGCCCGAGCCTGCGGGTAGGCCGCTCGAGGCACCCGGCGACGGTGTGTCCAGATGGATGGTCGCCACCTCGCCGCCGCGGTCGCCGCGGTGGTGAGGGACAGAATCCGGCTTACAGGCCAACTCATCCGCCCTGCACCGGCGCGCCCGATCCGGGGCCCGGGTCAGCGCGCCTTGCGCACCGCCTTGGCGAGCTTCTTGAGCGCACGGTCCAACTGGTCTCGCGAGCGCTGCGCGAGCTCCTCCTCCATCCGGAAGAGCAGACCGTAGCTGAACGTGTCCTCGCCCGCGGCGTGCGCCGCCTCGGCTTGCTGGCTCAGGTGCGCCCGGCTGACCACGCTGTCCTGGTGATCGCCAAGCATCGACTGGATTTTCTTGGCGCGAGCCGACACCTTGCCCTGTCCGGTTGCCGCCGCGGTATATCGAAGCCGCTTGGCGCCCTTACGGATTCGATGCAGCGCCTCGTCCTTGTCCTCGTCCGCCTGCGCGGCGGCCTTCGCCGCCTTGCGCACACGCTTGTAGGCCGCGTCGATCGTCGCCTGGCTGCGCTCGTCCTCGTCCTGCGCCGGGACCGCTTCTGCGGCGACCAACCCTTCGAGCGCGTCGAGCAGCCGGAAGTACCGCTGCGAGCGCATCGCGATCAACGAATGGCGCAGCCCGGCCGCGTAGCGCCGCTCGGCGCCGTCGACCAGCCGCTCCCGCACAGGGCCGCGGACCAGCTCTTCCGGCAGCTCATCGAGGGCCTTTGCGTAGCGTTCGGCCAGCACTTCGGCGTCGCGAGCCACTCCGAGGATCGCGGCGAGCTGCCGCAGCTCGTCGAGAATCCACGCGTCGTCGGAGATGCCGAACGCCTCGCGCGAGGTCTGCAGCAGGCTGCGGATCTTGCGCGTCGTCACCCGCATCTGGTGCACCGAATCCTCGACGTCGGCACGCACCGCGCGGTCCCACTCGATCAGCTGCTCGACCTGTTCGGCGACCGCTCGGTGCACCGCATCCGACGGTTGCGACGCGTTCTCCTGCAGCGACCCCAGCACCCGCGCCAGCTTCGAACCACTGGCGGCGGGCTTGGCGCTGGCATCGATCAGCCGGTTCGACAGCCGGTCGAGCAGCTCGCGGTCGGCGCCGTCGGCCAGTTCGAGCTCCCACTCGCGCCACGCCTGCTGGGGGCCGTCGGGCTCGGCGGAGGCCGTCACCTGGTCGTCGCAGAACTCCGCCACCGGCGCGCCGTTGGGACCGTAGAGCACGTCGACGGTGCGTTGGGTGGAGATGCGGGCGATCGGCTGCAGCGGATGGTCACGCACGATCGCCAGCACGACGTCGCGCAGCGCATCCGGCACCACAGCGTCCTCACCCAGCGGCTCCCTGACCTCGGTCCGCGCGTCGGGCCCGGCGGGCAGTTTGAGGTGCCAGCCTTCGTCCGGACCGCCGGTTCGCCTGCGCAGCGTGATGCGCCGAGCCGCGAGGTCGTGGTCGGGGGTGTCGAAGTACACGGCCTCCAGATGGTGCGCCGGCGACCCTTCGACGCGAACCACCGATGACAATCCCTCGAACGAGGGCGACACGGTCGATTCGCCGACGTCGAACTTGCGCTCGACCTCCAGATGCCGCGTGGACTCGCCCGATTTGCCCATAGTGCGAGACAGATTGCCACACGCAGGTGAACATCGGGGAGGGCGGCGAATATAAGGTCCCACTGTGACCGATTACGAAACGCTGACCGTCGAGCAGACCGGCGCCATCACCCGCATCACCCTCAATCGACCGGATGCGGCAAATGGCATGAACGGCACGATGACTCGTGAGCTGGCCGACGCCGCCAAGCGGTGTGACAACGCCGCGACCAAGGTCGTGGTCCTCACCGGATCGGGCCGGTTCTTCTGCGCGGGCGGTGATTTGAAGGATTTCGCGGACGCCGACGACCGCGGTGCACACATCAAGGGCGTCGCCGACGATCTGCACCGCGCGATTTCGACCTTCGCCCGGATGAATGCGGTGGTCATCACCGCGGTGAACGGCACCGCCGCCGGTGCGGGGTTCTCGCTCGCGGTGACCGGCGACCTGGTGCTGGCCGCCGAGTCCGCGTCGTTCACCATGGCCTACACCCGGGTCGGGCTCAGCCCCGACGGCAGCGCGTCCTACTACTTGCCGCGGCTCATCGGCGTCACCAAGACCAAGGAGCTCATGCTGACCAACCGCACGCTGTCGGCGCAGGAGGCGTCGCAGTGGGGTTTGGTGACCGAGGTCGTTGCGGACGCCGAACTGGCAGAGCGGGCGGGCAAGCTCGCCGATCGGATGGCGGCCACGTCAGCCGGCTCCAACGGTGGGGTCAAGCAGTTGCTGCTCGGCACCTTCGGTAACGGCCTCGAAGAACAGATGGAGCTCGAGGGACGGCTGATCGCCGCACGCGCCTGCTCCAGCGACGGACGCGAGGGCGTCGACGCCTTCCTGGCCAAGCGGAAAGCGGAGTTCGCCTAGAACGAGTGCTCGTCGGCGGGGAACGCCCCGCTGGCGACCTCGTCGGCGTATTGCTCTGCGGCGCGGCGCAATTCGTCGCCGACGGCGCCGAACCGCTTCACGAACTTCGCGGTCTTGCCGCTCGTCATGCCCGCCATGTCCTGCCACACCAGCACCTGCGCGTCGCAGTTCGGTCCCGCGCCGATCCCGACGGTCGGGATGGTCAGCTTGCCGGTGATCTGGGTGGCCAGCTCGGCGGGCACCATCTCCATGACGACGGCGAACGCGCCGGCTTCCTGCACGGCGATGGCGTCGTGAACGGTCTGCTCGCCGGCGTCGCCGCGACCCTGAACCCGGAAACCGCCCAACCCGTTGACGCTCTGCGGGGTGAAGCCGATGTGCGCCATGACCGGGATGCCCGCGGCGCTCAGCGTCGCGATCTGCTCGACCACACGCTCGCCACCCTCGAGCTTGACAGCGTGCGCACCGGTCTCCTTCAGGAACCGCGTGGCGGTCGCGAGCGCCTGCTGCGGCCCGCCTTCGTAGCTGCCGAACGGCAGGTCGGCGACGACCAGCGCGTGCGGGGCGCCGCGGACGACGCCGCGGACCAGCGGGATCAGCTCGTCGATCGTCACGGGCACGGTGGTGTCGTAGCCGTAGACGACGTTGGCGGCCGAGTCGCCGACCAGCAGCACCGGGATGCCGGCGTCATCGAAGACGCGCGCGGTGGAGTAGTCGTAGGCGGTGAGCATGGCCCACTTGTGGCCTTCTGCTTTCCACTTCTGGAGGTGGAGCGTGCGGGTTTTGCTCCGCGGAGCGGAGGCAGTCCCGTACACGGTCTGCTCAGACATCGTTGTCCCCCAATTGGGTGGGTCGGGTCGAATCCTCGAGGCCGATGCACGGTCCCCGGGTTCGTCTGACCCACCAAGTCTGCCACTTGGTGTCCGAGATGTTAAAAGGGCTGTTGAGTGGATTTGCTCACACCCGCCGTCACCGGGCATAACATCGGCGACATGCAACGGCTCAGCGGGCTCGACGCCAGTTTCCTGTACCTCGAAACCGCGCAGCAGCCGCTGCATGTGTGCTCGATTCTCGAGCTCGACACCTCGACGATGCCCGGCGGCTACACGTTCGACCGGTTCAAGGACGCGCTGAACCTGCGCATCAAGGCGATGCCCGAGTTCCGCGAGAAGCTCGCCGACAGCCGGTTCAACCTCGACCATCCGGTGTGGGTGGAGGACAAGGACTTCGACGTCGACCGCCACCTGCATCGCATCGGGCTACCCGCGCCGGGCGGACCCCGCGAGCTCGCCGAGATCTGCGGCCACATCGCGTCGCTGCCCCTCGACCGCAGCCGTCCTCTGTGGGAGAAGTGGGTGATCGAAAACGTCGACGGCACCAACCCGCAGGACGGCGGGCGCCTCGTGGTGATGACGAAGGTGCACCACGCCGGCGTCGACGGTGTCACCGGCGCGAGCCTGATGTCGCAACTGTGCAGCACGGAACCCGACGCGCTGCCGCCCGATCCCGTCGACGGTCCCGGCGACGCCAGCTCGCTGGAGATCGCGGTCAGCGGTGCGGTCAAGTTCGCCACCCGGCCGTTGAAACTGGTCAACGCGCTGCCCGTGACGGTTTCCTCGGTGGTCGACACGGTCCGCCGGGCCCGCTCCGGCCTGTCGATGGCGCCGCCGTTCGCGGCCCCGAGGACGGTTTTCAACATGAACGTCACCGGGCACCGCAACGTCGCGTTCGCGCAACTGGACCTCGAGGACATCAAGACCGTCAAGAACCACTTCGGGGTGAAGGTCAACGATGTCGTCATGGCGCTGGTGTCCGGCGTGCTGCGCAAGTACCTCGCCGATCACGGCCAACTGCCGGAGAACTCGCTCGTCGCGATGGTCCCGGTCTCGGTGCATGACAAATCCGACCGGCCCGGCCGCAACCAGGTGTCGGGCATGTTCTCGCGACTGGAAACCCACATCGAGGATCCCGCGGCCCGGCTGAAGTCCATCGCCGAGTCGAATTCCGTTGCCAAACAACACAGTTCGGCGATCGGGGCCACCCTGCTGCAGGACTGGACGCAGTTCGCCGCGCCTGCGGTCTTCGGCGTCGCGATGCGCGTCTACGCCGCGAGCCGGCTCAGCGGGGCCAGGCCGGTGCACAACCTCGTCATCTCCAACGTTCCCGGCCCGCAGGTGCCGCTGTACTACCTGGGCTGCGAGGCCAAGGCGATGTATCCGCTCGGCCCGATCTTCCACGGGTCGGGGCTCAACATCACCGTCATGTCGCTGACGGGCTCACTGAACGTCGGCATCGTGTCCTGCCCGGAACTACTGCCCGACCTGTGGGATATGGCAGACGATTTCTCCGCTGCCCTCGACGAGTTGCTGGCCGCCACGCGATAGCGCCCTAGCCAGGGCCGATGAGGGTTCATGGCAGCATGTTGAGCCATGAACGCCAAGATCGGGGTCCTCGCGGCCACTGTGCTGCTCGCGGCCACCGGATGCAGCCATGTGGTGGACGGCCGCGCCGTCGTCGCGGTGCCGCCGCCCGGTACCCCGATCGAGTGGACCAAGTGCCAGACCGAACAGCCCGACGAGTCGCGGATCCCCGCCGACGCGGAGTGCGGCATGCTGTCGGTTCCGGTGAACTACGACGACCCCGACGGTGACGTCGCCCGCATCGCGATGATCCGGTTCAGGGCCACCGGCGACAAGGTCGGCTCGTTGATCATCAACCCGGGAGGGCCGGGGGAGTCCGGTGTGGAGGCCGCCGCCGGCGTCGTCGGCTCACTGCCCGAGTCGGTGCGGCAGCGCTTCGACCTCGTCGGTTTCGATCCGCGCGGCGTCGCCAATTCCACGCCCGCGCTGTGGTGCAACTCCGATGCCGACAACGACCGGCTGCGGGCCGAACCCCAGGTCGACTACTCGCCGGAGGGCGTCGCGGAGATCGAGAAGGAGACCAAGGAGTTCGTCCAGCGCTGCGAGGACAAGATGGGCAAGGAGTTCCTCGCCAACGTCGGAACCGTCAACGTGGCCAAGGATCTCGAGGCGATGCGCCAGGCGCTCGGTGACGAGAAGTTGACCTACCTCGGCTACTCCTACGGCACCCGGATCGGCGCCACGTACGCCGAGGCGTATCCGGACAAGGTGCGCGCGATGATCCTCGACGGCGCGGTCGATCCGAACGCCGATCCCACCGAGGCCAACGTCCGGCAGGCCGCCGCCTTCCAGACCGCGTTCAACGACTATGCCGCCGACTGCGCCAAGAACCCGGGCTGCCCGTTGGGCACCGATCCGGCGAAGGCCAACGACGTCTACCACAGCCTGGTCGACCCGCTGGTGGACAAGCCGCTCAAGACCCGGGATCCGCGAGGGCTGAGCTACTCCGACGCGATCGTGGGGACGATCCTGCCGCTGTACTCGCCGAACCTGTGGCGACATCTGACGCAGGCGCTCAGCGAGATGGAGCGCGGAACCGGCGACACGATGCTCGCGCTGGCCGACCTGTACATGGGACGAGATGCGCAGGGCCACTACAACAACTCGACCGACGTGCGGGTCGCGGTCAACTGCATGGACAAGCCGGCGGTGACCGACCGGGCCAAGGTCGCCGAAGAGGACCGGCGGGTCCGAGAGGCCGCGCCGTTCATGAGCTACGGCGAATTCACCGGGCACGCTCCGCTGGGTACGTGCGCGTTCTGGCCGGTGCCGCCGACGAGCGAACCGCACGAGCTCAAGGTCGAGGGATTGCCGCCGACGCTGGTGGTCTCGACGACGAACGATCCCGCGACGCCGTATCAGGCGGGCGTGGAGCTCGCCAAGCAGCTCGGGGGGACGTTGGTGACGTTCCAGGGCACCCAGCACACCGTGGTGTTCCAGGGCAACAAGTGCATCGACGACATCGCCGCCCGCTACCTCGTCGACGTGACGGTGCCGCCGCCGGACACCACCTGCTCCTCGGACTAGCTCCGCGGCGAGCCGGTGCCGTGCTGCGATCCCTTAAGGAATGTCCCAGTGTCCGGGGGCGCCGTCGAAGAACGGATTTTCGAAGCCCTGCACCGTCGGAAGCTTCCGCAGCTCATCGGCCGGGATGCCGTGGAACGGGTTGGGCACCCCATTGATGGTGGCCTCCGCCCGCAGCTGTACCGGGCCGATCTGCTGGCCCGGCAGGCCGAAGTAGTCGTTGATACCCGGCACGCCCGGCCAGGCGTCGGGTATCACTGACGCCGGGATTTCCCAGTGGCCCGGAACCTCGTCGAAGAACGGGTTCTCATAGCCCTGGACGGTCCGCATCTTCTTGAGCTGCCCGGGCGGGATCTTGAAGAACGGGTTCGGGACACCGTTGATGGTGGCCGCGTTCATCAGTTGACCCGGTGGAATGTGACCGCCCGGCAAGCCGAAATAGGCGTCGACGTCGGGCAGGTTCGGCGCTAGGCGGGGCAGGTCGATGTCGACGACGGGCGCCGGGGGTGGCGGCACGTTGACCTTGGGCAGTGGCGGCACCCCGGCCGGTGGCACGTTCACGTGGACATCCGGCACTCGCGGTGCCTCGACCCGCGGCACGTTCACGTCAGGCACCCGCGGTGCCTCGACGCGCGGCACATTGACCTTGGGAATCGGCGGCGGCCCGGGGATGGGAGGCACGGGCGGGGACGGAAACTTCGGGTCCGCGTTCACGGTCCCCACGCTCGCGCCGAGCGCGGCAAAGCCGCACACTGCTCCGGCCAGGCTCATCGTCAATGCGGTTTTCTTGAGATTCATGTGGTCGCTCCTCGCATCGGTTTCAGCGGCGCGACCCCCCGATTGAACGTCACCTACCCGCGAAGCGTGCATTCGAAACCCCAGGCAACCCCTTCAGGGCCGGCTCTCGGCGATCTGGACGAGCAGGAACTCCAGCCGATCCCTCTCGATGGCCGGCTGATTGCCCGCTGCCGCGCTGAGCATGAGCCCGCTGATGAACATCACCGTGAGCAGAGCCCGGTCGTCCACGGCGGACGGGTCGGCATCCGACGTTCGCGAGCGCTCCGCAAGCTCGCGATGCAACGCCAGATAGGTCTGCGAATTCGCATGAAAGACAGCGGATATCGCCGGATCGCGGTTGGCCTGTAGGAGCAGCTCGATCCGGGCCCGGGTGCGGGTGAGGCCGTCGCCGGTCAGCGATTTCATCACCACCGCGGCCAGTCTGGTGACCGCGGCCTGTCGGGACGTGTCGGCGTCCGCCTCGGCGACCGTGCGCAGGTCCGCCAGATCCAGCTGGGCGACCCGCTCGGCGACGGCGTGGATCAGCGCGCTGCGCGTCCGGAAGTAATATGAGGTGCTCCCTTCCGGAACGCCCGCCGCGCGGTCAACCCGCGGATGGCTCAGCCCCTTCGCGCCGTGCTCGGCGAGCAGCCTGATCGCGACGTCGCAGAGATCGCGACGGCGTTGTCGCCCGTCCGGGGTTCGGCGTTCGGCCATCTACGTCGCGATCGGGCGGATCAACACTTCCTGCGACGTGCTGGCCACGGTGCGTCCTGCCACGTCGCGGATGGTCCCGCGGATCAGCGCGCGGTGTCCGCTGACGGCGACCGTGTCCTGGGTGTAGAGATGCCAGTCGTCGAAGCGCACGGGGCGGTGCAGCCACAGAGCGTGATCGAGGCTGACCGCCGCGATGGACGCGTAGTCGGCGCGATGCGGATGGTTACGCAACGCCATGTCCAGCAGCAGGTAGTCGCTGGCGTACGCGAGCATCGCGCTGTGCAGCGCCGGATCGTCGCCGATGGGGCGGGGCAACCGCATCCAGTGCGACCGGGGCCCGGGAGTTTGGCGGCCGCCGAGGAAATTCGTCGGCTCCGCGATGCGCATCTCCACCGCGGGTGGGACATCGATCCATTTCTGCGCGTTCTCCCTGAGTTGCGGGGGGACCTGGTGCACCCAGTGCTGTAGCAGCGGCATCTCCTCGGGCGCCGGGGTGTCCGGTCGGGGGTGATCGAGTTCGGGTTCGGTGGGATTGGTGTGGAACGACGCGAGGGCGGTGAGCAGCGTGCGGTCGCCCTGCGCGATGGTGACCTGACGGGTGGCCATCGACCGCCCGTCGCGGACGGTGTCGACGGCGATGTCGACCGGTGTGTCCGATGCGCCCGTCTGGACGAAGTAGGCGTGCAGGGAGTGCGGCGCGTGATGGTCGACGGTGCGCGAGGCGGCATAGAGGGCCTGTGCGAGCAGCTGCCCGCCGAAGATCCGGCTGAAGCGATCGCGTTCGTTCGTCGCCCGGAAGCGGCCGGCGCCCAGAGGCTGCACGGCGAGCGCGCGTTCGAGGGTGTCGAGGGATTCGAGCACCGACTTCTCCAGCGCGGTGCCCTGCAATGGGCCGGTCAGGTCGGTCTGCGGGTCGGTCTCATCGGTGGCCATCACGGATGGATCCTGCCAGATGCTTGCCACCATTGTCTCTAAGACTTTAGAGTCCCGGGGTGGCCCCTGGAATCCTGCGGCACCCGGTAGCCGTCGCGGGTCATGATGCGCACCGGGTCGCTGCCGTCCCATTCGGCGCAGGTCGCAGAGATGCGGCGCACATGGTCGAGGAAGGCGCCCGGGGCGTCGACCACTTCGGTGTAGAACCCGAAGTCCGCCACGGTGTCGACGTAGGCCACGCGGAAACCGCCGCCGACGCTTTGGGCGGCGACCGGATAGCCCATCGACGCGAAATGTGCCGTCTTGGCGTCGAAATCGTCTGTGATCGTAGCGATCTGATGAAACGAACTGGTTCCGCCACGGCTCCACTCGGAGTAGATGCTCGGGGTCTGACAGTGCTGCTGGATCAACTCGATCTGCACCGGACCCGCCTGCGCGACCGCGACCTGGATCCGGACCGTGCGGGTCTCGCCTCCGTAGTCGGTCTCCTGATCGACGACGGGCAACACGTGGAACGGTCCGACCCCGAACACCCGCGCCCACCCCGCGGCGGCTTCGAACACGTCGTCGACGACGTGCCCGAGTTGGAAGAATCGATAATCCCCTTCGGGCCACGGCTGTTCGAAGAGATCCATACGCACGATCATGGCACGGTTGCGCAATGCTGAGCGGGGAACGGGTCCTCATCACGGGACCGGCAGGCCGGATCGCCTACGGCGTCGCCAGGACGCTCGCGCGCGACAACGAGGTGTGGGGCATCGCCAGGTTCTCCGATCCCGCTGCGCGCGATGAGGTCGAGGCGCTGGGCGTGACCACCCGCCCCGTCGATCTCGGTGTCGGTGATTTCACCGATCTGCCAACCAATTTCACCTACCTCCTGCACATTGCCGCCGACTTCGGAGAAGACTACGAGCAGGGCCTACGGGTCAACGCCGAGGGAACCGGGCTGCTGCTGTCGCACTGCCGTGCCGTCAAGGCCGCGCTGGTGATGTCTACGGTCACCGTGTACAAACCCCACCCCGACCCCTGGCATCCGTTCCGCGAGGACGACCCGATCGGCGACGCCGGATTGCCCAGCCCGCAACCCTATTCGATTGTCAAGATCGCCGAGGAGGCCGTCGCGCGGTACTGCGCCCGTGAGTTCGGCATACCGACCACCATCGCTCGAATGGGCAGCGCCTACGGAGATCGCGGCGGCCTCCCGCTGTGGCACCTGCAGGCCATCGCCGCGGGGCAACCGGTCGTGGCCCGCTGGGACCCGTTGCCGTACAGCCCCATTCACTACGACGACATCAGCGCCCACATCCCGGCGTTACTCGACGCGGCGAGCGTGCCTGCCACCATCGTCAACTTCGCCGGCGACACCCCGGTCAGCGTCCAGCAGTGGTGTGCGTACTTCGGCGAACTTCTCGGTGTGTCCCCGCGGGTGGAGGTGCGACCCGTTCCCGGCGCGTCCGTCGGTTCGGTGGGCGACCACACCAGGCGCACGACGATCACCGGCCCCTGCACGGTCGACTGGCGAGACGGGTTCCGCGCCATGACCGCTCACCACTATCCCGACCGCGTGAAGACCTGATGGTCATGCGCTATCCGCAGCCACAACAGTTACTCGACGAGGCGGTCGCCGAAACGGGCCACACCGACTTCGGCCCCGGCGACTTCCGCGAAGGGCTGACCGTACTGCTGGAGAGCCTGGAACGCGACGGCGACCTGGACCCGGGCACCGACGCCGCCGTCATCGGCGACCTGCGCCGCAGGCTGGTCAATCGCCTCGAGGTCGAGGCACACTACCGCGACCATCCCGAGGTCGAGGACGTCGTCATCGAGGGGCCCGTCGACATCAACGGGTTGCCGCGCACCGGCACCACCGCGCTGGCCGACATGTTGTCACTCGACCCCCAGTTCCGATGCTTGCGCGGATGGGAGCAGTACCAACCGGTTCCGCCGCCGCTGGCCGGCGGCGAGGCCGACGACCCGCGTAGGCAGGCGTTCATCCGGATGCACGAGGAGCGGCCGGTCGCGCAGGCCGCCATGCACATCTTCGAGGTCGACGCGACCATGGAGGACACCGAGATTCTCGGGATGGCCTTTCACGGCCAGCAGATGACGCTGCCGGTGGCGGGGTACCGATCGTGGTGGCGGCGCGCCGATCTGACCGAGACATACGCCTACCACCGCAGGGTGGTGAAGCTGCTCGGATCGAAATGCCCACCGCAGCTGTGGCTGTTCAAGGCGCCACACCACAAGTTCCACCTCGAGGCGCTCGCGGCGGCCTACCCGGACGTGCGGTTCGTGATGACGCACCGCGACCCGGCCAGGGTCGTGCCGTCCTACACCAGCCTGGTGTCGACGATCTTCCCGCCCGCAGCGGGGGAGCGCGACCTATGGGCGCTCGGGCGTGAGGTGAGCCGGCATCTGCGTGAGGGCATGGAGCGCGCCATCGCCGAACGCGCCCGCATCGGCGAGGACCGCTTCCTCGACGTGCATCACCGCGAGCTGGTGGCCGATCCGCAGGGTACGGTGCGCCGCCTCTACGACTGGCTCGAACTGGAGTTCAAACCCGATGTCGCGCAGGCGATTTTCGACTGGCAGGACGCCAACGCGGCGGGCGCCAGGGGGACGCACGCCTACACCGCGGAACAGTTCGGCCTCTCGGTCGATGAAATCCGCTCGGACTACGACTTCTACGTCCGTCACTTCAATGTGGCCGTGGAGGCCTGAGGAGGCTCACGTATGACCACCCTGCCCAGCTGGGACACGCAGATGGAGGCGCTCAAGGGAGTCGCCGACCACCTGCTGGCGACGTGGCGACCCGACGGCGCCTCAGAGGCCGAAATCCAGGACATGAACAAGCTCGCGCTGTCGATCCTCGCGTGCGGATACCTCTGCCACGTCTACACCGATTCCCGGCGCCCGGTGTTCATGCCGCTGTGGAACTACGCCTGCAACCAGGGTGGGCCCAACCCGGATTACGTCTACCTCTCGGCCGAGGTCGACGGCTCCGGGGTGTACGAGCTGACCGGCCGCCGCGGCACCGTGCGCTTCGTCGAGGTGACGCAGCAGGCACCGGGAATGATGAAGAGCCTCAAGGGCGTCGAACGGCAGATGACGTTCCAGGCCATCACCCACGACCTCGACGACCTGACCGTCGCCGACGACGGCACTTTCCGGGTGATCATGTCCGTCGAACGCCCCGAGGGATACGACGGCGACTGGTGGCCGCTCAACCCGGAGGTCGGCAAGTTGCTGATGCGCAAGTGCGCCTGCGACTGGAACACCGAGATCGACGCCCAGGTCGCGATCAACCGCCTCGACGACGGCGGTGAGGACATGTCGCCGGCCGAGATCGCGCGCCGGTTCTCGGAACTGGGCGACTGGATCAAGGGGATGATCGACTTCGACATGGAGCTCGTCCGGTACTACCGGGAGCACCACGGCTTCAACGTGTTGCTGCGGTCCCAGTGGATCCAGCAGGGTGGCGGCCTGGCGACCAAGCAGGCCTACTACGACGGTATCCATCAGATCGCCGACGACGAGGCCCTGATCGTGGAGTTTCCGGTGCCGGCCAACTGCTACTACTGGCAGATCCTGGTGGCCGACGACCGCTTCTCGACCGTCGACTGGGTCAATCGGCAGTCCAGCCTCAACGACACCCAGGCGCGGATCGACCCCGACGGCTGGTTTCGCGGCGTGGTCTCCAAGCGCGACCCGGGCGTGCACAACTGGCTCGACAAGGCCGACTGGCCGTGGGGGATCCTGCAGGCACGCTTCTACAAGGCCGACGATTTTCCCGACGTGACGGTCACAAAAGTGCCGGTCACCGCCGTGCTCGACCACCTCCCGGCGGGCACCGAGGTGCTCACCGCAGAGGAGCGCCGGGCCCAGCTGCTACACCGTCGTACCGGGGCCCAGATGCGCCGCATCTGGTGACCCGGCAAACGCAGCCGCCGTGTAACACGGAATTAACAGCCGGTGCCTACGCTGCGGTCATGGATCGGCAGAAGGAATTCGTGCTGCGCACGCTGGAGGAACGCGACATCCGCTTCGTCCGGCTGTGGTTCACCGACGTGCTCGGGTACCTGAAATCGGTCGCGATCGCCCCCGCCGAACTCGAGGGCGCGTTCGAAGAGGGGATCGGGTTCGACGGCTCGTCGATCGAGGGCTTCGCCCGGGTGTCCGAAGCCGACATGGTCGCCCGTCCCGACCCGTCCACCTTCCAGGTGCTGCCGTGGGCCGACGGATCCGGCCGACACCATTCCGCGCGGATGTTCTGCGACATCACGATGCCCGACGGCTCGCCGTCGTGGGCGGACTCGCGCCATGTGCTGCGCAGGCAGCTGGCCAAGGCCAGCGACCTCGGCTTCTCCTGCTACGTGCACCCGGAGATCGAGTTCTTCCTGCTCAAGCCCGGCGAGGACGACGGCACCCCGCCCGTGCCCGCCGACAACGGCGGCTACTTCGACCAGGCCGTGCACGATTCGGCGCCCAACTTCCGCAGGCACGCCATCGACGCCCTCGAGCAGATGGGCATCTCGGTGGAGTTCAGCCACCACGAGGGCGCGCCCGGCCAGCAGGAGATCGACCTGCGCTACGCCGACGCGCTGTCGATGGCCGACAACGTGATGACATTCCGCTACGTCGTCAAGGAGGTCGCGCTCGGGGACGGCGTGCGGGCGTCGTTCATGCCGAAGCCGTTCGCCGAGCATCCCGGTTCGGCCATGCACACGCACATGAGCATGTTCGAGGGCGACACCAACGCCTTCCACAGCCCCGATGACCCACTGCAGCTCTCCGACGTGGCCAAGTCGTTCATCGCCGGAATCCTCGAGCACGCCAAGGAGATCAGCGCCGTCACCAACCAGTGGGTCAACTCCTACAAGCGCCTCGTACACGGCGGCGAGGCGCCCACGGCGGCGTCCTGGGGCGCGGCGAACCGCTCGGCGCTGGTGCGCGTTCCGATGTACACCCCGAGGAAGGCCTCGTCGCGGCGCGTCGAGGTGCGCAGCCCCGACTCGGCGTGCAATCCGTACCTGACGTTCGCGGTGCTGCTGGCCGCGGGTCTGCGCGGTATCGAGAAGAACTACGTGCTGCCGCCGGAGGCGGAGGACAACGTCTGGACGCTCACCCCCGAGGAGCGCAGCGCGATGGGCTACAAGGAGCTGCCGGGCAGCCTCGGCGTCGCGCTCACCGAGATGGAGAACTCCGAGCTGGTCGCGGAGGCATTGGGCGAGCACGTCTTCGACTACTTCCTGCGCAACAAGCGCGCGGAGTGGGAGAACTACCGCAGCCACGTCACGCCGTTCGAGCTGAAGGCTTACCTCTCTCTCTAAGGCGCGGCTCTGTAGGTGCTTAGCCGACATAGGCGCTGCGCTACCTTTTAGGCGTGGCCAAACCAGCGACGCAGCGTCCGAAGCTGCCGAGCGTCGGCCGGCTGGGTCTCGTCGAGCCCACCGCGCCCACGGATCTCGATCGGTTGGGCTGGAACACCGACGGCCACGTCGAGCTTCTGTGGTCGTTGTCGCGCGCGCCCGACGCCGACACGGCGCTGCACTTGATGGTGCGGCTTTCCGAGGCCCTCGGCGACGGCTGGGACGAACTCAATCGCGCGCTGCTCAGCGACCGGAGCCTGCGCGGCCGGCTGTTCAGCGTGTTCGGTTCCTCGCTGGCTCTCGGCGACCACATCATCGCGAACCCGGAGAACTGGCGGCTGCTCGCCGGCGACGTCACGCTGCCGTCCGCCGACGAGTTGCGCGAGATGTTCGTCGCGCTGGCCGACGAATCCTCCGACACGTCGACGGCGCTGCAGCCGCTGCGCAAGCTCTACCGCGACCGGCTGCTGGTGCTGGCCAGCCTGGACCTGGCGCCGACGGTCGAGAACGAACCGGTCCTGCCCTTCCCGGCCGTCGGGGAGCATCTGTCGGACCTCGCCGATGCGGCGCTGGCCGCCGCGCTGCACCTCGCGATCAAGACGACGGGCGGTGACTCTCCGCCCCGGATTGCGGTCATCGCGATGGGCAAATGCGGTGCGCGCGAACTGAACTACGTCAGCGACGTCGACGTCATCTTCGTCGCCGAACCCGCCGACGCGCTGGCGACGCGGGTGGCCGGCGAGATGATGCGGTTCGCGGCCGACGCCTTCTTCGAGGTCGACGCGGCGCTGCGACCCGAAGGCAAGCACGGCCAGCTGGTGCGCACGCTGGACTCGCACGTCGCCTACTACCAGCGCTGGGCCAAGACGTGGGAATTCCAGGCGTTGATGAAGGCGCGACCGGCCGCGGGGGATGCCGAGCTCGGTCAGGCCTACATCGACGCCGTGATGCCGATGGTGTGGACGGCCTGCGAGCGCGAGGATTTCGTCTCCGAGGTGCAGGCCATGCGCAGGCGCGTCGAGGAGCTGGTGCCCGCGGGTCAGCGTTCGCGGGAGATCAAGCTGGGCACCGGCGGTTTGCGCGACGTTGAATTCGCCGTGCAGCTACTGCAATTGGTGCACGGCCGCAACGACGAGCGGTTGCATGTCGCGTCGACGGTCGCCGCGCTGGCCGCGCTCGGCGAGCGGGGATACGTCGGACGCGACGACGCCGCCAACCTCACCGCGTCCTATGAGTTCCTTCGGTTGCTCGAGCATCGGCTGCAGCTGCAGCGGCTGGTGCGTACGCATCTGCTGCCCGACGAAGACGACGACGAGGCGCTGCGCTGGTTGGCGCGGGCCGCCCACATGCGTCCCGACGGCACCCGCGACGCGCTGGGCGTGCTGCGTGAAGAGCTCAAACGCCAGAGCCTTCGGGTGTCGCGGCTGCACGAGAAGCTGTTCTACCAACCGCTGCTGGAATCGGTCGGCGAACCGGCAGTGAGCATTTCGGACGGTATGACCCAGAAGGCCGCCGAACGGCAACTGGCGGCGTTGGGTTACGAGGGTCCGCAGAGTGCGCTGACGCATCTGGCCGCACTGACGGGCAGCAGCGCCCGCCGCGGCCGGGTGCAGCAGGTGCTGTTGCCGACGCTGCTCAACTGGCTCTCCGACACGCCCGACCCGGATGCGGGGCTGCTGTCGTACCGCCGCATCAGCGATGCGCTGTCCGAACAGCGGTGGTTCCTGGCGACGCTGCGCGACGAGGGCGCCGTCGCCAAACGCCTCATGCAGGTGCTCGGCACCTCGGCATACGTCCCGGAACTGCTCATGCGGGCGCCGGAGGTCATCCAGTCCTATGCCGACGGACCGAATGGGCCCAAGCTGCTCGAGGCCGAACCCGAGGCGGTGGCACGGGCCCTGATCGCTTCGGCCGCACGGTATTCCGACCCGCAGCGTGCGATCGCGGCGGCGCGCACGCTGCGCAGGCGCGAGCTGGCGCGCATCGCGTCGGCCGACCTGCTCGGCATGCTCGAGGTCACCGAGGTGTGTCGCGCGCTGACGTCGGTGTGGGTCGCGGTGCTGCAGGCCGCATTGGACGCGGTCATCCGCGCCAACACGACCGACCGGGGCCCTCTGGCCCGTATCGCGGTGATCGGCATGGGTCGGCTGGGCGGCGGCGAGCTGGGCTACGGCTCGGACGCCGACGTGATGTTCGTGTGCGAACCCGAAGAGGGCGTTGAGGAATCGGCCGCGGTCAAATGGGCGGTGACGATCGCCGAGCAGGTGCGTGCCCTGCTCGGGACGCCGAGCTCGGATCCGCCGTTGGAGATCGACGCGAACCTGCGTCCCGAAGGCCGCAACGGCCCGCTGGTGCGCACCCTGTCCTCGTATCAGGCGTACTACCAGCGCTACGTCCAGACGTGGGAGGTGCAGGCGCTGCTACGGGCGCACCGCGTGGCCGGCGACCTCGACCTCGGCGAGCGGTTCCTGTTGATGATCGACAAGATCCGCTACCCACCCGGCGGCGTGTCACCCGAGGCGGTGCAGGAGATCAGGCGGATCAAGGCGCGGGTCGACGCCGAACGGCTGCCGCGCGGTGCCGACCCGAACACTCACACCAAGCTCGGGCGCGGCGGCCTCGCCGACATAGAGTGGACCGTGCAGCTGCTGCAGTTGCGCTATGCGCACAAGGTGCCCGCACTGCACAACACGTCGACGCTGCAGACGCTCAATGCGATCGGCGCTGCGGAACTGATCGCCGAGGGCGACGTTGAACTGCTGCGCCAAGCATGGCTGACCGCGACCAGCGCGCGTAACGCACTGGTGCTGGTGCGCGGAAAGCCGACCGATCAGCTACCCGGGCCCGGGCGGCAGTTGAACGCCGTCGCGGTGGCCGCGGGCTGGGACACCGACGACGGCGGAGAGTTCCTCGACAACTACCTGCGGGTGACAAGGCGCGCAAAAGCCGTGGTGCGCAAGATTTTCGGTGGCGAGACATAGTGGACGGGCACAGCCGATGAGCATGGATTTCGGGTTCGACGTGATCACCGACGAGGAGTACGAGAGACAACGTGCCCTCTACGGGCCGTTGACGGAGGCGGTGCGCCGGCTGATCTACGCGAGCCTGCACACCGAGATCGACGCGGACACCGTCGAAGAGGCGCAGGCAAAGATCGAGGCCGTCGCGGAGATTCTCGAGAGCAAGCAGCGCTCGAGCGTGCAGGTGGTCCATGAGGAGACCGGACGCCCGCTGGCCTGGGCGAATCCTGCTGTGGGACTGCGTAATGCGATCGCGCCTCCGATGATCATCCATCACGAGGACGACGGCCGGTGCTGGAGCGAGTTCACGCTGAGCGGCGCCTACGAGGGGCCGCCGGGCTGGGTGCACGGCGGCATCTGTGCGTTGGTGCTCGACCACCTGCTCGGCGAGGCGGCCAGCGAAGGGCTGACCAAACCGAAGTTCACCGGTACGATCTCGCTGCGCTATCTGCGCGGAACACCGCTGGGAGCGTTGCGGGCCGAGGCGTACGTCGAGCGGATCGAGGGTGTCAAGACGTTCGCGCGGGGGTACCTGCTCGACGCCGAGGGCCCGACGGTCGAGGCGGAGGGTGTGTTCATCCAGCCGGCGTGGGCGAGAGACGCCGGATGAAGTTCTACGTCAGCCTGGCGTTCCTCGACACCACCGAGGTCGTCGAAATCGCCAAGGCCGCCGACGATCTCGGCTACGAAGGCCTCGGTATCCCGGACCACGTCGTCAACCTCGAAACGTTGGCCACACCCTATCCCTACACCAAGGACGGCAGCAGGCGCTGGGAGGCGTTCACCGACTGGCCCGATCCGTGGGTGCTGATCGGCGGGCTGGCGCTCGTGACGTCGCGGACGCGGTTCGTCACCACGGTGTATCTGCCGGCGATGCGCGATCCGTATTCCGCGGCCAAGGCGATCGGCACCGCGGCCGTACTGGCCGGTGGGCGACTCGAACTCGGCATCGGGGTGGGCTGGTGCGAGGAAGAGTTCACGCTGATGGGACAGCAGTTCGCGCGTCGCGGTAAGCGCACCGACGAGATGCTCGAGCTGATGAAGGAGCTCTGGAGGCCGGGGTGGACTGAGTTCGACGGCGAGTTCTATCAGACGCCGAAGCTGGAGATGGAGCCCACGCCGCCGCCGATTCCCGTCTACGTCGGCGGGCTCTCGGACATCGCGCTGCGCCGGGCCGCGCGGCACGACGGCTGGATCGGCGACCTGATCACCACCGATCGGGCGCTCGAACGCATCGGCAAGCTGCGTGAGCTGCGGGCCGAAAAGGGTTTGACGATGGACGATTTCGAGGTGCTGACTCCGCTGACCGACGCGTTCACCCCCGAACACTACGAGCGCGCGGAGGCGGGCGGCATCACCGGCATCATCACCATGCCGTGGATGTTCTACGCCGGTCCGCAGGCCACGACGGCCGAGAAGATCGACGGGATGAAGCGGTTCCGCAAGGACCTCGGGCTGGACCCCTAGCCCCAGCGGGCGATCACATCGCCCACCGGTTGGCCCGCCGCGAGCGCGGCCATCACCAGCACCCGGGCCTGACTGGGCCGCAGGTTCGGCACCATCACCGCACCGGCCTTGACCATGTCGTCGCCGGGTCCGTACTCCGCCTCGACGGGTCCGGTCGGGACGCGGGTCGAGATCGCGAACGCGACGCCGGCCGGCGCGTGCCGACGCACCGCGTCGACCACCCCGTCGCCTGCGTTACCGGATCCCAACGCCTGCACCACGATTCCGCGTGCACCGGAGGAGACGGCGGCGTCGATCGGTCCGGGGCCGTCGCCCGGATAGGCCGCCACGATGTCGACCCGCGGAGCGTTGGCCGCCGACACCTCGGCAATGAACGGGCGTCGCGCGGGCTGGGTCAGGTTGAAGACATCGCCGCTGACCGTGCCGATCGGAGCGCCCGCGAACGGCGAGAGGCTCGCGGTGTCCATCTTCCGGGTGCCGAGGGCCTGGAATACGGTGCCGTCGAACACGATCATCACGCCCTGTTCGCGGGCGGCGGGGCTGGCGGCGACGGTCAGCGCGTCGCGCAGATTCTTCGGGCCGTCGGCGTCGGGGGCGTCGGAGGAGCGCTGCGCTCCGGTCAGCACGATCGGCGGGGCACCGCGATAGGTGACGTCCAGCCACATCGCGGTGTCCTCCATGGTGTCGGTGCCGTGTGTGATGACCACCCCGTCCGCGCCGTTGGCCACGGCGTTCCTGGCGGCCGCCCCGATCGCGTCCCAGTCGGCGGGGGTCAGCTGCGAGCTGTCCTTCTTCATCAGATCGACGATCTCGACGTCGAGCCCGGCGGCGAGCTCCGCGCCGCCGACCGTCGGACGCCGCACACCGCTGGGGTCGGTGCTCGTCGCGATCGTGCCGCCGGTGGTGATGACGACGAGGCGGGCGCTCTGGGCGCCGGCGGGGGAGGCCGACGGGCCGAGCATGCTTGTCACCGTCGCGAGGGCCACCGCTGCCGCCGCAAGTCCCTTGCGCATCGGCGCGTCACCGCCGGAAACGGCTCAGCAGACCGCGGCGCCGAACAGGTTGGGCGTAACCGGCGGGTGCCGCGGTGCCGCTGACCACGCGACCGGGTGCGCCCGCACCCATCCGCGTGCCGCGCCGGGCGTCGACCGACCAGGCGCCCGCGCCCAACGCGGAGATCGCGAGGAACCCGAAGCAGTACAGGAGCACGACCTCGCCGCCGTTCTCCATCGGCCAGAAGCTCGCCGGAGGGCCCTCGAGCGGCGGCCAGTGCTGCCAGAAGTAGGCCACCGCCATCTCGCCCGAAGCGATGAAAGCCGCTATGCGGGTGAATAATCCGACGGCGATCAACAAACCGGCCACGAGTTCGATCAGGCCGGCCCACCACAGCGGCCACGAACCGGCCTCGATCGGGACCGGGGCCGCCACCGGCCAGCCGAACACCTTCTGCGATCCGTGCAGTGCAAAGAGAATTCCGGCGATGATCCGGAACAGGCTCAGGAATGGCGACGAGTAGCTGGACAGGCGTGCGTCGAAGGTCGTCATGCGTGTTGACCCTACTTGCAGATGCGCTTCGGGCCGGGCGAAATGACCCGCCCGGCCCGAAGTGTCGCGTGCTGTTTACGTGTCTGGAGTTACACGTCGAAATAGAGCGCAACCTCGTAGGGGTGAGGGCGGATCTGGATCGGCATGATCTCGTTCTCACGCTTGTACGAGATCCAGGTCTCGATCAGGTCCTCGGTGAACACGCCACCCTCGGTGAGGTAATCGTGATCCTCTTCGAGCTTGTCGATGACCGCCGACAGCGAGGTGGGCGCCTGCGGAATGTTGGCGGCCTCCTCCGGCGGCAGCTCGTAGAGGTCCTTGTCCACGGGGGTCAGCGGTTCGATCTTCTTCTTGATGCCGTCGAGGCCTGCCATCAGCATCGCCGCGAACGCCAGGTATGGGTTGCCCGAGCTGTCGGGGCAGCGGAACTCGAGGCGCTTGGCCTTCGGGTTGTTGCCCGTGATCGGGATGCGGACACACGCCGAGCGGTTGCGCTGGCTGTACACCAGGTTGATCGGCGCCTCGTAGCCCGGCACCAGGCGCTTGTAGGAGTTCACCGTCGGGTTGGTGAACGCCAGCAGCGACGGCGCGTGGTGCAGGATGCCGCCGATGTAGTGGCGCGCGGTGTCGGACAGGCCCGCGTAGCCGGACTCGTCGTGGAAGAGCGGCTGGCCGTCCTTCCACAGCGACTGGTGCGCGTGCATACCGGAGCCGTTGTCGCCGAACAGCGGCTTGGGCATGAAGGTGACGGTCTTGCCGGCCTGCCATGCGGTGTTCTTGATGATGTATTTGAACAGCAGCACATCGTCGGCCGCGTGCAGCAGGGTGTTGAACTTGTAGTTGATCTCGGCCTGTCCGGCGGTGCCCACCTCGTGGTGGCCACGCTCGAGGGTGAAGCCGGCGTTGATCAGGTTGGTGGCCATCTGGTCGCGCAGGTCCACGTAGTGGTCATAGGGGGCCACGGGGAAGTAGCCGCCCTTCGGCCGGACCTTGTACCCGCGGTTGGCGCTGCCGTCGGCCTCGACCGGTTCACCGGTGTTCCACCAACCGGCCTCGGAATCGACCTCGTAGAAGGTGCCGTTGATCCGGGAGTCGAACGTCACCGAGTCGAAGATGTAGAACTCGGCCTCGGCGCCGAAGTACGCCGTATCGGCGATGCCGGTGCTGGCCAGGTAGTTCTCCGCCTTGCGGGCGACGTTGCGGGGATCCCTCGAGTAGGCCTCGCGAGTGAACGGATCGTGCACGAAGAAGTTCACGTTCAGCGTCTTCGCGGCGCGGAAGGGGTCGATGCGCGCGGTCGCGGGGTCCGGAAGCAGCATCATGTCCGATTCGTGGATCGACTGGAAGCCGCGGACCGACGAGCCGTCGAACGCCAGGCCGTCCTCGAAGACGTCCTGGGTGAAGGCCGAAGCCGGGATCGAGAAGTGCTGAACGACTCCGGGCAGGTCGCAGAACCGGATGTCGACGTACTCGACGTCCTGGTCCTTGATCAGCTTGAGGATGTCGTCGGCCGTCTTTTCTGCCACTGAGTTTTCTCCTTTATTCAGTAACTCGCGCGTTGACGCTAAGGACACGATGTTGCACGGTCGTCAACCGAATGTTGCGCTGAAGTTACGCAATCACGTCAGTGCTTGTCGCCGGCGGCCGATGGACTTCCTCGAGTCCCATATCCTTCAGTGTATGGCCCGCACACTGGGGTCCTGGCTGTCGGGACCCGATCCGACCAGCGACGCCGGACCCAACGACTATCCCGGTCAGCGGCTGGGTTTGCCGGAGACCGGTCCCGGGTCGATCGCCCGCTTCGGCAGGCGCATCGCCGCGCTGATGATCGACTGGTTCATCGCTTACGGGCTGGTGGGGCTTGCCGTCAACCTCGGGCTGATCAGCAAGGATGCGTTCCTGTACTCGCCGCTGGGCTCGACGGCCATCGCGGTGGTGTGGCTGCTGCTCGGCATCGTCTCGGTGCGGTTGTACGGGTTCACGCCCGGCCAGTGGGCACTGGGTTTGCGGGTCGCCTCGATCGATCACCGCCAGCACGTCGGCGTCGGCCGCGCCGCGGTGCGCGGGCTGCTGGTGTTCTTCATCATCCCCGCGCTGTTCACCGATAAGGACTTCCGCGGCTATCAGGACCGCTTCACCAACACCGCGGTGGTCCGGCGGTAGTTCGCGGGTGCAGGTCAGGTCTCGTGGCGGATCTGGCCGTTCATCATCGTCAGCGTCACGTCGGCCCGGTGGATGTCGTGCGGGTCGACCTCGAAGATGTTCTCGCTGAGCACGATGAGATCGGCGAGCTTGCCGACCTCGAGTGAGCCCACCTCATCGTCCATCCGGAGCTGGTAGGCCGCCCCGAGCGTGTTCGCGTGCACGGCTTCCGCGACGGTCAGCCGTTGGTCGGCCGGCGCCAACACCGGCGCATCCGGCTCGCCGATCAGCGTGCGGGTGACGCCGATCTGGATCGAGTCGAGTGGTCTGTACGTTGAAAAGTAGCCCGCCGCAGGCCAATCCGTGCCCAGCGAGATGCGCCCGCCCGATTTCAGCACGTCCTGAGGGCGATACATCAGGTCTTTGCGCGGCGCGCCGTAGCGGGCGGCCATGTTCTGCATCGTGTCGGGATCGGCGGACATCCAGTTGGCCGAGAACTGCGCGACGACGCCAAGCTCGCCGAAGCGCCCGCTGTCGGGGTCCTCGACGTACACCAGGTGCGCGACGGCGTGCCTGCGGTCGCGCGGGGGATTGGCGGCGACGGCCCGCTCGATCGCGTCCAGCGCAACGCGGGCGGTGCGCTCACCGCATGCGTGGACGTGCACGTCGAAGCCCGCGGCGTCGACCCGGCCGATGAGCTCGTGCCACTGCTGCTCGGTGAACGGCGATCCGCCCGTGGAGTCGGGCTTGTCCGCGTACGGCTCGATCAACCACGCGGTGTAGCCGCCCTGGGTACCGTCGCCGACGATCTTGACCACATCGGCCCGCACCAGATCGGTTGTGAACCGGTCGCGGATATCGGTCAGTTTCTGCACGGCGTCGTCCACCGGCGCGGATCGCACGCTGTAGGACGCCACCACCCGGAACGGCAGCGCTCCGCGCTTCTCGATGTCGGTGTACAGGCCGATCAGCGCACCCTGGTCCTCGCCGATCGGCGGTACTCCGGCGTCGAAGACCGACGTGATGCCGGCCGCCGACGCCTTCGGCAGCCACGTTTCGAGCAGGCGTCCCATGGTCTCCGGCGAGATCGGCTCGATCGCGTCGACCAACCCGAGAACCGCGTTCACCTCGAGCACGTATCCGGTCGGGTCGCCGTTGCGGTCTCGCACGTAGTAGCTGAACCCAGGAATCGGATCGGGGGTGTCGCGGTGCACACCCGCGATCTCGAGCGCCTTGCTGTTGGCCCACAGGCTGTGTCCGTCGATGGCGAAGAAGAACCCCGGCCGGTCGGGCAGCACGCGGTCGAGGTCGGCGCGGTCGGGTCCGGCGGGGCCGAACATGTCGACGCGCCAACCGAATCCGCGCACCGGCCCGGTAGGATTCGCCTTCGCGTACCGCTCGATCGCGGCAAGCGCGTCGGCTCCGGTCGGCAGTTGCAGGTCGACGCCCGAGGTGAGGAAGGCGCCGAGGAACGGGTGGATGTGGCCTTCGACGAAACCAGGCATCAGCAACCGGCCCGGTAGGTCTACGACCCGGGTGTCGGGTCCGACGAGCGCCATCGCGCCCGCCTCGTCACCGACGTGAGCGATGGTGTTGCCCCGCACCGCGACCGCCTGGGCCCAGGGCTGCGGTCCCGCGACGGTGTAGATCGGGCCGTTGCGGAACACGAAGTCAGCGGTCGCCTTCTCGGTGCCGGTCTCGGGTTCCGGCGTCACCGAGCAGGCGCTCGCCGCCGTCGCGGCGAGGGCCACCGCGCCCGCACGCAGCACCGTCCGACGGGAGAAATGGGGTGCCCATTCGCAGGCGGTACACATGGCCGGGGAAGTATCGCGAAGTGTTCGGCGCCGCGGCAAGGCGGCGCGCCGGGCCGTCAGCGGCGGCGCACGGTGCGCTGCACGCCGCGCATCTTGGCCTGCGCCGGCAGCGGACCCTTGGGCATCGCGGCGGGTCCCACCTTCGTGCCGAGCGCGGCCAGCCGCGACTCGAGCGAGTCCATCTGCTTGACGGTGATGTTGGCGGGCAGCTTGTTCAAATGGCGCTCCAGCTTGGCCAGCGGCACCTCGCCCTCGCCGTTGCCGATGATGACGTCATAGATCGGGGTGTCGCCGACCAGTCGAGCCGTGCGCTTCTTCTCCTGCGCCAGCAGCGGCCGCACGCGCGACGGCGAACCCTCACCGACGAAGATCACGCCGGGCCTGCCGATCACGCGGTGCACCGCGTCGAAGTGACCCGTCGCTGCGACACCGGGCGTCACGCGCCACTTGCCCCGCATGTTGTCCAGCGCCCAGGCCGCGGCGCCCGTCTGGCCCTCGGCCTTGCTGTACACCGATTTCTGCGCGCGCCTGCCGAAGATGATGAACGCCACCAGCGCGCCGAGCACGATGCCCAGCGGAATCATCATGTAGGTGGTGAAGCCGCCCGCGAAGAGGCCGAGCGCCACAGAGGCGGCGACGATCAGCACGAACGCGCCGATCATGTACGGCAGGAGGCGCTTGTCCTCCTTGCGCTGCATCTGGAACGCCTGCCACAGCTGGCTGCGGCGTTCTTTCGACGCTGCCTTGCGGGCCGCCTTGGCCTCGGCCTTCGCGGCCTTCATGGCCTCGGGATTGCGGGATTTCGCCATTGCTTCAGGATACGGAGTCCGATGTCGGCGCCGTCGCGGCTCCCGTCTCCGATATCGCTTTGGCCTGCGCGTAGAGCCGACCCGCGCGGTATGACGACCTCACCAGCGGTCCGGCCAGCACACCGGCAAAGCCGAGACCCTGAGCGAACCGCTCGTGTTCGACGAATTCGTCGGGGTGCACCCAGCGCTCCACCGGGTGGTGGCGCACCGAGGGCCGCAGGTACTGCGTGATAGTGACGATGTCGCAGCCCGCGTCGTGCAGATCGGTCAGCGCGGTGCGCACCTCCTCGGGCGTCTCGCCCATGCCGAGGATCAGGTTCGACTTCGTCACCAACCCGTACTCGCGCGCCGCGGTCAGGACCTCGAGGCTGCGCTCGTACCGGAACGCCGGCCGGATGCGTTTGAAGATCCGCGGAACGGTTTCGACATTGTGCGCCAACACTTCTGGGCGCGAGTCGAACACCTGGCGCAGCAGATCCGGATCACCGTTGAAGTCGGGGATCAGCAACTCGACGCCGGTGTTCGGGTTGAGCGCCTTGATCGCGCGGACCGTCTCGGCGTACAACCACGCGCCGCCGTCGGGCAGGTCATCGCGGGCCACACCGGTCACCGTCGAGTAGCGCAACCCCATCGCCTGCACGCTCTCGGCGACCCGGCGCGGCTCGTCGCGGTCGAGCTCGGCGGGCCTGCCGGTGTCGATCTGGCAGAAATCGCAGCGACGCGTGCACTGCTCACCGCCTATCAGGAAGGTGGCCTCGCGGTCCTCCCAGCATTCGAAGATGTTGGGGCAGCCTGCTTCTTCGCAGACTGTGTGCAGACCCTCGCGCTTCACCAGCGCCTTGAGCTCCTGGTACTCCGGACCCATCCGAGCGCGGGTCTTGATCCACGGCGGCTTGCGCTCGATCGGCGTCTCGGCGTTGCGGACCTCGAGACGCAGCAGCCGCCGGCCTTCCGGAGCCGCATGGCCGGCGACATTGGATGCCGGAGCCGCATGGCCGGCGACATTGGATGAAGGTGCGACAGTCACTACGTCAACGCTACTACCAGCCGACCGTCGAGCGCATCGCACACGGCCTCGGCCACCGGGTCGATGACGTCGGCGACCGCGACGCGACGCCCCAGTTCAGCCGTCAGCGAAGTGACCCCGGCGTCGGCGATTCCGCACGGCACGATCGCCGAATACGCCGACAGGTCGCAATCGCAGTTCAGTGCGAACCCGTGCAGCGTCGTTCCCCGCGCCACCCGGATGCCGATCGCGGCGATCTTGCGGGCCCGGCCGGTTCCGGCGCTATCGGATTCGCGGTCCGCCGCGGACGGCACCCACACCCCGGACCGGCCCTCCACCCGGCCGGTCCGCACGCCCAGGTCGGAGCAGACCTTGATCAGCGCCTCCTCTAGGCGGCGCACAAAGTTGACGACGTCCAGCGGTTCGGCCAGGCCGACGATCGGATAGCCGACGAGCTGACCCGGTCCGTGCCAGGTGATCTTCCCGCCGCGGTCGGTGTCGATGACGGGCGTGGTGCCGACGCCCGGGCGGGGCCGCTCCTCGGCGAGCGTGCGCCGCCCCGCGGTGTACACCGGCGGGTGCTCGAGCAGCAGAAGCGTGTCCGGGCCGCCCGCCACCCGCTGGTCGGCGATCGTGCGCTGCAATTGCCACGCGTTCTCGTACTCGACCGACCCCAGCCGGCGCACGTCGACCGGCGCTGTCGCCGAACGAATCGAATCCGCCATACCGACGACGCTACTCCGGCGACGCGGTGGCGAACGCCAATGCCTCACCAATGGTGTTGTGGTGGAAGACGAAACCGGCCCGCTCGAGTGCGGCCGGAATGGCACGTTGACCGCCGAGCAGACCCTCGTCGGCGAACTCGCCGAGCGCGGCGCGCAGCGCGAACCCGGGCACCATCAGCGGTGTCGGGCGGTTGACCGCGCGCCCCACCGCCGTCGTGAACTCGGCGTTGGTGACCGGCGCCGGGCCGGTCAGGTTCACCGGCCCCGACAGCTCCTCGTGCGAGATCGCGAACAGCAGCGCGCGGATCTCGTCCTCCAGGCTGATCCACGGCATGTACTGGCGGCCGTTACCCAGGCGGGCGCCCAAACCCAGGGAGAACAGCGGCTTGAGCCTGCCCAGCACTCCTCCGGCCTGCGCCAACACCAGCCCCGACCGCACCAGCACCACCCGGGCGCCGTCCTGGCGGGCCGGCCAGGTGGCGGCCTCCCAGTCGACGCAGAGATTGGCGAGGAACCCGTCGCCCGCCGAAGCGGTCTCGTCGGTGATGCGGTGGCCCGTGTCGCCGTAGTACCCGACCGCGCTGGCGTTGACGAGCACCGGCACCTCCGCCTCAGCGACGGCGGCGGCCAGCACCTCGGTCGGGCCGATGCGGCTGTCGCGCAGGCTTTGTTTGAACGCGCCCGACCACCGTTTCTCGCCGACGTTCACCCCACACAGGTTGACCACCGCATCCACCCCGGCCAGCGTCGCCGGGTCGAACTCACCGGTGTCGGGGTTCCAGAACACCTCGTCGGCGTTCGACGGTGCGCGCCGGACGATGCGGAGCACACGGCGGTCGGTGGCGCGCAGCGCGTAGACCAGAGCCGTGCCGATCAGACCGGACGATCCCGCGATCGCGATTACGGCTTCGGACACGACAGGCGTAAGCCCTTCTCTCGGAACCTTCTACAGGCCCAGATCGGCCTCGAATGCGCCTTCCTCGAGGCGGCGCTTGACGGTTGTCAGGAAGCGTCCGGCGTCGGCACCGTCGATCAACCGGTGATCGTAGGTCAGCGGCAGGTAGCACACCGACCGCACGCCGATCGACTCGTTGCCGAACTCGTCGGCGATCACCCGCGGCCGCTTGACGATCGCACCCGTGCCCAACATCGCCGCCTGCGGCGGCACCAGGATCGGCGTGTCGAACAGTGCGCCCTGGCTGCCGATGTTGGTGATGGTGAACGTCCCGCCGGACAACTCGTCGGGCTTGAGATCACCGGACCTCGCGCGCGCGGCGATGTCCGAGATCGCGCGGGCCAGCCCGCCCAGCGACAGGTCGCCGGCGTTCTTGATGACCGGTGAGAGCAGACCCTGTTCGGTGTCCACCGCGATGCCGAGATGCTCGGCGTCGTAGTAGGTGATTTCCTTGGTCTCTTCGTTATAGCTGGCGTTGACGTTCGGATGCGCCTTGAGCGCGTCGATGACCGCGACGGCGATGAACGGCAGATAGGTCAGGTTCACGCCTTCGCGTTCGGCGAAGCTGGCCTTCGCCCGCGCCCGCAGCGACACGATCCTGGTCATGTCGACCTCGTGGGTCTGCGTCAGTTGCGCTGTCGCCTGCAGAGATTCGCGGGTCTTCTTGGCGGTCAACTGACGGATCCGGGTGGCCTTCTGCGTGGTGCCGCGCAGGTGTGCCAGGGATGCGCGCGAGGCGTTGGCGTCCGCAGGTGCCGCTGCCGCCGGCGACTTGCCCGGGGCCTCGGCGGCCTGTTCGGTCGACGGTGCCTTGCTCGACTCCGCCGCCGCCAGGACGTCCTGCTTGCGAATCCGTCCACCAACCCCGGTGCCCTTCACGCTGGCGAGGTCAACGTTGTTCTCCGCGGCCAACTTTCGCACCAACGGGGTGACGTAGGGGCCGGAGTCGCTCGACGGCTCAGGTTCGGACTTCGGTTGGGGCTTGGGCGCCGGCTTCGATTCGGATTTCGGCTCGGGCTTCGGTTCGGACTTGGGTTCCGACTTGGCCTCTTGCTTGGGTTCCGGCTCGGGCTGTTCCTTCGACTCCTGCTTCGGTTCGGGCTCCGGCTCCGGCTCAGGTTCCGGTTCGGGTTCCGGCTCCGGCTCAGGTTCCGGTTCGGGCTCGGCTTCGGACTTTGCATCGGCATCGCCGATCTTGGCCAGTTCGCCACCCACCTCGACGGTGTCGTCTTCTTCGGCGACGATCTCGATCAGCGTGCCCGCCACGGGCGAGGGGATCTCGGTGTCGACCTTGTCCGTCGAGACCTCCAGCAGCGGCTCGTCGACCTCCACGCTGTCGCCGACCTTCTTCAGCCAACGGGTCACGGTGCCTTCGGTGACCGACTCGCCGAGTTCGGGCATCAGCACCGGTGTCGCCTCACCCGAGGATTTCGCGGGGGGTTTGGACTTGGGCTCGGGTTCTGATTCCGTCTCTTCGGCGGCGGGTTCGGACTGCGCGGCGGGCTCCTCTGCCGGCTTTTCCTCGGCGGGCTCCTCCTGGTCCTCCTCGGCGTCGTCGGAGTCTGCGGTGTCGCCTTCGTCCTCGTCGGATTCGCCGGTGTCACCCCCGTCCTCGTCGGCGTCGCCGATGACCGCGAGCTCGCCGCCAACCTCAACGGTGTCGTCCTCTTGGGCGATGATCTTCTTCAGCACACCGGAAGCGGGCGCGGGGATCTCGGTGTCGACCTTGTCGGTGGAGACTTCGAGCAACGGCTCATCTTGTTCGACCGTGTCACCCTCTTGCTTGAGCCATCGGGTGACAGTCCCCTCGGTAACGCTCTCACCGAGTGCGGGCATCTGAACAGAGATGGCCATGTGATTGACTCCCTCGCTCCCTTGAACGGTCGTCGATCGTGCTGGGGTGATTGTCTTCATACCCATCCTGTCACGTCCGGACGCGCAGTTCGCCGCAGACTGTCCGACCCAACGCTCTGGCACTATCGAAAGAGCTATCGGAGGGAGAGCGGACGGGAGTGGGAGTCCTCGACAGGTTCCGGCGCGGCAAGCGCGGGTCCAGAGGCCCGCGCGACGATCCTGCCGCCGATCTGAACTACCTGCGCCAGTGGGTCGCCGACCACACCGGCGTCGAAGCGTTCGTCGAACCGAAGACCACCGTCACCGATGTCACCGTGGTGCTGGTCGCCGCCGACGGCGAGTGGACGCGGCGCCGCGCCGGGGGAGACGCGGGTGCCCGTCTGCTGTCCGACCGGCTGGGGATCCCCGTCTACGACGTGCAGAAAGTCGGCTATCCGCAGCGGATGCGCGACTACGACGAGCGGCGCCGGATCGAGCGCCGACGTGCGATGCGACGCGAGCTCGAGGAGCGCTAGCCGCAGCACTGATACGGTACCGGCGGTTTCGCCAATTCACGGGAGGTGTAATGGGGGCGATCGCGCAGCGATTCGTCGACAGCACGGATGACGTGCGGATCGCGGTCTACGAAGAGGGCAACCCCGACCGTCCCACCCTGGTTCTCGTGCACGGGTGGCCGGATACGCACGTCCTGTGGGACGGAGTGGTACCCCTGCTGGCCGACCGGTTCCGTATCGTGCGCTACGACAACCGCGGCGTCGGGGAATCGACTGGGCCCAAACGGGTTTCGGCCTACCGAATGTCGCGGTACGCCGAGGACTTCGAAGCGGTCGTCGCCGCGGTCAGCCCGGCCGGGCCGGTGCACGTGCTCGCCCACGACTGGGGTTCGGCGGCCATGTGGGAGTACCTGGCCCGGCCCGGTGCCGGCGACCGGATCGCGTCGTTCACCTCGGTCTCGGGTCCGAGCATCGATCACCTGAACGTCTTCATCACCAGTGCCCTGATGCGCCCGTGGCGCCCGCGCCGGTTCGTGCGCGCGCTGAGCCAGTTCCTGTCGTTCTCGTACATGGGGTTCTTCTCGATCCCGGTGGTGGCCCCGTTGGCGGTACGCGCCTTCGTCGCCGAGTTCGTGCGCCAGATCCTGTTGGTGCGCGACGGCATCCCGCGCGAGCAACTGCACCATTCGGCGACCTACAGGGCCGACGCCGCGAAGGGCGTCAAGGTGTACGGCGCCAACTACCTGCGGTCGATGGCGCCGGGGCGCAAGGACCACTACGTCGACATCCCGGTGCAGCTCATCGTCAACACCAGGGATCCGTTCGTGCGGCCGCACGTCTACGAGGACACCCGCCGATGGGTGGCGCGGCTGTGGCGCCGCGACATCGCCGCCGGACACTGGTCGCCGATGTCGCATCCGCAGGCCGTCGCGACGTCGGTCGAGCAGCTCGTCGACTATCTCGAGGGCGAGCCCCCCGCGCGTGAGCTGTTGCGCGCGCAGGTCGGCCGGCCGCGCGAACACTTCAGCGACACACTGGTTTCGGTGACAGGCGCCGGCAGCGGCATCGGCCGTGCGACGGCGCTTGCCTTCGCCCGCGAGGGTGCCGAGATCGTTGTCAGCGACGTCGACGAGGGCACAGTGAAAGAGACCGCTGCCCAGATCGCCGCCCGCGGCGGAATCGCGCACGCTTACACCGTCGATGTGTCCGACGCCGACGCCGTCGAGCGGTTCGCCGACGAGGTGTGCGCCGAACACGGGGTGCCCGACATCGTGGTGAACAACGCTGGTGTCGGACACGCGGGGATGTTCCTCGACACCCCGCGCGAGGAGTACGACCGCGTGCTGGCCATCAACTTCGGCGGAGTCGTCAACTGCTGCAGGTCATTTGGCCGCCGGCTGGTCGACCGCGGGCTGGGCGGGCACGTCGTGAACATCTCGTCGATGGCGGCGTACTCGCCGCAGCAGTCGATGAACGCGTACGCCACCAGCAAGGCGGCGGTGTTCATGTTCGGCGACTGCCTGCGCGCCGAACTGGACCAGGCGGGCGTCGGCCTCACCACGGTCTGTCCGGGCGCTATCGACACCAACATCGTGCACACCACCCGGTTCGATGCTCCCGCGTCCAAACTGGACAAGGTCGAAGCCCGTCGCGCGCAACTCGAAAAGGTGTTCTCCCGACGCGGCTATGGGCCGGACAAAGCCGCCCACGCGATCGTCTCGGCGGTCAAGAAGAACAAGCCGATCCGCCCGGTCGCGCCCGAGGCGCACATCGTCTACGCCGTCGCGCATCTGCTGCCACAGGTGATGCGCAGCACCGCGCGCGGCAAGGTCCTCTAGCCGCTCGCGGCTACTGCCGAATCAGCCGCTCGCGGCTACTGCCAGATCAGCCGCTCGCGGCTATATCCTCCAGGACCGCGAACATCGTCCGCGTCGGCACACCCGTGCCGCCCTTGCCGGTGTAGCCCCACGGGCCTGACGTGTTGTACGCCGGGCCCGCGATGTCGATGTGGGCCCACTGCACGCCCTCGCGCACGAACTCGCGTAGGTATGTGCCCGCGACCAGCATCCCGGCGAAGCGGGACCCGCTGACGTTGGCGAGGTCGGCGACCGTCGACTTGAGGTCGTCCTTGAGTTCCTCTGGCAACGGCATGGGCCAGGCGTTCTCGCCGACGGCCTGGGAAATCCTCGCCACCCGGTCGCGGAACTCGTCGCTGCCCATGACCCCCGGTGTGCGGGAGCCCAGCGCGACGGTCTGCGCGCCGGTCAGCGTCGAGGTCTCGATCAGGTAGTCCGGTTCGTCCTCGCCAGCGCGCACGATCGCGTCGGCCAGGATCAGCCTGCCCTCGGCGTCGGTGTTGAGCACCTCGACCGTGATGCCGCCGTACTGGGTCAGGACGTCGCCGGGACGCTGTGCGGTCGCCGACGGCATGTTCTCGGCCATCGGCACCGTGGCGATGACGTCGATCGGCAGCTTCTGCTTGGCGGCCAGCACCACCGTCGCGATGACGGCCGCCGCGCCGCCCATGTCGGAGGTCATGTGGTGCATGTTCGCCGCGGGCTTGATCGAGATGCCGCCGGTGTCGAACGTGATGCCCTTGCCGACCAGCGCGACCTTCTTGCCCTTGCGCTTGGCGCCCTTGTGCGTCAACCGCACCAACCTCGGCGGCCGCGACGACCCCTTGCCGACGCCGATGATGCCACCGTAACCGGCCTTCTCCAATGCCTTCTCATCGAGGATCTCGACCGACAGTCCAGCCGCCTCACCCAAAGCCTTTGCGCGCCGGGCGAACTCGTCGGGGAAGAGGTGGCTGGGCGGCGTGTTGACGAAATCGCGGGCGGTGGCCACCGCCGTCGCGATGTCCGCCGCACGCTGCGCGGACTCCTTGGTGGCCGACTTGGTGTCGGGGGCCAGCGCGGTGATCTCGCGCAGGCCGGCGTCCTTCGGGGCGGTCTTCTCGCTGCGGAAGTCGCTGAACCGGTACGCGCCCAAGATCAGCCCCTCGATCGCCGCGGTCAGGTCAACACCCGACAGCGTGGTCACCACCGACCCGGTGCCGTTCAGCGAACGGGCGGCGACACCCGCGGCGCGGCGCACCGCGTCGGGTGAATAGCTGTCGCGCCGCTTGCCGAGCCCGACCGCCAGCACGCTGCCCACCGGGAGCGACGGCGCCACGACACGCGTCACCTGCTCGATGCCTGCCTTGGCGCCCAGCGCCGCCAGCGCGGTCTCGATCTCGGCGACCGCAGAGGTGTCGAGGAACGGGCTGGCCAACACCCTCGCCGAGGAGTCGTCGTCACCGTTGACCACGGGCACGATCAGCACCGAGGCGTCGACCTTGCGTTTGGGCAGCGAGGAGCTGACGGTGACGGTGGGGGCTTGGTATCCGGGGGTTGCAGGGCTCACGAAGCCCAACCCTAGCTTCAGGAGCCGGGGTGCAGGTCGTAGGCCGTGACCGGGCCCTCGAACCCCTTGAGCGTCAAGGGTTCCAGAGGGGTCGCGGGGTGGCCGGGCAGCGCATCGACCACGTCGCCCGCGGCGAGGATCTGGCCGGGCGCCGCCGCGCTGACCAGCCGCGCGGCCAGGTTGACCGGGGTGCCGAAGTAGTCGCCCCCGAGCGCGAGCACCAGGCCGTACCCGAGCCCGGCGCGCACGCCCAGGCCGCTCTCGCGGGCTCGCGGATAGTCGATCAGGTCCGTCGCCGCCTGGAGCAGCTGCTCCGGGTCGGAATTCACCCACATCACCTCGTCACCGATGAACTTGACCACCCGGCCCCCGTCGCCGTGCACCACGTCGCTCACCGCGCCGCTGAACTCGACCAGCAGTTCGGACAGCTCCGTCGGGCTCAGCCGCTGGGTCAGCACAGTGAACCCTGACAGGTCGGCAAACCCGACACCGCAGGTCACCACCGCCGATGAGTCGTGGATGACGTTCTCGAAGTAGGCCCTGGCGCTGGTGATGTGGTGGCGCCACACCGAGTCCATCAGCGCCGAGATGCCGGGCACCAGCTCGGCGACGGCGCGGTAGGCCCGTGCGGTGGTGAGCTCGTCGTGGGTGTGGGTCATCAGCAGGTCCGGCTGTGCGAGCCGGATCATCGATCCGCTGGCCTCGGCGAGGCGCGCCATCGTCGCACCGATGATCCGCAGGAAGTTGAGCGCGGCGCCCGGGCCGGTCACCGCGCTGATCGTCCGCCAGGACTGCAGTGCGTCGACGTCGGCGCTGCTCAGCGCGGGCACGTCGGGGTCGGCGGCCCGCAGGCCGAGCGCCTGCCAGGCGTGGGTGAGATCGGCGAGCGACACGCCGAGCCGCTCGGCGGCCGCCCGCAGGGTGACAGTGGGCGGGCCAGACCACTGCAGGACGTCACCCGCAAGGCCGAAGAGCCGGCCCCGTCGTTCGGCCTCGACCATGTCCTCGGCGGTGAACCCCAGCGAGTCGAGGTAGGCGATCAGACCTGCCCGGTCGTGGGCGTCGGCGATCCCGGCGGCTTGCAGCGCGTCGAGATCGACCACCTGCACAAGTGTGCCAACTGAGCGTCCCCATTAGGGTGGATCGGCGTGACGAACGTGTTGAAGGGCCCGCTGGAAGACCGCCACCGCGAACTCGGCGCGAACTTCGCCGAATTCGGCGGCTGGCTGATGCCCGTCTCGTACGCGGGAACGGTCAGCGAGCACACGTCCACCCGCAACACCGTCGGGCTTTTCGACGTCAGCCATCTGGGGAAGGCGCTGGTGCGCGGACCGGGCGCCGCCGAGTACGTCAACTCCGCGTTCACCAACGATCTGCGCCGCATCGGCCCCGGCAAGGCGCAATATACGTTGTGCTGCAACGACTCCGGCGGGGTAATCGACGATCTGATCGCCTACTACGTCTCCGACGAAGAGATTTTCCTGGTGCCCAACGCCGCCAACACCCCCGCGGTCGTCGCGGCGCTGCAGGAGCGGGCACCGGCCGGGCTCACCATCACCGACGAGCACCGGTCGTATGCGGTGCTGGCGGTGCAGGGGCCGAAGTCGGCCGAGGTGGTCGGCGGGTTGGGGCTGCCGACCGACATGGACTACATGGGTTACGCCGACGCCGAGTTCGCCGGGGTGCCCGTGCGGGTGTGCCGCACCGGTTACACCGGCGAGCACGGTTATGAGCTGCTGCCGCCGTGGGACCAGTCGGATGTGGTTTTCGACGCATTGCTCGAGGCCGTCACGGCCGCGGGTGGCGAGCCTGCCGGACTGGGCGCGCGCGACACCCTGCGCACCGAGATGGGCTATCCGCTGCACGGCCACGAACTGTCGCTGGATTTCTCGCCGCTGCAGGCCCGTTGCGGATGGGCGATCGGCTGGCGCAAGGACGCGTTCTGGGGTCGCGACGCGCTGCTCGCCGAGAAGGAGGCCGGACCGCCCCGGCTGCTGCGCGGACTGAAGGCCGTCGGTCGGGGAGTGCTGCGGGCCGACCTCACGGTGCTCGACGGCGACCGGCCCGTCGGGGTGACGACATCGGGAACCTTCTCTCCCACACTGAAAGTCGGCATCGGGCTGGCCCTGATCGACACCGCGGCCGACATCGCCGACGGGGCGCGCGTCGCGGTCGACGTCCGGGGCCGCGCACTCGAGTGTGAGGTGGTCAAGCCGCCGTTCGTCGAGGCGAAAACCCGCTAGCGCCCGGATATACAATCGCTGCATGACTGACGGCCCCCTCGAGTTCACGGTTGAGCGCAATGCGAACCGGGCGAGCGATGAGGTACGGGCGTCAATCCTGGCCAACCCCGGATTCGGCCGGTACCACACCGATCACATGGTCTCGATCGACTGGCACAAGGACGGGGCCGAGGGCGAGGGTTGGCACAACGCGCGCGTGATCCCGTACGGCCCGATCGAACTCGATCCGTCGGCGATCGTGCTGCACTACGCGCAGGAAATCTTCGAGGGCCTCAAGGCCTACCGGTGGGCGGACGGTTCGGTGGTGAGCTTCCGGCCGGAGGCCAACGCGCGCCGGCTGAGGTCCTCGGCGCGCCGGCTCGCGATTCCGGAGCTTCCCGAGGACGTTTTCATCGAGTCGCTGCGCCAGCTCATCGCCGTCGACGAGCAGTGGGTGCCGCCCGCCGGGGGCGAGGAGTCGCTGTATCTGCGGCCGTTCGTGTTCGCCACCGAGCCCGGACTGGGTGTGCGGCCGGCGACGCAGTACCGCTACATGGTCATCGGTTCGCCCGCGGGCGCCTACTTCAAGGGCGGCATCAAGCCGGTCAGCGTGTGGCTGTCCTCCGAGTACGTGCGCGCCTGCCCGGGTGGGACCGGCGCCGCCAAATTCGGCGGTAACTACGCCGCTTCGCTGCTCGCGCAGGCCCAGGCCGCGGACAACGACTGCGACCAGGTGGTGTGGTTGGACGCCGCCGAGCGCCGCTTCGTCGAGGAAATGGGCGGGATGAACCTGTTCTTCGTATTCGGCAGCGGTGGATCGGCACGGCTGGTCACGCCCGAGCTGAGTGGCTCCATTCTGCCCGGGGTCACGCGGGATTCGTTGCTGCAGTTGGCATCCGACGCGGGCTTCGCGGTCGAGGAACGCAAGATCGACGTCGACGAGTGGCAGAAGAAGGCGGCCGCCGGCGAGATCACCGAGGTGTTCGCGTGCGGAACGGCCGCCGTCATCACGCCCGTCGGCACGGTCAAGCACGCCGAGGGCGAGTTCAGCATCGCCGACGGCGGGCCGGGGGAGATCACGATGGCGCTGCGCGACACATTGACCGGTATTCAGCGCGGCACCTTCGCCGATACGCACGGCTGGATGGCCCGACTCGGCTGAGCCGGGCCACCCGCACCGCACGTCAGCCGATCAGGCTCTCGTGCTCGGGGCAGTAGGACGCGATCGAGGCGCCGACGAAGAACGCCGTATCCTCGAAATCCAGCTTAGTGGTACCGGAGACCGCGTCCACGGCGGCCGCGAGGTCGCCGCCCCCGTCGATCACAGCGCAGGCGTCGTGCGCGACGCTGATCGCCTCGGAGTCCGACGGTGGCTGGATGCCCTGCCGGCTGAGGACATCGATGAACGTGTCGTCGACGGTGTTGGCCGCGGCGGCGCCTGCGGTCACGACGGCTGCGATGCCCAGCGCGCCCACGGCGGCGGCAATGGTGATGCGGCTCAGATCGAACATGTCGGGCTTCCTTTCGATGGAGGGTTCCTTGCGGTACCGAAAGGCTCCGACGCCGTCCTTGGCGGATTCTTGGCGACTTCTTGGAGTCCGGCGCGGCTCAGCGGATCGCGAGCCCCAGCGCCGTGACCGTCATCGTCACTTCGATCGCGGCGCCGAGCACGTCGCCGGTGATGCCGCCGAAGCGTCGCACACAGTGCGCCACCAACAGCGCGCCGCACACCAGGCCCGCGGCGACCGCCAGCGGCCCCTGCCAGGGCCGCGGACCCGCGAGGACGGCGAGCCCGGCGACCGCGACGATCCACGCGCCGGCCACCGCCACCGGCTGTGTGCCCGCGACCCGCGCGCCCAGCGCGCTTCCCTGTGCTGCGGGCACACCCCTGCGGCAGGCCAGGACCGCGGCGACGCGGCCCGCCATGACCGCGACCACCAGCCCGGCGGTAGACAGCCCGGCGAACGTCAAGGCCTGCACCAGGAGCGCAAACACCACCGCGGCGACTCCGAACGGGCCTGCGGAGCCGTCGCGCATCACCTCGAGGGCGCGCTGTGGGGGGCCGTAACACCCCAGGCCGTCGGCCGTGTCGGCCAACCCGTCGATATGCAAGCCGCGGGTCGCACCCACGATGACCGCCACCGCGAGTACCCCGGCCAGCGGGCCCGCCCCGAATGCCCACGACGCCGCCCACACCACAGCCGCGGCCAGCCCGCCGAGCACCGCGCCCGCCACCGGCAACGCCGTCAGCGCGCCGCGCCCGATCGCAGTCGTGCTGCGCACCGGTACCACGGTGCCGAACGCGAAAGCCCCTGCAAGTGAACGGATCACGAGCTAGCGATCCTCGGACGTGACGCCCGCCTCGTCGAACGTCGCCATCGACGTCAGCGCTCCGACCGCGGCCCGCACGACCGACAGCGCGACAGCGGCGCCGGTGCCTTCGCCGAGGCGCATGCGCATGTCGAGGATCGGCTCGAGCCCCAGCCGGTGCAGTGCCACCTCGTGAGCGGGTTCGGTGGACAGGTGCCCGGCCTGCCACCACTGGCGGGCACCCGGCACGAGGCGTTCGGCCAGCAGCGCGGCCGCACTCACCACCAGACCATCGAGCAGCACCGGCGTCCGCCGCACCGCCGCCTGGGCACAGAACCCCGTCATCGCCGCGATATCCGCTCCGCCGCAGATCCTCAGCAGCGCAACGGGATCGGTGCGGCTGTCCCGGCACCTATACAGCGCGTCGCGGACGGCGGCGGTCTTGCGCGCCCAGCCCGCGTCGTCGACGCCAGTCCCGCGCCCCACGATCGCGACCGGCTCTGTGTCGGTGAGAGCCGCGATCAAAGTCGTTGCGGGAGTGGTGTTCCCGATGCCCATATCGCCCGCGATCAACAGGTCGACGCCGGAGTCGACCTCGTTGTCGACGATGCGGCGGCCGGCCTCCAGCGCGGCTACGACTTCGTCGGGGCTCAACGCATCCTCGACCGCGATGTTGCCGCTGCCGCGGCGCACCTTGTGCGCACCGATCGCCGGTGAGTGCGGCTCGTCGGTGTCGACGGCGATGTCGACGACGCGCACGGTCGCGCCCGCGGCCTCGGCCAGCACGTTGATCGCGGCGCCGCCGGCGTCGAAGTTGGCGACCATCTGCGCGGTGACGTCGGCCGGATAGGCCGATACGCCCGCCTTGGCGACGCCGTGGTCGCCGGCGAAGACCACGACCCGGGGTCGCTGCACCGGCCGCGGCGGGCACGCGCCCTGACACGAGGCGATCCACACGGAGAGGTCCTCCAGCCTGCCCAGCGATCCCTTCGGCTTCGTGAGCCGGTCCTGCCGCGCCCGCGCCGCGGCGGCCGCCTCCGCGTCCGGCGGCTGGACGGGCGGGAAGTCCGTCACGCCGGCTCCTTGACCGCGAGCGGTTGGCCGGCGACGACGAGAACCACCCGGTCGCAGAGCGCGGCGAGCCGCTGGTTGAGCGTGCCCAGCTCGTCGGCGAACCTGCGGCCGGCCTCCGTCGCGGGCACGACGGTCAACCCCACCTCGGGGCTGACCAGCGCCAGCGGAGCCGGAAACCCGTCGACGGCGCCGAGCAGGTCATCGACGTCGACGGCGATCGAGCCGCCCGTCCACGCATCCGATCGGTCCATCGCCGCGGTCAGCCACGAGCCGATGTCGTCGACCAGGGTAGCGATCGGCTGGGTGCGCAATTGCGTTGCGACATCGGTGGTTTCGACGGTCTCCCAGCGATCCTGGCGACGCTCTCGGTGTGCCGTCACCCGGGCCGCCCACTCGGGATCACCGGCGGGCGAGGGACCGGTCGCGAGATAGCGCATCGGCTGCGCGTCGGCCGCCTCGGCGGCGAGTGTGGTTTCGGCCCACTGCGACTTACCCGACCGGATGCCGCCGAGCACCAGGGTGCGCACCGGGTTCAGGTGACCTTTTCGCCGCGGTTCACCTGCGGGCGCGGTGCGCGCATGCGCCGCAGCTGCGACGCGCGACTGGCCGCGTAGAAGCCGAGCTTCCAGCCGCCTTCGGTGTTGTCGGGGAACTTCTCGTCGACCAGCTTGTTGACCCGTCGACCGAGGATGAAGCCGTCGATCACCATGATCAGCACCAGTACGAGCATCAAGGGCGAGATCAGCCGCTGGACCTGGACCGAGGGCACCGCGAGCATCACGAAGATCAGACCGAGGGCCGAGGGCATGAACAGCCCGAGCACGTTGCGGCGGGCGTCGACCACGTCGCGGACGTAACGGCGCACCGGACCCTTGTCGCGGGGGAGCAGGTAGGCCTCTTCGCCGGCCATCATCCGGTCGCGGCGTTCGTTCATCTGCTCGCGACGGGCCGCCTTCTCCTCGCGCCGCTCCTCGCGGCTCATCTTGTTGCGCATCTCTTTGCGGCGGCGACGCGCCTCGGCCGCCGTCATCGGGGCCGGCGCCACCGGTCCGCGCTTGCGGGCGGCCTGGTCGCGCTTGGGCGTCGGCCTGCCCTTGGGTGGGGTGGTGCCGCCGGGCCGGGCGGACTGCGCCTCCGTATCCGTGTTCTCCGCCACATCGGCATCCGATGCGTCGGCGTTCGGTTTGTCGTCTTTCTTGCGGCCCAGCAGGTTCACGCCTGCCAGGTTACTTCCGCGCCGTTGGGCGTCGGCGGCCTGGGGACAAACTCGGGAATAGCGTCGAAAGGAGGTACCGTTGATTCAGTACGCGCCACGACAATGAGGCCTACAGGAGACGTAATGACAGTTCAGGAAGAGTCGGCAGGAACCCCGGGCACGGCAACCGCCACCCACGGTGTGATCCTGACCGATGCTGCTGCCGCCAAGGCCAAGGCGTTGCTGGACCAGGAGGGCCGCGACGACCTCGCCCTGCGCATCGCCGTGCAGCCGGGTGGGTGCGCTGGATTGCGCTACAACCTGTTCTTCGATGACCGGTCGCTGGACGGCGACCTGACCGCGGAGTTCGGCGGCGTGAACCTGACGGTGGACCGGATGAGCGCGCCGTATGTGCAGGGCGCGACCATCGACTTCGTCGACACCATCGAGAAGCAGGGTTTCACCATCGACAATCCCAACGCCACGGGATCGTGCGCCTGCGGCGACTCGTTCAACTGATCCGCGGCTGATCGCAGCCGCTCAGTACTGCCCCGACGTGCGCGGCAGGTAGGAACACACCAAGATCTCGTTGTCGTGCGCCAACAGCTGAGCGACGGCCTGCTGTTCGCGGGTGTCGCTCTGATTGCGCCGCGATCCGGCCGGTGTCACCCGCATCGTGAACAACACCTGCGCCTGGTGGGGTGAGGGCTGCACGATCTTGTCGATCGACGTGACCTCGGCCTGCCGGTACTGCTTGCGGAAGGCGTCGCCGGACAGGCGCGCCAGCGCCAGATCGGAGCGCTTCTCCTTCACCGCATCGAACAGCCCGCACAGGGTGTGCCGGGCTACGGTCTCGTCGTCGCCGTTGGTCAGCGCGTCCAGATAGTCCTGGATGGCGGCCCTGGCCGACGAGTCGCTCAGCGCACTCGAACCCGTGGCGTCGTCGTCGCCGCCCGACCTGGCAATGATCGCGACGATGGCCGCGACCAACGCGAGTGCCACCACCGCTCCCAGAACGACCGGCCACCGCCTCTTTTTCCGGTACGGCACCGGCGGCGGCAGCATTCCCGGGTAGGCCGACGGCACACTTTCCGGGTACGGAAGTGATTGCGGATACATTTGCGGGCCGGTCGGTCCAGCGCCGTATTCGGGCGGGTACGGACCGGTCATAGATTTGCTCCCCGAGATATGCGTAGGAACGTGCCTGTCTACAGTGCTGCTTAGGAGGCGGGCCTGCCTTTTGTACGCAGGTTAGCGCACTAGAATTACCTAGGCGACTTAACAAATGAAGGGTGTAGTTCGTGACTATTGCGGTGACCGGATCGATTGCAACCGACCATCTGATGCGGTTCCCCGGGAAGTTCTCCGAACAACTGTTGCCCGATCACCTGCAGAAAGTCTCGCTCAGCTTCCTGGTCGACGATCTCGTCGTGCACCGCGGCGGCGTCGCGGGCAACATGGCGTTCGCGATCGGCGTGCTCGGCGGCGACGTTGCGCTCGTTGGCGCCGTCGGCCGCGATTTCGACGACTATCGCAGCTGGCTGGAGGCCGTCGGCGTCGACACCGAGGGCGTGCTGGTCTCCGACAGCGCCTACACCGCGCGGTTCGTCTGCACCACCGACGAGGCGATGGCGCAGATCGCGTCGTTCTATCCGGGTGCGATGTCAGAGGCGCGCAACATCTCCCTGGCGGACCTGACGAAGCGAATCGGGACGCCGGAACTGGTGATCGTCGGCGCCAACGACCCCGAGGCGATGTTCCTGCACACCGAGGAGTGCCGCAAGCTTGGGCTGGCCTTCGCCGCCGATCCGTCTCAGCAGCTGGCGCGGCTCTCGGGGGAGGAGATCCGCAAGCTGATCGACGGTGCCACCTACCTGTTCACCAACGACTACGAATGGGACCTGCTGCTGCAGAAGTCCGGCTGGAGCGAGGCCCAGGTGATGAGCCAGATCGGGCTGCGCGTCACCACACTCGGTCCCAAGGGTGTCGACCTGGTCAGCTCCGACGGCACCTTCATCCACGTCGGCGTGGTTCCCGAGAAGCACCAGGCCGACCCGACCGGCATCGGGGACGCGTTCCGGGCCGGTTTCCTGACCGGGCGCAGCGCCGGGCTGAGCCTGGAGCGCTCGGCGCAGCTCGCCTCGCTGGTGGCCGTGCTCGTGTTCGAGGCGCCCGGCCCGCAGGAGTGGAGCTGGAACCGCGAAGAAGCGATTCAGCGACTGGGCGACGCCTACGGCGACGAAGCGGCGGCGGAGATCGCGTCTGCTCTCAAATAGGAGCAGCGCTCGAGTCAGAGCTGCACCGGGTAGGTCGGCTCGCCGATCTGCGGGGTGATGCTGCGTTCGACGAAGATCGCGTGCCACAGCATGAAGATCAAGACGGTCCACAGCCGGCGGCTGTGATCGCTTGTGCCGCTGCGGTGTTCCTCGAGCATGGTGCGCACCGCGGCGAGGTCGACCAGATCTCCCGCCTGCGACGAGTTCACCATCGAGTGCGCCCAGTCCAGCAGCTCTCCCGCCCGCAGCCAGTGCCGGATCGGCACCGGGAAGCCCAGCTTCGGTCGGTTCAGCACATGCTCGGGAACGATCGGCTCCAACGCCCGTCGTAACGCGAATTTCGTTGTTGCCCTGGTGATCTTCTGGTCATACGGGAGGCGTGAGGCGACGGCGAAAACTTCGGGGTCCAGGAACGGCACCCGCAGTTCCAGCGAGTTGGCCATCGTCATCTTGTCGGCCTTGACCAGGATGTCGCCGCGCAGCCAGGTGAACAGGTCGATGTGCTGCATGCGCGCAACCGGGTCCCAGCCCTGCGACGCGGCGTACACCGGCGCCGTCACGTCGGTGTGCGTCCACTCCTGGCGGAAACCGGGCAGCACCGCGCGCAGTTGCTCGTCGGAGAAGCTGCGCGCGTTGCCGTAGTAGCGCTCCTCGAGCGTGAGCGAACCACGGTGCAGCAGGCTCTTGCCCCGCATCCCCTCCGGCAGCGGTCGCGACGCTCGCCCGAGCGACCGGCGCAGCGGGCGCGGCAGGTATTCGAACGGTTTGAGCGACAACGGTTCCCGATAGATGGTGTAGCCGCCGAACAGTTCGTCGGCGCCCTCGCCCGAGAGCACCACCTTGACGTGTTTGCGCGCCTCGCGGGCGATGAAGAACAGCGGCACCAGCGCGGGGTCGGCGACCGGTTCGTCGAGATACCAGACGATCTCGGGAAGCGCGGCAACGAACTCGGCCTGGCTGACGACCTTGGCCACGTGCCGGGCGCCGATCGCCTCGGCAGAGGCCACCGCGACGTCGACCTCGGAGAAGCCCTCGCGCTCGAAGCCCGTGGTGAACGTGATCAGCCGCGGGTTGTGGCGCATGGCCAGCGCGGCGATCGCGGTCGAGTCGATGCCGCCGGACAGAAAAGCGCCAACGGTCACATCGGCGCGCATGTGCTTGGCGACCGAATCCTCGAGCACGGCGGTGATCTCGTCGTAGCGTTCGGACTCTTTGCCCGCCACGAACGGCACCGCGGAGAACCGTGGATGGAAGTAGCGCGTCACCTCGGCGTCCGCCCCCGCACGGATGCGGGCGTAGCTACCCGACTCCAGCCGCCGGATGCCGACCTGCAGCGTTTCCGGTTCAGGCACGTACTGCAGCACCGTGTAGTGCTGCACGGCGCGCTGGTCGATGCCGAGGTCCAGGCCGAGCTCGTCGGCGAGGTCGAGGAGGCACTTCTTCTCGCTGCCCACCGCCGTGCCGCCGGGACCGCTGGCCAGATACAGCGGTTTGATGCCGAACGGGTCGCGGGCGCAGAACAGCTCGCCGCTCACGGTGTCCCACAGCGCGAACGCGAACATGCCGCGCAGCCGGGTCAGCGCATCGGTGCCCCAGTGGTGGTACGCCGCGATGATCGTCTCGCCGTCACCGTCTGTGTTGAACGCCACGCCGTGGCGGGCGGTCAGTTCCTCGCGCAACTCGAGGTAGTTGTAGATCTCGCCGTTGAACACCAGCACGTAGCGGCCCGGCGTCTCCGGAGGTCCCCACCGCAGCGGTTGGTGGCTGTGCGCGATGTCGATGATCGAGAGTCGGTTGAACCCGAGCACGACGCGGTCATCTGACCAGGTCCCGGGCTCGTCGGGGCCGCGGTGGCGCATCAGGTGCGACGCGCCCGACACCGCGTCGATCAGCGCGGGGGAGACGTCAGCGGACGGGTCACGCAACAGGGCCAGCAGTCCGCACACGGCGCCAGTATGCCTAATCGCGAGGTGTGTTGAGACCGCCACCCGGGCGTGGTCTACGCTGCGTAGTATTCGCTCCAGAAAACGACCGCACCGCGGTCGCGCGTCACTGACTTCTAGGAGGCTCCAACGTGACACCTCGCGGGCTGAAGGCGGTGGCGCGAACCGCGTCGCTGGCAGTCGTCCTGGGTGCTACAGCGTTGCTGCTCAGCGGCTGCAGCTGGTCGGAGGTGCTGGGCCTGGGATGGCCGAAGGGCATCACGCCCGAAGCGCACGTCAACCGCGAACTGTGGATCGGTTCCGTGATCGCCTCGCTCGTCGTGGGCGCGATCGTGTGGGGTCTGATCTTCTGGACCTCGGCGTTCCACCGGGCCAAGAAGACCGACACCGAGTTGCCGCGCCAGTTCGGCTACAACATGCCGCTGGAGCTGGTTCTGACGGTCGTCCCCTTCCTGATCATCTCGGTGCTCTTTTACTTCACCGTGGTGGTGCAGGAGAAGCTCCTGCACGAGGAGCCGAACCCGGAGGTCGTCGTCGATGTCACCGCCTTCCAGTGGAACTGGAAGTTCGGCTACAACAAGGTCGACTTCTCCGACGGCACCTTCACCTACGACGGGGCCGACCCGGAGCGTGCGGCCGCGGTGGCGTCCGGCCCGGAGGGGCTGCAGGGCGAGCACGGTGGTGAAGAGGGTTCACACGGCAGCGAATTCGGCGTGATCGCCGGCAAGCACCCGCAGGACCGCTCGTACCTGGCCTTCGACAAGGTCGAGACGCTCGGCACGTCCTCGGAGATCCCGGTGCTCGTGGTGCCGTCCGGCAAGCGCATCCAGTTCCAGATCGCCTCGGCGGACGTCATCCACGGATTCTGGGTGCCGGAGTTTCTGTTCAAGCGCGACGTGTTGCCGAACCCGGAGGCCAACAACTCCGACAACACGTTCCAGATCAGCGAGATCAACCAGACCGGCGCGTTCGTCGGGCGCTGCACCGAGATGTGCGGCACCTACCACGCGATGATGAACTTCGAGCTGCGTGTGGTGGAGCCCAACGACTTCAAGGCGTACCTACAGCAGCGCATCGACGGTAAGACGAACGCCGAAGCGCTGCAGGCGATCAACCAGTCACCGACCGCGGTCACCACGAAGCCGTTCGACACCCGCCGCGGCGAACAGGCACCCCAACTCACGCAGGCCAGCAAGTAGGGACACCACATGCATATCGAAGCCCGGCTGTTCGAGTTCCTGACCGCGTTCTTCATCCTCGCCGCGGTGGTCTACGCGGTGCTGACGGCGATGTTCCAGTACGGCGGCATCGAGTGGGCAGGCACGACGGCGCTGGTGCTCACCGCCGGCCTGACCCTTATCACCGGCACGTTCTTCCGGTTCGTGGCGCGGCGCCTCGATACGCGGCCCGAGGACTATGAGGACGCCGAGATCAGCGACGGCGCCGGCGAGCTGGGCTTCTTCAGCCCGCACAGCTGGTGGCCGATCTTCATCGCGTTGTCGGTGTCGGTCACTGCCGTCGGCGTGGCGATCTGGCTGCCGTGGCTCATCGTGGCCGGTGGCTGCTTCGTGATCACGACGGTCGCGGCCCTGACGTTCGAGTACTACACCGGCCCCGAGAAGCACTGACCGGCCGGGCCGTCCACCTTGCCGGTCGGCGCCGCGGCGCAAGGTCACAATCGAGCCACCACTTCGCGCGGCAACCGTGCCGGGTCATCACCCGCGGTGACGCCGTTGGGTAATGTTGCCGAGGCACGGTCAGCCGCGCTGGCCGCGCGGGCAATCGGACCGCGCCGGCCGAGCCGGCGATGCGCTGTAGGCGCCGGTGGAGTAGTCGAGAAGGATAGGCGTAGATGAGCGGGCCGAATCCCCCGGATGACGAAGGTTCGGACTTGACGGGCCAGGAGCCAGGTTCCGAACCGGACCACATCGTCGGCGACGAATCCGCGCCGGACACCAGCGAAACCGAGTTGCACTCGCGGGCGTACTCGGCGCCGGAGTCGGAGCATTTCACCGCGGGCCCCTATGTGCCGGCCGACTCCTCGCTGTACGACTACGACCACTACGAACCGGCCGACGCCGTCGACCAGCCCGCGCCGCCCCGGTGGCCGTGGGTCGTCGGCGTGGCGGCGATCATCGCGGCCATCGCCCTGGTGGCGTCCGTCTCGGTGCTGGTGACCCGCACCGACACCGACAACCTCGCCACACCGGAGACCTCCACCACGACCGTGGCGCCCCCTGTGCAGGACGAGATCACCACGACGACGCCGCCACCGCCTCCGCCGCCGACGAGCGAGGAGCCGCCGCCACCGCCGCCGGAAACGGTGACGGTGACCGAGGAGCCGCCACCACCGCCTCCGGCGCCCGCACCCGCCGAACCGCCGCCACCGCCGGCGCCGGAGAACACTGCACCCGCGGCGCCGCCGCCGCCCACCACGACGCGCTCGGGCCCCCGACAGGTCACCTATTCGGTGACCGGAACCAAAGCACCGGGAGACATCATCACCGTGACCTACATCGACGCGTCGGGACGCAGCCGGACGCAGCGCAACGTGTACATCCCGTGGTCGCTGACCGTCACGCCGATCTCGCAGTCCGAGGTCGGGTCGGTGCAGGCGTCGAGCCTGTTTTTGGTGAGCCGGCTCAACTGCTCGATCACGACGAGTGACGGGACCGTGCTGTCCTCGAACACCAACAACGCCGCACAGACCAGCTGCTGATGACTTACGAAACCGACGCGTCGGGGCGCTCGCGGTTGACCCCCACGTTGGATCCCAGCGAACTCGACCGCACCGACCGCATCCTGCTCGCCTCGTGCGCGGCGATCTGGCTGGTCGCGCTCGGCACCGGAGTCGCCGCGACGGTGGCATTGGTGGACCTCGGGAGGGGGCACGCCGACTTCTCGGCCGACGCCGGGACGCCGTGGCTGCTCTACACCATCATCGGGATCTCCGCGGTGGTGATCGTCGGAGCGGTCCCGCTGTTGTTGCGGGCCCGGCGCGAGGCGCTGGCCGAGGCGCCGCAGCCGCAGGGCACCGGATCCGCCCCGGCGGCCGCGGTTCGGGCGCCGGGGGTGGATCCGACGCCTGCCACCGAGAAGCTGCCGTACGCCGCGCCGCGCCAGCAGCGCACGCTTGAGGCGGCGGAACCGGCGTCGGCGGCGGTCGACCTGCTCTGGCTGCGCTGCGCGACGGTCATCGCGTGCGCGATCGGCATTGCCATGGTCGCCATCGGAATCGCGACCTACCTGATGGCGATCGACAGCGATGTCGCCGCGTGGGTCTTCTACGTGCTGACCGCTCTGGTAACGCTCGCCATGCCGGTCGTGCCGTGGTTCTACCTCAAAGAACTACGCGCCCTGCTCGATCAGCAGGGCGCGTAGTCCTTCTTCGTTTGTTGCGCGAACGGCCTCTCAGTGATGGCCGTTGGACGAATCCCCATCGCGTGAGCCGTGCCCGTTCGACGAGCCGGTGCGCGCCTGGTGCTCGGCCAGCGCGGTGAGCGCCCTGCGCTCGCCGGCGTGCAGCGCGGCGGCGAGCGCCTCGTGCTCCTCGATCGGATCGGCCGACAGGAAGCCACCGGTACCCGGCGCTCCCGCGGAGCCCAGCTTGTTCATCCGCTTCGGCAGGGCAGCGCCCTGGTACTCCAACGGAATCGGGTGGCCGTGCTCGTCCACCGGCCCCAGGGGTTGGTGCAGCTCGATGTAGGCACCGTGCGGCAGCCGTTTGATGATTCCGGTCTCGATGCCGTGTTCGAGCACCTCGCGGTCGCTGCGCTGCAGGCCGATGGCCCACCGGTAGGCGATGTAGTACACGATCGCGGGCAGCACCACCATGCCGATGCGGCCGATCCACGTCGTAGCGTTGAGCGAGATGTGGAACTTGAGCGCGATGATGTCGTTCATCGCGCACAGCGTGAACAGCATGTACAGCGAGATCGCGGCCGCGCCCAAAGCGGTTCGCACCGGAGCGTCACGCGGACGCTGCAGCAGGTTGTGATGCGCGTCGTCGCCGGTGAGCTTCTTCTCGAGGTACGGGTAGGCGATCAGCAGCATGAACACCAGCCCCATGAACAGCGCCACCCACGTCGAGGCCGGCACGGTGTAGTTGCCGAGGTAGAGCTCCCACGGCGGGAAGATACGCGCCACACCCTCGGTCCACATCATGTAGAAGTCCGGCTGGCTACCCGCCGACACCTGAGATGGCTTGTAGGGCCCGAGGTTCCAGACCGGATTGATCGTCAGCAGACCACCCATCAGGCCGAGGATGCCGACCGTCATCGCGAAGAACGCGCCCGACTTGACCGCGAACACCGGCATGACGCGCACGCCGACGACGTTGGTCTCGGTGCGGCCCGGGCCGGGGAACTGGGTGTGCTTCTGGAACCACACCAGGGCCAGGTGAAGCCCGATCAGCGCCAACATGATTCCGGGGATCAGCAGGATGTGCAGCGCGTACATCCTGGGAATCCAGTATCCGTCCTCGCTGCACATGTATCCGACTCCGCCGCACGGGAAGTCGCCACCGAACAGCGCCCAGTGCAACCAGGTGCCGATCACCGGCATGCCGAGCGAGATCGACGACAGCGCGGCCCGCAGCCCGATGCCGGAGAGCAGGTCGTCGGGCAGCGAGTAGCCGAAGTAGCCCTCGAACATCGCCAGGATCAGCAGCAGGGCCCCGATCACCCAGTTCGCCTCGCGCGGCCGCCGGAAGGCGCCGGTGAAGAAGATGCGTGCCAGGTGGACCATGATCGCCGCCGCGAACAGCAGCGCTGCCCAGTGGTGGATCTGACGGACGAACAGCCCGCCACGGACCTCGAAGCTGATGTCGAGCGTCGACGCGTAGGCCTTCGACATCTCCACACCGCGCAGCGGTTGGTAGACACCGTTGTAGGTCACCTCGGCCATCGACGGGTCGAAGAAGAGCGTCAGGTACACGCCCGTGATCAGCAGGACGATGAAGCTGTACAACGCGATCTCGCCCAACAGGAAGGACCAGTGGGTCGGGAACACCTTGTTCAGTTGGCGTCGCACCGCCGCGGACGGGTGGTAGCGCGAGTCGATCGCATTCCCTTGGTGGGCCGCGATTTCGGCGACGTTCGGCGGTTTCGGCAATTTCGGACTCATGCTGTTTTCCGTTCCCAGAAGGCCGGCCCGACGGGTTCGATGAAGTCGCCGTTGGCGACGAGATACCCGTCCTGGTCGATGGTGATGGGCAGCTGCGCCAACGCGCGCGCAGCCGGGCCGAATATGGGTTTAGCGAAGTGCAACGCGTCGAACTGCGACTGGTGGCACGGGCAGAGGATGCGATACGACTGCTGCTCGTAAAGCGATGAGGGACAGCCCAGGTGAGAGCAGACCTTGGTGTAGGCGAACAGGTCGCCGAAGTTGAAGCTCTCCTGGCCCTTGCGCTTGACCACGCGGGGCATGTCCTGCGACTTGATCCGGATCAGCATGACCGGGTTCCGCACGCCCATCGCGATCTCCGCGAGGCGGTGGTGGGACTCCGTCGTGGTGCCGTCACCGTCGGACTCCCGCCACGGGAACACCGTTTCCATGCCGCCGGCGTCGATGTCCTCGGGCCGCATCTTGATGAACGTGCCGCTTCCGGTGGAACGCGCAAGGTAGATGGTTTCGCCCTCGAACCGCGGGGTCCAACCGGACGTCCACAACACCGCCTTTTTACCGTCGGCCGTCTGCACCACCGGCTTCCACGGGTTCTTGATCAGCCCGCCCGCGAAGGCCACCAACGTGCCGAGGCCGAACGCGCCGAGCCCGATGCCCAGCGAGAGGCCGACGAGCTTGCGGCGCTTGATCCCCGAACCCTCCAGCGCATCGGTCAGGTTCGCCGCCACCGTCCTGCGCTGGATTTCGGGGGATGCGCCGTCGTGGCGCTCCTGGATCGAGATCTCTTGCGGGATGAACTTCTTCTGATACAGCACCGCGCCGATGCCGATGGCGAGGATCGAGAGGCCGAAGGTCAACCCATACAAGGGAGTGGTCAGGCTGAACAGGAACTCGCCCTCGGAGCCGGGCGGCTGATACTCCCACGGCCAGAACAAGAACACCAGCAGCAATGCCAGGCCCGAAAAACCGCCCAGCATAAGCCAGTACGACACCACACGGCCGGCACGCTTCTCGGCCTTGGTGCCGGGAACCGGCCACCGGTCTTCCTTGTAGACGGTTTCGACGCCGTCGAGTCTGCCGCCGAGTTCGACTAGCTCCTCACGCGACATCGCCGCCAGTTCGGCATCGGTCGGCTGACCCGGCACGCCGCCGTGGCCTGGGGCATCCGTGCCCTTGGGGGTGTCGCCTGCGCCGTTACCCGGCTCGCTCATGCTCGCGCTCCGATCCACAGGGCCGCGACTATGACGGCCACCATGCCGATGATCCAGGCCGCCATACCCTCGGGCGCCGGGCCGAACCCGCCGAGGCCGTAGCCGCCGTAGCTGGGAGTCTCCGCCGATTCGCGGACGTAGGCGACGATGTCGCGCTTCTCGTCCGGTGTCAGCTGTCGGTCCGAGAACTTGGGCATGTTCTGAGGACCAGTGAGCATCGCGGTGTAGATCTGCGCGGGGTTGGCTTCTCCAAGGTCGGGCGCGTACTTACCCGACGACAAGGCGCCGCCCTTACCGGTGAAGTTGTGGCACGATGCGCAGTTCAACCGGAACAAGTCGCCGCCGCGGGCGACGTTGTCGCCGAGCAGGGACTCCTGCGCGACCCCGCCATTTGCGTCACGCGGGACGACGGGGCCGCCGCCGTTGGCCTGAACATAGGCCCCGAGCGCGTCGGTCTGGGCCTCATCGAACACCGGCGCCTTCCGTGGAGCCTGGGCCTCGCCGCGCATCGCGGGCATGCGGCCGGTGGAGACCTGGAAGTAGACCGCAGCCTCGCCGACGCCGACGAGGCTGGGGCCGCGGTCCGGCACGCCCTGGAGGTTGGCGCCGTGGCAGGTCACGCATGAGGTGTCGAACAACTGCTTACCGGTGCGCAGCAGCGCCGACTGCGATTCGTCGGCTACCGCGACCTGCGGCGAGGGCGTCAGGGTGGCGGCCAGACCGCCCGCGACGCCCAGTCCGAGCAGCAGCAGGACAGCACCTGACAGGCGCCTGCGTAGCCGACGGCGCGACTTGTCGGTCATCGAACCCCTTCTCATCGGACCGGTAAAGGAGCCGGTCAACGGACTCATCGGCGAGCCGATCAACGGACGAAGTAAATGGTGGCGAACAAGGCGATCCACACGATGTCGACGAAGTGCCAGTAGTACGACACCACGATCGCCGCGGTGGCCTGAGCCGGAGTGAACTTACTCATCCGGGTTCGGGCCAGCAGGATGAGGAACGCGACGAGTCCGCCGATCACGTGCAGGCCGTGGAAGCCGGTGGCCAGGTAGAACACCGAGCCGTAGGCGCTGCTGGAGATGGTGGTGCCGTGCTGGACCAGGTGCATGTACTCGTAGCCCTGACCCAGGACGAAGAACAGGCCCATCGCGAAGGTCAGGACGTACCAGCGGCGAAGCCCGAACACGTCGCCGCGTTCGGCGGCGAAGACACCCATCTGGCAGGTGAACGACGACGCGATCAGCACCAGGGTGACCGGCACGGCCTGGGCGAGGTTCAGCTCCGTCGGTGGTGGCGGCCATTCGCCGCCCGATTGCGAACGCGCGGTGAAGTACATCGCGAACAGGCCAGCAAAGAACATCAGCTCGCTGGACAGCCAGACGATGGTGCCGACACTGACCATGTTCGGCCGATTCAGCGAATGTACTCGCGACGTGATTGCGGTTCCCGAGGTCCCTACAGCGCTCGTCACAGGAGCAAGTATGACGCTTTGTAGTTGTCGATCTCCACCCGGGTCGGCGTTTCGTCATAATCGCGAGGTGGCTCATACGGACAAACCCGATCCCTTCGCCTGGCCCCGGATCCTGGGCCGGCTCACCACCGGCCAGTCGCTCGAGATCGGGCAGGCGGCGTGGGCGATGGATCAGATCATGACTGGCGCGGCCACGCCCGCTCAGATCGCCGGTTTCGGGGTGGCGATGCGGATGAAGCGCCCGACGTCGGCCGAGGTGACCGAACTGGCCGACACGATGCTCAAACACGCGCGGCGGGTTCCCACAGACGTGATCGGCACCGCGACCGTCGACGTGGTGGGCACCGGCGGGGACGGCGCCAACACCCAGAATCTGTCGACGATGGCGGCGATCGTCGTCGCGGCCGCCGGGGTGCCGGTGATCAAGCACGGGAACCGCGCCGCGTCGTCGCTCTCCGGGGGAGCCGACACGCTCGAGGCGCTCGGGGTGCGCATCGACCTCGGACCCGACGAGGTCGCGCGCAGCGTCGCCGAGGTCGGGATCGGGTTCGCATTCGCGCCGCACTTCCACCCGTCGTACCGGCACGCGGGTGTGGTGCGCCGCGAACTCGGGGTGCCGACGGTCTTCAACCTGCTCGGCCCGTTGACGAATCCGGCATCGCCGCGGGCCGGGCTGGTCGGGTGCGCATGGGGCGAGCTGGCCGAGGTGATGGCCGGCGTGTTCGCGAGCCGGGGGTCGAGTGTGTTGGTGGTGCACGGCGACGACGGTCTCGACGAACTCACCACCACCACGACCAGCACGATCTGGCGGGTGCAGGCGGGCACGGTCGAGCGGCTGAAGTTCGACCCGGCCGCGTTCGGGTTCGCCCGCGCCGAGATCTCCGAACTGGTCGGCGGCGACGCGGAGGCCAACGCGGCGTCGGTGCGCGCGGTGTTCGGCGGTGCACCCGGTGCGGTGCGCGACGCGGTGATCCTCAACGCCGCAGGCGCTTTGGTGGCGCACGCGGGGCTAGCCAGCGACGCCAAATGGCTGCCCGCCTGGGAGAGCGGGCTGGCCAGAGCGGCCGAGGCCATCGACTCCGGGGCGGCCGAACAGCTCCTCGCGCGTTGGGTGCGGTTCAGTCAGCAGGCTTGAGCCGGCGATCTGTTCGGCAGCGACGCGGGCCGAGCGCGCCGACGCGGCCCAGGCCGCCCACCGGCCCGCCGCGTGTGCTGGCGTGCAGTACCCGTCGTCTGCGCGAACGATGCGCACGCCGGGCTGGTACAGCCACCGCGCGATCAGCGCGGTCTCCTCGACCAGTGCGCCGCCCAACGGCGCCGGCGACGACAGAACCGCTTGTGCCCCAGCGCAGATCGCGTCGACGACCGGCATGGGTGGGACGCCACGCGGGGCGTTGCCCGCGGCCGCCAGCTGGCCGTTGCGGACCACCGCGAGGTGCCAACCGCCGCTGCCGTCGGGACGCGCCGCCACGAGTTCGGTGACGGCGGCCAGCGCCCGCAGCCGCTGCCCGCGCCATAACCCGTCGATCGCGGCGGCGGCGTGATCGCGCACCCGCGCCGCGGTCTCGTAGCGGCCGCGGTCGGCGAGGTCCGCGATATGCGCCATCACGGCGGCCAGGGCGCTGCTGTCGCGGCCGGCCATCAGGTCGGCGGCCTGTGCGACCGTCCCGGCGTACTCGGCGGCGCTCGCATCGCGTGGCGCCGGGCAGGGTGAGAGCTCGCGTTCGGGGCAGGCCGGACCATGCACCGCGGTGCGCCTCAGCTTCTTGGTGCACGTTCGGACACCGGTGAACCGGGCCAGGAGCGCGGCGGTGTCGACCGCGTCGGCGCGGACGCGGAACGGGCCGATCACCGCGTCGTGCTTCGGGGTGCGCACGATCGAGAAACGGGGAAAGGCCTCGTCGGTCAACGTGATCCACCACCACCGCTGCGGGAACTTCGACCGCCGGTTGTAGGGCGGGGCGTGCGCGGCCAGCAGGCGGAGTTCGCGCACCCCGGCCTCCAGCTCGTGTGCGCACTCGACGTGGTCGACCGCCGTGGCGAGCGAAGCCATCTCCTTGATGCGGGTGCGCGAGTCCGAGCCGTTGAAGTACTGGCCGACGCGGCGTCGCAGGTCGACGGCGGTGCCGACGTAGAGGACCTCGGCGCCCGGCCCGCGGAACAGGTAGACGCCCGGCCGGTGGGGCAGCGCCGTGGCCAGGTGGCGGTTGCGCCGCTGCGCCGGGGTGACGTCGGGCAGATATCCCCGCAGGTCGGTGTAGGTGTGCACACCCTGATTGCCCACGCGCTCGATGAGCCCGTGCAGGACGTCGACAGTGGCGCGCGCGTCGTCGAGGGCGCGGTGCGTCGGCGTGGTGCTCGCGCCGAACAGCCGGGCCAGCGCGGAGAGCCGGACACTCGGCGCCTCGTCGCGGGTGAGCACCCGCCGGGCGAGCTTGACCGTGCACAGCACCGGCGGCTTCGGCCACGCGATCTGAGCCCGTTCGGCGGCGGCCCGCAGGAACCCGATGTCGAAGCCGGCGTTGTGCGCGACAAGCACGGCGCCGCGGGAGAATTCGAGGAACGCCGGCAACACCGACTCGATCTTGGGCGCGTTGCACACCATCGCGGTGGTGATCCCGGTCAGCGCCACGATCTGCGGCGGGATGCTGCGGCCCGGGTCGACCAGTGTCGCGAGCTCGCCGAGCACCACACCGCCGCGCACCTTGACCGCACCGATCTCGGTGATCGAGTCGTGGTTGTCCCCGCTGGCGCGTCCCCCGGTGGTCTCCAGGTCGACGACGACGAACGTGGTGTCGCGTAACGAGACGTCAGCCTGCCGATCGACATCGGCGAAGCTGAGCTGGCTCACGGGTCGACGGTAGAAAACACCACCGACAGTCTCGGGTTGCCACGCGGCCGGGACTTGTCGGTGCCTCCCGATAGCGTGCGGACCGCACCGACCGAGAGGAGCCATTCGTGGGCACGGTGAAGATCGACTGCGACGACTGCGCGGTTCGCGGGCCTGGATGTCAGGACTGCGTCGTGAGCGTTCTGCTGGGCGTACCGGACACCTTGTTGGAGGACGAGCGCCGGGCGCTGGAGGTGCTCGCCGACGTCGGCCTGGCACCGCGGCTCCGGCTGGTACCGGTCCGACGGGACGGGAGTTCGGGTGTCGCCTGACGACACGCGGCGTGGCGGGCGGCCGAACGAAATATGAGCTGACTGTTAAATTTGCGTCTTCTGTTGGACAACCCCGATGCCGTTTCGTAACCTGTCTGAGACCTAAGGGCAGTTCGACACGGCTTCGTTCCGGATGTTGAAGGACGCAAAATCTTGAGGCTCCACCGCACGCGCGTGACCATTCGCGGGTTTCTTCACCCCTTGGTTAGCGCGATAGTCGGTATCACTTTCTTCGCAGGACTCTTCGCGGTCAGTGTGCAGGCCGACCCGGCTGACGACGCGCTGGCGAAGCTCAACGAGCTGTCGCGACAGGCCGAGCAGACCACCGAGGCGATGCACTCGGCGCAGCTGGATCTCGACAACAAGCTGGCCATCCAGCGGGATGCCGAGGCCAAGCATGCCGCCGACCAGGCGGCCGCCGACAAGGCCCGGCAGGAGCTGGCAAACTTCCAGGGTGCCGTCAACAAGGTTGCTGCGGCCCAATACATGGGCGGCAGGACCGATGGTCTGGACGCGATCCTGACCGCGAACTCACCGCAGGGCCTGATCGACCAGTTGTCCATCCAGCGCGTGATGGCCGCCGAGATGTCGGCGCAGATGAAGAGCTACCGCGAGATCGGAAAACAGGCTGCGCTGGCCGAGGAGGCCTCCGCGAAGTCGGCTGCCGAGGCCAAGACCGCCGCCGAACAGGCCGCGGCTGTGCGGGCCGACCTGCAGTCCAAGCAGAGCCGGCTGCAGGTGCAGATGGCGGTCGTGAAGTCGCAGTACGAGGCGTTGACGCCGCATCAGCGCGAGGCGCTGGCGGCCGTCCCGCCCGGACCTCCGGTGCCGCCGCCCGCGCCGGTGCCGCCCGGCGGTGACCCTGCGGTGCTGGCCGCGCCACCCGCGCCGGGCGCCATCCCGCCGGGCGACATGGCACCGCCGGTGGGCGGCCATTCCGCGACCGTGATCCAGGCCGCGCTGAGCCGCATCGGCTCGCCGTACACCTGGGGCGGATCCGGCCCCAACGCCTTCGACTGCTCCGGACTGGTGATGTGGTCGTTCCAGCAGGCCGGCATCTCGCTGCCGCACTCCAGCCAGGCCCTGGCCAACGGCGGGCAGGCGGTGTCGCGGGATCAGATGCAGCCGGGCGACCTGGTGACGTACTACTCCGATGCCTCGCACGTCGGCATCTACATCGGTGACGGAATGATGGTGCACGCCTCGACCTACGGCACGCCGGTGCGAGTCGCTCCGGTGGACAATGCGCCGATCTACAACGTCCGCCGTTACTGACCGCCGCAGTGCCGCGCACGCGAGGAACAGGTCCAAACTCGCCGCGCTGTTGCTCGCCGAGTTGATCTGCGCGCTGTTGCTCATCGGTCGCTCCGAGGTGCCGTCCGGCCCGATGGTGGCCACGCCTCCCACGCCCGCATCGCTGACTACGCCAACCGCGGCGTCGCGCACGCACACGCTCGGCGACGGCCGGGTGGTCCGGTTGATGAATCTGGGTGGGCCGCGGACCGAGGGGTTGGAGTCGCGGCTCGAGGCCGAGATGGAGGCCGCCTCGGAGGCGGTCACCGCGTTCTGGGGCCCCGACTGGCCGCGTGAGGTCGTGATCGCGGTCGCTGGCACCGACGCGCAGTTCGCGTCCCTCGGCGGCGGCGACACCCACACCGCGGCGACCACCACCGACGAGAGGATCATGTTCGCGCCCGGAGCCGCGGATCTCGGCGACGCCGCCCTGCGAATCGTTTTGCGCCACGAGCTTTTCCACTACGCGTCTCGCGCCGCGACCGCCCCGGACGCGCCCCGCTGGCTGACCGAGGGCGTCGCGGACTACGTCGCTCGGCCCGCCACGACGAAGCCGGGCTCCTTGACCCTCGCGCTGCCCACCGACGCCGAGCTGGCCGGACCTGCGCGTTCCCAGGCCTACGACCGGGCCTGGTGGTTCAGCCGGTTCGTCGCCGACCGCTACGGCGCCGGCACGCTGCTCGAGCTGTACCGACGGGCGTGCGTTGTGGGCCATCCCGACGTCGCCACGGCGGTGCGCGACGTCCTCGGGGCGGACCTCGACGCCGTGCTCGCCGGGTGGCGGCAGTGGGCGAGCCGATGACGTGAGCCGGGTTCTGTTGGTCACCAACGACTTTCCACCGCGCCGCGGTGGCATCCAGTCCTACCTGCAGGAGCTGGTCGACCACCTCGTCGCCGACGGGCAGCATGCGCTGACGGTGTACGCGCCGAAGTGGAAGCGCTCCGACGACTTCGACCGCGCCGCCCCGTACCGGGTCGTACGGCATCCGACCACCCTCATGCTCCCCGAACCGTCGGTGATCGGCCGGATGCGGCGCCTCGTCGAGGAGACCTCCGCGGAGACGGTTTGGTTCGGTGCCGCGGCCCCGCTGGCGCTGATGGCGCCACTGGCCCGCGACGCGGGTGCCCGCAGGGTGATCGCCAGCACGCACGGACACGAAGTCGGGTGGTCGATGTTGCCGTTGGCCCGAAACGCGCTGCGGCGCATCGGATCCGGTACAGACGCGGTCACCTACATCAGTCAGTACACCCGGCGCCGGTTCGCGTCGGCGTTCGGGCCGCGCGCCGCGCTCGAACACCTGCCGCCGGGCGTGGACACCGACCGGTTCACCCCCGACGAGGTCGCCCGCGCCGAGCTGCGCGCGCGCTACGGACTCGGCAACCGGCCCGTCGTCGTCTGTCTGTCGCGCCTCGTGCCACGTAAGGGGCAGGACATGCTGATCCGGGCGATGCCGGCGATCCGGCAACGCGTGCCCGACGCCGCGCTGGTGATCGTCGGCGGCGGACCCTATCGGTCCACCCTGCATAAGCTGGCGGACAGCTTCGGCGTGGCCGAGCACGTCGTCTTCACCGACGCCGTTCCCGGCGACGAGCTGCCCGCCCATCACGCCATGGCCGACGTGTTCGCGATGCCGTGCCGCACGCGCGGCGCCGGACTGGACGTCGAGGGCCTGGGCATCGTCTACCTCGAGGCGTCCGCGTGCGGTGTCCCGGTGGTGGCCGGACGCTCCGGCGGGGCGCCCGAGACCGTGCGCGACGGCGAGACCGGGGTGGTGGTCGACGGCTGGGACGTCGGCGCTATCGCGGCGGCTGTCGGCGACCTGCTTGCCGACCCGGACCGTGCGGTCCGGATGGGTGCGGCGGGCAGACGCTGGGTGGTCGACAACTGGCAGTGGCATACACAGGCCAAGCGATTGTCGAACCTGCTCTATCCGGTGTAGATCGCCTCGATGTCGTCGGCGAACTTCTGCGCCACGACTTTTCGCTTGACCTTCAGCGTCGGAGTCAGCTCGCCGGTGTCCTCGGTGAAGTCGACGGCCAAGATGCGGAACTTGCGGATCGCCTCGGCCTTCGACACCGCCTGGTTGGCCTCCTTGACCGCCAGATCGATCTCCGAGATCAGGTCGGGGTCGGTCGCCAGGTCACCTACCGAAGCGCCGGCACTCTTGCCGTTGCGCTCCTTCCACCCTTCGATCGCCTCGGGATCGATCGTGATCAGCGCGCCGATGAACGGTTTGGCGTCGCCCACCGCCATCGCCTGGCTGATCAACGGGTGTGCGCGCAACCGGTCCTCGAGTATCGCCGGTGCGACGTTCTTGCCGCCTGCGGTGACGATGATCTCCTTCTTGCGGCCGATGATGGTCAGGAAGCCGTCCTCGTCGATCGCGCCGAGGTCGCCGGTGTGGAACCAGCCGTCGGAGAACACCGCGTTGGTCTCCGCGTCGTTGTTCCAGTATCCGGCGAACACGACGCCGCCCTTGACCAGCAGCTCGTCGTCGTCGTTGAGGCGCATGCTGTTGCCGGGCAACAGCTTTCCGACCGAACCGACCTTGATGTCGTCGATCCGGTTGACCGTGATCGCGGCGCTGGTCTCGGTCAGGCCGTAGCCCTCGTAGATGGTCAGGCCGACGCCGCGGTAGAAGTGCCCGAGCCGCGCGCCCAGCGGTGCGCCGCCGGAGATCGCTCCGCGACACTCACCGCCCAGCGCCGCCCGCAACTTGCCGTAGACGAGCTTGTCGAACACGGCGTGCTTGGCCCGCAGCAGCAGGCCCGGACCGCCGGTGTCATGAGCCTTGCTCCACTCGATGGCCGTCTCGGCCGCGATGTCGAAGATCCTGCCCTTGCCGTCGTTGCGGGCGTTCTGCTCGGCGGTGTTGTACACCTTTTCGAACACACGCGGCACCGACACCACGAGCGTCGGCTTGAATATCCCGAACGTCGGCACCAGGTTCTTGATGTCGCTGGTGAAGCCGAGGGTGACCTTGTAGGTGAACGCCGCGAGTGTGATCGCACGGGCGAGCACGTGTGCCAGCGGCAGGAACACCAACATGCGCTCGCCCTTGTCGAGCAGCGTCGGGAAACACTCCTTCGCGCCGCGGATCTCGTGCACCAGGTTCGAATGGGTGAGCTGGCATCCCTTCGGCTGGCCGGTGGTACCGGACGTGTAGACGAACGTCGCCGGGTCGCTGGCCTTGATGGCGGCCAACCGCTCGTCGAGCTGCTTGGGGTCGACCGACTTACCCGCCGCGGCGAGCTCGTCGAGCGCGGGTGTGCCCGAGCCTTCGATCCGCAGCACCCCGCGCAGCGCGGGGAGCTCGTTCGTGAGGTGCTCGATCTTGCCCGCATGCGCGTCGGTCTCCGCGATCACCAGAACCGAACCGGAGTCCCCGAGCACGAACTTCACCTGCTCGGCCGAGTTGGTCTCGTAGATCGGCACGGTGCGCGCACCGGCGGCCAGGATCGCCAGGTCGAAGATGGGCCACTCATAACGGGTCGCGGACAGCAGCGCGACCCGGTCGCCCGGGGCCACCCCCTTGGCGATCAGACCGAGAGCGGTGGCGCGGATCTGTTCGGCCGCCTGCTTACACGTCACGTCGGTCCAGGAACCGTCGACGAGGCGACGGAAGATCACATGGTCGGGATCGTCGCGCTCATGGTCGAACACGGCGCTGACGACATTGTCGTGCTCGTCCACCGTGAAGGACGCGGGAACACTGAACTCACGCACGATCCTGGCCTCTCGATCCGGCTGCTCTTGCCGTATACACCCTAGTCGGCCGGGATCAGGGCCAGGTTCGTATGTGAAGCTGGTATGCCATGAACAGCATTCAGATCGCGGACGACACGTTCGTCGCGGCTGACCCCGCCGAGGTCGGCCGCTACATCGCCGATCCCGCGAGCTGGCGTCGGTGGTGGCCCGACCTGCGGTTGACGGTCGTGGAGGACCGGGGCGACAAGGGCCACCGCTGGACGGTCACCGGGGCGCTCGTCGGCACGATGGAGGTGTGGCTGGAGCCGGTGCTCGACGGCGTCGTCCTGCACTACTTCCTGCACGCCGAGCCCGCGGGGGTGGCGGCCTGGCAGCTGGCCAAGATGAATCTGGCGAAGATGAACCACCGGCGACGGGTCGCGGGTAAGAACATGGCATTCGAGGTCAAGCAGCGGCTGGAGGCCACGCGTCCAGTGGGTGTGTCGCCGTTGGCCTCGGACGCGCCGTGAGTTTCAACAGGGGAGGGTAGATTTTCAACGTGGCGGACAAAACGGCGCAAACCATCTACATCGATGCCGATCCCTCGACGGTCATGGACGTCATCGCGGACATCGGTTCCTATCCGGACTGGGTGGCCGAGTACAAGGAGACCGAGGTGCTCGAGGCCGACGCCGAGGGCTATCCGAAGACCGCCCGGCTGGTGCTGGATGCCGCCGTGCTCAAGGACACCATGGTGTTGTCCTACGTCTGGCCGCCGGACCGTAAGTCGGTGACGTGGTCGCTGGTGTCGAGCTCGCTGCTGAAGTCGTTGGAAGGCGCATATCGACTGTCGCCCAAGGGATCAGGGACCGACGTCACCTATGAGCTGTCTGTCGATCTGATCATCCCGATGATCGGACTGCTGAAGCGGAAGGCCGAACGTCGCCTCACCGACACCGCGCTGAAGGACCTCAAGAAACGAGTCGAGGCTGAGTGAGCTGAACGCCACCGACCCGCCCGTCGCCAAGATCGGCCTGTTCGTCGGTAAAGGCGGAGTCGGCAAGTCGACGTTGGCGACGGCGACCGCCGTGCGTGATGCACGCGCGGGGCTGCGCGTATTGATCGTCTCGACCGATCAGGCGCACTCCATCGGAGACGTGCTCGGCGCCACCGTGACGCCGACCGGTTCACGCCTGCCCACCCGGGTGTTCACCGACGACGCCGACGCCGGGGGCGGCTCCCTGGACGCGCTCGCGCTGGACACGCTGGCCCTGCTGGAGGCGCGTTGGCGCGAGATCGCCGGGCTGCTGTCGGACCGGTTCCCCGAGTCCGAATTGGGAAACGTTGCACCCGAAGAACTTTCGGCGTTGCCTGGTGTCCAGGAGGTGTTGGGCCTGCACGAGGTGGGCGAACTGGCGGCCTCGGGGCGGTGGGACCGCATCGTGGTGGACTGCGCGTCGACCGCCGATGCGCTGCGCATGCTCACCCTGCCCGCGACGTTCGGTCTCTACCTGGAACGGGCGTGGCCGCGGCATCGGCGGCTGTCCACCGGCGCCGACGACCCGCACACCGCGGCCGTCGTCGCGCTGTTCGAACGCGTCAGCGCGGGCACCGAAGTGCTCTCCGCGATGCTGACCGACGGTTCGAAGGTCAGCGCCCACCTGGTTATGACGGCCGAGCGCGTAGTCGCCGCCGAAGCGGCCCGCACCCTGGGTTCGCTGGCGCTGATGGGTGTTCAGGTCGCCGAGCTGATCGTCAATCAGATACTCGTACAAGACGATTCGTACGAATACCGCAACCTGCCCGAGCATCCCGCCTTCGACTGGTACACCGAGCGGATCTCCGAACAGCGTGCCGTCCTCGACCAGCTCGACGCGACCATCGGCGACGTCCAACTCGTGCTGGTCCCGCACCTGGCCGGCGAACCGATCGGCGCCAAGGCGCTCGGTGAGCTGCTCGACTGTGCGCGCCGACGCGACGGGTCGCCCCCGCCGGGACCGCTGCGCCCGATCGTCGACCGCGAGTCGGGCTCCGGCCTCGAATCGGTGTACCGGTTGCGGCTAGAGTTGCCGCAGGTCGACTCCTCGGCGCTGACGCTGGGCCGGGTCGACGACGACCTGATCATCGGCGCGGGCGGATTGCGGCGCCGGGTCCGATTGGCGTCCGTATTGCGAAGATGCGTCGTACTGGACGCGCAGCTGCGAGGGTGTGAGTTGACCGTGCGGTTCCGACCGAATCCGGAGGTGTGGCCGAAGTGACGACGCCGCACGCCGACCTCGGCCCGGAGTTGCGGGCGCTCGCGCAGGCCATCCTCGACAAGCTCGACCCCGCCGTGCGGCTGGCCGCCGCCCGCGCGACGACCGGCACCGCGGGCAAGTGCCAGCAGGTGTGGTGCCCGGTGTGTGCACTCGCCGCGCTTGCCGCCGGCGAAGCGCACCCGCTGCTGACCGTCATCGCCGAGCACAGCGTCGCGCTGCTCGCGGTGGTCCGCGCGATCCTCGAACAGGCCGACGCCGCGGCGGGGCCACAAGGTCCGCCGGACGGGCCGCCTCCACCGCCGAGCGATCCTGGCCAGAACGGCTCCGAGCCGCAAGGGCCGGGGCGTTATCAGCACATCCCGGTCACCGTCGAGGAGTAGTCTTGCGCGCTGTGGTCGCATCCACAGTGCGTGGGTAAAGTTGTCGCAGAACACCGGCCGGTGTTCGATCACCGGGAGGGCCCATGTGGTATTGGCTGTTCAAGTACATCTTCATGGGACCCGTGCTGTCGTTGCTGGGACGGCCGAAAGTCGAAGGGCTGGAGCATGTTCCGCCGTCCGGCGCGGCGATTCTGGCCAGTAACCACCTCGCGGTCGCGGACAGCTTTTATTTGCCTTTGGTGGTCAGCCGCAGGATAACGTTCCTGGCCAAGGCCGAGTACTTCACCGGCACCGGCCTGAAGGGTTGGTTCACCCGCTGGTTCTACACCGTCGCCGGTCAGGTGCCTATCGACCGCACGGACGCCGACAGCGCGCAGAGCGCGCTGAACACCGCGGCCCGCATCCTCGGCGAGGGCAAGCTCCTCGGCATGTACCCCGAGGGCACCCGCTCGCCGGACGGCCGGCTCTACAAGGGCAAGACCGGTCTCGCGCGGCTGGCGCTGGAGACGGGTGTGCCCGTCATTCCGGTCGCGATGATCGGAACCGACGTCGTCAACCCGCCCGGCAGCAAGATGTGGCGTTTCGGCCGGGTTCAGGTGAAGTTCGGTACCCCGATGGACTTCAGCCGGTTCGAGGGCCTGGCGGGCAACCGCTTTATCGAGCGCGCGGTCATCGACGAGGTGATGTACGAGCTGATGCGGCTGTCCGGTCAGGAGTACGTCGACCTCTACGCCGCCGACATCAAGGAGGGTAAAGCCGACGACACGACAAAGCCGTCGGCCCGAATGCCCGAGGTAGCCGCCGGCTGAGCCCGGCCGCCTAGTTGACCGCTGGCACAGGCGCGGCGCCCACGACCGGCCTGCTGCGCTCCGCGGGAGCCACCGTCAGCGATCCAGCCGCGACGATCACCGCGATCGCCCACCATACGTAGGAGCCCCCGGCCAGCTGGCGCCACAGCGACGCGGCGGTCTCCTGGTGCTCGGGCATCAGCGTGATCGGCGTCCACACCATCAAGGCGAAGCCCGCGGCCGTCACCACGGCCAGCGCCGCATGCCGCATCCGATAGGCCACCAGCGCTGTGACGAGAAGCGTCGGCAGCGCCCACACCCAGTGGTGCGACCAGGACACCGGCGAGACCACCAATCCGAACATCGCCACGCAGATCAGCGCGAGCACCGGCTGATCGGCCTTCAGCACGCGCCGCACCGCCCAGACGGTGACGGCCAGCACGGCGAAGCACGCCGCGACCCACAACACGAACCGCGGGCCCTCGCCGAGTCCCAGCCGGGCCAGCGCCCCGGCGATGTTCTGGTTCGTGTTCAGCGTCGCCGTGCCGATGCGATCGGTGTTGCGCACGGTCTCGGTCCAGTACTCGAGGGAGTCGCGCCAGGCGAACGTGAGCCCGATCAGCGTGGCGACGACGGCCGACACGACCGTGACCACCACTGCGCGCACGTCGCGGCGCAGCATGAAGTACAGCAGGAACACCGCGGGGGTGAGCTTGAGAGCGATCGCCAGGCCGAGCAGCATGCCCCGCGGCCATGGTGTACGGCGCGGCACGCAATCCGCGATCACCAGCGTCATCAGCACGACGTTGATCTGCCCGAAGTCGAAGTTGGACCTGATCGGTTCCAGATAGACCACCGCCGGGGCGACGACGGCCGCGGCCAGCCACGCCCGCCGCACCCACGCCGGTTCGGTGGTCACCGAGGTCTGGGGCCAGACGTCACACCGGTGCAGCACGATCGTCACCGCGACGACGAGCAGCACCAGGGTGGTCACCGTGATCGCGACACTGGCCGCTTCCAGCGACAGTAGCGCGAAGGGCGCGAACGCTACGGCGGCCAGCGGCGGGTAGGTGAACGGCAGGTCGAGGCCGCCCCTGGTGTGGAACATCGCGCCGTCGGCGTAGAGCGGCCTGCCGTCCAGCCAGGCCTGGCCACCCATCCGGTAGACGTCGACGTCGATGCGGTAGGGCATCCGGCCGAGCAAACGCCAGCCCGCCCAGACCAACGCGGCCAAGGTCAGCAGTTGAAACAGCCGCCAGGCGAGCGTTGGCCCCCAACCAGCCCCGCCGGGCGACCGCCACGTACTCATGTCACCGACCAGACTATCCGGGCACCACGGCGCGTCGGCCGGTATCCCGGGCACGACACGCGCAGGTCGGCGTAAGTTTTCTGCGTGCTCGCGGACTTACACCTCGTGTTCGGCGTCCCGCACGCGCGGATGCCGCTCGTGTTCTGCCTGATCGCGTTCATCCTGACGTTCTTCGTGACCCGCACGATCGTGCGGTACATCCGCAGCCACGCCAACACCGACGCACCCCGCAAGTGGTGGCAGCCGCGCAACATCTCTGTTTCGAAGGCACAGGGCGCTGGGCTGCACATCCACCACGTGGTGATCGGCGTTGTCCTGGTCATGATCTCCGGTGTGACGATGGTGACGTTGGGCGTTGACGGGGGAGTACCCGAATTCACGGTGGCGGCAATCTTTTTCGGAGTCGGCGCGGCCCTGGTGCTCGACGAGTTCGCGCTGATCCTGCATCTCCAGGACGTCTACTGGGCCGAGGACGGCAGGACCTCGGTCGATGCGGTCTTCGCGGCGGTCGCGGTCGCCGGCCTGCTGATCTTGGGTTTCAACCCGCTGTCGTTCTTCGACATCGACATCTGGCGCAACGACCACTCGGTGATCGCACGGGCGGGGGTGATCGTGGCGGCCGTGCTGACCCTGATGCTGGCCGTCATCGTGCTGCTCAAGGGAAAGGTGTGGACGGGCCTGGTGGGGATGTTCTTGACCCCGCTGCTGTTCGTCGGCGCGATCCGGTTGTCGCGGCCGCATGCGCCGTGGGCACGCTGGCGTTACACCAACCGCCCCCGCAAGATGCATCGGGCGCTGGAACGCGAACGCTGGCTGCGCCGGCCGGTGGTGCAGGCCAAGCTCTGGCTGCAGGACGCCATCGCGGGGATGCCGAAGTTTCCCGACGATGCCAAGGTGGACGAACAACTCGACCGCGAGATCCACGCCGCGCCCGCTCCGAAGGACCGGGCGGTCGCGGTGGAACCCGAAAAGGAACCCGCGTAGTGCGCTACTTCTACGACACCGAGTTCATCGACAACGGGCGCACCATCGAACTGATCTCGATCGGCATCGCCGCCGAGGATGGTCGCGAATATTACGCGGTGTCAACCGAATTCAATCCCGAGCGGGCCGGCAGCTGGGTGCGCAAGCATGTGCTGCCGAAGCTTCCTCCGCCGGCGTCGCAGCTGTGGCGCTCGCGCCGCCAGATCCGCTCGGAGCTGGAGGACTTCTTCGGCATCGACGGCGACGAGCCGATCGAGCTGTGGGCCTGGGTGGGCGCCTACGACCACGTCGTGCTGTGCCAGCTGTGGGGTCCGATGACCGATCTGCCGCCGGCGATCCCGCGCTTCACCCGCGAGCTGCGCCAGTTCTGGGAGGAGCGCGGTTCGCCGCGGATGCCGCCGCGCCCCCGCGACGCCCACGACGCGCTGGTCGACGCTCGCCACAATCTGCGGCGGTTCCAGCTGATGACCACGGGGGAAGCGCCGGGCCAGCGGTGAAATGCACGTGTCGCGGCCCGTTACCATGAACGGGTGAACTGGACCGTCGACGTACCCATCGAACAGCTGCCCTCGTTGCCGCCGCTGCCCGATGAGCTGCGGCAGCGGCTCGACGCGGCACTGGCCAAGCCCGCGGTGCAGCAGCCGACCTGGGACGTCGAGGCGGCGAAGAACATGCGCACCGTGCTGGAAAGCGTTCCGCCGGTGACCGTGCCCGCCGAGGTCGAGCGGCTCAAGGGGCTGCTGGCCGACGTGGCCTGCGGCAAGGCGTTTCTGCTGCAGGGCGGGGACTGCGCCGAGACCTTCGTCAACAACACCGAACCGCACATCCGGGCCAACCTGCGCGCGCTGCTGCAGATGGCCGTGGTGCTGACCTACGGCGCGAGCGTGCCGGTGGTCAAGGTGGCCCGCATCGCGGGGCAGTACGCCAAACCGCGCTCGGCCGACATCGATGCGTTGGGGCTGCGGTCCTACCGCGGCGACATGATCAACGGTTTCGCGCCCGACGCCGCGGTCCGTGAACACGATCCGTCGCGGCTGGTGCGTGCGTACGCCAACGCGAGCGCCGCGATGAACCTGGTGCGGGCCCTGACCGGCTCCGGGCTGGCGTCGCTGCACCTGGTGCACGACTGGAACCGCGAGTTCGTCCGGACGTCGCCGGCGGGGGCGCGCTACGAGGCGCTCGCCGGTGAGATCGACCGTGCGCTGACGTTCATGAGCGCATGCGGCGTCGACAACCGCAACCTGGAGACGGCCGAGATCTACGCCAGCCACGAGGCGCTGGTGCTCGACTACGAGCGGGCGATGCTGCGGCTCTCCGAAACTGAGCAGGGCTCCAAGCTCTACGACCTGTCCGCGCACTACGTGTGGATCGGTGAGCGCACACGTCAGCTCGACGGCGCGCACATCGCGTTCGCGGAGGTCATCGCGAACCCGATCGGCGTCAAGCTCGGCCCGACGATGACACCGGAGCTGGCCGTCGAGTACGTGGAACGCCTGGACCCGAACTACGAGCCGGGCCGGCTGACGCTTGTCACCCGCATGGGCAACAACAAGGTGCGCGATCTGCTGCCGCCGATCATCGAGAAGGTTCAGGCCACCGGCCATCAGGTGGTCTGGCAGTGTGACCCGATGCACGGCAACACCCACGAGTCGTCGACCGGCTACAAGACCCGCCACTTCGACCGGATCGTCGACGAGGTGCAGGGCTACTTCGAGGTGCACAGGGCGCTGGGCACCCATCCCGGCGGCATCCACGTCGAGATCACCGGCGAGAACGTCACCGAATGTCTCGGTGGGGCACAGGACATTTCGGATGCCGACCTGGCCGGGCGCTACGAGACGGCCTGCGACCCGCGGCTGAACACGCAGCAGAGCCTGGAGCTTGCGTTCCTCGTCGCCGAGATGCTGCGCGACTAGTCGGACGACGATCAAGCGGCGAGGGACGAGCCGCGTTGAGGAGTCCGACGGTACAACTAGTCGGACGACGATCAAGCGGCGAGGGACGAGCCGCGTTGAGGAGTCCGACAGTACGACTAGTCGGACGACGATCAAGCGGCGAGGGGCGAGCCGCGTTGAGGAGTCCGACGGTACGACTAGATCAGGTTCATCAGGTTGGTGCCTGCCGTCCATGCGCCGGCGGCGATCAGCGCGGTCAACGTGATGACGGCGGTGACCCAGAACAGCAGGGCGCGCCGGGCACGCTGCCTGGCCCAGTAGAACTCCTCGATGTCGATTCCGGCGAACCGTCCCGAGACAGGCTCGTATTCGGACTCAGGGCGGTCGTCGCGCGGTAGCGTGCGGGTCGCCTGTCGTGGCGCGGGCGGAGCCGTCGCCGGCGCCGGTGCGGGACGCATGGTGGCCGCGGTGTGCTGCGCGGAGTGGCGCGGGGCGGGCACCCGGAACGGCGGCAGCCCGAGTTCGTCGACGATCGCGTCCAGATCGTCGCGCATCTCGCGGGCGTCGGCGTATCTCCGGGCCGGATCGCGTGCGGTCGCGCGCAGTACCAGATCGTCGAATTGCACTGGGACACCGGCGATCACCGAACTCGGCGCTGGTACGTCGTTGTCCATCCGCTGATAGGCCACCGCGAGGGCCGAGTCACCGGCGAACGGGGTGTGGCCGGTCAGCAGTTCGTAGGTCAGGATGCCCGCCGAGTAGACGTCGCTGCGGGGATCCGCGTCGCCGGTGCTGACCTGTTCGGGCGAGAGATACGCCGCGGTGCCCAGGATGACGCTGGTCGAGGTGATCTTCGCTTCGGCGACGGCCCGCACCAGCCCGAAGTCGGCGATCTTGACGTCGCCGTCGTCGGAGATCAGCACGTTCTCGGGTTTGACGTCGCGGTGCACCAGGCCGGCGCGGTGCGCTGCGGCCAACCCGCCGAGGACCGGGCCGAGCACCGCCGCGGCGGCGTGCGGGGGCATCGGCCCGCGCTCGCGCAGCAGCTCTCGCAGCGTTCCGCCCTCCACGAGCTCCATCACCAAGAACGGGGGAGGACCGCCCACCCGGCCACCGCCCTGGTCGTGCACGGCGACAAGGCCGGGGTCGGCCAACCGCGCCACGGCGCGGGCCTCACGCTGGAAGCGGGTGAGAAACTGTGCGTCGCCCGCGTACCGGGTGTCCATCACCTTCAGCGCGACGGGCCGATCGAGGCGCAGATCCAATCCGCGGTACACCGCCGACATGCCGCCGGTCGCGATCATGACGTCGACGCGGTACCGGCCGTCGAGCACGGTTCCCAGCAGCGGGTCCGTGCGCGGATAGGCCTCCATCGGAGACATGTTACGGAGCCATCGGATTTAGACTCGGTGCGGTGAGCAGCATTCCGGCCGCCGACGACGTCCTCGATCCCGCCGAAGACGTCTACGACCTACCCACCGTCGCCGAGATGCTCGGCATCGCGGTGACCAAAGTGCACCAACAACTGCGGGACGGCCAGCTGATCGGCGTGCGCCGTAACGGCGTGGTGGTGATTCCGAAGGTCTTCTTCGACGACAACGGCCACGTCGTCAAGAGCCTGCCCGGCCTACTCGTCGTCTTGCGGGACGGGGGCTACCACGACACCGAGATCGTGCGTTGGCTCTTCACGCCCGACGAGTCGTTGTCGATCCGGCGTGACGGCACGACCGAAGAACTGCCTAATGCCCGGCCGGTTGATGCTCTTCACTCGCATCAGGCCCGTGAGGTGGTTCGCCGGGCCCAGGCTCTGGCCTATTGACCGCTCGCGGCCGTGGCCTATTGACCGCTCGCGACTCCGGCGCATTCTTCAGCGAATACCACGCCACCACGGCGCACGCGATGGACAACATCACGTGCGACCACGAGTACATCCCATGTGCGCCATCGGGTTTCCAGATCACGGCGATCCACGTCGACAGGCCCGCGATCAACGCGATCGAGCGTCGGCTCTGCGCCAGGGCGGCCACCACCGCCAACGGCCAGGTGTAGTACCAGGGCAGGGCGGCCGGCACCAACAACACCACGATGACCATGACCACCGCGATACCGGTCAGGGCCTCGCGGTCGGTGTGCCGAAACCGCCACCACACGAACGGAAGCGACAGCGCGATCAGCGCGATGCCGATGATCCGGGCCACGTCGAGCACCGCGTAGAAGTTCACCGGCAGGAACATGCCGCCGACGACGTTGATCAGGTTCGCCGCCGCGGTGGGCAGCGTCAGCCAGTTGATGATCTTCACCGAACCGGCCAACGCCGTGAGCCAGCCCAGCCCCACGCCGGCCGCGAGCGACAGCACCGCGAAGACCACGCTGAAGATCAGTGCCGAGCCCACCGTCGCCGTGGCGAACGCCTTGACCGGTGAGAAGTTGCGCCTGCCACGCAGGTCTCGCGCCCACACCCAGACCATGAACGGAAGCGCCAGTCCCGCCGTCGCTTTCACCGCGACGGCGGTGGCGATCAAGCTCACACCCCAGACATGGCGCCCGGTGAACGTCAACGCGATGCCCGCCATCATCAGGCCGACCATCAACATCTCGTTGTGCACGCCGCCCATCAGATGGATGATCACCAGCGGGTTGAGCACGCAGATCCATAGCGCGGTCGCACCGTCGGCGCCGATGTGGCGGGCGATGCGCGGCGCGGCCCAGATCAGCAGCGCCAGACCTGGAAGCATGCACAGCCGCAACAACATCGTCCCCGCGACGACGTCGTTGCCGACCAGCAGCGTGACGAACTTCGCGATCAGGATGAAGGCGGGACCGTACGGCGCGGTGGTGGTGGTCCAGATGGGGCTCACGTCGTCGAGCAGCGAGTTCGGATTGTCGACGGGGCCGACGGCGTACGGGTCGAGGCCGTCGCGCAGCAGCGCCCCCTGCGCCAGGTACGAGTAGGTATCGCGGCTGAAGAGCGGAACGCTGAGAAGTAAAGGCGCCAGCCAGAATCCGGTCGTCGCCACCATGGTGTACTCGGTCGCGGTGCGGTTGACCACCTGGCGGCCGAGCCACAGCCACGCCGCCAGCATCAGCGCCACGCCGCCCCACAGCAGGATCGACGAGACCACCAGCCCGTGCCCGAACCGCAGCCACGACAGGTGCAGCGATTCGAGCAGCGGGTCATGCAGCCGCGTGCTGCCCGCTCCCAGTCCACCCGCCGTGATCAGGACCGCGCCGACGAAGCCCAGCCGGGCCGGCTGGGCCTGCGGTGAGGTGGCGAACGAAGCCAACCGCGAAACATGCTGGGCGAAATCGCCTTTCGACGGTCGCGTCGACGGTGAGGTGGTCATCGCTACGCGGTTCGATTCGCGGCCAATCGGGTGAGCTCCGACAGCCCCGCCTTGGCCTGATCGTCGATGGCGGCGGCGTCGAGGGTGGCCAGCGCACCCCTGGTGAGCTCGGCGATGCGGTCCTCCACCGCGGCCAGCGCGCCCACGGACTCGATGACCTGGCACAGCTCCCTGACCTGGACGTCGGTCAGCGTCGACCCGATCGAGGTGCGCAGCAGCTTGGCCGCCGCCGGGTCGGTTTTCTCCGCCAGCTCGACCGCCTCCGCCAACAGCACGGTGCGCTTGCCCGCCCGCAGGTCGTCGCCGGACGGCTTGCCCGTGACCGCGGGATCGCCGAAGACGCCCAGCACGTCGTCGCGAAGCTGGAATGCGACGCCGAGGTCGGTGCCGAACTCGTGGAAGGCCTCCTGCACGTCCGGCCGGTCAGCGGCCGCCGCGGCGCCCATCTGCAACGGCCGGGTGATCGTGTACGAGGCGGTCTTGTAGATGTTGACGGTCAGGGCCGACGCCACTGAGTCGGCCCCGCTGGCCTCGGCGAAGATGTCGAGGTACTGGCCGCCCAGCACCTCGGTGCGAATCGCACTCCACACGCGGCGGACCCGCGCGGCGGCGTCGGGGGACAGGTCGGCCGTGGCAACCACGTCGTCGGCCCACACCAGCGCCAGGTCACCCAACAGGATCGCCGACGAGATGCCGAACTGCTCGGCCGAGCCGTGCCAGCCGTTCGAGCGGTGGCGCTCGGTGAACAACCGGTGCACGGTCGGCAGCCCGCGCCGCGTCGCCGAGGCGTCGATGACGTCGTCGTGCACCAGCGCGCACGCGTGCAGCAGTTCGAGCGACGAACACAGCCGCAGCACATCCGGGTCCAGTGGGTTCTCGGGCCGCTCGGCGACCGACCGCCAGCCCCAGTAAGCGAACGCGGGCCGCAGCCGCTTGCCGCCGCGCAGCACGAATTCCTCGAGCGCGGCGGTCATTTCGGCGTAGTCCTCGCCCATGTAGGCGCATTCGCTGCGGCGCTCCTGCAGATAACTACGCAGCTGATCGGTGACGGCGCCCGCCAGCTCGACGGCCGACGGTGCCGTGGCATGCACGCTCAGCGGGCGCCCCTTTCTCTGTGCGACCACCCTGCCCCGAACCGTGTTTCAGAGTAGAGCCTGCGTGTGCGGTCCGAGCAAGTCAGGACGGCTGGCGCCCTACCGTCAGTCCCGGGCCTCGCCCACCTTCGGCGACTGGTCACGGTTCATGTAAGCCAGCGTGCCGATGACGGCGGCCACGACGAAGGAGCCGAGGCCCAGCCAGATCGCGGCGCCGGTGAACGATCGCGCGCTCGGGTCGGTGTAGCGGGCTTGGGCGCTCATGGTGCTGACCACGCCGGGCCGCAGCTTCCATTCGACGATCTCCTCGGACACCTGATCGCCGTTGGTCGAAGTGACCTCGCCGGGGAACGACACCGTCACCGAGACGTCGGCCTCCGAGTCGCTGAGTGAGGTGAGGTCGGCGCGACCCTCGAGGATCACCAGGTCGCCGGCGCGCCGCAGCGAGAGGTCGACGCCGGCGGCGTCGCGGTTCATGTTCGCGAGCTGGGGCAGTTCGGCGAAGGTGAGGTCGGAGAACACCGCCTGGGATCCGACGTAGTCGTCGCGGCTGTACTCCGAGACCGCCACCTTGTTGGCGAACGGCAAGTTGTTCAGCAGCTGCGGGCCCTTGTCGTCGGCGTTGCGCGGTTTTGCCGCGGCCACGATCTGACCCGACACGCGGTCATCGGGGGAAACGGTGAACGACGCCCGCACCCGGACGCAGCCGACGGCGGTCGGGAGCACGACGAGCATCAGCATCACGAGTGCGAGCAGGCGGGTTCTGCTGCTGCGGTGGCGGGCCGGCACGTGGTCATCGTGCCAGACCGCGTCGTTCACAGCGGCAATGACCGGCCCAGGATCGCGAAAGCGCGGGGATCGCCTGCGAAGTGGTAGCCGCGGATGACGTCGGTGAAGCCCAGCCTGCGGTACAGCCGCCACGCCCGGTTGGCCTCGCCGTTGATCTCCGGCGTCGACAACAGCACGTGTGACTCCTCGCGGCCGGCCAGCAGCCGGCGGGCCAGCGCCTCGCCGAGCCCGCGGCCCTGGGCGCGGGGGTGGATGTGCAGTTCGGTGAGCTCGAAGTAGCTCGTCATCAGCGCCGCGATGTGTGTGCGGTCCGCGCCCACCCGCTGCAGCCCCGCCACCACCTGCTGCTGCCACCACTGGTCGGGGGCGCCGCAGTAGCCGTAGGCGATGCCGACCATCGGGGCGGTGGCCAGCGCCCTGTCGTCGACGTGCGCATCGTCGCCATCACCGACGCTCACCGCCGCGACGGCCTTCCATCCGGGTCTGCGGGTGTGTTCGAGCCACATCGACGCCCGCTGGGCCTCGGTGCCGCGCGGATAGCGCATCGCGTCGACGTAGACCGCGAGCGCGTCACCGAGCCGGCGTTGCATATCGCTCGGCGACAGATCGATCAGAAATGTCGCCAACTGTGTCTGCCTCTCCGGGGGTCGGGCGGTGTCGTTGCCACCATTATCGAGTGGACGCGCCTGCGCCTCCCAGGCGGCGGCGCACGTCATACAATCGTGCGTCGAACTAGGTGGTACGGCTCAGATCGACCTCGTATCATGACTGTTAGACGCCCGTGAACGCGGGCACACACGAGTTTGGACAGATGAGTAAGGCCGCGGGCGGCCCCTGGGTTCCGAGGGAGGGACGAATGCCACTCTCCGATCATGAGCAGCGCATGCTCGATCAGATCGAGAGCGCGCTCTATGCCGAGGACCCGAAGTTCGCTTCTAGTGTTCGCGGCGGAACCTTGCGCGCGCCCTCGACCCGGCGCCGACTTCAGGGCGCCGCACTTTTCGTGCTCGGCCTGGCGATGCTGGTTTCGGGCGTCGCATTCCCGGCCACCCAGATCAGTGGTTTCCCGGCGCTCTCTGTTCTCGGCTTCATCGTCATGTTCGGCGGCGTGGTCTTCGCGATCACCGGCCCGCGGATCCCGGGTGGTCGCGACCATTCGGTCGCCGAACCGGGTGGCCCCCGCCAGAAGCGTGCCAAGGGTTCGGGTGGCTCATTTGCCAGCCGCATGGAGGATCGTTTCCGTCGTCGTTTCGACGAATAGGCCGTAACCCGACACAGGGGTAGCCCGCCGCCGCGGGCTGCCCCTTTTTCGTGTCTCGGGTCGCTTGCCGCCCCACTCGTCCCCACCGCCCCGCCATAGGCCGCTGGCCAGCGGTTTGGTTGCTAGCCGCTGCCCGCGCGACCGCGTCCGTCGCCCCAAAAGACCCGCTGAGGGGAGTGACGTGGGGACGCACCGGGAATTTTGGCGCTCAAATGGTGGATGGTGGGGGATTGTGGGGTAAAGTGGCGGACAACGGAGCGACCGGGGCTCTGTTGACCGGTAGGGCGGTTGGAGGTGACGAGATGTTTCTCGGCACCTACACGCCGAAGCTCGACGACAAGGGGCGGCTCACGCTGCCCGCTAAGTTCCGCGACGCGCTGGCAGGAGGGTTGATGGTCACCAAGAGCCAAGATCACAGCCTTGCTGTCTATCCGCGCGCCGAGTTCGAAAAGCTGGCGCGACGGGCGTCGCAGGCATCGCGTAGCAATCCGGAAGCGCGCGCTTTCCTGCGGAACCTGGCTGCCGCCACCGACGAACAGCATCCCGACGCACAAGGCCGAATCACGTTGTCGGCCGATCACCGGCGCTACGCGAACCTGTCCAAGGACTGCGTGGTCATCGGCTCGGTCGACTACCTGGAAATCTGGGACTCCGCGGCATGGCAGGAGTACCAGCAGACCCACGAAGAGAACTTCTCCGCGGCCACCGATGAAGCTCTGCACGACATCATCTGATTCGGCGATAGGTCGACGCAGGTACAGGCCTCAAGCCCGTGCATCGCGGCCTCTGCCCGAACCGGCCCTGGCGTACTTCCCCGACGCCAGGTCCGCGCTCTCGGACAGGGACCTCGGTGCAGGGGCGTCGGACGGAGGGAAGGCGATGGAACGGCGCAGCGGCGACCACGGACACATCCCCGTCCTGTTGGACCGCTGCGTCGAGCTGCTCACACCCGCACTGACGCGGCGCAGCCCCGACGGTGAGGGCGCGGTGCTCGTCGACGCGACGCTCGGAGCGGGCGGGCACGCCGAACGCTTCCTGACCGAACTGCCCGGTCTGCGACTGATCGGTTTGGACCGCGACCCCGACGCGCTGTGGATCGCCGGAGAGCGCCTGTCGCGGTTCGGCGATCGCGTGATGCTCGTGCGTACCCGCTACGACGGCATCGGCGGCGTGGTCGGCGACGACGGCTACTGGGCGAGCCAGGCGGACGGCATCCTGTTCGACCTGGGCGTCTCCTCCATGCAGCTGGACCGCACCGGCCGCGGCTTCTCCTACGCCGCCGACGCGCCGCTGGACATGCGCATGGACCCCGACGCGGAGCTGACCGCCGCCGACGTCATCAACACCTACGACCAGAAGTCGCTGACCCGGGTCCTGCGCGAGTTCGGCGAGGAGCGATTCGCCAGCCGGATCGCCGCCCAGCTCGTCCGGAGGCGCGCCCGCCAGCCGTTTCGCACCACCGGTGAGCTCGTCGAGCTGCTGTACCAGGCCATTCCCGCGCCGGCGCGCCGCACCGGCGGGCATCCGGCGAAGCGAACCTTCCAGGCGCTGCGGATCGCCGTCAACGGTGAGCTGGACTCGCTGCGCGACGCGCTGCCCACGGCGCTCGAGGTGCTTGCTCCCGGCGGCCGCATCGTCGTGATGGCCTACCAATCGCTGGAGGATCGCATCGTCAAGGCGGCCTTCGTCTCCGCGACGGCGTCCCGGACGCCACCCGGCCTGCCGGTGGAACTGCCCGGCCACGAGCCGGAGTTCGTCGCACTGACCCGCGGTGCCGAGCGTGCAGCTGCCGAGGAGATCGAACGGAACCCGCGTAGCGCGCCGGTGCGGCTACGAGCGTTGGAGAAGGTGGGGGGAGCCCGATGAACGCCAAGCAGGCCAAGCAGGCCAAGCGCGGAACGGCGGTGCGCGGCAACGACGAGCGCAGGCGAGCCGCCCGCAGTGCCGCGCGTCGTTCGGCCGACCCCCAGACGCGGCGCAAGCCGACGCGCGAGCAGCGGCCGCTGCGGTCGGCGCCCCAGACCAACCCCATCCCGCGTGCGACCGGCGCGCCGGGCCGCCCCAAGAACGCGAGCCAGGCCAAGGCGCGCGCCAAGGCGCGGAAGGCCAAGGCGCCGAAGGTCGTCCGGCCGCCTTTACGCGAACGCATCATCGTCAAGCTCTCCTCGGTGGAGCTCAACCCGCGCACGCTGGTGGCCAGGGTCCCGTTCGTGGTGCTGGTGATCGGGTCGCTGGGGGTCGGCCTGGGTACAACGCTGTGGCTGTCCACCGACGCGGCCGAGCGCTCCTACCAACTGGGCAGCGCCCGCGAGACGAATCAGGCTCTGCTGCAACAGAAAGAAGCGCTCGAGCGCGATGTGCTGGAGGCGCAGGCCGCCCCCGCCTTGGCCGAAGCCGCGCGCGATCTCGGCATGATCCCGTCGCGCGACACCGCGCACCTGGTGCAGGACCCGGCGGGCAACTGGGTCGTCGTCGGCACACCCAAACCGGCCGAGGGCGTACCGCCGCCGCCGCTGAACACGCCGCTGCCCGACGCGACCCCGCCGCCTCCTCCGCCGCCCGCACGGCCGGCGCCACGGGTCGTCGATCCCCGTGAGGTCACCGTGCGGATGCCGACGCGGACGATGCCGACACCGGGTGTGCCCACACCGGGTGCGCCGCAGGCGATTCCGGGACAGGTGCCGGTACCCGGAGCGTTACCCGCGCCGATGGTGCCGGGTGCCGCCGCCCCCGCCCCGATGGCACAACCCCAGGTTCCGGTCGGCGCACCGCACATCCCGACCCCGCAGGCGCTGCCGGGCCCGGTGCCGAACGTCGAACAGTTCAGTCCCGCGGTCGTGCCTCCGGCGGGTCCGGCCGCATGAGCCGTGGCGAGCGTCGGCCCCGCAGGACCGCGGACACCGGTATGAAGCCGACGCCGGGTTCGCAGGAGCGCTCGGCGAAGGCGCGGCGCACCCGCGCGCCGATCACCGAAACCGGCCTGCGTAGCGCGTCCTTCGTGTTCCGCCATCGCGTGGGGAACGCGGCGATCTTCCTCGTGCTGATCGTCGCGGCCGGTCAGCTGTTCAATCTGCAGGTGCCCCGTGCCGAGGGTCTGCGAGCCGAGGCGGCGAGCCAGCTCAAGGTCACCGACGTCGACAAGGCCGTGCGCGGCTCGATCGTCGACCGCAACAGCGACAAGCTCGCCTTCACCATCGAGGCCCGGGCGCTGACCTTCCAGCCGGTCAAGGTCCGCAAGCAACTCGAGGAGGCCTTCGAAGCGGCCGGAGCCAAGAGCGCCGAGGCGCCCGAACCCGACCGTAGGCTGCGCGACATCGCCGCCGAGGTGGCCTCGCGGCTGAACAACAAGCCGGACTCGGCGACGGTGCTCAAGAAGCTCAAGAGCAACGAGACCTTCGTCTACCTCGCGCGTGCCGTTGATCCCGCGATCGCCGAGGCGATCACCAAGAAGTTCCCCGAGGTCGGTTCGGAGCGTCAGGACCTGCGTCAGTATCCGGGCGGCTCGCTGGCCGCCAACGTCGTCGGCGGCATCGATTGGGACGGCCACGGGCTTTTAGGCCTTGAGGATTCGATGGACGCCGTGCTGGCGGGCACGGACGGCTCGATCACCTACGACCGCGGCTCCGACGGTGTGGTCATTCCCGGCAGCTACCGCAACCGCCACGATGCGGTCGACGGTTCCACGGTCATGCTGACCATCGACGACGACATCCAGTTCTACGTCCAGCAGCAGGTGCAGCAGGCCAAGAACCTGTCCGGTGCCAAGAACGTCTCCGCGGTGGTCCTGGACGCGAAAACCGCTGAGGTGCTGGCGATGGCGAACGACAACACGTTCGACCCGAGCCAGGACATCGGCCGCCAGGAGGACCGCCAACTGGGCAACCCGGCGGTGTCGTCGCCGTACGAACCGGGTTCGGTCAACAAGGTCATCACCGCCGCGTCGGTCATCGAGTACGGGCTCTCGAACCCCGACGAGGTGCTGCAGGTGCCGGGTTCGATCCACATGGGCGGCGTCACCGTCGGCGACGCGTGGGAGCACGGCACGATGCCGTACACCACCACCGGCATCTTCGGTAAGTCCTCCAACGTGGGCACGCTGATGCTCGCGCAGCGGCTCGGACCGGAGCGCTTCTTCGACATGGTGCGCAAGTTCGGTCTCGGGCAGCGCACCGGCGTCGGATTGCCCGGCGAGAGCGCGGGTCTGGTCCCGCCCATCGACCAGTGGTCCGGCAGCACCTTCTCCAACCTGCCGATCGGGCAAGGTCTTTCGATGACCCTGCTGCAGATGGCGGGCATGTACCAGACCATCGCCAACGACGGCGTGCGCATTCCGCCGCGCATCGTCAAGAGCACCATCGCTCCCGACGGCACCCGCACCGACGAGCCGCGCCCCGAGGGTATCCGGGTGGTGAAGCCGGAGACCGCGCGGACCGTGCGGCACATGCTGCGCGCGACCGTGCAACGTGACCCCACCGGCGTCCAGCAGGGCACCGGGTCGCAGGCCGCCGTCGAGGGTTACCAGATCTCCGGAAAGACCGGCACCGCACAGCAGATCAACCCGGCGTGCGGGTGCTACTACGACGACGTCTACTGGATCACCTTCGCGGGCATCGCCACCACCGACGACCCGCGCTACGTGGTCGGCATCATGATGGACCACCCGCAGCGCACCGCCGACGGACAGCCGGGCACCACGTCGGCGCCGCTGTTCCACAACATCGCGTCCTGGTTGCTGCAGCGCGAGAACGTGCCGCTGTCGCCGGATGCCGATTCGCGGTTGACGCTGGTAGCCGATTAAGGCGGCCGCAACCGCCCCCGATGTGCGGCGGGGGCCAGGAGGGCGACTCGGTACTGTGTCAACGCCATGAACCTGCGACCCAGCCATCCCGCCGGCGCGGCGCTCGGGCCGTTGGCCGGGCAGGTCCAGGCGGTGCCCGCGGGCGGCGCCGTGCCGGACGTCCGCGTCACCGGCGTCACGCTGCGCAGCGGTGACGTCGAACCCGGGGACCTGTTCGCGGCGCTGCCGGGGGCCGCGGCGCACGGCGCCCGCTTCGCCTCCGAGGCGCTCGAGCGCGGAGCCTGATGGATCAGCACGGGGACCTCGACGTCGGTCCCGACGAGCACCAGCCCGTCCGGGTCGGTGA
>NZ_LZMD01000034.1 GCF_001668575.1 Mycobacterium sp. 1164985.4
CGGCCGACATCTCGCCGATCGAGAAGAGCATGCCGAAGTACATGACGACGATCAGGATCGACGCGATGGCCAGGCCGCCCCAGCCGGCGGCGCCGATGCCGAAGTTCCATCCCGAGAAGTCGCCGGAGATGACCGCGGCGATGCCGATGCCCCACAGGCCCCAGAACCCGGCAGTCCGCTTGAGTTGCCGCTTCTCGAAGTAGCCGTCGCCGGCCTGGCCATCGCGTCGATCCTGATCGTCGTCATGTACTTCGGCATGCTCTTCTCGATCGGCGAGATGTCGGCCGCAATGCCGCACACCGGCGGTGCGTACTCGTTCGCCCGCGCGGCGATGGGCCCGTGGGGCGGCTTCGTCACCGGATTCGCCGAGACCATCGAGTACGTGTTCACGACGGCCGTCGTCGTGTTCTTCTCGGCGTCCTACGCGAACGCCGTCACCACCGACCTGTTCAACCTGTCGCTGCCGATGTGGCTGTGGTGGATCATCCTGTACGCGATCTTCGTCGGCCTCAACTCGTGGGGCGCGGAGTTGTCGTTCAAGTTCGCGCTCGTCGTCGCGATCATCTCGATCGGCATCTTGGTGCTGTTCGGCGTCCTCGCGATCGCCAACGGCGCCGTGGACTTCTCCAAGCTGTTCGACATCGCGCCCGATCCGGAGGCCGCGGGTTCGTCGACGTTCCTGCCCTTCGGCTGGGTCGCGGTCCTGTATGCGCTTCCGTTCGCGATGTGGTTCTTCCTCGGCATCGAGGAGCTGCCGCTGGCCGCCGAGGAGGCGCACGACCCGGCCCGCGACATCCCCCGCGCCGGCATCTGGGGTCTGATCTCGCTGATCGGCTGCGGCGCCATCGTGTTCTTCCTGAACCCGGCGGTGACCGGTTCCGAGTCGCTGGGCAGCTCGGACGAACCGCTGCTCGACGGCTTCCGGGCGTTCCTGCCCGCCAACCTCGCCGCGGTGCTGTCGGCGTTCGCGTTGATCGGCCTGCTGGCCAGCCTGCAGGGCATCATGTACGCCTACGGCCGCAACATGTACTCGCTGAGCCGCGCTGGGTACTATCCGAAGACGTTGTCGCTCACCGGTTCCCGGCAAACACCATATGTCGCGCTGTTGGCGGGCGCGGTGATCGGCTACGTCGCACTGCTTATCGTCAACTACAACGAGGGCGCCGGCGACGTGGTGCTCAACATCGCGGTGTGGGGCGCGGTGCTGGCCTACGGGTTGCAGATGATCTCGTTCCTCCTGCTGCGCCGGAAGTTCCCGAACGCGCGCCGGCCGTGGGTCAGTCCGACCGGCAACTGGGGCGCGATCGTGGCGCTGATCATCGCGGCGGTGACGTTCGTCGGCGTGCTCGTCAACCCGGACTACCGACCTGCGGTCATCGCGATCGTCATCTTCTACGTCCTGGGGCTGCTGGTGTTCGGCTTCTACGGCAGGCACCGCCTGGTGCTCTCGCCCGAGGAGGAGTACGCCGTCACCGGCGGGCTGCACGGCTTCGACCCCGAGGCCGAGGGACTCGGCGGAACCATCGAGGACGAGATCCTCAAGGGCCACACCGAGTAAGCGGTTCGTTGCCCGCAGCGCGTCCGGCGGCGCCCCTTTCGCGGCGTCACCAGCGCGGACTAGACCCAAGTCACACCTGTACCAGGTTTCGCTGGCGTCAACAGGGGTAATGTCGGGGTCGTGTGTGGAGCCACCGGCGAGGTGCGTCTCGACGGCCGGGTACCTGACGTAGCAGCTGTCTCGGCGATGGCCGAGGCGATGACACCCAGGGGTCCCGATTCGGCGGGCGCGTGGTCACAGGGCAGGGTCGCGCTCGGTCACCGACGCCTCAAAATCATCGATCTGTCCGAAGCGGGCGGCCAGCCCATGCTCGACTCCGATTTAGGGCTGGCGATCGCGTGGAACGGCTGCATTTACAACTACAAGCAGCTGCGGAGCGAGCTCAGCGAGCAGGGCTATCGGTTCTTCTCGCACAGCGACACCGAGGTGCTGCTCAAGGCCTATCACCACTGGGGCGACCGGTTCGTCGACCACCTCTTCGGCATGTTCGCGTTCGCGATCGTCGAGCGCGACAGCGGCCGGGTGCTCCTCGGTCGTGACCGGCTCGGCATCAAACCGCTGTACATCAGCGAGAACTCGTCCCGCATCCGATTCGCGTCGTCGCTGCCCGCGCTGCTGGCCGGTGGCGACATCGACACCCGCATCGATCCGATCGCCTTGCACCACTACATGACGTTCCATTCTGTGGTGCCCGCGCCGCGAACGATCCTGCGCGGGGTGAGCAAGGTGCCGCCGGCGTCGCTGATCGCGATCGAGCCCGACGGCCGCCGCACGACGAAGACGTACTGGGAACCCGACTTCACCCGCACCGCCGACCGTGCCGACTGGTCCGAACAGGATTGGGAGGACGCGGTTCTCGACTCACTGCGTGTCGCGGTCGAACGACGGCTCGTGGCCGACGTGCCCGTTGGCTGCCTGCTGTCCGGCGGTGTCGACTCCAGCCTGATCGTCGGGCTGCTCGCCGAGGCGGGCCAGCACGGGCTCAAGACGTTCTCCATCGGCTTCGAGTCCGTGGGCGGCGTGGCCGGCGACGAGTTCAAGTACTCCGACATCGTCGCCCAGCGCTTCGACACCGACCATCACCAGATCCGCATCGGAACCGACCGGATGCTGCCCGCGCTCGACGGCGCGATCGGCGCCATGAGCGAGCCGATGGTCAGCCACGACTGCGTCGCCTTCTATCTGCTCAGCCAGGAAGTGGCCAAGCATGTCAAGGTCGTGCAGTCCGGTCAGGGCGCCGACGAGGTGTTCGCCGGTTATCACTGGTATCCGCCGCTGGGCGGGCCGGATGCGGCGTCCGTCGAAGGCGCGGTGGCCAGTTACCGCAACGCGTTCTTCGACCGTGACAGAGCCGGTTACGACGCGCTGGTGTCCCCCACGTACGCCGTCGACGGCGACCCGAGCCTGGACTTCGTCACCGAGCACTTCGCGCGGGCGGGCGCCGAGTCCGGCATCGACCGCGGCCTGCGGCTCGACACGACGGTGATGCTCGTCGACGACCCGGTCAAGCGTGTCGACAACATGACCATGGCCTGGGGCCTGGAGGGTCGCGTGCCGTTCCTGGACCACGAACTCGTCGAGCTCGCGGCGACGTGCCCACCCGAGCTGAAGATCGCCCACGAGGGCAAGGGCGTGCTGAAGCAGGCCGCGCGCAAGGTGATTCCGTCCGACGTCATCGACCGGCCCAAGGGCTACTTCCCCGTGCCGGCGCTGACGCACCTCGAGGGCCCCTACCTGGACATGGTGCGCGACGCGCTGTACGCGCCCGCCGCCAAAGAACGTGATCTGTTCCGGCCGGCCGCCATCGACCGGTTGCTCGCCGACCCGAACGGGCGCCTGACGCCGCTGCGAGGCAACGAACTGTGGCAGCTCGCGCTGCTCGAGCTGTGGCTGCAGCGACACGGGATCACGGGACCCGCGGCATGACGGCGCTGGGTCCGGACTCCGAACAGACCGAGGCCATCACCCTCGGCCTCCACGACGCCTCCCCCCAGCATCTCGTCGACGCCATGGCCGACGATGTGGTCATCGAGATGGGTTGGGGTCGACTGATATTCGGTCAGACCTTCGCCGACCCTGCGAAGCTGGCCGAGGTGCTGCGGCACGAGGGACCGGGGCGACGCGACATCTGCATGTACGCCCGCGAACCCCACGTCCTGGTGTCGATGGCGCCGGCCGAGCTCTTCATAGACCCGAGCCACACGTACCGGCTACGGTTCGGCCACGACGATCTGGACAAGACGCCGACGGGTTTCACAGTGCGCACGCTGGAGAGCGCCGACGACGCCGACGAGATGAACCGCGTCTACGTTCGCTGCGGCATGGTGCCGGGGCCCGTCGAGGTGTTGTGGCAGAACCACCTGAACCAGGACGCGGTCGACTACCTGGTCGCGGTGCGTGACGACGACGGTTCCGTGCTGGGCACCGTGACCGGCGTCGACCACAAACGGTTGTTCTCCGACCCCGAGAACGGTTCGAGCCTGTGGACGTTGGCAGTCGATCCGACGACGAGCCTTCCCGGGGTCGGTGCCGCGCTCACCCGGGCGCTGGCCGCGATCTACCGCGACCGCGGCCGGGCCTATATGGACCTGTCGGTCAGTCATGACAATGCCGCGGCGATCTCGCTCTACGAGAAGCTCGGATTTCACCGAGTGCCGGTCATGGCGGTCAAGCGCAAGAACGCGATCAACGAACCGCTGTTCACCCATCCACCCGAGACGGTCGAAGACCTCAACCCGTACGCGCGGATCATCGCCGACGAGGCCATGCGCCGCGGCATCTGGGTCGAGGTGCTCGACGCCGAGGCCGGCGAGATGCGCCTGTCGCACGGCGGCCGCAGCGTCATCACCCGGGAGTCGTTGTCGGAATTCACCTCTGCCGTGGCGATGGCGCGCTGCGACGACAAGCGCCTCACCCGACGCCTGGTGGCCGAATCCGGCATCGCGGTGCCCAGGGGCAGGCTGGCGACGTTCGACGAGCACGACCACGAGTTCCTCGCCGAGGTCGGCGACGTCGTGGTCAAACCCACCCGCGGCGAGCAGGGCAAGGGCATCACCGTCGGCGTCAGCAGCGCCGAGGAACTGGACGCGGCGCTTGCCCGCGCGCGCGAGGAACATCCGCACGTGCTCATCGAGCAGCGCGCGGAGGGTGACGACCTCCGGTTGGTGGTGATCGACGGCAAGGTCGTGGCCGCAGCGCTACGCAAACCCGCCGAGGTCGTCGGTACCGGACACCACACGGTGCGTGAACTGATCGAGGCGCAGAGCCGGCGACGGGCGGCGGCCACCGGTGGCGAATCGCGCATCCCGATCGACGCGGTCACCGAGTCGACCGTCGCCGAGGCGGGCTGGTCGTTCGACGATGTGCTGCCCGAAGGACAGCGTCTTCGGGTGCGCCGCACCGCGAACCTGCATCAGGGCGGCACCATTCACGACGTGACCGCAAAGGTCCACCCCCACCTGTGTGACGTCGCGGTCCGCGCCGCCCACGCCATCGGCATTCCCGTCACCGGGATCGACCTGTTGGTGCCCGACGTGACCGAACCCGAGTACGTCTTCATCGAGGCGAACGAGCGCCCCGGGCTGGCCAACCACGAACCACAGCCCACCGCAAAGGCTTTCGTCGACTTTCTGTTTCCGGGAAGCCCGGCTCTCCCCCAGGCGTGGACGCCGGAAGAGGCAGCCAACTAGGTCACCAGGTGCTGGTGCGCATCACGATCTCGGCGGCCAGTTGCGCCGTAGACTCCGCGGCGTTGCGCCTGCCGAGCAGATCGACCATCCGGTAATCGCCGTACACGTAGCGCTGGCTGGCCTTGGCGACCGCACGCGCGGCGGGTGTGCTCACCAACGCGGTGGTGTTCATCTCGACCGGCGGGCAGTGCTCGTCGCGAATCACGCCGGCGGCGTCCGCGACACGCGGATGCCCGCGGTCGATGACCACCAGCCCGATGAACCGGTCGAGCCGGGTGGCGGCCAGTTCCCACGCCAGCTCACCACCCACGCGGTCCCCCACCAGCAGCGCCCATTTCACGTCGAGCGCATCGAGGATGGCAACCACCGATTTCGCGGTGAGCCGCGGATCGGGGGGCACGACGACGGTCCGCAGCGACGCGGTGTGCAGCCGCTGGCACACGGCGTCGTAGGCGGCGAGCGGCTGGTGTCCCGCCCCGAGCACCACCACGACCGACCCCTTGTCGGGGCCGGCGACGTCGACGGGCATGGTGATTCCCTCGACCGTGACCGTGGTGGATGGCATTTGGGCCACGCTACAGCGGCCGCAGGTCCGACGCGGTCGTTTCGCCGGGAGTGAACGACCGAAATCAGAGCGCCGCGACGCGCTCGGCCTGCTCGACCGCGATGTCCAGAAAGGTCTGGGGCAGCGTGGCTTTGACCGGAATCGTCGGATTCGGCGTCGGAAACGCCACGCCGTACACCGCCATGCCGCCGATGTTCTCGAACGTGAAGTAGACCCGGTTGTCGACCCCGCTGAGCGTCATCGTCTGCTCGTAAACGAGCGCCTCGGCGCGGGAGGTGTCCATCCTGGTCGTCGTCATCGGGATGCCCGGCGAGGATTCGTCGAAGAACGTCTCGAAGCGCGCGCATCGGTCGGCCATGGCCGCCAGCTTCTCCAGGTCCAGTCGCCAGGTCAGCACGCTCATCACGATGCGGGCTCCGTCGTATCCGACGACGTACTCCGCGGCGCTGCCCGGCCCCCGCTCGCCGGACTGGGCGATCACCCGGGTGAGCCCGTCCGAGCAGCCTGAGGGCCGTGACAGCATGGCCGGCGGCGCGCCTGCCCCATCGCCACCTTCCCCGGAGTCGCGGACGACGCGGTCGAACTGCACGCCCGGCGGGAAGTCGGCCGCGGTCAGCAGCACCTTGTCCAAGCGGGCGCCGGGCCATGTCGCCGAGCCCTCGACCGAGTGCGCGCATCCGGTCAGCGTCACCGCGGTGACCGCGGCCACCGCCGCGAGTCGCCGGATCACCGCCGCAGTCCCGTCACGACGGTGGGGCGGGCCGGGGCGCCGTCGTCGAGCAAGGTCAGCACCGCGTCCACATCGAGGTGGCTGGTCAGCAGGTCGGCCATCAGGTCGAACTGCGCGTCGCGGCGGGCGCGGACGTCGACGTCGTCGGCGACGACGAACCCGCTGCGGCCGGCCGCCTCAGCGACCTCGGTCAGCCACGAGCGCCGCACGTCGTCGTTGTCGAGCACACCGTGCCAATGGGTGCCGTACACCGCCCCGCGGCGCAACCCGATGCCGAGCCACTGCTCTTCGGCACAGCGGCCGATCTGGCCGTGGTGAATCTCGTAGCCCGCCAACGGTTCTTCGTGACGGCGCAACGTCTTCGCCGGCGCGAAGACGATGTCGGCATCGAGCAGATCCAGTCCCGCGACGGCGCCGGCGCCCGACTCCACCGGATCGTCGATGCGCGAGCACAGCATCTGGAATCCTCCGCACACCCCCAGCACGGCTAGGCCGCGGGCGGCATGTGCGCTCACTGCGTCGGCGAGCCCGCTGCGGCGCAGCCAATCCAGGTCGGCGACGGTGGCCTTGCTGCCGGGCACGACGACGACGTCGGCGTCGACGAGATCGGCGGCGTCGCTGACCCAGCGCACCAGCACACCGGGTTCGCATGCCAGCGCCTCGACGTCGGTCGAGTTCGAGATGCGCGGCAGCCGGATCGCCGCCACCCGTAGCCACTGCTCGCCGCGGGGCGGTTGCGGTTGGCCGACCACCCGCTGGGCCACCACCGAGACGGAGTCCTCGGTGTCGAGCCACAATCCGTCGACGTACGGGACGACACCGTAGGTCGGTCGCCCGGTCAGTTCCTCGAGTTGGGCCAGGCCCGGCGCGAGCAGCGACGGGTCACCACGGAACTTGTTGACGACGAATCCGGCAATCAGCCGCTGATCTTCCGGGTCGAGCACCGCGACCGTGCCGAACAGGTGCGCCAGGAGGCCGCCGCGGTCGATGTCGCCGACGACGATCACGGGCAGATCCGCCGCCCGGGCCAACCCCATGTTCGCCAGATCGGTTGCCCGCAGGTTGATTTCGGCGGGCGATCCGGCGCCCTCACAGATGACGGCGTCGAACTCCGAGCGCAGGTGCGCCAGTTCGTCGGCGACCACCGCGCTCAGGCGCTCGCGGTGGTGGATGTAGTCGCGCGCGCTGACCGTGTCGACCACCCGACCGCGCACCACCAGCTGCGAGGTGCGGTCGCTGCCGGGTTTGAGCAGCACCGGGTTGAACCGGGTGTGAGGAGCCAGACCCGCGGCGCGGGCCTGCATCGCCTGCGCGCGGCCGATCTCGCCGCCGTCGACGGTGACCGCGGAGTTGTTCGACATGTTCTGCGCCTTGAACGGCGCGACCCGAATACCCTTGCGCGCCAACAACCGACAGAGCCCGGCCACGACCATCGATTTGCCGGCGTCGGAGGTGGTGCCGGCGACCAGGAGTGCGCCGCCCGCTGATTGTGAATCTGGCGACGCGAATCCGCGTCGGGGCGTCGTCGGATTCACAATCGGGCGCTCTAGTCGGCGAGCGTCAAGATGTCGGCGCCGTCGTCGGTCACCACCAGGGTGTGCTCGAACTGGGCGGTCCACTTCTTGTCCGTGGTGGCGACGGTCCAGCCGTCGTCCCAGATCTCGTAGTCCAGGCCGCCGAGGTTGATCATCGGCTCGATGGTGAACGTCATCCCCGGCTCCAGCACGGTGTCCACCGCGGGCTGGTCGTAGTGCAGGACGACGAGACCGTTGTGGAAGGTGGTGCCGATGCCGTGGCCGGTGAAGTCGCGCACCACGTTGTAGCCGAACCGGTTCGCGTAGGACTCTATGACCCTGCCCACGACGGACAGCTGGCGCCCGGGTTTGACGGCCTTGATCGCCCGCATGGTCGCCTCGCGGGTGCGCTCGACGAGCAGCCGGTGTTCCTCGGAGACGTTGCCGGCGAGGAAGGTGGCGTTGGTGTCGCCGTGCACACCGTCGATGTAGGCGGTCACGTCGATGTTGACGATGTCGCCGTCCTCTACGACCGTCGAGTCCGGGATGCCGTGGCAGATGATCTCGTTGAGCGAGGTGCAGCAGGACTTCGGGAAGCCCTTGTAGCCGAGGGTGGACGGGTAGGCGCCGTGATCGATCATGTACTCGTGCGCGATGCGGTCCAACTCGTCGGTGGTGACGCCCGGCGCGACGGCCTTACCGGCCTCGGCCAGCGCGCCAGCCGCGATCCGGCCCGCGACGCGCATCTTCGCGATCACCTCGGGGGTCTGGACCCACGGCTCGCTGCCCTCGTCGACGGTCTGCTTCCATGCGTACTCGGGGCGCGGGATCGAGTCGGGCACCGGGAGCGTCGGCGAGAGCACGCCGGGGCGAAGGGCGGTACGAACGGGCATGTGACCAGCGTAGTCGAGGCTAGCGGCGGTCGAACGGACTGAACCGGAACGACCGGCGGGGCCCGCGGATGTCCACGGAGCCGCAGACGACCTTGCCGGTCAGGATGACGTGCGGATTGCCTTCGGCCGGTGCATCCCTGCGGTGATCTCGGGCGCTGCCCACGTTGACCTCGACGTCGTCGATCGAGGCGCTGGCACCGTCGGGCAGCCGCAGTTCGAGCCCGCCGAACTTCAGGTCGAGCTCGATGACGACCATCGGACCGGCGAAGCGCGCCCGCGTCAGGTCCAGGTCCACCGAACCCATCCGTCGATGCAGCGCGAGGCGGCTGGGCACGGTCCACTGGCCCTGGCGCTTGAGCGAGCCGAGCACGCCGCGCAGCTCGACGCGGTCGGCAGCCGATGTGACGATCGCGCCAGGTCCAGGCAGGTCGCCGACCAGCGCGTCCAGGTCGGAGTGCAGCCGGGCCCGCGCCACCGCCGCCGAGCGCTCCTCGAACTCGTCGATGTCGATCAGGCCCAGTGCGACAGCGTTGTGCAGCCGCCGCAGGGTGCCGTTGCGGTCGGCGTCGGAGACGCGCATGGCGTCGTGATTGATCTCGGTCATCGCACGTCCACGGTACGGCGACGACGCCGGATCAGGCCAGGTAGTCCGGTGGCAGGCCGTCGAGCATGCCCTTGAGCATCTGCACCGCGTACTCCGAGGACCCGCCCCCGACGATCATCGCGGCGAAGGCCATGTCGCCGCGGTATCCGGCGAACCAAGAGTGTGAGCCACCCGCGAACTCCGCCTCACCGGTCTTACCCCGCACGTCGCCCGCACCGGCTAGATCGTCGGCGGTGCCGTTGGTGACCACCAGCCGCATCATCGGCCGCAGGCCGTCGACGATCTTCGGGTCCATCGGCGCCGGGCTCTCGGCGACCTCGGTCTCCTTACCCTGAATCAGTTGCGGAACAGGGGTTTTTCCGGCGGCGACGGTCGCGGCCGCGAGCGCCATGCCGAACGGACTGGCCAGCACCTTGCCCTGACCGAAACCGTCCTCGGTGCGCTCGGCAAGGTCGACGGTGGGCGGCACGGACCCGGTCACCGTCCTCAGGCCCGGGATGTTGTAGTCCGCGCCCAGGCCGTACTTGGCCGCGGCCATCGTCAAGCCGCGGGGCGGCATCCGGCTGGCCAACTCGGCGAAGGTGGTGTTGCACGAACTGGCGAACGCCCGGGACATCGGCACGGTGCCAAGGTCGAAGCCGCCGTAATTGGGCACCGTGCGGTGGCCGATGTCCATCGTGCCGGGGCACGGAAGCATCGTGTTCGGGGTGGCCATATCGCGTTCGATGGCCGCCCCCGCGGTGACCATCTTGAAGGTCGACCCGGGCGGATACAGGCCGGTGGTGGCGATCAGGCCCTCGGTGTCGGCGGCCGCGTTCTGCGCGACGGCCAGGATCTCGCCGGTGGACGGTTTGATGACGACGATCATCGCCTTCTTGCCGGTGAAATTCACCGCGTTCTGCGCCGCGGTCTGAACGTCGCGGTCGAGGCTGATCCGTACCGACGGCGCCGGCGTGCCGGGCACCTCGTTGAGCACGTCGACGTCCACACCGTTCTGGTTGACGGAGACCACCCGCCAGCCGGCCTGCCCGCTGAGCTCGTCGGCGACGGCGGACTTGACCTCGTTGATGATCGCCGGCGCGAAAGTCTCGTCGGTGGGCAGCATTTCGGCCTGCGGCGTGATGACCACACCGGGTTGTGCGCCGATCGCGGCGGCCACGCGGTCGTGGTCGGCCTTGCGCAGCGTGATCAGGCTCAGCGGCTGCTTGGACGAGCTGGCCTGTTCGGCGAGCCGCTGCGGGTCGAGCGTGTTGTCGAAGGGCCGCAAGGCGTCGACGACGGCCCGCGCTGTCTGCATCAGTGCCCCGCCCGCGGCCTTCGCGTCGAGCGTGTAGCTGTACAGGTATCCGGGCGCCAGCACCTCGGTGCCGCTGCGCTCGATCACCGACGCCCGCGGCGGCGAGTCGGCGCGCAGGGCGAAGGTCTGGTTCTCGCCGAGCCGCGGATGCAGGCCGGTCGCACTCCAGCGCACCCGCCAGCGGCCTTCGTCGCGCACCATGTTCAACTGCCCGTCGTAGGTCCAGGTCCGGTCCTTGGGCAGATGCCAGGTGTAGCGGTAGGTGACGCTGCCGGTGTCCTCGGCGTACTTGGAGCCCAGGATCTGGGTGTCCAGGTGGGTGGCCTGCAGCCCTGCCCAGGCCTCGTTCAGGTCCTCGCGGGCGTCGGCAGGCCGGTCGCTGAGTTCGGCCGCACTCTCGGTGTCACCGGTCGCGAGCGCCGCGAAGAACTCTTCCGCCGTGGGTTCGGGCCCGGCGGGCTTCGGTGTACAGGCGCTGTTGAGGCCGACGACCACGATTCCGACCGCGGCCAGAGTCGCTATGCGTGTTACTGAAGATGCCATTGGGGCAGATGTTACGAAGTCGAGACCTGCAAGTCCGGTAGGCGCACCGAGATGGCGCCGCCCGAAGCCTTAAACGGGTTGATCCCGTGCAGCTGCCGGTGCGTGGAATCAACCCGTCAACGCGATTGCGCCAGGGCGTCGAGGGTCAGCCCGCGGCGGGCGCCCGCACCACCAGCGGCACACCGGGGAAATACGCGGCCATCTCCGAACGCGACTTGCGCAGCGCCGCGGTGCCGTAGCCCTGCTTGCGGTGGTCGGGGTGGATCCAGATCCGCAGGTTGATCTCTCCGGAGACCAGGTCGCCGAACACCATGCCGATCTTCTCCGTGCCATGGATCGCGACCAGCCACGCCGCCTCCTCGGCGTCCACGCGTCGCAGGCCGGCGGTGATCTCGTCGTCGAGATCGCCTGCCGGGGCTCGTGACCCGTCGCCCGCCTCGCGCACGTCCTGGGTGCGCGCGGCGAAGATGTCGCGATCGGCTTCGGGGAGGAACGGCCGCAGCACCATGCTGTCGGCGGAGCGGACCGGTTCGCCGATCGTGAAGCTGAGCTGGTTGTTGAGGTCCTCGAGTTCAGCGGCGATCCGGCGCCGCGACACCTCCGTCAGCCGATCGAAGGACAACCGCAGCACCGCTTCCGCGGCCGCCGGCGACGCGCCGAGCATGCCCGCGATGGCCTCGATCGCGGCGTCGTAGTCCTCGGCGTCGACGATGACGTCGAGGAGTTCGTGTCGCCGTTCGAGTGCGCGCACCATCGTGTCGGCGATCTCCCTGCGCGCGATTGTGCGATCGTCGTCAGCCATGCCGAGAGCGTAAATCAGTCGGGCGGGCAGAACCGTCAGTCGAGCAGAACGGTTGCGAAGGTTCCCACTTGCTGGAAGCCGACGCGGTCATAGGTGGCCCGCGCAACGGTGTTGAAGTCGTTGACGTACAGGCTCGCGGTGCGACCGGACCGCACCACAGCCTCCGCCAGCGTCGCGGTGCCCGCGGTGCCCAGGCCGTGTCCGCGCCAGTCGGGATGCACCCACACGCCCTGGATCTGCCCGACCGTCGGCGACTGCGAACCGACCTCGGCCTTGAACACCACCTCACCGCGTTCGAAGCGGGCCCAGGCCCGACCCGCGGCGATCAGTCCGGCCACACGTCGGCGGTAACCCCGGCCGCCGTCGCCGAGTCGCGGGTCGATGCCGACCTCGCCGATGAACATGTCGATGGAGGCGACCAGGTAGGCGTCGAGCTCGTCGGCGCGCACCTGGCGCACAGCGGCATCGGTGGGGCACGACGGCGGGGTGCTCAGCGCCAACAGAGGCTGCTGCTCGCGCACGTCGCGGGCGGGGCCCCAGGCCTGTTCGAGGCGACGCCACATCGGCAGCACCAGCTCCGCCCTGCCCACCAGCGACGAGCAGCGCCGCGCGGTGCTCATCGCCTTCTCGGCGAACGCATGAAGGTCATTCAGCTGGCCGCGCAACGGAATCAGGTTCGCGCCCGCGTAACACAGCGATTCAGTGGGCCGGCGCCGCGTCCACAGTTCCCCGCCGATCGCCGACGGCTCCACACCGTATTCGGCCACCCGGCACGCCACCATGCATGAACCGACAGGATCCTCGTCGAGCACGCGAATCACGGCGCCGACGTCGCGCACCACCGAGACCCGTCGTTCGTCGACGTGACGAAACAGCGGCGGTGCCGACATGGGAACTCTTTCTAACCGACGCCGGGCGGGGCTACCCAGTGTTTGGGATCACATTCAGCTTACGGTCACGACCGGCGAACCGCTCGCATCTGTTCCGCGCTCTTCCGCGATTCGCATGGCCTCTTCGATCAGCGTCTCGACGATCTGCGCCTCGGGCACGGTCTTGATCACCTCACCCTTGACGAAGATCTGGCCCTTGCCGTTGCCCGACGCGACGCCGAGGTCGGCTTCGCGCGCCTCGCCGGGACCGTTGACGACACAACCCATCACGGCGACGCGCAACGGCACGTCCATCCCCTCCAGCCCGGCGGTCACCTCGTTGGCCAACGAGTAGACGTCGACCTGGGCGCGTCCGCACGACGGGCACGACACGATCTCCAGCGACCGCGGCCGCAGGTTCAGCGATTCGAGGATCTGGTTGCCGACCTTGACCTCCTCGGCGGGCGGCGCCGAGAGCGAGACGCGGATGGTGTCGCCAATGCCCTTCGACAACAGGGCGCCGAACGCGACCGCGGACTTGATGGTGCCCTGGAACGCCGGGCCCGCCTCGGTCACGCCGAGGTGCAGCGGGTAGTCGCACTGCGCAGCGAGCTGTTCGTACGCGGCGACCATCACGACCGGGTCGTTGTGCTTGACGCTGATCTTGATGTCGCCGAAGCCGTGCTCCTCGAACAGCGACGCCTCCCACAGCGCCGACTCGACCAGCGCCTCGGGTGTGGCCTTGCCGTACTTCTCCATGAACCGCTTGTCCAGAGATCCCGCGTTAACGCCAATGCGGATCGGAATGCCCGCTGCCCCTGCGGCTTTGGCGACTTCGCCGACCCGGCCGTCGAACTCCTTGATGTTGCCGGGGTTGACGCGCACGGCCGCGCAGCCTGCGTCGATCGCGGCGAAGATGTACTTCGGCTGAAAGTGGATGTCTGCGATCACCGGAATCTGGCTGTGCCTCGCGATCTCGGCGAGCGCGTCGGCGTCCTCCTGGCGCGGGCACGCCACCCGCACGATGTCGCAGCCCGACGCCGTCAGTTCGGCGATCTGCTGCAGCGTGGCATTGACGTCGTGAGTCTTCGTGGTGCACATGGACTGCACGGCGATCGGGTGATCGCTGCCGACGCCGACATCGCCGACCATCAGCTGACGGGTCTTGCGTCGCGGTGCCAGAACCGGCGCCGGGGGTGCCGGCATGCCCAGTCCTATTTGTTGAGGCCCGATCTGTTGGCCGGAGGCCATTTACTCTCCTACTGCTTACTGAAAGATTCGAATGGGATTGACGAAGTCGGCCGTCACGGTCAACAGCATGTAGCCGGCCACCACGACGAGGATCACGTACGTGGCGGGCATCAACTTCAGGTAGTTGACCGGGGCCGCGGCGACCTTGCCGCGTGCCGACCGGATCGAGTTGCGGATCTTCTCGTAGAACGCGATCGCGATGTGGCCGCCGTCGAACGGCAGCAGCGGCACGAGGTTGATCGCGCCGAGCACGAAGTTCAACTGCGCCAAGAAGAACCAGAACGCCACCCACAACCCCTGATCCACCGCGTCGCCGCCGATGATGCTGGCGCCGACGACGCTGATCGGGGTCTCGGGATCGCGCTCCTCACCGCCGATGGAGCGCACCAGCGCGCCCATCTTGGTCGGCAGCTTCGCCAGCGACTTGCCGATCTCGACGGCGAGGTCGCCGGTGAACGCCACCGTCGCGGGCGCCGCCGACAGTGGGTTGTACTGAATGGGCCCGAACTGCGCCGCTGTGATGCCGACCGTGCCGACGGGGGCCGGTTCGGCGGAGTCGCCCTTGGCGACCCACCGCTGCGCAGGCACCACATCGACGAGCGTGGTGAACTCCTCACCGTCGCGCTCGACGGTGAACTGGGTCGGGCCGTCGAGCGCACGTACGGCGGTGACCATCTCGTCGAAGTTCGCTACGGGCTTGTCGCCGACCTTCACCACCGTGTCGCCGGCGCGGATGCCCGCGGCCGCCGCGGGCGAGGGCGCCAGGCAGTCACCGAGCTGACCCTTGCTGACTTCGGCCTTCACGCACGACGTCTCTCCGACGATCGCGGTGGTCGGCGCGTGCAGATTGGGCAGACCCCAGACCACGGCGATGCCGTAGATCAGCAGCAGGCCGATGACGAAGTTCATGCCCGGTCCGGCGGCCAGCACGGCTGCGCGCTTCCACGTCTTCTGCTTGTACATCGCGCGGTCGTGCTCGTCGGGAGCGAGTTCCTCCACCGAGGTCATGCCCGCGATGTCGCAGAAACCGCCGAGCGGCACCGCCTTGACGCCGTACTCGGTGCGGTCGCCCCGCTTGTTCGCGCGCCACGTCGACCACAGCGTCGGGCCGAAGCCGACGAAGTAGCGGCGCACCTTCATTCCCGTGGCGCGCGCCACCCACATGTGGCCGCATTCATGCAGGGCCACCGAGACCAAAATGGCCAGTGCGAACAGCACGACACCGGTCAGCCACATCATCTGGTGGTGATTACCTCCCGCTCGACCGCACGCGAGGCGCGGTCACGCGCCCACTGCTGGGCGTCAAGTACGTCTTCCACGGTAGCTGGTTCGGCGGCCCACTGGTCGGCAGCGCGCAGCACGTCGGCGATGGTGCGCACGATCGCGGGGAAGCGGATGCGCCCGTCGAGGAACGCCTCGGCCGCCTCCTCGTTGGCGGCGTTGTAGACCGCGGTCATACAGCCGCCTGCCTCGCCGGCCTGGCGCGCCAGCGCCACCGCGGGGAAGACCTCGTCGTCGAGCGGCTCGAAATCCCAGGTCGACGCGGTGGCGAAGTCGCAGGCCAATGCGGCGGCGGGGACCCGTTCCGGCCAGCCCAGCGCCAGCGCGATCGGCAACTTCATGTCCGGCGGGCTGGCCTGGGCGAGCGTGGAGCCGTCGGTGAACGTGACCATCGAGTGCACGATGGACTGCGGGTGCACCACCACCTCGATGCGGTCGTAGGGCACCCCGAACAGCAGATGCGTCTCGATCAGCTCGAGTCCTTTGTTGACCAGCGACGCCGAGTTCAGCGTGTTCATCGGCCCCATCGACCAGGTGGGATGGGCGCCGGCCTGCTCAGGCGTGGCCGACTCCAGCCGCTCGGCGCTCCACCCGCGGAACGGCCCGCCGGAGGCGGTCAGCACGATCTTGGCGACCTCGTCGGGGGTGCCGCCGCGCAGGCACTGCGCCATCGCCGAGTGTTCGGAGTCGACGGGCACGATCTGGCCTGGTCGGGCGGCCTTGAGCACCAGGGGCCCACCGGCGACCAGCGACTCCTTGTTGGCCAGCGCCAGGCGCGCGCCGGTCGCGAGCGCGGCCAGGGTCGGTTTGAGGCCCAGGGCGCCGACGAGCGCGTTGAGCACCACGTCGGCCTCGGTGTTCTCGACCAGCTCGGTGACGGCGTCGGGTCCGGCGAACGTGACGTCGCCGACGCGGGCCGCCGCGGCCTCGTCGGCGACCGCGATATTGGTCACACCGGTCGCTGCGGACTGTTTCGCGAGCAGCTCGGGGTTACCGCCTCCGGCGGCCAGGCCCACGATCTCGAAGCGGTCGGGATTGGCGGCGATGACGTCGAGCGCCTGCGTTCCGATCGATCCGGTGCTGCCGAGGATCAGGACGCGCCGTCGACCCGAACCACCGCGCTGCGCGCCGCCGCTAACACTCACCGAACCATTGTGCCGCTTGCCGGTGGCCAGTCGTGAGTTCCGGCGCCTGCGGGATCAGAAGTGTGACGCGAATCTGACGGGATCCATCCGCACCCCCCACCGGTCCGAATCCCGGATGTCACAGCAGCGAGGCGGGCACCGGACCCGTCCACCACGAGGGAGCAGCGCATGAAAATCGATTTCCGTAAGTCCGTCACCGCGGCGGGAGTGGCGGCGGCCGCGATCCTGACCGTGTCGGCTTGTTCGAACGACACCACCTCCGCGGCGCCGACCGCAGCGGCGGAGTCGACGTCGACCAGCGTCGCGCCCGCTCCGATGAATCAGCCGATGGACCCCGCCGCCGGCCTGGTCGGCCCCGGTTGCGCCGATTACGCGGCCCAGAACCCGACGGGTCCCGGATCGGTCAACGGGATGGCCCTGGACAAGGTGACCGTCGCGGCGGCAAACAATCCGATGCTCACCACGCTGACCGCGGCGTTGTCGGGTCAGCTCAACCCGAACGTCAACCTCGTCGACACCCTGAACGGCAGCCAGTTCACGGTGTTCGCGCCGACCGACGATGCGTTCGCCAAGATCGACCCGGCGACCATCGAGACGCTCAAGACCGACTCGGATCTGCTAACGAGCATCCTGACCTACCACGTGGTGCCCGGCCAGGCCGACCCCGCGCAGGTGATCGGCACGCACAAGACGGTGCAGGGCGCCGACGTCACGGTCGCGGGCGGCGGACAGGACATCAAGGTGAACGACGCGGGTGTGGTGTGCGGCGGAGTGCGCACCGCGAACGCGACGGTCTACCTCATCGACACGGTGTTGATGCCGCCGGCGAATTGACCTGTCTAGCAACAGGTCGGAGGGCAGCCCGGCACCCCGGCTCGGGCTGCCCCTCCCCCGGTCGATGCGACGTCAGCCCGCGCCCAGCTGGTGCAACAGGCCGTACATGTCGAGCTGACCACGATGCGCAACCAGCATGTCGCCTTGGAACCTGTCGATGTGGATCCCGGCGACCGTAACCCTGGTGCCCGACGGCGGTGTGCCGCGGAACTCACCGTCGTGAGTGCCGATGAATCTGAACCGCGAGATGCCGTGCGAACCGTCGACGAGCACCTCCTCGATTTCGTGCCTGCCGTCGGAAAAGCCCCGGGTGAACTCTTCGAGGTGCGTGCGCCACTCCTGCCACCCGCCGACGGCCGCACCGGCGACCTCGACGACCAACCGGGGCGACACCAACGCCTCAACCGTCGCCCAGTCCCGACGATCGATCGACGTATAGAGGCACTCGACGAGGTTGCGGACTTCGTCCTCGGAGAAGCTCACGGCCGCACCTTGGCGATGATTGTCTCGGCGAACCGTTCGATGGGCTCCCGATACCGTTCCACGCCACCGGGTTCCAGGTCCACGCCCATCCACGGGCTGCACATCACCGCGGTGATCCCGGCGTCTTCGGCCCGCTTGTATAGGTCCGGCGACGGGGGTTCGAGCAGCGCCAGCATGATGTCGAACGGTTCGTTCTCGCGGCCGTACTCGCGAAGCAGCGCGCGCAACTTCTGCGCGTAGCCGACGGCCTCGTCCCACTGATAGGCGTAGCCGACCCAGCCGTCGCACAGCCGCGCGGCGCGCCGCAATGCCGCCTCGGACTCCCCGCCGCACAGAATCGGCACCGGCGCAACGGGATGCGGTTCGATCATCATCTCCGGCACCTGGTAGTACTCGCCGCTCCACGACACCCAGCCGCCGCGCCACAGCTCCCGCAGCGCGGGGATCATCTCGTCGAGGCGCTTACCGCGGGTGCCGAAATCCTGGCCCATCAACTCGTATTCCTCGCGCATCCACCCGACGCCTGCGGCCAGCGACACCCGCCCGTCCGACAGCACCGACGCCGTCGCGACCTGTTTGGCCACCTCGAGCAGCGGGCGCGCGGGCGCGATGTAGACGGCGTTGGAGAACCGCAGCCGGCTCGTCACCGCGGCCATCGCTCCGATCTGCACCCAGCAGTCGGGCCAGGCGGTTTCCGGCGCCCACATCGGCTTACCGGTCGGCGAGTCCGGATACGGCGAGCTGAGCTCGCGGGGATAGATCATGTGGTCCGAGCAGACCATCCCGTCGTAGCCGGCCTCGTCGAAGGCGCGGGCGAGCCCGAGAATCTCTGACGTCTTCATGAACGCGGTGCCCGACCAGAACTCCATCCTGTTTCTCTATCGCGAAATCGGGGCAGCATCAATGCCATGCCCACATTGTTGTGGTTTCGTCGCGATCTGCGGTTGCGCGATTCGCCCGCGCTGTCAGCCGCGGCTGCCGCCGACGGTGACGCGCTGGCCTGCTATGTCCTCGACCCCCGGCTCGAAGCGTCGGCCGGCGCCCGTCGGCTGCAGTACCTCTACGACGCGCTTCGCGTTCTACGCGACGGCCTCGACGGCAGGCTGTTCGTGACGCGTGGGCGGCCCGAGAAACGAATCCCCGCTGTCGCCAAGGCGATTGGCGCGTCCGCGGTCCACGTCTCGGCCGACTTCACGCCGTTCGGGCGTCGACGCGACGACGCCGTGGCGGCCGCACTCGGCGACATCCCGCTCGAGGCGACGGGCTCGCCGTATCTCGTATCGCCGGGGCGGGTGACCAAACCCGGCGGCAGCCCGTACAAGGTCTTCACCCCGTTCTACAGGGCCTGGCGTGAACACGGATGGCGCGCGCCCGCTGCGTCGAGCCCCGAATCGGCGCGCTGGCTGGACCCCTCGAAGATCCGCGGCGCGGTGCAGATTCCCGATCCTGGGGTCGAACTCGACCTGCCCGCCGGCGAGACCGCCGCGCTACAGCAGTGGAAGTCGTTCGTGAGCGACGGACTCGACACGTACGCCGACGACCGCAACCGCCCCGATCTCGGCGGCACCAGCCGCATGTCGGCGCACCTGAAGTTCGGCACCATCCATCCCCGCACCATGGCCGCCGACCTGGGCCGGGGCAAGGGCGCGCAGGCGTACCTGCGGGAGTTGGCGTTTCGCGACTTCTACGCCGCGGTGCTCGCCGAATGGCCCCGCAGCTCGTGGTGGAACTGGAATTCCGCGTTCGACGACATGGAGGTCGACGACGGCCCCGAGGCGCAGGAGCGGTTTGAGGCCTGGAAACAGGGCCGGACGGGCTTTCCGATCGTCGACGCCGGTATGCGCCAGCTCGCCGAGACCGGGTGGATGCACAACCGGGTCCGCATGATCGTGGCGTCATTCCTGGTCAAGGACCTGCACCTACCGTGGCAGTGGGGTGCGCGCTGGTTCCTCGACCAACTGGTCGACGGCGACATGGCCAACAACCAGCACGGCTGGCAGTGGGTCGCGGGCACCGGGACCGATGCCGCGCCGTTCTTCCGCATCTTCAACCCGACTACGCAGGGTGAGAAGTTCGATCCCGACGGCGGCTACGTGCGGCGCTGGGTACCCGAGGTCGACAACGACGGCTATCCCGCGCCGATCGTCGACCACGCCGCCGAACGCAAAGAGGCGCTGCGCCGCTACGCCGACCTCACTTGATGATCTGGCCGCCGTCGACCGGCAGCGCCACCCCGGTGACGTAGCGCCCGGAGTCGCCGCACAGGTACACCATCGCGTCGCTGATCGCCTCCGGCTCGACCGGCGGCACATTGAGCAGTGGCTGCTGGGAGGCGCTGAAGGCCGGATGCTCACCGGACCATTCGGCCAGCGCCTCGTTGTAGATCATCGGCGTGGCCACGCCGCCGGGATGAACGGAGTTGACGCGAATGTTCTTTTCCGCCAACCCTCGTGCGAAGTGGCGCATCACGCCGATGACGCCGTGCTTGGCGACGGTGTATCCCGCCGCGCCGTGGTTCATCGTGCCGAAGTCGACGGTGACGGGTTTGAACGCGGCCGCCGAGCTGGTGATCACGATCGCGCCGCCGTCGCCGTGGGCGAGCAGGGCGGGCAGCGTCGCGGTGATCGTGTAGTAGACGCCGTTGAGCATGACGTTGACGGCGTCGATGAACGCGGCGATCTCGCCTCCCTGCTCGCCCGCCGCCGGCAGGATCCCCGCGTTGGCGAGCACGAAGTCGATGCGTCCGAGCTCCGCGGCGCCCTTGGCCGCGATCTCCTGCAGCCGCCCGAGGTCGCGGACATCACCGTGTTCGGCGACGATCCTGCGGCCGGTCTTCTCCACGAGGTTGACGGTCTCGTCGAGGTCCTCCGGGGTGGCCATCGGATAGGCGACGCTGTCGATCTGCTCACACAGGTCGACCGCGATGATGTCGGCGCCTTCCTCGGCGAATCGAACCGCGTGCGCGCGGCCCTGGCCCCGCGCGGCACCGGTGATGAACGCGACCTTGCCCTCGAACATCTGCCGTTGTGCTCCTTGCGCCCGCGGTGTCATGACGGATCACCCTACGGTCCGTGCAGTAGGCCCCCTGTTTTGGGCATATGCCAGAATGTCGGCAGTACCGAGCCCGACCATGAGGAGCAGCCGTGGCCAACACCGAGGTGCAGCGACACACCGGGGTCGACGTCGAAGACGTGCCGTCCGCCGAGTGGGGCTGGTCGAAGGAGAACCCGAAGTTCTTCCACATCGGCGGCATCATCGCGGCGCTGTTCCTGCTCGCCCTCATGCACGGCAATCACGTCGGACGCGTCGAGGATCTCTTCCTCATTGGATTCGCCGTCGTAATTCTGGCCGCGGTCGCCCGCGACTGGTGGCTGCGCCGCCGCGGCTGGATTCGCTAGACCGGGTTCAGCGGCCGGAAGGACTCGATCCCCAGGTCGAAGAGCGTCTCGGTGGCGCCGACGGCGGTGGTCACGTCGGCCGCAGCCAGGGCCCGGGCCTTGAACGCGCGGGCCGCGACACTCAGCCGATGCTCGGTCGCCTCGACGCGACCGCCGAGTTCGGCCGGCCACTCGTCGCCCCACACCATCACCTCGGCGCCGCGCTTCACCAACTCGAAGACGTGGGCCCGCACCCGCGGATCGTCACGCAGTAGCTCCGCACCGACCGCGAGCGCACCGTCTCGGGCCGCGTCGCGCAAGGCGCTGTGTGCGCCCTGACGGGTGGCGTTGGCGCCCAGGATGGTCAGCGCCCGCACATCAGTGCAGTCCTCGACCCAGACGTTGACGTCCCAGCCGGCCCGCGCGCGGTCGAACAGCCAACCGCCCGCGCGTCCAACCAGGTCGGCGAGGTTCGTCGCCAGAATGCTGAGCTGATGCTGCTTGACCGGGTCGTCGGCGGCCAGGGCGCCGTCGGCCGACACGACGTCGTCGGTAGAGGGTCGAGTCGCCATAGTTCCTATCCGATCGGGTCAGCGACGCCGGTCGAGGAGGCGTCACGGCGCCCCTAGAGCGTGACACTATTGTCGCGATCTGTAAAGGTTCGGTGTCGCGTCGGTCAGCGCGAGGCGACGGCCAGAGGCAGAGTCGAAGCCACCGGGGTCAGCTCGCCGGACAACCCCGCGGCGCGGCGGATCTCGACGAAGGACTCGATCAACGCGTCCGTCGCCTCGTGAGGATCGTCGAGCGTGCGGTCGTCTGTCAGCACCGAGATGGCGAGCTGGTCGACGTAGCTCCACACCGTGATGTTCATCCCGCTGCCGGTGACGACCGGTCCGACAGAGTAGATCTCGCTCAGCACACCACCTGCGATGTGGCCGCGATCGCGGGGTCCCGCGACGTTGGAGATGGTCAGGTTCATCACCGCGCCGGACTCCATTCGGCTCGCCTGCATCCGAAAGAATCTGGGCGCCAACGCCGGTGGCAGATACGACATCCACGCAGGCAGCACCGTCGGCCCGAGCAGCTGGTGACTCTCCTTGGCGATCTTGGTCGCCACCGCGGTGAGCCTGACCCGTTCGAGCGGATCTGCGATGTGCACCGGCAACGACGGCATCATGTAAGTGAACTCGTTGCCCGTCAAGCGATCTCGCGACGGGTCGGTGCTGACCGGCACGCCGGCGATCAATGGCTCGTCGGCGGTCCCGTCGTAGCGCTGCAGCAGCGTGCGCAGTGCCCCGGCCGCGGTGGCCAACACGATGTCGTTGAGCGTCACGCCCAGATGTCTGCTGGTCTCCTTGACCTCCGCCAGCGACAGCGGCGCCGTCGCGAATCGCCGCCCCGGCGACACGACGTGATTGAGAAACGTCTGCGGCGGGGCGAAGTTGCGCGCCAGATCGGGATGACGGCCCCGCTCCCTGGCGCGCTTGCGTACCCGCGACACGCCGGCCGCCGTTTCGTTGAGCAGCCGGGGCAGCCGCCGGATGAGCTGGGCGTGGTCGCGACCTGCGGCCTTGAGCAGTTGCGCCGTGGTGCGCAACGAGGGGTCGGCGACGACCCGAACTGGCGACGGCGCCTCGGGTTCGAGTGCCTTGGCGAGTTGGTTGGCCGAGGCGACGCCGTCGGCCAGCACGTGATGCACCTTGTGGACGATCGCGACGCGGCCGTCGGCGAGGCCCTCGACGACGTACATCTCCCACAGCGGGCGGCTGCGGTCCAGCGGCGTGCTGGCGATCTCGCCGATGAGGTCGTCGAGTTCACGCCTGCCGCCCGGCGGCGCGACGCGCGCCCGGCGCAGGTGGTAGTCGAGGTCGATGTCGTGGTTCTCCCACCACATCGGGTGGTGAAGCCGAAGCGGGATGTCGACGAGTTGGTAGCGCAACGCCGAGAGCGCCATCAACCGCGGATAGGCGACCCGCCGGAACATGTCGAAGCTGTAGTCCTCGATGCCCGACACGTCGAGGATGCCGATCTTGAGCGTGTGCATGTGGATCTCGGGCGTCTCGCTGTACAGCATCAACGCGTCCACACCGTTGAGTCGCTTCATTCCTCCCCGCATCCCGCCTCGCCCAGGCAACGCCTACCGGTTTCCCAATCGTGCTCCTCCTCAAGCACGTTCGCTGGGGAGGTGACGATGAGCCCGAAATTTGTAAGGCTGACCGGCATGAGTCTCGTCGCCGCCCGCGGACCGCTGGGCAACGATCCGGCCGGCTGGTTCACGCCACCGCTGCCCGCCGACGTGGTGTTCGTCGAACCGCATCCGCGCCGGGTGCAGGCACTGCGCAACGGAAACACGGTGCTGGACACCGAGCGCGCCTTGATGGTGCACCGTCGCGGCCACCCGCTCAGCTACGCCTTTCCCGTCGACGAGGTCGGCGACCTTCCGTGCGAGCCCGTCGACGAGGCGCCCGGCTACGTCCGCGTGCCGTGGGACAGCGTCGACACATGGCTGGAAGAGGGCCGCACGCTCGTGCACTATCCGCCCAACCCGTATCACCGCGTCGACTGTCGTCCGACCCATCGCGCGCTGCGCGTGACGGTGGCGGGCGCATCGCTGGTCGACACGGCCGAGACCGTGATCGTCTTCGAGACGTCGCTGGAGCCTCGCCTCTACGTCGACCCGGCGCACGTGCGGACCGAACTGCTGCGGCCGTCGTCGACCACCAGCTACTGCAACTACAAGGGCTACGCGTCGTATTGGTCGGCCGTCGTCGGCGACACCGTGGTTGAGGACGTCGCGTGGAGCTATCCGGACCCGCCGCCCGAGACGCTGCCGATCGCGGGCTTCTTCAGCTTCGACCCCGAGCGCGCCGAGGTGTCGGCCGAACTGCCCGGCACCTGATCACCGCCGAATCTGAGCTTCTGCGCGAGTTTCGCCCCCGATATCGCGCATAAGTTCAGTCTCGGCGTCAGGACTTGGCGATCACCGACTCGCCGAACCGCTGGATGGCTTCGAGCACGTGCGCGAGGCTGTCGCCGGGCAGACCGACCTGAACCCACGTCACCCCGAGCTTGGCCAGCTTCTCCAATCCGGAGAGGTACTCATCGGGGTTGAAGTCGTCGCCGCCGGGAGCGCCGCCGTCGGGGTTGGTGAAGGTGATGTCGATGCGCGACCAGTCGCGGCCCGCTTCGTCGAACCGGCGCCGCAGATCCTCGACGCCCGATGCGAGGGCCTCGACATCCATGGGCGCCGTACGCGCGGTCTGGGCCAGCACGCCCTGCGCGGGGAACGGGCACCATCCGTCACCGTGGGCGACGACGCGCTTGCGGGCGGCGGTGGTGTTGCCGCCGATCCAGATGGGTGGATACGGATCGCTGACCGGCCGGGGGTGTGCGGTGATGCCGCTGGCGGTGAAATGTCGCCCCTCGTAGGAGAAGTCGTCGGTGGTCCAGATTCCGCGGATGACCTCCAGCGCCTCCTCGAACAGCGCGGCCCGCTCCTCGAAATCCACGCCGAGCGCGGTGAATTCCCGCTTCAGATAGCCGACGCCGACGCCGAGCGTGAACCGCCCGTCGGACAACAGGTCCAGGGTGGCACCGGATTTGGCGACGACGAACGGGTTGCGGTACGGCAGCACGACGATATTCGGGATCAGCCGCAGGCGGGTGGTGACCGCGGCGGCGTAACCCATCGCGACGAACGGGTCCACCGCGTCGTGGCCACCGGCCTGCAGCCAGCGCTGTGTCGGCGCCGGGTGGTCGGTGAACCCGAACCCGTCGAAACCCGCGGCCTCCGCAGCGGTCGCGACCGTCGCGATCCCCCTGCCGGTGACAAGCTCCGAGTTATACGGGTGGGTGTGCATCGGGTGGGTGAAGGTGAACCGCATATCGTGTCCCGTCTAGAACATTCTTCTCGTTTTCCGAGAATGTCGTTACCATGCGAACCGCGGAAAGTACAGCTCCAAGGTGATGGGGAGGCGATGGGCACTACCGACCTGGCGAGGCCCGAGATCGGCGTCTACCTGCCGCAGATGGGCTTCACCTACGAACAGATGCTGGAACGCACCCGGCGCTGCGAGGCGCTCGGCATCGACTCGCTGTGGCTCTACGACCACCTCTACGGGCCTGGCGTGCCGGACTATCCGTCGCTGGAGGCGTGGACGCTGGCCACCGCGCTGCTGAGCAACACCGAACGCATCCGGATCGGACATATGGTGCTGTGCAACCAGTTTCGCCATCCCGCGGTGCTGGCCAAGATGGCCACGACGCTCGATCAGATCTCCGCCGGCCGCCTGCAGCTCGGCCTGGGCAGCGGTTCGATCGAAGACGAGCACATCCGCACCGGGCTGCCGTGGGGATCGTTTCGCGAGCGTTCCGAGCGCCTCGGCGAGACGCTGGAGATCCTGGCGCAGGCCTTCTCCGACGAACGAATCGACTTCAGCGGCAAGCACTTCACCATCACCGACTTTGCGGTGAAGCCCGGTCCGGTCCAGCGGCCGAGGCCGCCGATCGTGGTCGGGGGCGTCGGCGAGAAGTACACGCTGCCGCTGGTGGCCCGATATGCGGACGTGTGGAACGTGCCGACGTACGCGCTGGGCCAACTGCAGCACAAGGTGTCGGTGCTGCGGACCATCTGCGAGGACGTCGGCCGGGATCCGTCGACCATTGTGTTGTCGGTCGAGGCCGTGATGGCGCTCGCGCCCGACGACGCATCGGTGACGGAGGTGCGTGGGCTGGCCGAGAAGCGTTTTGGTGCACCGGCGTTCGGCCTCGAGGAGGCGGGCTTGATCGGGACACCGCCGACCATCGTCGACCGTCTCCACGAGTTACGGGAGCTCGGTTTCGGCCAGATCGTGCTGTTCACACACGATCGCGCGTCGGACCGGACGCTGGATCTGCTGGCCGCCGAGGTGATCGCGCGACTCTAAGCGGACCGCTTCGCCGGGGACGAGTAGCTCGGCCGGCCGAGTCCCAGCGCGTGCTGGGCGATCATGTTGCGGAACACCTCCAGCGTGCCGCCGTAGATGCCGGCGGGCCCGGCCAAGCGGAATGCGTACTCGACTCCCCCACCGCCCGCGACGCCCTCCGCCCCGACCGGCAGGCTGCCGGGCGTCCCCAGCAGGTCCATCAGATCCGGTGCGACGTCACGCATCGTCTGCGCGTTCGCCACCCGACCGAACATGTCCGGCGTGCTCAGGGCCGCCTCGATCCGCGCCACGGCGCGCCCGAGCCGGTACCGCGCCGAATCCTCGTCACTCACCACGGCGGCGATCTGGTCGACGGCCTCGGCGAGCAGTAACAGGTGCTCGCTCATCGTCGCCAGCTTCTGCAGGCCCTGCTTGTCGCGTTCGATGGTGCCGTGTTCGGCGTTGAGCGCCTCTCGCAGCACCGACCAGCCGCCGTTCACGGCACCCACGCGGAATTTGTCGTCGACGCGGACGTCGCTGTAGAAGGTGATGTTGGTGCGGTCACCGTCGACGGTTCGGATCGGCTGGATCTCGATGCCCGGAGACGACAGCGGCACCAGGAACATCGTGAGGTTCTTGTGCTTCGGCGCCTCGGGGTCAGTGTTGGTGATCAGGAAGACGTACTGCGCGTTGTGCGCGTTCGACGTGAACATCTTGGAGCCGTTGATGATCCAGCTTGACCCGTCCGCTTCCCGCACCGCGCGGGTCTTGCACGTGGCGACGTCCGAGCCGCCCTCGGGTTCGGTGTAGCCCAGGCACAGCCGGCAGTGCCCCGACAGCACGTTCGGCAGCACCTCCTGCTTCAACTCCGGCGTGGCGAACTGCTCCAGGCAGCGCGCCACCATCATCGTGGTGGGCCAGTGAAACCAGGGTGCGTGGGAGCGGCCGATCTCCAGCTCCCAGATGCGGCGGCGGATGGCGCTGAAGCCGCCGTCGGCCTCGGAGTTGAATTCCGCCGCGAGGTAGCCCCGCTCCGCGAGCGCGAGATGGACACCCTCGTCGAAGTTCTCGCCGGTTCGGCGGTCCCGTTCGATGACCTCGTCGGTGACGACGGACCGCAGGACGTCACGAACCTCGTCCTGGAACGCCCGGTCGTCCTCGCTCAATCGCACACGAGAGAAGTCCACCTGGACACCGTGACACTTCTGCGGTTAGTTGTAAAGTCTGAACCCGTCCCTCCACGGAAGGCAGCACATTGGGCATCGTCACAACCAGTTCGCAAACCGCGTTCACCGTCGAGGCGGAGGCGATCTACGACTTCGTGACGAACCCGGCGAACTGGCCCAAGACATACCCCACGAGCGCCCACATCGGCGGCCTACCGGACCATCTGCCTCTGAAGGTCGGAGACACCTGGACCGAGACCGGTCCCGACGGCGACCGCGTGTTCACCTGGCACCTGGCCGTCGCCGCGCGCCCGACCATTTGGGTGTTCACCTCGATCGGCCGCCTCGGCCACGACCGCGACGGCAACGGTGGCATGGAGGGCCGAATCACCGTGGAATACCACTTCACCCGGCCCGGCGAGGACATCACGCTGTTCACCCGCACGATGACCGTCGAGGCCTACAAGCACGTGCCCCTGCCGGACGGGTTCTTCCGTGCGGTCAACCCGGCGCACATCGACGAGTACCACGCCGCGATCGCCCGCGAACTCTCCTGAAATTCCGCGAGCGTGCGTGTCTGAACACGACACGCCGCCATTTCTCAGCACTTTGCGCACCGTCGCAGCCGGCGAGCGCGCGCACACTACGAGCCGTGCAGCGCCCGACGCAGCGCCGCGCCCTGCAGCTCGAACAACCGGACGCTGATCTCCCATTCCGGAACCATCGAGTCGAACCCGTGGAACGTGCCGGGAAACACGTGCAGTTCGGTCGCGACGCCGGCGTGCATCAGTCGCTGCGCGTACTCCACGGCTTCATCGCGCAGCGGGTCAAGCTCCGAGCAGCTGATGAACGCGCCTGCCACGCCGGCCAAGTGAGCGGCCCGACCGGGGACCGCGGCGACGTCGGCGGAGGCGTCCCCCAGGTAGTGCCGCCACATCAGCTCGGTCGCGGGCCCGTCGAAGCCGGGTGTCGTGACGAACTCTCGCTTGGATTCGGTCGGCCGGTCGTCGAGCACCGGCTGGTGCAGCAGCTGGAACACCACCGGCGGCGCCGCCGACTCCGCCGACCGTTGGGCGAGCCCCGCAGCCAGCGCACCACCGGCGCTGCTCCCCGCGACCGCGAGCCTGGTGGCGTCGAGCCCGAGTTCTGTCGCACATTCGTCGGTCCAGTTCAGCACCGCCAGCGCGTCATTCAGCGCGGCCGGGAACGGGTGCTCGGGTGCGAGCCGGTAATCGACCGAGAGCACCGTGCAACCCCCGCGCCGGGCCAGCTCGACGCACTGCAGGTGATCGGTGTCGAGGTTGCCCAGCACAAACGCCCCGGCGTGGCAGTAGATCACCGCCGGCGATGGTGCGGCCGCTCCGCGGTAGATGCGCACCCTAACCGAATCAGCCACGCGCTCTTCGATTTCGACGACGATGTCGTTGACCGCCCTGGCGGTCTCGGCGCGGCGCTGATTGAGTGAATCGCGGACGACGCCGAGCAACCCCGGCGACAGATCGGTCCGGGCCTCCGCCAGGTGGCGCAGCGCGGGGTCGAGCCGGTCGACGATGGTCACGACGTCAAGGCCTCGCAGCGGCCCGAGTCTCTGCCGCTGCCCGGTCCTGCCGAGCCGGCTCGAATGTGTAGTCGGATGCCGTGAACCTTCGTGTCATACCCCAAAACGCGCGGGCGCTGCGCGGCCACTGGGTGACCACACGGCCGTTCGCGGCGCGGAAGTAGTTGCTGCACCGGGTCAGCCAGACGGTGCCCTCCATCCAGCGGTCGACCTTGGCCAGGAACGCCGCCATCGCACTCGGCCGGACCGCGATGTACGACTTGCCCTTACGCCGAAGGTGTCTCAGCGCCCGCACGATGTAGTGAGCCTGCGCCTCGAGCATGAAGATCACGCTGTTGGACCCGACGTTGGTGTTGGGGCCGTACAGCATGAAGAAGTTGGGAAAGCGCGGCACCGCCATGCCCAGGTAAGCGTACGCACCGTCGCTCCAGGTCTCACGTAACGAGACCCCGTCCTCGCCGACGACGTCGATCTGACCGAGATAGTCGGCAGCGGCGTAGCCCGTCGCGCACAACACCACGTCGACGTCGAGTTCGGTCCCGTCCTCGGTGATCAACGACCTCCCCCGCAGCGATCGCGCCGGGCTCGCCACGACCTCGACGTGCGGTTGCGTCAGGGTCTGCAGGTAGTCGGTTGCGAACACCAGCCTCTTACAGCCGAGCGGATGATGGGGGGTCAGCTTGCGCCGCAACTCCTCATCGGGCACGGCCGCCTCGAGCACCTTGAGCGCGATGCCCGTGAACTCCTGCGTCTTGTCGCTGCCGTTCTCGATGACCGAGATGTTCGACTCGCTGCGCAGCCACAGCCGGGTCCGGTAGATCCTCTTGGCGAGGGGGACGTACCGGAACATCCACCTCTCCCGCTCGGTGTAGGGCCGATCGGGCTTCGGCAGGATCCACGTCGGCGAGCGTTGCACCGAGTACACCCGATCGGCCACCTTGGCGACTTCCGGAACGAGTTGTGCCGCAGTCGATCCCGTTCCCAGCACCGCGACCCGCTTACCCGCCAGGTCGACGGAGTGGTCCCACCGCGCCGTATGCATCACGGCGCCACTGAACGGCTCCTCTTGCACCAGGTCGGGCATGACGGGCCTGGTGAACAAGCCGACGGCGGAGACCACCACGTCGAAAGTGAACTGTTCACCGTTCGCGGTCGTCAGCCGCCAATCCTCGCCCGACCACCGCGCCGAGGTGATCTCGGTGTTGAGCCGAAGATGCGGGGCGAGTTCGTGGCGCCGCGCACAGCGTTCGAAGTACTCGAGGATCTCCTTCTGGCCCGACCACAGTCGCGACCAGTCCGGGTTGAGGTCGAACGAGTAGGAGTACAGGTGCGACTTCACGTCGCACGCGAGGCCCGGATAGGTGTTGATGCGCCAGGTGCCGCCTACGCCATCCTCGCGGTCGAAGATCGTGAAGTCGCGAAACCCCGCCTTGCGCAGAAAGATCCCGAGCGCTAGACCCCCGGGTCCTGCGCCGATGATGCCCACCGAGAGGTTCACGTCCGGAGGCATTGTCCACCATCCACGACGAGTTCTGCGCCGGTGATGAACGATGCGTGGTCCGACACCAGATAGGCGACCGCATCGGCCACCTCCACCGGCTGACCGAGCCGGCCGAACGTCGCGGTCAACCTGCTCTGTGTCGCGTCGTCGAGCATGGGCGTGGCGATCGGCCCGGGGAACACCGCGTTGACGCGGATGCCGTCGCCCGCCAGTTCGGCCGCGCAGACCTGGGTGAGCCCGCGCAGCGCCCATTTCGACGACCCGTAGGCGGCGTGCACGGGGAACGCCCGCACGGCACTGGTGCTGCACGTGTTGACGATCGCCGCGCCGTCGGCCTTGCGAAGGTGTTCGAGTGTCGCCTGAACGCCCAGGAACGGGCCGAGACAGTTGACCCGCCAGCTGGATTCGAACCCTTCTGGGGTCTCGTCCGCCAACGACGCCCTGTGCAGCACCCCGGCGTTGTTCACCAGCGTCGTCACCGGACCAAACATGTCCGCGACAGTCCGCACCGCGGCGGCCCACTGTGCGGGCGACGTCACGTCTAGGTCGACCGCGATCACGCCGTCGTCGCCGAGCTCGCCGACGGATCGTTTCAACTCGTCGGCCAGCACATCACAGGCGGCGACACGGAAACCGTCCCGGCGCAGGCGCGCCACGATCGCCGCACCCTGTCCCCGAGCGGCGCCCGTCACCAACGCGACCCGTCCATCGGCGGTCACCGGGCCTCCCGCAGGATCTCGGACGCGCCGTGCCGCAGCGCTTGCGACTCCGAGGCGAGCGTCAGCATGCGAAAGCCCAACTCCGCCATCTTCTTTCCGGTCTTCGCCGCACCGGCGTGGATGGCAGGGATCAGTCCCGCGGCCGTGGCGGTGGCCGCGACGCGGGCGATCGCGTCTTGTACGGCCGAGGCGTTCCACGCTTCGGCGGGCGTGTGCCCCAGCGAGATCGCGAGATCGGCCGGCCCGACGTAGACACCGGTCAGGCCCGGTACGGCGCAGATCTCGTCGAGCGCCGCCAACCCGGGCGCGCTTTCGATCATCACGAAAACGCTCACCCGCGCTTCGTGTTCGGCAGGCTCACGGCCGAGGCTGGGCCGCAGCGGCCCGTAGCTGCGCACACCCGCGGGCGCGTAGCGGGTGGCCGCGACGGATGCCGCCGCCTGCTCGGCCGATTCGACCATCGCCACGATGACGGCGTCCGCGCCCGCGTCGAGCACCCGGCCGATGGGCGCGGCATCGGGCGAGGCGACGCGCACCGCGGTGGCGATCGGTACGTGCTCCAGCCGTCGCAGCAGCAGGGCGACATCGGCATCGTCGAGGTAGCCGTGCTGGATGTCGAATCCGACGTAATCGTAGCCGGCTTGGGCGAATTCTTCGGGTCCGATGATGGTGGGCCCGACGATCCAGCCGCCCCACACCCGCTCTCGCGCGGCCAATGCGTCCTGCAACCTGCTGGTGATCATTCCACGATCGCGATCTTGATGCGGTTCGGCGACGGACGGCACGCGAGCTCGAACGCCGCCTGGGTGTCCTCGACACCGAAGGTGTGTGTCACGTAAGCCGGTAGCAGATCGGGATGGTGCCGGGCGAATTCGTTGGCCGCGGTAAGCATCCGGCGCCGGTCGAGGGTGACGCCGGACTTGAGCGTCAGGTTGTTGCGGAGCATCGTCCGCATGCTAATCGGGTAGCTGTCGTCCTCGGGCACACCGAAGTAGAAGACGGTGCCGCCGGGGGCGGCGGCCGCGATCGCATGCCCGAGCGTGGCGACCTGATGGCCGACGGCCTCGACCACGACGTCGGGACGGTCGCCGGCCTCGAGGTGGCTCACCCAGCGGTCGCTGGTGGCACGCACGATCGTGTCGACGCCGAATTCCTTGGCCACCGCGTCTCTGTCCACGGGGTCGACTCCGGTGACCCGCCGCGCGCCGAACGCCTTTGCCGCGTAGGAGAACAGCAGGCCGATCGACCCCTGTCCGATCACCGCGACGTGCAGGCCTCTGAGTTTGGGCAGTTGTTCGATCGCATAGAGCACGCACGCCAGCGGCTGCAACGCGACGGCGTGCTGCGGGCTCAGGGTGTGGTCGTAGTACGACAGCCCGTCACCGTCGGCGACGACGTGTTGCATCAGCCCGTCGAAGCCGGACGCCCAGCCGACGACGCTGTCCCCCACACCGTGGCTGCGATGTCTACTGGCGATCACCTCTCCGACGACCTCGTGAATCGGGAATCCGGGCATCTCGGCCGCGCTCAACCCGCGGTCGCCCGGAATCTTGCCCCGCACACCGCGAAACGGCGGAAGGTCACTGCCACACACGCCCGCCGCGCGGAACCGCAGCAGCACCTGCCGGTTCCCCAGCGACTCCGGGGTCTTTTCCGGGATGTCCTGGCGCTCGAACGTGTAGGGGGCGGCCAGCCGATAGGACCACATATCAGGCGCCCTCCACTTGGACCTCGACAGGGACACTGCTCCAGCCCCACTGGAAGCTCGATGGCGGCCGCGACGCGGCCTCACCGTCGATGCGCCACCCGCCCACACGCTTGAGCCATTCGGTCACCATGATGCCGATCTCCAACCGCGCGAGGTGTACGCCGAGGCAGAAGTGTTGTCCGCGACCGAAAGCCAACAGCCGTTCGATGGGGCGGTCCCAGATGAACGCGTCGGGGTCGGGATACTCGCGATCGTCGCGATTGGCCGACGCGAGCAGCGTGATGATCCGCTGACCGGGCTGCAGCGTGGTGTCGTGGATGGTGAACGGCTTGCGGACCGTGCGTGCGAACCACTGTGCGGGCGCGCAGTAGCGGATCATCTCCTCGCGCGCGACAGGTACGTTGACGTCGAGATCACCACGCACTGCGGACAGCTGGCCGGGCCGAAGGCCCAGCTCCCACAGGCCGTGCGCGACGATCTTCGGCACCGTTTCCGTTCCGCCGATGAAGATTCCGAGGAGCTGCGTGGCCGCCTCAACGTCGTTGAACGCCGAGCCGTCCGGCAGCCGGTACGCGATCAGGTTGTCGGCGATCGGATTCTCGCCGGGAGCTACCCTGCTGCGCTGGATGATCGGGACGAGGTACTCCAGGTAGCCGGGCCGCGCGTTGGCCACCTCCACCCCGCTGCCCGGTTGCGCGAGGCTTCCGGCGTTGACTGTCGCCAGCACATCGCTCGCCAGATCGGCGGGAAGGCCGAGCAATTCGCACACCATCGATGCAGCGACGATGCCACCGTAGTCCTGGGTGAGGTCGAACGTGCCGCGCGGCAGCAGTTCGTCGAGGCGCTCGTTGGCCAAGGCCCGGATGCGGTCGGCCAGCTTGGTTACCGACCTCGGCCGGAACAGGGCCGACGTGCACCGGCGCACCGTGTCGTAGATCGGTGCGTCGAAGTTCGCGTGGAACGGCGTGGGGTGCAGCGCCGGATCCGGCACGGGACCGTCGTTGCGGGTCCCGAGAATCGTTGCGGCGGGCAGCGTTCCCTCGGAGGCGACGAACGTGCCGTCGTTGACCTCCAGCACGCGCCAGATGTCCTCGAACCGCGACAGGGCGTACGTGTCCCACTTCTCCACGTAGTACACCGGGTACCGGTCGCGCAGTATCCGGTAATACGGCTGCGGATCGGCCATCACCGCCGGATCGAACGGATCGTAGGAGAACGTCTCGAGCACAGAAGTATTCATTGCAGCGGTGAGGGCGGTAGGGCCTGCAGGATCGAGTCTTCCCAGCCATCGCGAAGCGCGGGCGCGACGCTCATCCACGTGACGATCTCGGCAGGCGGACTGTCCTTCCACGACGGGTAGTGGTTGGCGAAACAGTCCCAGTCGCCGTCGAGCGCCCAGTAGTGGATGACCTCGTTGAAGCGGAACGTCGTGATGAACGAACCAAGCCAACGCTTTCCGGTGCGCTCCGACCACGGCACATACAGCCGTTCCAGCTCGCGGATGTAGTCGTCCTGCCGGCCCGGTTTGGTCTGCATGATCTCTTGAATCACGAGACCCGCACCGAAGTTCGCCTCCTGCAGTTGCGCGAGCGTCCGATTGTATTTGCCCGCGTACATGATGCGGCCCTCCCCGGAGGCGCCGATCTCGGCGAGAAACGTCGACCACTTCGCCGCCGCTTCCTCATGGGTACCACCCCTGGCTTGCGCCTTGCCGATGCGCGCATAGTCGGCGAACTTGTCGATCTCCCAGACGATCGTGACCTGCGGCCAGTGACCGTTGTAGGGAGTCGTTTCCCACATCGCGAACAGCCGCGCACCGAGACCGGTCATCATCGGCTGGTAGACGTCGCTGAACACCTCTGTGAACCGGTCGGAGCGGCCGGAACCGAGCGCGATGGTCTCGTGGAGATAGAGCAGTGTGTGACCGTAATACTTCTTCATGACCTGCACCAGTTTGACAGTGACACCCTGCGAGCGTGACACTTGTCGCGTGTTTTGTAAAGGTGTGTGGGAATGAGCCTGACACCGCTTGCGAAGGGGTTTTGCTTCGGTGAGGGACCGCGCTGGTTCGAGGGTCTGCTGTGGTTCTCCGACATGCTCGGCGAGGCCGTGCACACCGTCGACCTCAACGGTGACCTGACGGCGCTGCCGTTGCCCGGGCATGCTCCGTCCGGCCTCGGGTTCCGCCCCGACGGGTCATTGCTGATCTCGTCCACCGAGTCGCGCCAGATCCTGCTCTACGACGGCGAGCACGTCACCACGATGGCCGACCTGACCGCGATGGTCCCGGCCCCGCTCGGGGACATGGTCGTCGATGACGACGGCCGGGCCTACGTCGGCTCGCAGGCACGAGAGGACGGGGTGATCGTGCGGCTCGATCCCGACGGCACCTCCACCGTCGTCGCCGACGGCCTCGACTTCCCCAACGGCATGGCCATCACGCCCGACGGCGCGACGCTGATCGTCGCGGAGTCGACCGGACGCCGGTTGACCGCATACAACATCGCCGGCGACGGCGCGCTGTCCGATCGGCGGATTTTCGCCGACGGGCTGGACGGACCGCCGGACGGCATCTGCCTCGACGCTGAGGGCGGAGTGTGGGCCGCGATGACGCTCGCCCATCAGTTCGAGCGGATCATCATGGGCGGCGTCGTCACCGACCGCATCGACATCGGCGGCCGCACCGCAATCGCCTGCGCGCTGGGCGGTCCCGAGCGGCGCACACTGTTCCTGTTATCCAGCACCGACGCCTACCCGCAGCGGCTCAAGGGCACCAAGCTGTCGCGCGTCGATGCGATCACCGTCGACGTACCGGGAGCCGGGATACCGTGAGCGATTCTTACTACGAGCTCATCGACGACGCCGATCCGCTCGGCGAACGATTCCGCGCGACGGACCTGGTCCGCAGCACCTGGTCGGCCGCGATCCAGCACGGAGCCCCGGTGTCGGCCATCCTCGTGCGGGCGCTCGAAGGCTGCGAAGCCCGCGACGACACACGCCTGAGCCGGGTGCTGATCGACCTGCTCGGCGGTGTGCCCGCGGAAGGCGACCTGTGGGTGCGGTCGCGAATCGAACGCTCGGGCAAGCAGATCGAGCTTGTCAGTTCCGAGCTGCTGGCCCAGCGTCCCGACGGTGACGCGCGGCCCGTCGCGCGCGCCAGCGGATGGCGGCTCACGACCGTCGACACCGGCGCCGTACAACACGCGCCGGCACCGGCCCTGCGGCCGCTGTCCGAGGCGAAAAGCCGTGACATGAAGAAGGATTGGGACCGTAACTACGTCCACAGCCTCGACTGGCGGTGGCTGACAGAACCGTTGAGCGAGGGCCCCGGCGAGTCGTGGATCCGCCCCGAGGTCGATCTGGTCAAGGGCGAGACCATGACACCGCTTCAGCGGTTGTTCGCGGTAGCCGACGACGCGAACGGCATCGGCGCCAAACTCGACATCCGCCGCTGGACGTTCATGAACACCGACCTCGTCGTCCATGTGCACCGGATCCCGGCCGGCGAGTGGATCGGCATCCGCGCGGAGACCAGTTACGGACCCGACGGCATCGGGACGACGCTCGGCACACTGTTCGACGAGTCCGGCGCGGTGGGCGCGATCCAACAGTCGGTGCTCGTGCGGCCGCTGCCGGGACGCTGATCAGGGCGTGCAGGCGCCGGTCGCGACCGGCGTGCGGGCCCGCGCACCATCCATCACCAGTGTGGAGACCTGCTTGGCGGTGAGCACGAACCCGGTCTCGGGATCGTCGATGGCCGCGCCGAAGGTGATCCCGAGCACCCGGCCGTTCAGATCGATGAGCGGTCCGCCCGATCCGCCGTGCCGGATCGGCCCTCTGATGACGTAGACCTCGCGATTGACCGTCGTGGTCCGGTAGATGTCCGGCACGAGAAGCTCCATCACCCTGCGGATGCGCGCTGGGGTGGCCACGAACGGCCCTCCGCCGGGATAGCCGAGCACCATGACATCCGTGCCGGTGACGGCGGGATGCTGGTCCAAGGGCAGCGTAGGAGCATGCAGGTCGGGCACGTCGAGCACGGCGACGTCCATCGCCGGGTCGTAAATCACCACGGTGGCGGGAATTTCCCGGTCACCGAGGAAGACGCTCACGGAGTCCGCGCCCGCGACGGCGTGCGCGGCGGACATCACCCTGTTCGGCGCGACGACGACGCCGCTGCCGTCCACCGTCCTCGCGCATTGAAGCGCCTCGGTGTGAATGCGGACCACACTGCGCGCCGCCTGCGTGACGACCGCGGCGTCGGCCAGCGTTTCATCGGGCGCGGCGACCGTGGTGATCGCGATCGGAGTTGGCTCCTGTGCGATGAGGTCGAACGATCCTCTGAGGGCACCGCAGCCGGTCACGCCGATCGCGACCAGGCACACCGCAAGCAACCTCGACCTCATTGCGGAAACGATAACTCCGCCGAGCCGGATTGGCGGGCAAGCCGCTCGACGCTAGTCGATCAGGCGCAAGGCGGCGGCCGGACACTGTGTCACGGCTTGGCGCATCCGCTCCCTATCGGACTCGGGCCGCTCGGGCTCGTGGATCAGCACGATGCCGTCGTCGCGCACCTCGAACACCTCCTCGGCGATCGACTCGCAGATTCCGTGGCCGGTGCATTTGTCCAGATCGACTTCGACGTGCATGCCCAACTCCTAGCGAACGACAGCGGGTAGCCGTTTGACGCCGTGCACGAAACTGCTGTACAGCAGGTCGGGCTCGCCGAACTCGATCGTCGTCAAACGGGTTAGCAGCTCGCGGAACAGGTTTCGCAGCTCGGTCTTGGCCAGCTGGCTGCCCAGGCAGAAGTGCGGGCCGCCGCCGCCGAACCCGAGGTGCGGGTTGGGCGAGCGGGACAGGTCGAACGCGCCCGCGTCGGCGAACACGGTTTCGTCTCGGTTGGCCGAGCAGTAGAACAGTGCGACCTTGTCCCCCGCCTTGACCGGCTGACCATTGATCTCGGTGTCCTCCACGACGAAGCGTGCGAACTGCAATACCGGCGATGCCCAGCGGACGAATTCCTCGACGGCCCAGCCGATCCGGCCGTCGAAGTCCTCCATCAACCAATCGCGTTGGGCCGGGTTGTCTTGCAGCGCCATCATCGCGTGCGTCGTTGCCTGCTTGGTGGTGTCGTTGCCGGCGGAGGCCAACAGGATCAGAAAGGATCCGATCTCCTCGTCCGTCAATCGGTGACCGTCGACCTCGGCGTTGACGATGCTGGTCATCAGGTCGTCGCCGGGGTGGGTGCGCCGGAACTTGGCCAACTCGACGCCCGTGTTCGACAACAGCGTGATCTGGGCGACGGGGTCGGCGACGCGTTCGTCCTCGGTGGCGTATTCGTCGTCAGTCATGCCGAACAGCTTCTCCGCGGCGTACGCGACGGCGGGCTGGTCGGCGCTGGGCACCCCGAGCATTTCCATGATCGTCAGCATCGGCAGCTGAGCCGAACACGCCGCCACGAAGTCGACTTCGCCTGCGCCGACGAGGTTTTCAACGATGGTGACGGCGTTCTTGTGGATCTGCTCCTCGATCAGCCGTACGTTACGGGGGGTGAACGCCGAACTGATCAACCGGCGGTACACGGTGTGCTGCGGCGGGTCCATGGTCAAGAAGAACGAGGCGAACCGCTGGATCTCGGCGGGCATCGGGTTCAGCGCAATGCCCTGCGCCGAGGTGAACAGCTCGGGATGTTGGCTGACGTACGCGATGTCCGCGCGCCGAGTCAACGCCCAGAATCCTGGCTCCTCCAGCTCGAACATCGAGGGCAGCGGGGGATGCCAGCTCAACCCGTCCGCGGCCCGCAATCGCGCGAACGTCTCGTCGCGCACGTCGAACGGCTGGCCCCAGAACTCTTCGGACGTGATGTCGGCAGCGCTGTGTTCGCGGGCTGATGTCACCGAATCAGCGTGACACTTCGTCAAATGTTTGTAAAGCTAGTGTGGTGCCGGTAGCCGATGCAGATTCTTCGACGCGCGAACGCATTCTCGCCGCGACCGCGGAGGTGCTCGGCCGTCACGGCATGACCAAGCTCAGCCTTTCCGAGGTGGCGCTGCAGGCGCAGGTTTCGCGGCCCACGCTCTATCGCTGGTTCGCCTCGAAGCGGGACCTGCTCGATGCGTTCGTGGTATGGGAGCGCCAGTACTACGAACGCGCCGTCGCCGAGGCCACCGCGGACCTGCCGCCCGGTGAACGCCTCGACGCGGCGCTGCGGGTGATCGTCGACTATCAGCAGTCCTATCCGGGGCTGCGCATGATCGACATCGAACCCGAACAGGTGATCAAGCGGCTCGCACGCGTGATCCCGTTGATGCGACAGCGATTGGAACGGCTGGCGACCGGACCCGATCCCGGCCTGGCCGTTGCGACGGCGGTGCGAGTTGCCGTGTCGCACTATCTGGTGCGCAGCGACGACGACGCCGACTTCCTCGCGCAGTTGCGCCACGCCGCGCGGGTCAAGTCCCACTCCCCTTGAGTTCGGCCAGGATCTCGTCGGTGTGCTGACCCAATTTCGGCGCGACCGAGCGCGGCTCCCACGGCGTGCCCGCGAAGTCGGCCGGTGAGGCGACCATCGGCGCGGCGCCGTCGCCGTCGGGCACATAGACGATGCCGCCGGCAGCGTGGAACTGATCGTCGGCGACGACGTCCTCCAGCGAGTTGATCGGCGCCCAGAACAGCTCCGGTTCCTCCGCGAAGATCTCCGCCCATTCGGCGAGGGGTTTGGCGGCGAAGATCTCGTCGAGCTCGGCGATGAGTTCGACCGCGTTGACTGCCCGCGCCCGCGGAGTGTCGAAGCGCGGGTCGGTCAGCCACTGCCCGCGCCCGACCGCGCGGCACAGCGGCGGCCAGTGCCTGCCGGCCTCCAGTCCGACGATCCAGAAACGACGTCCGTCCCCCGCGGTGTAGTTGTTCATGCACGGGTTGCCCATCGTCTCGCGCTGCCCGATCGCGATCGAATTACCGGTCAGCAGAAAGGTGTTGAGGTCGAAGCTCACCGTGTAGGCGCCCTGTCGGTACAGCGAGGTGCTGACCAGCTGGCCCTCGCCGGTGCGTCCGCGGGCGACCAACGCCGCGCAGACCGCTGCAGCCAGCGTCATGCCCGCCGAGTGGTCGCCCATCCCGCCGCGCTGAAACGGCGGGGTCTGGCCGGGACGGGTCAGCAAGTGCGCCAGGCCCGCTCGCGCCCAGAACGCCGCGACGTCGTAAGCGGCCCGGTCGGCGTCGGGTCCGCTCTCGCCGTAGCCCGTGATCAACCCGTACACGAGCCGCGGGTTGTGCGCGGCGACCGTCGCGAAGTCCAATCCCATGCGGGCCAACGCACCGGACCGGACGTTGGTGAGGAAAACGTCTGCGCCGTCGATCAATTCGCGAGCGGTGTCACGCCCGTCGGCGGTGGTCGTGTCGAGCACGATGCTGCGCTTGCCGCGGTTGTCCATCTCGAACGGCGGGCTCACGTCGCCGTCGACACCGAGCATCTTGCCGAACAAACGCGCAGGATCGCCGGTCGGGGGCTCGATCTTGACGACGTCGGCACCCCAGTCCGCGAGGATCCCTCCGGCCGCCGGCCCGGCCACCCACACGCCGAGCTCGACCACCCGTACCCCCTCGAGCGGACCCGCCATCGACACCTTCTTTACATTTATATGCGGATTTGTAAACTGGCGGGGTGAAACACGCTGCGCCGGTGATCGGCCTGGCCGCGCATCTCAGCCGCGGGGTACAACGTATCGCCACCGACGCCGCGATCGGCCGTCTCCGGTCACTTCCCCGATCCGTGTCCGAACTCGACCCACCGGCGATGTCGCGGATGCTCGGCCGTCGCGTGACCGCGGTGTCGGTGCTCAGCGGCGACGCCGGCACGTCGACACGCGCCCGACTCGCCCTCACCGGCGACAACGTCCCGCCGACCGTGTTCGTCAAGCTGGCCGCCCAGACCGTCGCCACCCGCCTGATGGGCGAGATGGGTCGGTTGGGCGCGACCGAAACCCGCTTCTACAGCGAACTCTCGCCGCGGCTGACCGGCGTGCCGGACCACTACGGCTCGGCGTTCGACTCGGTGACGGGCCGCTATGTCCTTGTTCTGGAGGATCTGCCCGCCGACGAATGCGAGTTTCCCGACACGCTGCATCCGATCAGCGCGGACCGCGCCGCGAAGATCGTCGAGCTTCTGGCCAAGCTGCATGCGACGTTTTGGGGCCGCGTGCCCGGCTGGCTCTACACCGCGTCCGGCGATACCGCGTCGCTGCTCACCGGTCCCCTGCTCAAGACGTCGGCGCGCCGTATCGCCGAGCGCACCGACATCGCGGTCGACGCCGGACGCTTCGTCGACGAGAACTACCGCGCCGTGGCCCGGCTCATCGACGAGCCGCCGCACACGGTGATGCACGGCGACGCCCACCCAGGCAACGTCTACTTCCGCAGCGGCGAGGCCGGGTTGTTGGACTGGCAGGCCGTCCGGCGCGGGCATCCCAACCGGGAACTGGCGTACACCCTGGTCACCAGCATGACGCCGGCCGATCGCCAGCAGCACCAGGGCGAGCTGCTCGACGTCTACCGCCGCGCGTTGGCCGCGTACGGCGGGCCGGAACTGGACCGCGGCGAGCTCTGGGACCGATATCGGCAAGGCGCCCTCTACGCCTACGTCGCTGCGCTGATCACCGCCGGAATGGGCGGTATGCAGGACGAGGGCATCGCGCTCGAGGGCCTGCGCCGGGCGGTCGCGGCGCTACAAGATCTCGACACTGTCGCCGTACTCCAGAAGTCCTTGTAAGGAACGATCTACGCTTGCCCCGTGAACGAACCGCTGCGCGACGCACTCGCACCCGAGGACACCTCGACGCGGCACCGGATCCTCGTCGCGACCTCTGAGGTGCTGGCCCGCAGCGGCCAGACCAAGCTCAGCCTGTCGGAGGTCGCGCTCCAGGCCGGCGTGTCCCGGCCGACGCTGTACCGCTGGTTCGCCTCCAAGGGCGAACTGCTCGATGCGTTCGGCGCTTACGAGCGGGACCTGTTCGACAACGGCATCAGCAAGGCGACGGCCGGTCTGCGCGGCACCGAGAAGCTCGACGCGGCGTTGCGGTTCATCGTCGACTATCAGCACTCGTACTCCGGGGTGCGGCTGGTCGACATCGAACCCGAGGTCGTCATTCCGCAGCTGACGAAGATCATCCCGGTGATGCGGGCGCGCCTGCAGAAGCTGCTGAGCGGCCCGAACGCAGCGGTCAAGGCGGCCACCGCAATTCGGGTCGCCATCTCGCACTACATCGTCCGCAGCGACGACGACGACCAGTTCCTGGCGCAGTTGCGCCACGCCACGGGCGTCAAACCGCAGGGCTAGTCGCTTCGGCAACGCCGAAGGGGTGACACTTGTGCAAAAATTTGTAAAGCTGTGCGCATGACTCAGGTTGAGACCGATACCGGCGTGCTGGCCGGCGACGAACGGATGTTGATCGACGGCGAGCTGCAAACCACGGCCAGCGGCGCGACGTTCGACGTGATCCACCCGGCCAGTGAGGAGGTCGCCGGCCGGGCCACCGACGGGACGGTCGAGGACATGGCGCGCGCCGTCGGCGCGGCGCGCAGGGCCTTCGACGAGACCGACTGGTCCCGCGATCTCGAGTTTCGCTACCACTGCCTGACCCAGCTGCACGAGGCGTTCGAACGCAACAAGGAGCGGTTGCGCCGGGTCCTGATCACCGAGGTCGGCTGTCCGGTGTCGGTGAGCGGCAGCCAGATCGAGAGCCCGATCGACGAGGTCAAGCACTGGGCGGAGCACGGCAAGAACTTCGAGTACTTGGTCGACAACGGCGTGCACGAGACCCCGCTCGGCCCGGCCAGGCGCAAGATCCACTACGAGCCCGTCGGCGTGGTCGGCGCCATCACCCCGTGGAACGTGCCGTTCTACCTCAACGTCGCCGAGACCGTGCCCGCGCTGATGGCAGGCAACACCGTCGTCCTCAAACCCGCGCAGCTGACACCCTGGTCGGGCAGCGAGTACGGCCGCATCGTGGCCGAGGAGACCGACATCCCGGCCGGGGTGTTCAACGTGGTGGTGTCCAACGCCAACGAAGTGGGCGCGGCACTGTCCGCCGATCCGCGGGTCGACATGATCACATTCACCGGGTCGACGGCCACGGGTCGAGCGATCCTGGCCGCGGGTGCGCCGACTGTGAAGAAGACGCTGCTGGAACTCGGCGGGAAGTCGGCCCACATCGTGTTGGACGATGCCGATTTCAACTCTGCGCTGTCGATGGCCGCGATGATGGCGTGCGTGATGAGCGGCCAGTCCTGCATCCTGCCGAGCCGGATCCTGCTGCCGCGCAGCCGTTATGAAGAGGGCCTCGAGATCCTCAAGACGATGATGGAGGGCTTCCCGGTCGGCGACCCGTGGACGCCGGGCAACATGCAGGGACCGCAGATCAGCGAGACCCAGCGTCAGAAGGTGCTCGGCCTGATCAAGAGCGGCATCGACTCGGGGGCACGTCTGGTCACCGGCGGCGGCATTCCGGAGAACCTGCCGAAGGGCTACTACACGCAGCCGACGCTGCTCGCCGACGTGGACCCGAATTCACAAGTGGCGCAGGAGGAGATCTTCGGGCCGGTGCTGACGGTCACGCCGTACGACACCGACGACGAGGCGATCGCGATCGCCAACAACACGATCTACGGTCTCTCCGGTGAGGTCAGCAGCGGTGACGTCGAGCGCGCGTTCGCGGTGGCCTGCCGGATGCGCACCGGCAACGTGACGATCAACGGCAAGAGCCACTTCGGCATCAACAGCCCGTTCGGCGGCACCAAGCAGAGCGGGCTGGGCTACCGCAACGGCGAAGAAGGCTACAAGGAGTACCTCGAGGCCAAGACGATCGGCATGCCCGAATAATGGATGACGGGCGGGTCCGCGACGAACTCGAGATCGCCGCGCTGCTGCACCGCTACGCCCGCGCCGTCGACACCAAGGACTGGGAGCTGTACCGCTCGGTCTTCACCGACGACGCGCACATCGACTACTCGTCGGCGGGCGCCGTCGTCGGCAGCCGTGACGAGGTCGTCGACTGGTTCGCCGCGAATTTCGGTGTGATTCCGTGGAGCATGCACCACATCACGAATATCGAGGCCGACGTCACCGGTGACACCGCCCGGGTGCGGGCGATGTTCTACAACCCGATGCAGCTGCCGGGCATGGCCGAGCCGAGCTTCTGCGGCGGCTATTACCACCACGAACTCGTGCGCACTAACGACGGGTGGCGCAGCCGCCGCCTGGTCGAGGAGAACGTCTGGTTCACCAACAAGCCGGGCGGTTAGGCACGTAGCGGGTGCCGGATCAGCCCTGCGCGACGATGCTCGAGATGATCAGCTGCAGGTAGGGACGGTAGAGATCCACCTCGTCGAGATGGCTTCCGAGCGTGACGCCGTCGTTGACCGCCAAAATCAACTGCGCCAACCCATCGGCCGGGATCGTAAGGGTGGCGCCCAACCTCGCGACGTTCTTGCTGATGAATTCGGCGAGGGATCTGACGGTTTCGCGCCGTTGCGCATCGAGCCGTTCGCGCGCCTTCGGATTGCGCAACAGATACAGCGTGAGTTCGTAGTTCAGCGCGGCGCGGTTCGGGTCGCTGCCCACTTCACGCCACCGCTCGGCAAGCTCGTCGACGCTCAGTTCGTCGATTCGCGCAAAGGATTCGATGATGTCGTTGAAGCTGTCGAGGAACCGCTGCCGCTGCCGGTCCACCACGGCGAGAAATAATTCTTCCTTGGCGCCGAAGTGCGAATAGATCGCACCGCGCGTGTAACCGGCGACGTCGGCGATGTCCTCCAACGCGGCGCCGGTCAGACCCTTGCGCGCGAACACCTCTTCAGCCGCGTCCAGTAGCAGGTTACGAGTGTGCTCCAGCCGCCGCTCTCTGGTCCACCGTTCCGGCATTCGCCGATCTTCCCACAGCGTTCGGCCCCTGTGTGGGGTCACGGCGCCAATGCCTCTGTACGATGGGCAAAGTCGCTTGAAGTCAACGTGTTTGACCGAGTGCTCAGCCAGAATGTCTCGAGTTTCGCATCATTCGGCTGAAGACCTGCGGCGAGCAGCGCGTGGGCCTTGAACGCGCGTGCCGCGACGCTGACGCGGTGGCGCACGCAACCGGGCAGGCCGCCCACGGTGTCGCACCGGGACACACCGTACACGGACGGCGCATCCACGCCGTTGAGTGACGAATCGGCCGCTTCACGCACGCAGACACCCAGGATCGCCAGGCACTGAGCGTATTCGGGAGCCGGGACCCACGCAGTCACCGTCCAGCCGGCCATCGCTCGATCACAGAGCCATCCGCCCGCGACGCTGATCAACTCCGCGACGGTCACCGCAGTGACATCCACTTGGCTCCCCATTCCCGGTTCCTTCCCCCGATGGGCATCGATAGCGCCGCGACGCGGCCGCGCTGTGACCCAGACCACTTATATACGCACTTGTATATCTTATTCGCAAATGTATATGGTGACAGCCGTCACAGCACGGTCCGCGGCCGGGGTTCGCGGCCGGTGCGAGATCGGGAACCAGGAGGTTGGCAATGACGCACATAGCTCGTCCCGGGGACTGGCTCCGCCCCGACTCAGGAAAAGGCCTCGGCCTGGCAGACATCACCTCGGGGACGTTCAACATGAGCATCCCGACGGACCGGTACACCTCCCGCGAGTACGCAGCCCTGGAGCGTGAGCGCATCTGGTCGCGGGTGTGGCAGGTCGCCGGGCGGGTCGACGACATCCCCAAAGTCGGTGACTGGAAGCGCTATCAGATCCTCGACCAGTCCTACGTGATCGTTCGCGGCAAGGACGACAGGCTGCGCGCCTTCGTCAACGCATGCCGACACCGCGGAAACATGCTGTGCACGACCAACACCGGCAACGCCAAGCGCGGCTTTCTGTGTCAGTACCACCTATGGTCATACGACCTGGAGGGCAGACTGCGAGGTGTCCTTCGGGAGAACCTTTCCGGCCAGATCGACAAGAGCGAGAACTCGCTGCTGGAGGTCTCGGTCGACACCTTCGGCGGATTCATCTTCCTCAACCCAGACCCCGATGCCCGCCCCCTGCGGGAGTACCTGGGCGACGACGTGGTCGATCTGCTCGAGCCCTACCACCTCGACCAGATGACCACCGTGATGGACGTGCGCGAGGCACTGGACTGCAACTGGAAAGTGGTGATGGACGCCTTCGAAGAGGGCTACCACATCAACGGCATCCACCCGCAGTTGCTGGCCGTCCTCAACATCGATCCGGCCACTACCCGCTACCAATTCTTCGAGAATCACTGCGTGTCCGTGGCGCCGTTCGAGGTGCAGGGGGCGGGTGCGCAGAAACAGGTCGACGGCATCATGGCGCTGCCCGAGACGTTCCCCGGCACGGCGGCGGTGATCCCCCGCTTCCAAGAGCTCGTCGCGCCGTACCAGGGCGCGGACGGTGAGGTGGAGTTCCCCGACGGCGTCACCGCCCGGGGCCTGCTGCAACAGGCCACCCGCGACACGCTCACGGGCATGGGGCTCGACGTCAGCGGACTCACCGACGACCAGATGAGCGACAACCAGGGCTGGGTGCTGTTCCCGAACTTCTTCATGACGGTGCGGGCCGGGGAATGTCACGTCATCACGGCGGCGCCGCACCCCGACGGCGACCCGAATCGCTGCATCTGGCACGTCAGCAGCTACATGTTCCTGCCCCCAGAGCACCGAGATGCGTTCCGCGCCGAGCTCATCGAGGTCGACGAACCCGGTAGCTACAAGTATTTCGAAGCGCTGCACCAGGACTATGTCCAAATGCCCCGTCAGCAGAAGGGGTTGCGCAACGAGCGGCTCGATCACATGTCGCTGGTGAAGGAGGAGGTCGTCGTCGGCCACTTCCACTCAGTGATCGATCGCTACATGGCGACCGCTGACGCCTGAATCTGGCCACGAAGACCGAAAGGACACAATGATTCTCGAGGAGCGCATCGCGCACCACATCCGCATGGCCGAAGCGTATCGCGACGCCTACCTGCACCAGGGGGTGCAGGATGGCGAGGCCTTCGCTGAGGCATGGAAGTTCGCGGCCGACGGTGTCTACGTGTCGCCGTACTTCACCGGTGACGAGGTGTTCAAGCTCAGCGAGTTCCCCTCCGACACCGCTCACGCGTCCACGTTGGAGGCCAGGGTCTACTCGCTGAGTTTCCCGGACTGGAAGCCGGTCTCGTTCGACTACTGGCCGTCTGTGTTCGGCCTCGTGATGAAGACGCGGTGGCAGGGTCACACCGCAGACGGCGTCGAGATGGGCTTCTACTCCTACAGTTTCCTGGAGACCAACGACGACTGTGAGATCACTCGGTGGGAAACCCACGTCAACGACGAGTACAACGCCTTCCTCGACGTCGCGGTCGGTGTCCACGGCCCGTTCCGCGGGACCGGTGAATACCTCGGGGCCCTGGAACGCCGGCTGGCGAAATCTGAAGTGACAGCATGACGACCCTGGATGAGTTGCTCGCGACGGCGAAGGGTCGGTCGCGGGCGGTGCTGGAGTACAGCCGAACGACCAAGCGCCTCGTCGATGCCGCCAAGGACCCCGAGTTCACCTCAACGGGCTGGGCGCCGCTGGCGGAGTTTGTGGACGTAGACAACATCGTCCGGGTGGGGCCGTTCAAGGAAGTGATGGACTGGCCCGCATACGTGGAGTTCTTGACCAATTGGGCGAAGTCTTCGGAGTGGGACTGCGCGTTTCAGCGCCTGACCGAGACGCCGGATGTGGTGTTCCTGGAACTCGAAGAACGCAGCCGGATCGGCGATTTCAGCAGCGTGGTCAACAGCGTGTCGGTATACGAGTTCAACGCCGACAACAAGATTCGACGTATCGCCGTGTATCTGCAGATGGAGTTGCCCAACGCCGGCTCGGTCCCGAGTTTCGACAGCGTAGAGGACAGCGATGCCGTTTGAGGACAGCACCGCCATCGTGACGGGCGGCGCCGCCGGGCTGGGGCTTGCCATCACCGAGGCACTCACGGCCCGGGGAAGTAAGGTCGCGATCTTCGACATCGCCGCAGGACGCATCGGAACTGCGGTCGAACGACTGCGCGGAGAAGGCGCGAAAGTCGCCGGGTACGAAGTGGACATATCCAGCCGCAACGCGGTCGAAGCCGCGGTCGCACAGGTCCGAGCGGATCTGGGGTCGGTGCTGATCCTGATCAACAATGCGGGTATCGAACAGTTCGGCACGTTCGCCGACATCACCGACGAACAGTGGGACCGGGTGATGGCGGTCAACCTGCGCGGCCCGTTCATCTGCACCCAGGTGGTCCTTCCCGACATGCTCCAAGCGCGGTGGGGCCGCATCGTCAACATCTCGTCATCGAGCGCCCAGGGCGGACAATCACGCATGGCCGCGTACGTCAGTTCCAAGGCCGGCCTCATCGGGCTGACGAAAAGCCTGGCCTTGGAGCTCGGGCCAATGGGTATCACTGTCAACGCGATTCCCCCTGGCATGGTGGTCACCCCGATGCTCGAGAAGGCGATAGCCGAAGGACGTTTCACCGCGCCGCTGGATCATTTCGCGAAGATCACGCCAGTGCGGCGGGCGGGTCGCCCCGAGGACATCGCCAACGCCACCGTCTTCTTGTGCCAGGACGAATCCGACTACATCACCGGCCAGGTCATCCCCGTCAACGGAGGCCGCCGCACATGACCCCCACTCACCATTCCCGTCCGCTCCTTCGTGCGCTGAGCGCCGACGAATGGGGCGACGACGAATACACCGCCTTCGGCGCCCTCCTGGGGCTGCCGGGCGACAAGGTCCCCCGAGCCGGCTCCGGTCACCCCGCCGACCCCCTCCATTTCGAGATCATCGGCCTACTCGCTCGTCACCCGACGATGGCACGCCGCTTTCTCGCCTTCAACGGCTGGCTTCTGCAGCGTGGTGAATTACCCTTGCGTCTGCGGGAATTGGCGATCCTGCGGGTCGCGCAGACGCGCCGGTCCGCGTTCTTCTGGGCCGAGCACACGAAGGTCGCCACCGACGGTGGCATGCCTTCAGAAGATATCGACCGTCTCGCCCCAGCTAACGACGCGTTCACCGGCGTCGACCGATTGGTGCTCGACGCCACCGACGAACTGCTGGCCGACGGTCGCGCCGACGCCTCGACCTGGTTACGCCTCACCGACGAGTTGGGCACCCACCAGGCGATGGAACTCGTATTCGTCGTCGGCACCTATGCGATGTTGGCGATGGCGTTCCAGACGTGGGGATTGCTGCCACCGTCCGGCAGCCCGCAGCTGCCCGACGACTGACTCAGGCCTGGGCGGCCAATTGTCCGCAGGCGGCGGCGATTTCGCGACCCCGCGTATCGCGCACCGTGCACGATACACCGCGCTCGCGCACGCGCCGGACGAACTCGCGCTCCACGGGCTTGGGGCTGGCGTCCCATTCGCTGCCGGGTGTCGGGTTCAGCGGGATGAGGTTGACGTGCGCCAACGGGCCCAGCACGCCGCGCAGCTTCTTCCCCAAAAGGTCTGCGCGCCAAGGCTGGTCGTTGACGTCGCGGATCAACGCATATTCGATCGACACCCGCCGACCGGTCACGTCGGCGTAGTACCGCGCCGCGTCCAGCACTTCGGACACCTTCCACCGGTTGTTGACCGGGACCAGCGTGTCTCGCAGTTCGTCGTCGGGGGTGTGCAGTGACAGTGCCAGCGTGACGCCGAGCCGTTCGTCGGCGAGCTTGCGAATCGCCGGGGCGAGCCCGACGGTCGACACCGTGACCGAGCGGGCGGAGATGCCGAAGCCGTTCGGGGCGGGCGCGGTGATCCTTCGCACCGCGGCGAGCACCCGGTTGTAGTTGGCCAGCGGCTCCCCCATGCCCATGAACACGATGTTGGACAGCCTGCCGCCGCGCGCCGCGGGCGCGATGCCGTCACCGTCGCGGTCACGCAGTTCGACCGCCGCGACGCGCACCTGCTCGAGGATCTCGGCCGTCGAGAGGTTGCGCTTGAGTCCGCCCTGGCCCGTCGCGCAGAACGGGCACGCCATTCCGCACCCGGCCTGCGACGAGATGCAGACGGTGTTGCGTTGTGGGTAGCGCATCAGCACCGACTCGAAGGTCGTGCCGTCGACCGCTCGCCACAGCATCTTGCGCGTCTCACCCGCGTCGGTCTCGATCTCGCGCACCGCGTCGAGCAGCGTCGGGAACAGCGCGTCGGCGACCTGATCGCGCAGGCCTGCGGGCAGGTCGGTCATCCGGCGGGGGTCGGCGATCAACCGCCCGTAGTACTGATTGGCCAGCTGTTTGGCGCGAAAAGCCGGCAACCCGAGCTCGGCCACCGCCGCGGCCCGACCGTCCTCATCGAGGTCGGCGAAATGCCGCGGCGGCATGGCGCGGCGCGGCGCTTCGAAGACGAGCGGCAGAGAAGTGGACATGTGAGCACCAGTATCCCACTTCGGTCGACCCAGAAATTAATTCGCCAATCCAGGCGTTGGTCGCCACCATGGGACCCGTGCCCCGCTCCACCATGCCGCTGCGTGCCGCGGCGCCGCTGACGTTCTTCTATGCGTTGGGCTATCCCGTTGGTGCGCTTGCTGTCTCGGTGATGTCTCCGATGGCGGTGCTGGTGTTCAGGTTCGGTCTGGCCGCCGCCATTCTGTCGGGATGGGCAGCGGCCGCCCGCGTGACATGGCCCACAGGACGCGCGCTGGTGCATGTGCTCATCAGTGGGTTGCTCGCTCAGGGTGTGCTGTTCTCGTGCCTGTACCTGGCACTGCTGCACGGCGCACCCGCGGTATTGGGTGCCGTGATCATCTCCATGAATCCGGTGGTCACCGCGGTGTTGGCGGCGATGTTCCTCGGCGAGGGCATGACGCTGGCGCGGGTGGGCGCATTGGCGCTGGGTGTCGCGGCGGTGCTGGCGGCCTGCGCGGGACGGTTGATCGCGGTCGGCGGTGTCGACATGGCGGTGCTGTTGATCCTCGTGTCCCTGTTCGCCGTGGCCGCGGGCGGCGTCTACCAGCAGAAGTTCTGCTCGGGGGTCGATTACCGGGCGACGGCGGCGCTGCAGAACGCCGCGTGCGTGCTGCCCGTCGTCGTGTTGGCCGCCGTCACCCCGTGGTCGGTGACCGATCCGTGGAAAGCCGCGGCGACGGTCGCGGCGGTGGTACTGCTGAACGCCGTGCTGTCGATGACGCTGTACGTGCGCGGAATCAACGAATACGGCGCCGCGACCGTCGCGATGTTGTTCACGGTCATACCCGCGGTCGCCGGGCTGTTGTCGTGGCTGATGCTCGGTCAGCGGCCCGACGTCGGCGTCGCGGTCGGCCTGACGGTCGGCGCCGCGGCCTGCTGGCTCAACGCCACCGATGCGCGGCGCCGCCGTCAGCGGTCGGTCGCCGCGCCGACGGTCAGCGTTCGGCGCAGCGACCCCGCCACGTCGACTCCCGCCGGCTGAACCTCAGATGAGGGCGTGCCGGTGCTCCTCCTGTGGTTCACCGGCGACCGTGGCGAACGCGTCGAACGCCGTGGCCAATGCATCGCGTTGAGTCGGCGACATCTCCCGCAGGATCCGGCGGATCGCGATGCGGCGGTGATGAACGACCCGATCGATCAGCGCCTGCCCGTCCGGGGTGAGCGTCAACGCGATGTTGCGCCGGTCGGCGGGGTCGTCCCGACGGTCGACCATGCCGATCTTGAGCAGCCGATCGCAGATCCGGCTGGCGTTTGACGCGCTCACCTGCAGGCCCGCCGCCACCGCCGCGAGGTTGACGGCGCCCCGGGTCGCGATCATCATCATCACCCGCAGTTGAGGCACGGTCACCAGATCGTCAACAGTCGAGATCGACGCTGCCGTGATGCCGACGAGAGCCCGTGACGCCCTCATCACCGACTCCACCTGCTCGTTCGTCACACCAGTGCCGCGACCGGCCATCTCGCCTCATTCCATGTTCGAGGGAATATTTATCGAACCGCAATCATTCATGGTTTGCAAATACTGCACATCGGCAAGTCTTGGTTTCATGCAGGCATTGACGGTACGGCCCGGCAAGGCGGACACGCTCGCCGTAGACGACGTCGACGAACCCAGCCCCGGCCCGGACGAACTACTGGTAGACGGTCTGGCCATCGGTGTGTGCGGAACCGACAAAGAGATCGCGGGCGGACAGTACGGCTGGGCACCGCCCGGCCGGGACACGTTGGTGATCGGACATGAGTCCCTGGGCCGGGTGGCGAAGGCGCCGCCCGGCACGTCGTTCTCCCCCGGCGACCTGGTGGTCGGCGTGGTGCGCAGGCCCGACCCAGTGCCGTGCCGGGCCTGCGCCCACGGCGAGTTCGACATGTGCCGCAACGGCCGCTACACCGAACGCGGGATCAAGGAAATGGACGGTTACGGCAGCCAAAGATGGTGCGTGAAAGCCGATTACGCGATGCGCATCAACGATGACCTGCGCGAGGTCGGGATGCTCATGGAGCCCACCACGGTGGTGGCCAAGGCGTGGGAGCAGGTTCGGCGGGTGGGTCAGCGGGCCTACTTCGAACCCGAACGGGCGCTGATCACCGGCGCGGGCCCGATCGGGCTACTGGCGGCCCTGCTGTCCGTGCAGTCCGGACTCGACACCCACATCCTCGACCGCGTCACCGACGGACCCAAACCCGGGATCGCGGCGGCGCTCGGCGCGACCTACCACCACGACGACATCGACGACGTCGCATCCCGGCTGCAGCCGGACGTCGTGATCGAGGCGACCGGCGCCGGACCAGTCGTCTTCGGAGCCATCGCAAACACCTCGGCGTATGGCGTCGTCTGCCTGACGGGAGTTTCCCCTGCCGGGCGACGCCTCAAAGTCGACGCGGGCGCCATCAACCGCGAGCTGGTGCTGGAGAACGACGCGGTCGTCGGATCGGTGAACGCCAACCTGCGGCACTACCGGCAGGCCGCCGAGGCATTGGCCAAGGCCGACAAGGACTGGCTGGCGAGCCTGGTCACCCGGCGGGTGCCGCTACACCGCGCCGCCGACGCCTTCACCGCCCAACCCGACGACGTGAAGGTGGTCATCACCCTCGACGACGCGAGCTGACATGGCCGAAATCGAGGACTACGCGCTGATCGGGGATCTGCAGACCGCAGCCCTCGTGGATCGCAGCGGAGCCATCGACTGGTTGTGCCTCCCGCACTTCGACTCACCGGCCTGCTTCGCGGCACTGCTCGGCGGGGCCGAGGCAGGCACCTGGCTGATGGCGCCGGCGGACAGCGGGCCTGCCACGCGACGGTGCTACCGCGACGACGCGGTGATCCTCGAAACAGAGTGGGACACCGCGGATGGAAGCGTTCGGCTGATCGATTTCATGCCACCGCGCGGCGTAGCCGCCGACGTGGTACGCATCGTCGAGGGCGTGCGCGGCACCGTTCCGATGGCGATGACTCTGCGCCTGCGCTTCGACTACGGCCACGTGGTGCCCTGGGTACGACGCCGCGACGGCGGCTTGTCGGCGATTGCGGGGCCGGATGCGGTGTGGCTGCGCACACCTGTTCCCACGCACGGGCAGGAGCTGACGACGGTCGCGGAGTTCACCGTCACCGAGGGGCAGCGCATACCGTTTGTGCTCACACACCAGCTCTCCCATCTGCCGGCACCGCAACCGGTCGACGCCGAGCAGGCGCTGGCGGAGACCGAACGCTGGTGGAGCGCGTGGATGGCGCAATGCAGCTACACCGGATCGTGGCAACCGGAGGTGCGCCGGGCGTTGATGTTGCTCAAGGCCCTGACTTTCGCCCCCACCGGCGGCATCCTCGCCGCGGCCACCACGTCATTGCCCGAGCAACTCGGTGGACCGCGCAATTGGGATTACCGCTACTGCTGGCTGCGCGACGCCACCTTCACCCTGCAGGCGCTGCTCGGCACGGGTTTCGTCGACGAGGCGCGCGCGTGGCGCGAATGGCTGGTGCGCGCGGTGGCCGGCGACCCCGCAGACCTGCAGATCATGTACGGCGCCGACGGACGGCGCCGCCTACCCGAGTTCGAGCTCCCCTGGCTGACCGGTTACGAGAACTCGAGCCCGGTGCGGGTGGGCAACGCCGCCGCGGCCCAGCTTCAACTCGACGTGTGGGGCGAGGTGTTAGACGGGTTGCACCTGGCCAGGGACAGCGGGCTGCCGACCGACGACACCGCCTGGGACGTCCAGCGTGCACTTCTGGATTTTCTCGAAGGCAATTGGCAGCGGAGTGACTACAGCCTCTGGGAGATTCGCGGGCCTGCACGCCATTTCGTGCATTCGAAGGTGATGGCGTGGGCCGGGGTCGATCGTGCGGTACGGACCGTGGAGAACCATCAACTGGACGGCCCGCTGTCGCGGTGGCGAGCCCTGCGCGACGAGATCCACGCCGACGTCTGCGAACACGGATACAACACGCAGCGCGGTTGCTTCACTCAGTCCTACGGCTCCGACCACCTCGACGCGGCGCTGTTGCTGCTCCCGCGTGTCGGCTTCCTGCCCTACGACGACCCGCGCATCGTTGGCACCATCGAAGCGGTGCAGAAGGAACTCTGCTGTGACGGGCTGCTTTTGCGATACCTTCCCGAACGAAGCGACGACGGCCTCCCGGGCGGTGAAGGCGCCTTCCTGGCGTGCAGCTTCTGGCTCGTCGACGCGCTGTGCGGCATCGGCCGCCCCGACGAAGCCACCGCGCTCTTCGAGCGACTGCTGGAACTCCGCAACGACGTCGGGCTGCTCAGCGAGGAGTACGACCCGAAAGGCGGTCGCCAGCTGGGCAACACACCACAGGCCTTCAGCCTGGTCGGATTGATCAACAGCGCCCGACAACTCAGCGGATACCACACCATGACGTCCGCGCACGACCGGCGACAGCATCCCCACGCAACGGCACGACAGTAAGGAGACGATGATGCCCCCACCCCACGCACCTCCACACCGCAACTGCCGACGATGACCACTCCGCGGACGCAGTTGGTCGAGGTCAGCCTGAACCGGTCGCGGTATCGCAGCGGCCGATGGTTGCTCGTCGCCGAGGGGGTGACGTGCGCCGCCCTCGGAAGCGCCGCCGCCATAGGACACCTCGCCCGCGAATCTCGTTCGGGGACCGGGATATCCGTGTTTGGCGTGCACATCTCCCCCGTCGAGAGCCTCGTCTTGGCGGTGTTCGGCGTGCTGGCCGTGGTCGCGGCGTTTCGACGCGGCACGGCGGTGGCCCTGAGCGCGATCGGTGTCGTCGGTGGCATGACGATGGTGATCGTCACCTCCGTGGCGGCCGCACACCACGCCGACGGACCGATGGGCTTCGAGTTCGGCGACATCCTGCTCTCCGGCCTGCTCGGCGCCTACAACCTCGCAGTACTGATGTGGCTGTGTTCGGACGCCGTGGAGGGGAAGGTGTGGCGATACCGACGCCGACCCGTGACGACCGCGTCGAGGGGCCGGCGACGGAGACTCAATTGATTCCCAGGAAGCAATAGTTGCTGCACAGCAACTAAAAGCGTAGGACGGAGATAACGCCCCGTCCACGGATCCAACCGAGAAGGAGCAGCCATGCCCGATCAAACCGTTGCCGACTACCTGCTCGAACGGTTACGCGCCTGGGGTGTGCGCCACGTGTTCGCATATCCGGGTGACGGCATCAACGCGACCCTTGCCGCCTGGGCCCGCGCCGGCGACGAACCCCAGTTCGTGCAGTCCCGCCACGAGGAGATGAGCGCGTTCGAAGCAGTCGGCTACGCCAAGTTCGGTGGTGCGAAGTTCGGCGTCTGCATGGCGACTTCCGGTCCCGGGGCGGTCCATCTGCTCAACGGCCTCTACGACGCCAAGCTCGATCACGTGCCGGTCGTGGCCATCGTCGGGCAGACCAACCGCAGCGCGATGGGCGGGTCTTACCAACAGGAGATCGACCTGCTGAGCCTCTACAAGGACGTCGCCTCTGACTACGTGCAGATGGTGACCGTACCCGAGCAGCTTCCCAACGTCGTGGACCGCGCGATCCGCACCGCGGTGGCGAGGCGCTGCCCCACGGCCCTGATCATCCCGGCCGATGTGCAGGAACTTCCCTACAGCCCACCGCAACACGCCTTCAAGATGGTGCCGTCGAGTTTGGGTATCGACTGGCCGGCGATCACCCCTGACGACGCAGCGATCCTGCGGGCCGCCGAGATCCTCAATGCCGGAACGAAGGTCGCGATGCTCGTCGGCAACGGCGCCCGCGGAGCGGAGGCCGAACTGACCGAGACCGCTGAGCTGCTCGGCGCCGGAGCTGCCAAGGCCCTGCTGGGCAAGGACGTGCTACCCGACGAACTGCCGTGGGTGACCGGAGCGATCGGCCTGCTGGGTACTCGGCCCAGCTACGAGTTGATGCGCGATTGCGACACGCTGCTCACCATCGGATCGAGCTTCCCCTACACCCAATTCCTTCCCGACTTCGGGCAGACCCGCAGCGTGCAGATCGACATCGATCCGACGATGATCGGTATGCGCTATCCCTACGATGTGAACCTGGTGGCCGACGCGAAATCCGCTCTGCGGAGCCTCATTCCGCATCTACAACACAAATCCGACAGGTCGTGGCGGTCCACGATCGAATCGAATGTCAGCCGCTGGTGGGAGACCATGGCCAAGGAGGCGGCCGTCAAAACCGACGGCGTGAACCCGCTGCGCCTGTTCTCCGAACTCTCCGCGCAGCTCCCCGGCAACGCGATCGTCACCGCCGATTCCGGCTCGGCCGCCAACTGGTATGCGCGGCAGCTGCGCTTCGGGCCTGGCGTGCGCGGTTCGTTGTCCGGAACGCTGGCGACCATGGGACCGGGTGTTCCTTACGCCATCGGCGCCAAGTTCGCCCACCCCGACCGACCCGTCATCGCCCTCGTCGGCGACGGTGCCATGCAAATGAACGGGCTGGCAGAGCTCATCACAATCAAGCACTACCACCAGCAGTGGACGGACCGCCGCCTGATCGTGGCGGTACTGCACAACAACGACCTCAACCAGGTGACTTGGGAGATGCGTGCGATGAACGGCTCGCCGAAATTCGCGGCATCACAGACGCTTCCGGATGTCGACTACGCCGCCTTCGCCGCCAGCCTCGGTCTCGAGGCTCACACCGTGCGAGACCCCGAAGGGCTCGCCGACGCCTGGCGCTCGGCGCTTTCGGCCGACCGGCCGACGGTGCTCGACGTGCACACCGACCCCGATATGCCGCCCATCCCGCCGCACGCCACGTTCGAACAAGCCAAGGCCACCGCCACAGCGGTGCTCAAGGGAGACGAGGACAGTCGCGGCTTCATCAAGCAGGGCCTCAAGACCAAGGTGCAAGAGTTCATGCCGCACGCACGCTCATGATCACCGACGACGCCGTTCGCACCGTAACTCCCACTGCGACCGTCGATGCACTGCGCGTTGCGGCTTACCGCATCCCCACCGAGACGCCGGAGGCCGACGGGACCCTGGCCTGGGATCACACCACACTGATCGTGGTCACCGCCGATTGCGGAGGCATCACCGGTACAGGCTGGACGTACGGACATCCGGCCTGCACCGACGTCATCACCCGCAGCCTGGCCAGTCATGTGCTGGGACGGGATGCGCTCGACGTCGCGGCCGCGTTCGACGCCATGGCCAGAGCTGTGCGCAATATCGGGCGCAGCGGCATTGCTGGACAGGCGCTTTCCGCGGTCGATGTGGCGCTGTGGGACCTCAAGGCCCGGGTTCTGGGCATCCCGCTGCACCGACTCCTCGGCGCCGTTCGCGACAGCGTTCCCGTCTACGGGAGTGGCGGGTTCACCACGTACGGACCCCACCGGATGCGGGACCAACTCCTCGGCTGGGTGCGCGACGACGGCGTCACCCGCGTAAAGATCAAGATCGGACAGTCGTGGGGCACCCGCACGAGGCGCGACGTGTCGCGGATGCGCCAGGCCCGGGCCGCGATCGGCGACGAAATCGCACTGATGGTCGACGCCAACGGCGGCTACACCGCCAAACAGGCCGTGCGATTGATGTCCGAGGTCGCCGACCTCGCGATCACCTGGCTGGAAGAGCCGGTCTCATCCGATGACGTTTCAGGGTTGCGTGCCGTGCGCGATTCGGTCGACGCCGATGTCACCGCGGGCGAATACGGCCATCGGCTGGTCGATTTCGTGCCGTTGTGTTCCGCGGTCGACTGCCTGCAGATCGACGCGTCGCGCTGCGGAGGGGTCACCGAATGGCAGCGGGTGGCCGCACTCGCCGCCGCACACCACCTCGAAGTGTCGGCGCACTGCGCGCCGTGGCTGCACGCCTCCGTCGGCGCGGCAACACCCAATCTGCGCCACCTCGAGTGGTTTCACGACCACGCCCGCATCGAGACCCGCTACTTCGACGGCGCCACTTCGCCGATCGACGGGGCGATCCGCCCCGACCCGTCCAGCCCGGGACACGGCCTGACCGTACGCAGTACGGACCTCGAGCCCTACCGCGTCAGCTGAAAGCGATACCACCGCATGAGCCCTTCGTCACTGCTCTATTCCACGCTCGCTGCCGAGTTGGACCGCCGTATCGCCGGTGAGGTCCGATTCGACCCTGGCTCGCGGGCGGCCTACTCCACCGACGCCTCGAACTACCGTCAGGTCCCCATCGGTGTCGTCGTGCCCCATACGCCGGACGATGCGGTCGAGGCCATCGCTGTGTGCCGCGACAACGACGTTCCCGTCCTGTCGCGCGGTGGCGGCACCAGCTTGGCGGGTCAGTGCTGCAATGCCGCCGTCGTGCTCGACTGGAGCAAGTACTGCACCCGCATCCGCGCAATCGACGTCGACAGGGGCACGGCGGTGGTCGAACCGGGCATCAAGCTCGACGTTCTCAACGACCACCTCGCGGACACCGGCTGGATGGTGGGCCCGAAACCGTCCACACATGTCAGTTGCACCGTCGGCGGAATGATCGGCAACAACTCGTGCGGCTCGACCGCGCAGGCGTACGGAAAGATGGTCGACTCGGTTCGCGCCCTTCAGATTTTGACCTATGACGGCGCCCAATGTTGGGTCGGCCCGACCGACGACCGCGACATCGACCGGATCATCACCTCGGGAGGACGGCTCGCCGAGATCTACGGTGGGCTGCGCTCGATCGTCACCGAGTTCGGCGACGACATTCGTGAGCGCTACCCACACATTCCACGCCGGGTGTCGGGATACAACCTCGATAGCCTATTGCCCGACAACGGCTTTGACCTGGCAAAGGCGTTGGTCGGAAGCGAGAGCACGCTCGTCACCGTGCTGTGCGCCGAGATCTCCTTGGTCCGCCGACCCGCCGCGAGCGCGCTGGCAATACTCGGGTTCGACGACATCGCCGCCGCTGCCGACGCCGTTCCAGCCGTGCTCGAGCACGAACCGGCGGCGCTGGAAGGCCTCGACCAGCGGCTGGTCGAACTCGAACACTCACGGCGGCTGGCCGAGAAGGCCCTCAATCAGCTTCCCCGCGGCGGCGGTTGGCTCATGGTGCAAGTGGACGGAGACGACCAGGATCAGGCCGACCACCGCGCCAAGGCGATGATCGAGGCCGTGCAGGCCACGGCCGACTGCGATGCCAGAATCGTCAGTGATCCGGTACACAAGAAGCAGGTGTGGGCCGCCCGGGAAGCCGGACTGGGCGCGACGGCCTATCCACCGGTCGGCCCCGAGACGCACGAAGGTTGGGAGGACGCGGCGGTCCCGCCGCACCGGCTGGGTGACTACCTGCGTGACTTTCACGCCCTGCTCGACCGCTACGGCTACGGAACGTCCTCGCTATACGGGCATTTCGGCCAGGGTTGCGTACACACTCGGATCCCCTTCGATCTGCGCACCGCCGACGGCATCGCCGCCTACAGACGGTTCGCCCACGACGCCGCCCACCTCGTCGTCGACTACGGCGGGTCGCTGTCCGGGGAACACGGCGACGGTCAGTCGCGCGGCGAACTGTTGCCGATCATGTTCGGCCACCGTGTCGTTCGCGCGTTCGAGAAGACCAAGGCGCTCTTCGACCCCGACAACCGGATGAATCCGGGAAAGGTAGTCAAGCCGTATCGGCTCGACGACAACCTGCGATTCGGCACTGGGTATCTCCCGATCGAGCCGGCGACGGCATTCGCGTACGCCGATGACGGGCACCGCTTCTCGCACGCCGCCGCACGGTGCGTCGGTGTCGGGAAGTGCCGCGGCGACGAGTCCGGCGTGATGTGTCCGAGCTATCGCGCCACCGGAGAGGAACACCATTCGACCCGTGGGCGCGCGCGGTTGCTGTTCGAGATGCTCCAGCAGGACGTCATCAGCGACGGCTGGGCGTCCACCGAGATCCGTGACGCCCTCGATCTGTGCCTGGCGTGCAAGGGGTGTCTGAGCGACTGCCCGGTCAACGTCGACATGGCAACCTACAAGGCGGAGTTCCTTTTTCACCACTATCACCGTCGACTGCGTCCGATGGCCCACTACACGATGGGATGGATACCCCTGTGGGCCCACATGGCCGCGGTCGCACCGCGAGCCGTCAACGCCTTGACCCACATGCCGCGCCTGGACGCGGCAGTCAAGACCCTCGGCGGGATCGATTCGCATCGCGATCTCCCGCGGTTCGCGACGCAACGATTCACCCGGTGGTGGCGCGATCAGCCGCTGCGAACCGACGGACACGAGTCGGTCATCCTGTTCGCGGACACCTTCACCAACAACTTCGACCCGGGCATCGGTCGCGACGCCGTCGAGGTGCTCCGCTCGGCCGGCTTCACCGTCATCGTTCCACGTCGATCACTCTGCTGTGGGCTCACATGGATTTCCACCGGCCAACTCGGTGTCGCGAAAAAGGTTCTGGGGCGGACGCTGCGGGCCCTGCGGCCCGCGCTGCGCACCGGCACTCCGGTCGTCGTGCTCGAGCCCAGTTGTGCGGCGGTGTTCCGCTCCGATGCCACAAACCTGTTGAACGGCAACGAGGATGCGCATCGGCTCGCTGAGCAGACGTACACGATCGGCGAACTTCTGCACCGCAAGGCAGGCGAGTGGGACCCTCCGCGCATTGGGGGCCGCGCCGTCGTGCAGCCGCATTGTCACCAGCACGCTGTGCTGCACTACTCCGACGAGAAAGCGGTTCTCGAGGATGCCGGTGTCGACGCCAGAGTGCTCGATGCCGGATGCTGCGGCCTTGCAGGGAATTTCGGTTTTCAGCGCGGACATCATGACGTATCGGTGGCGTGCGCCGAGGACAAACTGCTTCCCGCGCTGCGTGATGCGGACCCCGAGACGATGGTGCTCGCCGACGGATTCAGCTGTCGAACGCAGATCCGCGACCTGATCGAGAACCGAACCCCGCGTCACACCGCTTCCGTCCTCGCCGAGGCCCTACGAGATCGAAAGGAGAAACGATGACCCTCACCTTGTCCGACGAAGATCGGGCCACCCGACTGGCGGCCGCGCCGGTCACCGAGGCCGAACGCCTGCGGCTCGAAATCGCTCAGCTGCGGGACAAGCTGGCCGGCCTGCCCGTGATCGAACAGGCCAAAGGGATGCTGATGCAGACGTTCGGCCTCAATGGCGAGCAGGCGTTCGACCTCCTTCGCGTGCTGTCTCAGGTCAGCAACGTCCGGGTCCGTCAGGTCGCGCTCTGCGTCGTCGAGATCTGGACCCGGTGTGGGCCGCGGCCCGACTTCGACGCCGCGACCGAATTCTTGGTGACGGTGCGGGAGGGGCTGCGCGCTACCGCCGGGACTGCGGGCGGGGAATGAACCCCCTCGCGGTACCCATCGCGCCGACTAAGCCAGCAGAGTCAGGACGATCCAGCCCGCCACCGCCGACGGAAGCATCGCGTCGATGCGGTCCATGATGCCGCCGTGTCCCGGCAGCAAGGTGCCCATGTCCTTGATTCCGAGGTCGCGTTTGACCTGCGACTCGACCAGGTCGCCCAGCACACCGGTGATCACGAGCATGAGCCCGAGCGGCACGCCGACCCAGGCCGGCTTGTCGAGCAGGAACGTCACCGACACCACCGCGGCGCCGATGCCGAACACCATCGAACCGCCCAGCCCCTCCCACGATTTCTTCGGGCTGATGGCCGGGGCCATCAGATGCTTGCCGAACAGGACTCCGGCCACGTACCCGCCGATGTCGGCGAACACCACGGTCGCGATCACCGTGAACACCCGCCCACCGCCGTGGTCCTGGAAGATCAGCAGCGCACTGAAACTGGCGAAAAGGGGCACCCACGTCGACAGCAACACCGAGGCGGCGATGTCGCGGAGATAATTGACCGGCTGGTGGCGCAACCCATGCCCGACGAGCCGCCACACCATGCAGACGACGATCGTTCCGCCGTACGCGCCGAGCACCCCGGCCGGGCCGAACGGCCAGCTCAGCCAGATCATCGCCTGGCCGCCCAGCAGCAAGGGAACGGCGGGGAGGTCGTATCCGGCCTCGCGCAGTCGGCGGATCACCTCGTGGGTGGCGATGGGGATGAAAACCGCCAGCACCGGCAGCCAGCCGATCGGCCAGAAGAGGAGCGTGCCGATGGCGACCGCGCCGAGCGCGACGCCGACCCCGATCGCGGCGGGCAGGTCACGGCCCGCCCGCGACTTCTTCTTGGGCGGTTCGTCGACCGGCGTCTCTGCCACGGGACCCTTGTGCTGTTCGGTCACTAGACCTCCAGCAGCTCGCCTTCTTTGTGCTTGACGAGTTCGTCGATCTGATGGGTGTAGGTGGCGGTGGACTTGTCGAGGTCCTTCTCCGCGCGGCCCACCTCGTCCTCGCCCGCCTCGCCGTCCTTTTTGATGCGGTGCAGCTCCTCCATCGCCTTGCGACGGATGTTGCGCACCGCGACCTTGGCGTCCTCGCCCTTGGCCTTGGCCTGCTTGACCAGGTCACGGCGACGCTCTTCGGTCAGCTGCGGAATGGCCACGCGGATGACGTTGCCGTCGTTGGTGGGATTCACGCCGAGATCGGAGTTGCGGATCGCCTCCTCGATGTTGCGCAGCTGGCCGGCCTCATAGGGCTTGATCACCACCAGCCTTGCCTCGGGCACGTTGATGCTGGACAGCTGCGTGATCGGGGTCGGTGACCCGTAGTAGTCGACGTTGACGCGTGCGAACATCGCCGGATTGGCGCGACCGGTGCGGATGGAGGACAGGTCGTCGCGCGCGACCGACACCGCCTTCTCCATCTTCTCCTCGGCATCGAAGAGGGTTTCGTCGATCACGTCCTTCTCCTTCGTCTGTGCGCGTCGGTCACTCCTCGCGCGTGCGCATCGTCGCTGTCGCTTGCCCAGGTGGGTCAGGTGGTGACCAGTGTTCCGATCTTCTCACCCGCGACCGCCCGCGCGATATTGCCGTCGGTGAGCAGGTTGAACACCAGGATCGGCATGCCGTTGTCCATGCAGAGGCTGAACGCGGTCGCGTCGGCGACCTTCAGGCCCCGGTCGATCACCTCGCGGTGGCTGATGGCGGTGAGCAATTCGGCGTCGGGGTCCTGGCGCGGGTCGGCGGTGAACACACCGTCGACGGCCTTGGCCATCAGCACCACCTCGGCTCCGATCTCGAGCGCGCGCTGCGCGGCGGTGGTGTCAGTGGAGAAATACGGCAGGCCCATGCCGGCCCCGAAGATCACGACGCGGCCCTTCTCGAGGTGCCGCACGGCCCGCAGCGGAATGTACGGCTCGGCGACCTGGCCCATGGTGATGGCGGTCTGCACCCGCGTCGCGATGCCTTCTTTCTCCAGAAAGTCCTGCAGCGCCAGGCTGTTCATCACGGTTCCGAGCATGCCCATGTAGTCACTGCGCGTGCGCTCCATACCACGCTGCTGCAACTGCGCGCCGCGGAAGAAGTTTCCGCCACCGATGACCACGGCGACCTGCACACCGCTGCGCACGACTTCGGCGATCTGGCGCGCGACGAGGTGTACGACGTCCGGGTCGAGGCCCACTTCCCCACCGCCGAACATCTCACCGCCCAGCTTGAGCAGCACCCTGCTGTACATGGGACGGATGGAACCTGACGCGGCGCCGTTGGGACTAGTCGAGTCCGGAGCCGCCTGACCGGCGACATTGGGGTCCGCCATCCGACTCCTTACGGGTCTTCGCTGAGATCCCCCTCATCCTGCCTCATGAGCGGCGCCACGGCGGCGAGTGGGTCGCGACTCGCCGAATCAGTCGGGAAGGTGCGCGCTCAAAAGCCAGGCAGGCACCGATCGGCGGCCTTTCGGCTCGTCGCGGATGTCGAGCGCCGGGAAGAACTCCTCGAAGCCCTCCGGGAAAACGCCGTGGATGCGCGCCGGCCTGATCTCGTCAATGGTCCAGTACTTGGAGACCACGTCGCGCAACTCGTCTTCGGTGACGGGGTTGGCCGGCCCGTTGGGCATCCCCGCCCTGTCGAACACCAGCACGAAGTACGACGCACCGGGGGCGGCGGCCCGGACGATCGAGCGCTGGTATCCCTCGCGCAGTTCGACGGGCATCGAGTGGAACAACGTCGAGTCGACGATGGTCCCGAACCGGCCGTCGTAGCCCCCGAAGTCGCTGATGTCGGCGACCTCGAAGGTGGCGTTGGTCAGCCCGCGCTCGGCGGCCTCCTGCTTGGCCAGTTCGATCGCGGTCGGCGACTGATCGAGACCGACCGTGGTGACGCCCCGCTCCGCGAGGTAAATCGAGATCGCGGCTTCGCCACAGCCGGCGTCGAGCACATCGCCGTGGAACTTGCCCTGCTCGATGAGGGCGGCGAGCTCCGGCTGCGGTTCGCCGATGCTCCACGGCGGCTTCGCGCCGCTCATCTCGGGCATCTCGCCCTTGTACGCGTTGTCGAACAGTTCACTCGTCGGTTCGGTCATAGAACTTTGATATCAACGTGGTTGATATATGTCAATATGGTTGACATGAATGGACCGCTCGAGGATCAGCCGCTCGGCTTTCTGCTGTCCCGGGTGGCCAAGGCGCTGCGCGCCGAGGTCACCGCGACGGTCCTCGAACCGCTGGGCGTGGCGTTCCCCCAGTACCTGTGCATGCGGATCCTGTCGCAGCACGAGGGCCGGTCGAACGCCGAACTGGCCCGCGACTTCAACGTCTCACCGCAGGCGATGAACATGGTGCTTCGCGGCCTGGAGGACCGCGGGCTGGTGTCGCGGCCCGCAAGCGTTTCGTCGGGCCGCTCGCTGCCCGCGCAGCTCACCCGCGAGGGTCGGGAGTTGTTGAAGCGCACCGATTCCGGCGTGCACGCCGCAGAGTGCAAGTTGATGGCCAATCTCACGCAGCGTCAGCAGCGGGAGTTCAAGCAGATCCTCGCGGCGCTCGGAACGGACTGAGTTCTGCGAGACTACGGGCCATGAAGATCGTCCTGGCGCCGGACTCGTTCAAGGAATCGATGACCGCGTCCGAAGCGGTCGCCGCGATGAGGGCCGGCGTCGCGGCCGTGCTACCGGGCGCCGACGTCGTCGGCGTCCCGATGGCCGACGGCGGTGAAGGAACCGTCGACGCGGTCGTCGACGCGTTGCACGGTGAGCACGTCGACGTGGCGGTGTCCGACGCGCTGGGCCGCACCGTCACCGCGCGGTATGGCTATGTGCCCCTGCGCCAGCTGGCGGTGATCGAGATGGCGGCCGCGGCGGGGCTCGAGCTCATCGCACCTGAGAAGCGAAACATCCTCTCGGCGAGCACATTCGGGGTGGGTCAACTGATCCGCGCGGCACTCGACCGAGGTGCCGAGGATTTCCTGATCGGTCTGGGCGGGTCGGCCACCAACGACGGCGGAACGGGCATGCTCACGGCGCTGGGCGCGGCGTTCCTGGACGCCGACGGCAAACCGTTGGCGCCCGGCGGCGGGGATCTCGACCGCCTCGAGCGCGTCGATCTGACCGGCTTGGACCCGCGTCTTCGGGAGGTCAGGATCCGGGTGGCATCCGACGTCACCGCACCGCTGTTGGGCCCCAGCGGGGCCAGCGCGGTGTTCGGCCCGCAGAAAGGCGCCGGGCCCGACGATGTGACGCGACTCGAGGCGGGTTTGGCCCGGCTGGCCTCTGTCGCGTCCGCGACGCTCGGTGGCACCCAACCGCAGCGACCTGGCGCGGGCGCCGCGGGCGGCGCGGGGTTTGCGCTCGTCGAATTCCTCGGTGCGGTAAGCAGATCCGGCGTAGAGGAGGTGGCAGAGACCGTCGGCTTGGAGCGGGCGCTGTACGGCGCCGACTGGGTGTTCACCGGCGAGGGCAGCGTCGACGCTCAGACCGTCATGGGCAAGACCCCGTATGGCGTCGCTCGGGCGGCGGTGCGCGCCGGGGCCAGCGTGGTCATCTTCGCCGGTCGGGTTGCTCCCGATGCCGCGGTGCTGCTCGACCACGGCGTCGAGCGACTCGTCGCGATCACCGCCGACGACACGCCGATCGAACGGGCTCTGCGGGAGGGCGCCCAGTCGCTCACCCGCGCCACCGCCGAGGTCTGCCGCAATCTCTAGCGCGGGTCGTGAATGCGCGTGAACGGCCGCGCTTCTTCGAGTTCGTAGGCCAACTCGAGCAACCTGCGTTCCTGGCCCACAGGCGCGGCGAACATCATGCCGACCGGAAGCCCGGCCGCGGACTCGGCGAGGGGCAGCGAGATCGCCGGCTCCCCCGTGGCGTTCTGCAGCGGTGTGAACGCCACCCAGTCGACGAGCCGGTCGATGATCGTCTGGTAGTCCTGCGTCGGGTCGAGATGTCCGATCGGCGGCGCGACGTCGGCGAGCGTCGGGGTCAGCACGACGTCGTGGTCGTCGGTGATGCGTGAGGTGATCCGGCGGATGCGCGACAACCGCGTGATCGCTGTCGGCAACCGGTGCAGATTCCGCGAGGCGTGACGGCCGAGGCCGAGCGTGAGATTGTCCAGGCGCGCGCGGTCGAAGTTCGACCCCAACGTGCGGCCGCTGCGCACCAGCGCGAACGCCAGGAACGACCAGTAGAGCAGGAAGTCGTCCATGAAGTGCGACGGCACGGGATTGTCGATCACCGTGACCCGATGCCCGAGTTCCTCGAGCAGCGCGGCGTTCTTCAGCGTCAGCTCACGCACCTCGGGGCTCGCCTCGCGCGAGATCGACTGCGTGCACACCGCGATTCGTAGCCGTTGGGTCCCGGGCCGCGCGACGTCGCCGATCGCGGGTAACCGCGGATTGCGGTACACCCGCTCGATCTCGCGGTAGAACGCCGCGGTGTCGCGCACCGACCGGGTGACGGCGCCGTTGGCGACGATGCGAAGCGGCATCTGCCGCAGCTTTTTGTCCAGCGGCAGTCGGCCGCGCGACGGCTTGAGACCCACCAACCCGTTGCAGGAGGCGGGGATTCGGATCGATCCGCCACCGTCGTTGGCGTGCGCGATCGGCACCACCCCGGCGGCGACGAACGCCGCGGAACCAGACGACGACGCACCCGCGGTGTGCTCGGGGTTCCAGGGATTGCGCACGGGCCCGATGCGGGGATGCTCGGCCGAGGCGCTGAAGCCGAACTCTGACATCTGCGTCTTGCCGATCGGCGCCAACCCAGTCGCCAGGAACGAGCGCGCGAAGTCGCCGTGTCGCCGTTCCGGGCGCGGATCCCACGCGTCGGTGCCGTTCATGGTCGGCATACCGGCGACCGCCACATTGTCTTTCAGGAACGACGGCACTCCGTTGAAGTAGCCGCCGTAGGGATGCGGATCGGCGGCGCGGGTCCGCGCCTTCTCGAACGCCGCGTACGCCAATCCGTTCAGCGACGGGTTGACGGCCTCCGTGCGGGCGATCGCGGCCTCGATCAGTTCCGCTCGCGACACGGCGCCCGACTGCAGCGCCTCAACAAGAGCGACGGCGTCCAAATCGCCGAGGGCGTCATCGCCGAAGGCATCAATGCGACCCATGACCGCGACGGTACCAGGCCGTACCGCGTCGTGGGCCTACCCTCCACATGCGCGAGCGCTCACCGTTGTACCGATTTCGGCCCTTCGGCCGTACAACGATGAGCGCTCGCGGTGGAGATTTCTAGGCTTGGCCGACCTCGAAGCGAACGAAGCGGGTCACGGTCACGCCCGCCTCGTCGAGCAGGGCTTTGACGGTCTTCTTGTTATCGGACACCGACGGCTGGTCGAGCAGCACGACGTCCTTGTAGAAGCCGGTCACGCGGCCTTCGACGATCTTGGGCAGCGCCTGCTCGGGCTTGCCTTCGGTACGGGCGGTCTCCTCGGCGATGCGACGCTCGTTGGCGACGACGTCCTCGGGCACGTCCTCGCGGGTGAGGTACTTGGCCTTGAGCGCGGCGATCTGCAAAGCGACCGCGTGCGCGGCCTGCTTGTTGTCGCCCTGATACTCCACCAGCACACCGACGGCCGGCGGCAGGTCCGCGGCACGCTTGTGCAGGTAGGTCTCGACGGTGCCGTCGAAGTACGCGACGCGGCGCAACTCAAGCTTCTCGCCGATCTTGGCCGACAGGTCGGCGATCACCTGCTCGACAGTGGTGTCACCCACCTTGGCGGCCTTCAGCGCGTCGACGTCGGTGGCCTTCGCGGCCGCGGCGGCGGCGACGATCTGGTCGGCGACGGCCTGGAACTCCGCGTTCTTGGCGACGAAGTCGGTTTCGGAGTTCAGCTCGATCAGTGCACCGTCCTTCGCGGCCACCAGGCCCTCGGCGGTCGCGCGCTCGGCGCGCTTGCCGACGTCCTTGGCGCCCTTGATGCGCAGCAGCTCGACGGCCTTGTCGAAATCGCCGTCGGCCTCGACCAACGCGTTCTTGCTGTCGAGCATGCCGGCGCCGGTCAGCTCCCGCAGTCGCTTGACGTCAGCGGCGGTGTAGTTGGCCATATCAGCTCTCCGTGGTCTTCGGTTCGGTCTGGACGTCCGCCTCGGGGGTGCCGGGCTCGGCACCTGCGGCGGTCGGGGATGCGGTGGCGGTCGCGCCGGCCAGCAGTTCCTGCTCCCACTCGGCGAGCGGTTCGGCGGCCTCGGCGTCGGGCTTGTCGCCGTCACGGCCCACACCGGCGCGGGCCTGCAGGCCCTCGGCGACCGCGGCGGCGATCACCTTGGTCAGCAGGGCGGCCGAACGGATCGCGTCGTCGTTGCCCGGAATCGGGTAGTCGACGAGGTCGGGATCGCAGTTGGTGTCGAGGATCGCGATGACGGGGATGCCGAGCTTGCGCGCCTCGCCGACGGCGATGTGCTCCTTGTTGGTGTCGACGACCCACACGGCCGAGGGCACCTTGGCCATGTCGCGGATACCGCCGAGCGACCGCTCGAGCTTGTTCTTCTCGCGGGTCAGCATCAGGATTTCCTTCTTGGTGCGACCCTCGAACCCGCCGGTCTGCTCCATCGTCTCGAGTTCCTTGAGACGCTGCAGCCGCTTGTGCACGGTCGAGAAGTTCGTGAGCATGCCGCCCAGCCAGCGCTGGTTCACGTACGGCATGCCGACGCGGGTGGCCTCTTCGGCGATCGACTCCTGCGCCTGCTTCTTGGTGCCGACGAACATGATCGTCCCACCGTGGGCGACGGTTTCCTTGACGAACTCGTACGCCTTGTCGATGTAGGTCAGCGTCTGCTGCAGATCGATGATGTAGATGCCGTTGCGGTCGGTGAAGATGAACCGCTTCATCTTGGGATTCCAGCGACGGGTCTGATGCCCGAAGTGGGTGCCGCTGTCGAGCAGCTGCTTCATGGTTACAACAGCCATGAGTCCATGGTCCTTTTCGTCGGTTGATGCCGGCGTCGGGTGACGCCGAGCCCTGGTGACTGCTCGGAAGCCAGAACCCGTCAGAAGACGGGACCGACGGCATCCGGGATACGACCTAGTCGAACGGGTCGTGCGCAGACACGCGAAGTCAGCCCGCGCAAGCGAGCTGCGGTTAGCAGTTTACACCCTGCACAGGGGTGCTTTTTCCACGTCGATTCCATGCCGAGCCGTTGTCCACAGATCCTCGTCGCGGTCTGGCGCCGGTCGGGCGTAGTGCGCTGAACTGGGATTATGCGTTGGGTCGTGGTCGTGGCCGCCGTCACGGTGTCCGGGCTGGTGTGGGCGGCGCCCGTCGCCGCGCAGGAGGGCCGCCTGGCCTGGCCGCTGCGACCGCGCCCCGAGGTGATGCGCAGCTTCGACGCCCCCACCCCCAACTGGGAGACCGGGCATCGCGGTGTGGACCTGGCGGGAACGCCCGGTCAGCGGGTGTTGGCGGCGGCCGAGGGCACCGTGGTGTTCGCAGGAGAGCTGGCGGGGCGGACGGTCGTCTCGATCGCTCATCCCGGCGGGCTGCGGACCACGTACGAACCGGTCCGGGCGACGGTCGTGCGCGGTCAGCGCGTCGACGCGGAGTCGGCGATCGGCGTGCTGGAGGCGGGGCATCTCGGCTGCCCGCGATCGGCGTGCCTGCACTGGGGCGCGATGTGGGGTCCCGCGTCGCGCGCCGACTACGTCGACCCGCTCGGCCTGGTCGTCACGACCCCGATCCGCCTCAAACCGATTTCTTTTTGGCGCGAGCGTGCATTGCTCCTATGTCAAGCGGCGATGCGATGGTCGGTATTTCCGGCGTTGCGGTGGGTGTGTTCGTC
>NZ_LZMD01000035.1 GCF_001668575.1 Mycobacterium sp. 1164985.4
CGCGAGCGTGCATTGCTCCTATGTCAAGCGGCGATGCGATGGTCGGTATTTCCGGCGTTGCGGTGGGTGTGTTCGTCGGTGTGGAGGCGGGTGAACACCACGCGTGAGAGGCGACGTTTGAGGCAGCGCAGGGCTTCTTTGCTGGAGTTTCCTTCGGCGAGGCGGTGACGGTAGTAGCGATGCCCGGGGCTGTCGGGTAGCCGGATCTGGGTAATCGCGATGCGGTGTAGGGCGGCGTTGAGTTGGCGGTTGCCTGAGCGGTTGAGTCGTACGCGGCCGGCGGTGTTGCCTGACCACACCGGAATCGGCGCGGTGCCGTTGTGGCGGGCGAAAGCGGCTTCGCTGCGGAATCGTGTGATTCCGGCTGTTTCGGAGACGAGTTTGGCGGCAGTGAGCTCGCCGCAGCCCGGCAATGCCAGCAGTGTCGGGGCGACCTGGCGTACGCGTTCGCCGATGCGAGCGGCCAACGCGTTGATGGCCTGGGTCAAGCGCACGATGTCAGCGAGTTCCTCTGCGGCCAGCTCGGCCAGCAGGCCTTGTTGGGTCTGTAGCCAGGCGGCCAGGGTGTCGCAGGGCTTGGCGCGGTGCAGTGAGCCGGGTGTGGGTTCGGCAGCGGGATCGAGTTCGTGGACACGTTGGCGGAGCCGGTTGATCGTGGCGGTCCGTTGTGCCACAAGATCTTCACGACGATCGGTGAGCAACTTCAGCTCGCGTGAGACCTCGTCATGGGCGGCTACCGGTAGGTCGGGATGGCGCAACACCGCATGGGCCACGGCCAGCGCGTCGATCGGATCGGACTTACCGCGAGTGCGGGCGCTGGCGCGGGTTTGGGCCATCAACTTCGGCGCGACCCGCACCACCGACTGCCCGGCGCCGAGCAGATCACGCTCTAAGCGCGCCGACAGATTGCGGCAATCCTCGATCCCCCAGACCAGATCATCACCGAATTGGGCACGGGCCCAATTGATCGCCCTTTGATGGCCGGCGGTGGTGGCCTGCACGACTTTCTCGCCGAGTTTGCGCCCAACCTCGTCGACTGCGACGAAGGTGTGGGTGCGCTTGTGTACATCGGTCCCAACGATCACCATGGACGGTGCCTTCTTTCATCTAGACGTGGATGAGGCGAAGGTTGGGCCGGCCGGCTGGACACATCTCAGTGGGGGCGATGCCACGCTCCTATCAAGTCACGCCGGTCGGTCCTTCCCACCCGATGCCGGCACAACGCACGAATGCCAGCCCGAAGACGGCAGCGTCTGCAGGAGCCAGACACCGGGCGAGAAGACCCAACCACCGCAACGCGGCGATTACCACCCTGACACTGAG
>NZ_LZMD01000036.1 GCF_001668575.1 Mycobacterium sp. 1164985.4
CCACCGAAGAAATCCTGGCCGGTATCTACGCCCAGGTACTCGGACTCGACCGCGTCGGAGCCGACGACTCCTTCTTCGAACTCGGCGGCGACAGCATCCTGTCGATGCAAGTGGTGGCACGGGCCCGAGCAGCTGGTCTGTTGTGCCGACCGCGTGACGTCTTCGTCGAGCAGACGGTGGCACGGCTGGCGCGGGTGGCCCAGGTTGTCGACGGTGAAACCGGGGTTGTCGACGAGGGTCTCGGACCGGTCGTGGCCACCCCGATCATGCGCTGGCTGCAAGGCGTGGACGGTCCGGTGGATCAATTCAATCAGACCATGATGGTGCAGGCCCCGGCCGGGGTGGCCGAGGCCGACGTCGTGGTGGTGTTGCAGGCGTTGCTGGACCGGCATGCCATGTTGCGGCTGCACGTCGATGACGACGGTGCTGGGGGATGGGCGCTGACTGTGCCCGAGGTGGGCTCGGTCCGGGCGACCGAATGCCTACAGACCGTCGATGTGCTGGACGAGCATGCGTTAGTGGCTGCGCGGTCGCGCTTGAATCCTGCCAGCGGATTGATGCTCAGCGCACTCTGGACCGCTAGCACCAGGCAGTTGGTGTTGATCGTCCACCACCTGGCCATCGACGGGGTGTCGTGGCGAATTCTGTTGGAAGACCTCAACATTGCCTGGGCGCAACACCACAGTGGGCAGCCGATCGCCCTGGCGGCGGTGGGGACATCGTTTGTTCGCTGGTCGGCGCTGCTCGCCGAGTACGCCCACGCACCTGAGGTCATGGCCCAAGTGGACGCGTGGCGCGAGGTGGTGGCGACGCAAGTCGCGTTGCCTGCTGTGCAACCCACGGACACGTTCGCCACAGCTGGAAAGTTGTCGACGCAGTTGGACGTCGAGACCACGCGAATGCTGCTGGGGCCGGTGCCAACGGCGTTCCATGCCGGAGTGCACGAGATCCTGGTCATCGGTTTTGCCCTGGCGGTCGCAGAGTTCCTGAATGCCGGTGCCGCGCCGGTCGGTATCGATGTAGAAAGCCACGGCCGCGATGAGGAACTGGCCGCCGGGTTAGACCTGACGCGCACGGTGGGGTGGTTCACCACCAAATACCCGGTGGCATTGGCGGTGGGTGGCCTCGAATGGGCACATGTGAACGCCGGGGATTCCGCGCTGGAGGCGATCATCAAGGACGCCAAGGAACAGTTGCGCGGCATGCCGGACGGTCTGACTTACGGGTTACTGCGGTACCTGAATGCCGAGGCCGACCTGGCCGGGGCCGATCCGGTGATCGGGTTCAACTACTTGGGTCGGTTAGGTGCGGCAGCCGAACTCTCCAATGAACTATGGCAGATCAGCAGTGACGGCCTGTCGAGTATCGGCGCGGTCGAAGAAATACCGATGCCATTGATGCACACCGTCGAACTCAATGCCGCCACTGCGGATACCGACACCGGGCCGCAGCTGCATGCGACGTGGACCTGGGCCCGGTCGGCGCTTGATCATGCGCAGGTGCAGCGGTTGAGCCGGTTGTGGTTCGAAGCGCTGAGCGGGATGTGCGCGTTGGTGGGCGCAGGCGGAGGCGGATGGAGCCCATCGGATCTCGCTCCGGCTCGGTTGAGCCAGGAGCAGATCGATGAGCTGTGCCGGCAGTACACAGTGGCTGATGTACTGCCGTTGACCCCGTTGCAACAAGGGCTGCTGTTCCATGCCACCACTGCGCAGAGCGACGATGATGTGTATGCGGTGCAGCTGGAGATCACGATCACTGGCCCACTGGATCCGAACCGGCTGCGCGATGCAGTACACGCGGTGATAACTCGCCATCCGCATCTGGCTGCCCGATTCTGCACGGAGTTCGACCACCCCGTGCAGATCATCCCCGCCGATCCAGTGGCGGCGTGGCGAGTTGTCGAGTTGGACGCGGACGATGTGGATATTGAAGAACAGGTACAGCGGGTATGCGCCGTCGAGCGCGCCGCGGTACGCGATCTGACCGATCCGCCGGCGTTTCGCACAGCGTTGATCCGCACTGGGCTAGAGCAGCACCGAGTCGTGATCACCAATCACCACATCGTGATGGACGGCTGGTCGACGCCCATTTTGCTCCAGGAAATAATCGCAGGCTATTACGGTCAACCGTTGCCCGCTGCCCCGTCGTACCGCAGCTTCATCAAGTGGCTCGACGAGCGAGACCTGGAAGCTGCACGCGCGGCCTGGCGTGACGTGCTGGCTGGGTTTGAAACGCCGACTCTGGTGGGCTCGCCGGGACGATTGGAACTGGGACATCGAGGCGTTGCCACATTCAAACTGAGTGAACAGCGCACGCATGCGCTTGGCGAGCTGGCACGCGCTCAGCACGCCACCGTCAACCTCGTGCTACAGGCCGTCTTTGCGCAGTTGCTGTGCGGGCTGACGGGTCAGCACGATGTGGTCTTCGGCACCGCGGTTTCCGGGCGAACGACAGAAGTGGTCGGCGCAGAGTCGATGATCGCGTTGCTGCTCAATACCGTTCCGGTGCGCGCGACCATGACGGCGAAAACCACCACCATCGAGCTGATCAAACAGCTACAGGCCCTTCACAACCAAACCCTCGAACACCAGCACCTGGCACTCAACGAGATCCACCGTGCCACCGGCCACGACCACCTATTCGACACCCTGTTCGTGTACGAGAACTACCCGGTGGACACCGCCGCCTTGTCCGGCGAGCACGAGTTGGCGATAACCGGCTTCACCTCGCGTGAGCACAACCACTACCCACTTGCCGTGATGGCGGCACCCGGCGCCGAGCTCGCGATCCGCGTCGAATACGACACCGAGGTCTTCGATGCGGCCAGTAGCGCGGCGTTGGTCGAGCGGTTGCAGACGGTGCTGTTGGCAATGACGGCCGATCCGGAGCAGCCGTTGTCGTCCATCGACCTGCTCGATGCGGTCGAACACGCCCGCCTGGAGGACTGGAGTAATGGGGCGGTTTTGGCTGCGCCGGCACCGGTTTCGGTATCGATTCCGGAGTTGTTCGCTGCGCAGGTGGGCCGCGTTCCGGGGGCGGTGGCGCTGAGCTTCGGGGGTCGTTCGTGGACGTATCGGGAGTTGGATGAGGCGTCGAACCGGTTCGCGCACTTGTTGATTGCGCATGGGGTGGGTCCGGGCCAGCGGGTGGCGTTGTTGGCGTCTCGTTCGGCTGAGGCGATCATCGCGATCGTGGGTGTGCTCAAGTGCGGGGCGGCGTATGTGCCGATTGATCCGGCGCATCCGGATGCGCGGATCGGGTTTGTGCTCGCTGATGCCGCGCCGGCGGTCGCGTTGACCACCGCGGGGTTGCGGGCGCGGCTGGCGGATCACGACGTCTTGGTCATCGATATCGAGGACTCCGCTGTCGATGCCCAGCCCGCCGACGCGCTACCGGGGGTGGGGCCGTCGGCGGATGACATCGCGTACCTGATCTACACCTCGGGCACCACCGGTGTCCCCAAGGGGGTGGCGATTTCGCACCGCAATGTGGCTGGGTTGTTGGGGGCTTTGGGCACTGGGATGGAACTGGCCGGGCGGGTGTGGTCGCTGTGGCATTCGTTGGCGTTCGACGTTTCGGTGTGTGAGATGTGGGGGGCCCTGCTGCACGGCGGTCGGTTGGTGGTGGTGCCGGAGGACGTGGCCCGCTCGCCGGAGGATTTCCTTGCGCTGCTCGTCGCGGAGCGGGTTGGTGTGTTGAGTCAGACCCCGTCAGCGTTTTATGCGTTGCAGGCCGCTGATGGGTTGGCACCGGAGTTGGCGGGTCAACTCGCCTTGGAGGCCGTGCTGTTCGCCGGGGAGGCGTTGGAGCCGTCGCGTCTTAGCGGGTGGCTCGATCGGCATCCGGGGTTGCCGCGGCTGTTGAATCTGTATGGCACTACCGAGACGACGGTGCATGCCTCGTTCCGGGAGATCGTCGCCGCCGATGCCCAGGGCACGGTCAGCCCCGTTGGAGTGCCGCTGGCGCACCTGGGTTTCTTCGTGCTCGATGGTTGGTTGCGTGAGGTGCCGGTCGGGGTGGTCGGTGAGTTGTATGTGGCTGGTTCGGGTGTGGGTTATGGGTATGTGGGCCGGGCGTCGTTGTCGGCGTCGCGGTTTGTGGCGTGCCCGTATGGGGCCGCGGGTCAGCGGATGTATCGCACTGGGGATTTGGTGTGGTGGGGTGCTGATGGGCAGTTGCGGTATGTGGGTC
>NZ_LZMD01000037.1 GCF_001668575.1 Mycobacterium sp. 1164985.4
TGCAGCCACACCCCAGGCGATTGCCGATTATGCCGCGGCTTTGGGCCCCGACGCCGAACGTTACGACGCCGCGCTCGGTGAGCCCCGGTTCGACGACGACGCCTGGGCGGGCAAGCTCGACGTTCTGCTCGATCTGAGGCCCGCGGTGGCGTCGTTCACCTTCGGCCTGCCCAGCGCCGAGGAGATACAGCGCCTGCGTGCGGCAGGTATCACGACGGTGGGCACCGTGACGACGTTGGCCGAGGCTCGGCAGGCCGTCGAGCGCGGCGTGGACGCGGTGGCCGTGCAGGGGCCCGCGGCGGGAGGGCACCGCGGCACCTTCGACCCGACCGCGCGGCCGTCCGACGTTCCGTTGGATGAGCTTCTGGCTTCGGTGATTGCCGACGTCGACGTGCCCGTCGTCGTCGCGGGAGGCTTGATGAACGCCGATGACATCGACTGGGTGCGGCGCGCCGGTGCGGTGGCCGCACAACTGGGCACCGCGTTTCTTCTCGCCGACGAGGCCGGCAGCAGCGCCGTGCATCGCGCCGCACTGCAAGACCATTCCTTCACCGAAACGGTTGTGACGAAAGCATTCTCGGGCCGCTACGCGCGTGGGCTGCGCAACCGGTTCGTCGACGACCACGACGACGAGGCACCGCTGGGTTACCCCGAGGTGCACTACCTGACCAGCCCGTTGCGGGCGGCGGCCGTGCGCGCGGGCGACCCGCACGGCGTCAACGTGTGGGCGGGAACGGGCTTCCGCGAGGCGAAGCCGGGTTCGGTGGCCGACATCATCGGCAGGCTCACCTGAGGGTTACTTCGGGGCGCTCAGCTCCAGCGCGATGTTGTCCGGGTCGCGGAACTCCAGGATGTACATCGGGCCGATGTCCTTGATGGGCTCGTGGGCGATGCCGAGATCGTCTAGATGGCTTTCGGCGGCATCGAGTTCGTCCTTGCTGTTCAGCCGGAACGCGACGTGGTCGAGGCCGGTGCGGTCCTCGTCGAAGGTGTCGGTGCCCACCGGCCGCAGAGCGACCAGGACGCCACCGAGGTCGTAGATGACGCCGCCGTACAGGAAGCTCAACGCCTCGCGAGTGGCCGCGTCGGCGCCCTCCGGAAGCTCGATGAACACGCGCCAGCCGAACACCGACTCGTAGAACTCCCGCGACCGTTCGATGTCGGTGACCGTGAGCCGGAGGTGCGCGATGGACGTGGTGGTGATCGCCATGCCCCACATGCTGCCAGTCGTGCCAGAATCGCCGTCGTGCAAATCGGAATGACGATGCCGGTCATGGAAGTCGACCTCGATGCGAAGACGCTCGAGACCTGGGCCCGCGTGATCGACGAAGGGCCGTTCTCGGCGCTCTGCTGGGGTGAGCGCATCGCGTTCGACAACCCGCATTCGCTGACGTTGCTCGGGGCGCTCGCCGCGTGGACCGAGCGCGTCCGGCTCGTGACCACCGTCGTCGTCCCGCAGTTGCACGATCCCGTGATGCTGGCCAAGGCGCTGGCCACCGGCGACATGCTATGCGGCGGCCGGCTGACGGTCGGTCTGGGCGTGGGCGGCAGGGAAGAGGACTACCGCGCGGTCGGCGCGGACCCGGCCGGCCAGACCATGCGGGGGATGGCCGATCGTGTCGCGGTGATGCGCAGGGTCTGGGCGGGGGAGAAGATCACCGAATCCGTCCTGCCGGTCGGTCCTGCGCCGGTTCAGCCCGGCGGGCCCAAGCTGATGGTCGGCACGATCGGGCCGAAGACCGTCCGCAGCGCGGCCCGATGGGCGGACGGGCTGGCAGGCACGACGCTCGATCTCGACGTCGACCGCCAGAACGAACTCTTCGATGTCGCCCGCACCGCTTGGGCCGAGGCCGGCAAGCCGGCACCGCACCTGGCGACGTCGTTTTGGTTCGCGATCGGCGAGGGTGGACAGCCCCGCGAGCAAGTACATCGACATTTGCGGCGGTACATGAACTGGATCCCCGGCGACATCGTCGACGCGATGGCGCCCACGACGGGGTGGGCGGGCACCGAACAAGAACTTCTCGACGTTTTACGTCGGTTCCAGGACATCGGCACCGACGAAATCCATCTGATTCCAACGAGTTCGGACGTCGACCAGCTGCGCAAGGTCGCCGAGGTCGTGAACGAATTCGCTCCGTAGGGCGGTTGGCGCCCGATGAGCCGCGATGGCAGGATTGGCCTGTCGGGGAAGTCGTGAGGGTCGCGTCGCGTTGGACTTCAATACGAACATTCGTAGCAGCGGCGGGGGCAGATTGCCGAGAGGAAATCACGATGACGACAGGATGGAAGAGGTTGGCGGCCGGAGCTGTGATGGTCGGGGCGCTGGGATTCGCCGCAGACCTCGGCGCGGGCCAGGCCGTTGCTGACGACTACTGGTGGAATCCGCCAGGACCGGGACATATCGTTCCACCACCGGGGCATATCGCTCATATCCCGGGAGTCCCGCCGCCAGGGCACATCGCCCATATCCCAGGAGTTCCGCCGCCCGGACATTGGGACAAGCCCTGGAAGTGGTGGAGGTGACCCGGGGCCGCCGTCGCTAGAACTTCAGGTGGTGGCTGGTGTCGCCGACCTGGTCGATGAAGATGGTGCGAGTGTCGAACCACCACGTGCCGTCGATGCGATGGAATGTATCGCGGTAACGGCCGGTCACGATGACCTGCAGTGGTAGGTCCGGTGTCGCCTGCGTGACGGAGTAATAGGCGCTTCCGCGGGCGGTACCGGCCTCGTCGTCGACCTGCACGGTGACGTTCGTGGTCAGGTGTTTGGTCCTCGGTGTGCCGTCGTCGTAGAGGCGCACCGCCATCTCGAACATCTCGTGTGCCCGCTTCGCACCCTCGAACACCGTGTCCGGCGGTCCGTTCTCGACGGCGTTGATCCGCCCGTTGGCGAACAGTGCGCCGACACCCTCGAGGTCGCCGGCATCGATTCGCTCGGCGTATGCGTAGACGAGATTCTCGATCTCGCGGGCGGAGTCGGTCATCGGCGAGTAGACAACCAGCACCGATGTGTCGTGTCAACGATCGCCGGCGCCGGGGTCGTCGCTAACCTCGTGCGATGGCTACGAACTGGTCGCCGAGCAGGCTGGGCAATCTGAGCGGACAGCGGATCGTCGTCACCGGCGCGACGAACGGTGTCGGGTTGGCGACGGCGCGGGCGTTGGCCGGTGCGGGCGCGCACGTGATCCTCGCCGTGCGCAACCTCGAACTCGGGGCACAGCGGGCGGCGGAGATGGGCGGAGACACGTCGGTGCTCAAACTCGACCTCGCCGATCAGTCGTCGGTGCGCGCCTTTCCCGAATTGCTCGAGGGCGACGTCGACATCCTCATCAACAACGCGGGCCTCGTCGCGCAGAACCGGCGCGAGACCGTCGACGGTTTCGAGATCACGATCGGCACCAACTTCCTCGGACCGTTCGCGTTGACCAACCTGCTATTTCCACGGGTGCGCTCGAAGATCATCAACGTGGGCTCCGACGCGCACAAGTCGGCGACGTTCAACTTCGATGACCCGCATCTGCGCTCGAGCAAATGGTCGGCGTTCCCGGCCTACGCCCGGTCGAAGTTGGCCGTGATGCTGTGGGGGCTCCAGCTCGACCGCCGGCTGCGTGAGGCCCATTCGCCGATCAGCAGCTTCCTGACACATCCCGGTTGGGTGGCGTCCAACCTGTCGAACGTCTCCGAGAAGCCGGTCATGGCCGCATTTCACGGGGTGGTCAAGACGGTGGCGCGGGTGCTCGCCAACGACCTCGACGCGGGCGCCGCGCCGACGTTGTACTGCATCACCGAGCCGATCCCGCCCGGCAGCTATGTCGGGATCGACAGCCGGTACGGATTGAAGGGTGGGCCGACGCTGAGCGGTCGGGGCGCGGTCGCGTGCGATTACGACGACGCCCGCAGGTTGTGGGAGTTCGCCCAGAAGGAAACCGGCACCAGCCTGCCGGTATAGTCAGCCGCTCGCGATCTACGCGACGGGCAGCACGAGACGCGCCTTCGCTTCTCAGGTTCGTCATCCGTTGGTATATGAACGTACTCAGGCGCAGTACAGCGAATTCACATACAGCAGAGTTACTTTGGTATTACCCCTCTCAATAAGCATGGAGGTGAGAGGTAATGAGGATTGGATCACTCGCCGCTCTTTTCACGTCCGGAGCCGTCGCGGCCGTTGTCTTAACGCCGGTGGCGCAGGCCGCACCCACGGCAGAGCCCACAGCTAGTTCCGTTCAATTCGTTGGTAATCAACAGATTCAGCCGTCCCCGATGAGATGCACCACCACCAGAGTGGCAAGCATGTGCATGTCGCCCGGTAACGCACAGATCAACGACTCCCCGCCGTTCGTCGACAACTATCCGATGTACGGCTACTTCCCGTGGATACTGTGACCGGCATCCTCTACCGGACTTATACACAAGTGTTGATTCTACCGATTGCGTTGGGGCGGTCGATGTTTGGTGAGGTTGTGTTGACCTTCCGGGAGGACACCACATGACCATCGACGATCACCGCGCTGACGAGCTCAACGCGAACGAACCACTTGATGCGCTGCTCGATCCGCGTGCTCGACCGACATCAAGCCTCGAAAGAGTCGATGAACGTGAGTTCGCCGGTGGCATTCCGCAAGTGCGCGCGAATGTTCCGTCCTTTCGGCTCGGTCGGCGGTGGGTCAACGGCTTATGGTTGGTGCTACTGGGCTGCGTCGGGATCGTGATCGCCGTCCTGGTAGCAAGACAGTTGCGGCAGTACGACTGGATGCAACGCTTCATCATCGAGTATCCGGGTACCGCAACAACTTACGCACCGGCGGTAACATCAGGTTTCCCCGCCTGGCTGCGCTGGCAGCATTTCTTCAACATCGTGTTCATGATGTTCATCATCCGTGCGGGGCTGCAGATACTCGCCGACCACCCACGGTTGTACATGAACTCAGGATGTCGGCCGGGTTCCGAATGGTTTCGGATGCGCGGCCCGGTTCCACCCGACCGGATGGACAAGAGCAACCCGTCGCGGGTGTGGACGTCGAAAGATGACGCCGTTGCGCTTCCGAAGTGGCTGGGGATACCGGGGATCCGCCATTCGATCGGGTTGGCGCGCTGGTGGCACTTCAGCTTTGACCTGTTGTGGTTGCTCAACGGAGTGGTGTTCTACGTGCTGCTGTTCAGCACGGGCCAGTGGCAGCGGCTCGTGCCGCAGTCGTGGACCGTCTTTCCGAACGCGTTGTCCACCGCGGTGCAGTACGCCTCCCTCGATTTCCCGGCCAACGCGGGTTTCACAACGTACAACGGCCTGCAAATCCTGGCCTACTTCGTCACAGTGTTCTTTGCGGCGCCGTTGGCCCTACTCACCGGCTTGCTCCAAGCGCCGGCCGTGGCCGCGCGGTTCGGCACTGGCCGTGGTGTGCTGAACCGGCAGGTGGCGCGCACCGTCCACTTCGGCGTCCTATGTTGGATGCTGCTGTTCATCGTCTGCCACGTCACCATGGTGCTCGCCACCGACGCCGTGCAGAACCTGAACCACATCACTTTGGGGACCGATACGCGTTCAAACTGGGCGCTGGCGATCGTCGGGGTAGCCGCTGTGGTGGTGGTGCTGTTATGGCTCATCGCGACTCCACTGACCATCCGGTACCCCAGGCTCGTCCAGAGCACCGGCCGGTTCATCGTCGGCTGGGCCAAGGATCTGATGGAACGCACGACCTCGCGAGCCAGCTACCAGGAAAAGGACATCACACCCTACTTCTGGATGAACGGTCGGTTGCCAGACTCCGAGTACTACCGGCGGCTGCAGCGATCCGAATGGTCGGAGTACTCCCTACGTGTCGAAGGGCTCGTCGAGAATCCGGTGCGCTTGTCCTATGAAACCCTGCTGGCGATGCCGAAACGGGAGCAGATCACCCAGCATTACTGCATTCAGGGTTGGTCGGGGGTGGCCAAGTGGGGCGGGGTCGGCATGAGCGACCTTCTCGACATCGTCCGTCCGCTTCCTACGGCGCGGTGGGTGGTGTTCTACTCTTTCGCCGACGGCGCCGAACCGAACACCGGTAGGTACTACGCCTGCCACAAGATCGAGCACATGCGCTCGCCGATGGCGATGTTGGCCTACGAGATGAACGGCCAACCGCTCAGCGAGGCCCACGGCGCGCCGTTGCGGGTGCGCAATGAACTCGAACTTGGCTTCAAACAGGTCAAATGGGTTTCGGCCGTCGAGTTCGTGGCAGATATTGGCGACATCGGATGGGGGCACGGCGGCTATAACGAGGACCACGAGTACTTCGGATATCGCATGCCGATCTGACCTACGACGTCCATCCAGGCATCCCGTAACGGCCGTCGACTCGGCTGACGGGTCTATCCCCGGTAGCGGATGCTTGCAACCGACCGATTAGCGAAGTATCCGAGTATTTCTCGAAGTCGCGATTTGATGCTGGTGCCCCCGGCAGGATTCGAACCTGCGGCCTTCTGCTCCGGAGGCAGACGCTCTATCCCCTGAGCTACGGGGGCGCGTTAACGAACAGCGCCGTTGGGCCTGCACAGCCTAACGCATCCAGATCATCGGAAACGGATTCGGGGGCTGACCACCCAGACCATAGGATGGACCCTCGTGACCCCCGCCGACCTGGCCGACCTGCTCAAGACCACCGCCACCGCGGTGCTGGCCCAGCATGGACTCGACGCGTCAGCGCTGCCGGAGACCGTCACCGTTGAACGCCCCCGCAATCCCGAGCACGGCGACTACGCCACGAATCTCGCCCTTCAGCTGGGCAAGAAGGTCGGCGCCAACCCGCGCGAGCTGGCCGGCTGGCTGGCCGCGGCGCTGGCCGACACCGACGGCATCGCCGCCGCGGACGTCGCGGGCCCGGGTTTTGTGAACCTGCGCATCGAGGCCTCGGCGCAGAACGTGATCGTCTCCGACGTCCTGGCGGCGGGTGCGGCATACGGCAACTCGGAGGCGCTCGCGGGCCAGAACATCAACCTCGAATTCGTCTCCGCCAACCCGACCGGGCCCATCCACATCGGCGGCACCCGCTGGGCCGCGGTCGGCGACGCCCTGGGCCGCCTGCTGTCCACCCAGGGCGCCGCGGTCACCCGCGAGTACTACTTCAACGACCACGGCGCACAGATCGACCGGTTCACCAATTCCCTGATCGCGGCCGCCAGGGGTGAACCGACCCCCGAGGACGGCTACGCGGGCGACTACATCAAGGACATCGCGGCGCAGGTGCTCGCCAAGGAACCCGATGCGCTGGGGCTTCCCGCCGACCAGATGCACGAGACGTTCCGCGCCATCGGTGTGGACCTGATGTTCGCCCACATCAAGCAGTCGCTGCACGATTTCGGCACCGACTTCGACGTCTACACGCACGAAGACTCGATGCACACCTCCGGGCGCGTCGACCAGGCGATCGTGCGGCTCCGCGAAGCGGGCAGCATCTACGAGAAGGACGGCGCAACGTGGTTGCGTACCACTGATTACGGCGACGACAAGGACCGCGTCGTCATCAAGAGCGACGGCGCTCCGGCCTACGTCGCCGCCGACATCGCCTACTACCTCGACAAGCGCCAGCGCGGATTCGACCTGTGCATCTACATGCTGGGCGCCGACCACCACGGCTACATCGCCCGCCTCAAGGCAGTAGCGGCCGCGCTGGGGGAGGACCCGGCCACGGTAGAGGTGCTCATCGGCCAGATGGTCAACCTCGTGCGCGACGGTCAACCCGTCCGGATGAGCAAGCGGGCCGGCACCGTGATCACCCTCGACGACCTGGTCGAGGCGATCGGCGTGGACGCCGCCCGGTACTCGCTGATCCGCTCGTCGGTCGACAGCCCGATCGACATCGACCTCGAGCTGTGGTCGTCGGCATCGAACGAAAACCCGGTCTACTACGTGCAATACGCACACGCACGGCTGTCCGCCCTGGCCCGCAACGCCGCCGAACTCGGTGTCGTGCCCAACGCCGACAACCTGCAACTGCTGACCCACGACAAGGAAGGCACGCTGATCCGCAACATCGGCGAGTTCCCACGCGTGCTCAAAACGGCTGCGGCACTTCGCGAACCGCACCGCGTCTCGCGATACCTCGAGGACCTGGCGGGTGACTATCACCGGTTCTACGACTCGTGCCGCGTGCTGCCCCAAGGTGACGAGTCGCCCAACGAACTGCACGGCGCACGTCTGGCCCTGTGCCAAGCCACCCGCCAGGTGATCGCGAACGGGCTTGGCATCCTCGGCGTTTCCGCTCCGGAGCGCATGTGATCGCCCATCCCGCCGGACCCCGGCACGCCGAAGAGGTGCACCACGCCGGTGCCCCACCGCGCCCGCAGTCACCGTCCGAGCTGCTCCTGCTCGCGCCGAACGTCTGGCCGCGCAGCACCGCCCGCGACGCCGACGGCGTGGTGTCGATCGGCGGAGTGCCCGTGACCGACATCGCCGCGGAGTTCGGGACCCCGACGTTCGTGGTCGACGAGGACGATTTCCGGTCGCGCTGCCGCGAGATCGCCGCCGCGTTCGGTGGCGGTGAGAACGTGCGCTACGCCGCCAAGGCGTTCATGTGCACCGAGGTCGCCCGCTGGATCGCCGAGGAGGGCCTCTCGCTCGACGTGGCCAGCGGCGGTGAGATGGCCGTCGCGCTGGCCGGCGGCTTTCCCGCCGAGCGAATCGCCCTGCACGGCAACAACAAATCGGTCGCCGAGCTGACCGCCGCCGTCAAGGCCGGTATCGAGCACGTCGTGGTCGACTCGATGATCGAGATCGACCGCCTCGACGAGATCGCCGGCGCCGCTGGCGTGGTCCAGGACGTCCTGGTCCGGGTCACGGTCGGCGTCGAGGCCCACACGCACGAGTTCATCTCCACCGCGCACGAAGACCAGAAGTTCGGGCTGTCACTGGCATCCGGCGCCGCCATGGATGCCGTGCGCCGGGTGTTCGAAACCGATCATCTTCGGCTCAAGGGTCTGCACAGCCACATCGGCTCCCAGATCTTCGACGTCGCGGGCTTCGAAACCGCTGCGCACCGGGTGATCGGCCTGCTGCGCGATGTCGTCGCCGAGTTCGGTGTCGACAAGACCTCGCAGATGTCGATCGTCGACCTCGGCGGCGGCCTGGGCATCTCCTATCTGCCGCAGGATGATCCGCCACCCATCGCCGATCTGGCGGCCAAGCTCACCGCGATCGTTCGCGACGAGTCGGCTGCCGTCGGGCTGCCCACTCCGCGGCTGGTGGTCGAGCCGGGCCGCGCCATCGCCGGTCCCGGGACGATCACGCTCTACGAGGTCGGCACCGTCAAGGACGTCGACGTCAGCGCGACCGCGCACCGGCGGTACGTCAGCGTGGACGGCGGTATGAGCGACAACATCCGCACCTCGCTCTACGGCGCGGAATACGACGTCCGCCTGATATCGCGGCAGACCGATGCCGCGCCGGAGATTGCGCGTGTCGTCGGAAAACATTGTGAGAGCGGCGATATTGTTGTACGCGACACGTGGGTTCCCGATGACATCCGCCCCGGCGACCTATTGGGGGTCGCGGCGACGGGCGCCTACTGCTATTCGATGTCGAGCCGTTACAACCTGATCGGTCGTCCTGCCGTGGTGGCCGTGCGGGCCGGTCGAGCCCGCCTGATCTTGCGCCGGGAGACGGTCGACGACCTGCTGAGTCTGGAAGTGAGATAAAGATGACTAACCCTGAAAAGCCCATCGGCGTAGCGGTCCTCGGTTATGGGAACGTCGGTAGCCAGGTTGTGCGCATCATCGAGGAGAGCGCCGAGGACCTGGCCGCACGGATCGGCGCTCCGCTGGTGCTCCGGGGCGTCGGCGTCCGTCGGGTGGCCGAGGATCGGGGAATCGCCGTCGACAAACTGTCCGACAACATCGAGGAGCTCGTTTCCCGCGACGACGTCGACATCGTCGTCGAGTTGATGGGCCCGGTCGAACCGGCGCGCAAAGCCATCCTGACGGCGCTGGAGCAGGGCAAGTCCGTGGTCACGGCTAACAAGGCGTTGATGGCGGTGTCGACGGGAGAATTGGCCCAGGCAGCCGAAAACGCTCGTGTTGATCTGTATTTCGAGGCCGCCGTTGCGGGAGCAATTCCCGTGATCCGACCGTTGACCCAGTCGCTGGCAGGGGATTCGGTGCGCCGCGTGGCAGGAATCGTCAACGGCACCACCAATTACATCCTCTCGGAAATGGACAGCACCGGCGCTGACTACACCAGTGCCTTGGCCGACGCGAGCGCCCTCGGTTACGCCGAGGCGGACCCGACCGCCGACGTCGAGGGATACGACGCCGCGGCGAAAGCCGCGATCCTGGCCTCGATCGCGTTCCACACCCGGGTCACCGCCAATGACGTCTATCGCGAAGGCATCACCAAAGTCAGCGGCACCGACTTCGAATCCGCCAAGGCGCTCGGCTGCACCATCAAGCTGTTGGCCATCTGCGAGCGGCTGACCGGCGATCAGGGACAACAACGGGTTTCGGCGCGGGTGTACCCCGCACTGGTTCCGCTGGATCATCCGCTCGCCGCAGTCAACGGTGCGTTCAACGCGGTGGTCGTCGAGGCGGAAGCCGCGGGCCGCCTGATGTTCTACGGTCAGGGCGCGGGTGGCGCGCCCACGGCCTCGGCGGTCATGGGTGATGTCGTGATGGCGGCGCGCAACCGTGTGCAGGGCGGTCGCGGCCCGCGCGAGTCCAAGTACGCCAAGCTGCCAGTTGCCCCGATCGGCCTGATCCCGACCCGGTACTACGTGAACATGAATGTCGCCGACCGGGCCGGCGTGTTGTCCGCCGTGGCCGACGAGTTCGGTAAGCGCGACGTCAGCATCGCCCAGGTTCGGCAGGAAGGCATGGTCGACGAAGCCGGGCAGCGTTGCGGTGCTCGCGTCGTTGTGGTGACCCACCAAGCCACCGACGCCGCACTGTCGGAGACCGTGGGGGCGCTGGCCGACCTCGACGCTGTGCAGAGCATCAACAGCGTGCTGCGCATGGAAGGAACGACCGAATGAGCGCCTCAGCGCAGACGGTGCACCAGCCCTGGCCCGGGCTGATCGCCGCATACCGGGACCGTCTCCCGGTCCAGGACAATTGGACACCAATCACCCTGCGCGAGGGCGGCACTCCGCTGCTGCCAGCCCCCGGACTGTCCGAACTGACCGGCTGCACAGTGCATCTCAAGATCGAGGGACTCAACCCGACCGGCTCGTTCAAGGACCGCGGCATGACCATGGCCGTGACCGAGGCCGTGGGCCGCGGCCAGCAGGCGGTGCTGTGCGCGTCGACGGGCAACACATCGGCATCGGCCGCCGCCTACGCCGCTCGGGCCGGCATCACCTGCGCGGTGCTGGTGCCGCAGGGCAAGATCGCCATGGGCAAGCTGGCGCAAGCGGTCATGCACGGCGCCAAGATCATCCAGATCGACGGCAATTTCGACGACTGCCTGGAACTGGCCCGCAAGATCACCGCCGACTTCCCGACCGTGTCGCTGGTCAACTCCGTCAACCCATACCGGATCGAAGGACAGAAGACAGCGGCATTCGAGATCGTCGACGCGCTGGGCGTCGCGCCCGATGTGCACTCGCTGCCGGTCGGCAACGCCGGCAACATCACCGCGTACTGGAAGGGCTACACCGAATACCACCGCGACGGCGTCTCGGATCGTCTGCCGCGCATGCTGGGAACGCAGGCGGCCGGTGCGGCACCGCTGGTGCACGGTGAGCCGGTCAAGAACCCGGAGACCATCGCGACGGCCATCCGGATCGGCTCGCCCGCATCGTGGGCCACCGCCGTGGAGGCGCAAAAGAAGTCCGACGGTCGATTCCTGGCCGCCACCGACGACGAGATCCTGTCGGCCTACCACCTGGTGGCCAGCACCGAGGGTGTGTTCGTCGAGCCTGCGTCGGCGGCCAGCATCGCGGGTCTGCTCAAATCGATCGAAGATGGTTGGGTCGCGAAGGGTTCGACCGTCGTGTGCACGGTGACCGGCAACGGGCTCAAGGATCCGGACACCGCTCTCAAGGGCATGCCGCCGGTCATCGCGGTGCCCGTGGATCCGGTGGCCGTTGTTGAGCAACTGGGGCTGGAATAGCCGGTGACTCACGTACTGCCCCCGGGACTGAGGGCCACCTCCGTGGTGGCGGCATCCAGCGCGAACCTTGGCCCGGGCTTCGACAGCCTGGGCATCGCCTTGAGTCTGTATGACGAGATCGTCGTCGAGACAACCGATTCCGGCCTGACGGTCGAGGTCGAAGGCGAGGGCGCGGGCCAGGTTCCGCTGGACGAGACACATCTGGTGGTTCGGGCCATCCGGCGAGCGCTACAAGCGTTGAACATCAGCGTCCCGGGTATGACGGTGCGCTGCCGCAATGACATCCCGCACTCGCGAGGGCTCGGCTCGTCGGCCGCAGCGGTGGTCAGCGGGCTCTCGGTGGTCAATGGCCTTGTGGCACAGGCGCATTCGGCGCTTCTGTCTGAACGCGACCTGGTCCAGCTGTCCTCGGAGTTCGAGGGTCATCCTGACAACGCTTCGGCCGCGGTGCTCGGTGGTGGGGTGGTGTCGTGGACCGCGGGGGAGGAGTCCGCGCCCCGGTACGAAGCCGCTCCGATCCGGGTGCACCCCGATATCCGCCTGTTCGCCGCGATTCCCGACGAGCGGTCGTCGACCGCCGAGACCCGCGTGCTGCTGCCCGAGAAGGTCAGCCACGCCGACGCGCGGTTCAACCTGAGCCGGGCGGCCCTGATGGTCGTCGCCCTTACGGCGCGGCCCGACCTGTTGATGCCGGCCACCGAGGATGTGCTGCATCAACCGCAACGGGCGTCGGCGATGCCGGGTTCCGCGGAATACCTGCAGGTATTGCGGCGTTGTGGAGTGGCAGCGGTGCTGTCCGGGGCCGGGCCTTCGGTGCTCGCGTTGAGCACGTCAGCGGAGCTGCCCACGGAAGCCATGGAGTTCGGCATCGCGAATGGATTCACCGTCAAAGATATGGCCGTGGGTGAGGGCGTCACGTGGACGTCGGGCGCGGCGGTTCGGAGCTGATCGCGCGAGAACAGCAATCACAGGAGCAACACGACACACATGTCTTTCTTGCTTCCCGTCCCGATGCGGGATATTCTCGCTGTCGTCCGGCAATCGCAGCGTCTCTACCTGCGCCGACACTAGGACACCACCAATTCTTCTCGTAGATGACGGTTCGCCGCACACCGGCGAAGTCCGCCCATCACCGTTGCAGGGGCAATGGTGGGGCCCATGCGTTCAGTGGATGGACTGATCGCACCGAACCCCCGCACGACTCGGTCTGCGAGGGAAAGAAAGGAAATCCGTGACTGAAACGGACCTGATCACGGCTGGGGGCAGCAGCGATAGCAGCGAGTTGTCGAACCCCGTGAATTCAGACACCTCGACGTCTGCGGCGGCGGATTCGCCGAACGCCACGCCGACCGCGGAGACCGCTCCGACCGCGGACGTTGCCTCCGGCAATCGTTCCGGCTCACTGTCGACCATGGTGCTGCCCGAGCTGCGCGCCCTGGCCAAGGAAATCGGCGTCGAAGGCGCGTCCGGCATGCGCAAGGGCGAACTGGTCGCCGCGATCCGGGAACGGCGCGGCGAGTCCAACGGCCGCGGACAGTCGTCCGCCGGTGGTGAGGCGCCGGCGACGAACGAGGCCAAGAAGGCCCAGCCCGCGAAGGACGCTTCGAAGACCGAGTCGGCCGAGACCGGCGACTCCGACCGCTCGTCGAACACCGACACCGAACAGCAGCCCCGGCGCCGTGAGCGTCGCGGCGCGTCGCGCGGAACCGGCGCACCCGACGGCTCGGGCAACCAGAACGACAACGCCGCTCAGGACACCAAGTCCAACGAGCGCCAGAACGATCAGCCCAACAAGTCGGACGCCAAGTCCGAGGGCGATCAGCAGCAAGGCGACCAGCAGGGTGGCCAGAATCGCGGCGGCGGCAACAGCGGCAACAACAGTGACGACGACGGCGAAGGCCGCGGCGGTCGTCGGGGTCGACGATTTCGGGACCGCAGGCGCCGTGAGCGTGGCGGAGACGGCGGTGGGGACCGCGACACCGAACTGCGCGAGGACGACGTCGTTCAGCCCGTCGCGGGCATCCTCGACGTGCTCGACAACTACGCGTTCGTCCGCACCTCCGGCTATCTGGCCGGACCCAACGATGTGTACGTCTCGATGAACATGGTGCGCAAGAACGGTCTGCGTCGCGGCGACGCCGTGACCGGTGCCGTGCGCGTGCCCAAGGACGGCGAGCAGACCAACCAGCGGCAGAAGTTCAACCCGCTGGTGCGTCTCGACACCGTCAACGGCAAGCCCGTCGACGAGGCCAAGAAGCGACCGGAGTTCAACAAGCTCACACCGCTTTACCCGAATCAGCGGCTGCGCCTGGAGACGACGACCGAAAAGCTCACCACCCGCGTCATCGACCTGATCATGCCGATCGGCAAGGGGCAGCGCGCGTTGATCGTGTCGCCGCCGAAGGCCGGTAAGACCACGATCCTCCAGGACATCGCGAACGCGATCACCACCAACAATCCGGAATGCCACCTGATGGTGGTGCTCGTCGACGAGCGTCCGGAAGAGGTGACCGACATGCAGCGCTCGGTCAAGGGCGAGGTCATCGCCTCGACGTTCGACCGGCCGCCGTCCGACCACACCCAGGCCGCCGAGCTGGCGATCGAGCGGGCCAAGCGGCTCGTCGAGCAGGGTAAGGATGTCGTCGTGCTGCTCGACTCGATCACCCGCCTCGGCCGCGCGTACAACAACGCGTCGCCGGCGTCGGGTCGCATCCTGTCCGGTGGTGTGGACTCGACTGCGCTGTATCCGCCGAAGCGGTTCCTCGGCGCAGCCCGCAACATCGAAGAGGGCGGCTCGCTGACGATTGTCGCCACCGCGATGGTGGAGACCGGGTCGACCGGTGACACGGTGATCTTCGAGGAGTTCAAGGGCACCGGCAACGCCGAGCTCAAGCTCGACCGCAAGATCGCCGAGCGGCGCGTCTTCCCGGCCGTCGACGTGAACCCCTCCGGCACCCGTAAGGACGAGTTGTTGCTCTCGCCGGACGAGTTCGCGATCGTGCACAAGCTGCGTCGTGTGCTGTCCGGGCTGGACCCGCATCAGGCCATCGACCTGTTGATGAGCCAGCTGCGCAAGACCAAGAACAATTACGAGTTCCTGGTGCAGGTCTCCAAGACCGCGCCGGGCTCGATGGACGCCGACTAGATCTCAGCGATTTCGGTGCGCTAGCAGTCGCTCAGCGAGTGTTAGCGCACCGAAGCCACTCACTGGTAGGGATCGGCGCTCAACCCCGGCATGACATAGCGGCGCAGGTGCCGAAGCACCGCGTCGCCGTCGCTGGGATCGAGTGTCTTACCAGGCACCGTGGCAAGCGAGATCAACACGCGGGCAAGCCATTCCGATGCCTCAGTGATATCCGTGTCGGGGTGGATCTCGCCTGACTCGCGCGCGGCGACCAGGTAGCGCGACCAGAAATCGGCCAGGTCGGGCACCAGGCCCTGGACGCCGGCGCCCGCGCAGGCGGCGAATTCCTCCGGCTCGTCGATGCGCAGCTTCATCAGCAGGGCGCCCGGGTCGTCGTATGCCGTGCGCCCGTGCAGAATGCCGGCTGCGATCTGCCGATCGAGGCCTTCCACGCGTTCGAGCATCGCGTGTGCTTCGGACCAGTAGGCGTCGTTGAGCCTGACGATCGCTGCGCCCAGCAGGGACACCTTGTCGGGGAAGTGGCGGTACAGCCAGCCGCGGGAGACGCCGGCGGTCTCGGCCACCTCGGATACGGTGGTCGCACGAATTCCTTTGGCGCGCAGGCATGTCTCGGCCGCGTCGATCAGACGATCGCGGACGTTCTTGGTGGCGGCGCCGCTCGTTACCAGGTGGACTCCTCCATCAAACTCGCCCGCCAATGGGCCGGTCGGAGCATTGTGTCATGGTAGACACATTCGCAAATCTGTTCACGGTCGAGAGGTGAGCCATGGCGGACACACTTCAGCAGTTGCTCAACGAGCGCGCCGATCGCGACACCATCGCCATTCGGCACGGACACCGCACCTGGACCTACCGCCAATACGTGGACGAGGCCAAGACGCAGGCCGCCGCACTGATCGCGGCCGCCGATCCGGACCGACCCCTGCACGTCGGCGTGCTCCTCGGAAACACTCCCGACATGCTGATCGCGCTCGCGGCAGCCGGACTCGGCGGCTACGTCGTGTGCGGCATCAACACCACCCGACGCGGTGAGGCGCTCGCGCGCGACGTGATCAAGGTGGACTGCCAGTTCCTGATCACCGATGCCGAGCATCGCTCCTTGCTCGACGGCTTGGATCTGCCGGGCGTCACGGTGTTCGACACGTCGAGCACCGGATGGGCCGACTTCCTCGCCGGCGCTTCGGCGTTCGCCCCGCACAGGCAGGTCGCGGTCGACGACACGTTCATGATGATCTTCACCTCGGGCACCAGCGGCGACCCCAAGGCGGTCCAGGTCGCCCACCTGATGGTGTTGTTCGCGGGCAACGCGCTGGCCGAGAGGTTCGAGCTCACCGAGAACGACGTCTGCTACCTCTCGATGCCGATGTTCCACTCCAACGCGGTGGTGGGCGGCTGGGCACCCGCGCTCGTCGCCGGAGCGGCGATGGTGCCGGCGAAGTTCTCCGCGTCGCGGTTCCTGCCCGACATCCGGCGCCACGGCGTGACCTACATGAACTACGTCGGCAAACCGCTGGCCTACGTGCTCGCGACACCCGAGCAGCCCGACGACCGCGACAACCCGCTGCGCGTCGCGTTCGGTAACGAGGCCACCGACCGCGACATCGAGGAGTTCGGCAGGCGCTTCGACGTCACCGTCGACGACGGTTTCGGCTCGACCGAGAACGCGGTGATCATCACCCGCACCCCGGACACCCCGAAAGGTTCGATCGGACAGGGCTTTCCGGGCGTGGCGATCTACAACAGCGACACCGTCACCGAATGCCCGGTCGCGGAGTTCGACGAGAACGGCGCGCTGATCAACGCCGACGTCGCGATCGGCGAACTGGTCAACACCGACGGCAGCGGGCTGTTCCGCGGCTACTACAACGACCGCGACGCCACCGATGAGCGGATGCGCCACGGCATGTACTGGTCGGGCGACCTGGCCTACCGCGACGGCGCCGGGTTCATCTATCTGGCCGGGCGCACCGCCGACTGGATGCGAGTCGACGGAGAGAACCTCGCGACCGCGCCCATCGAACGGATCCTGCTGCGATTGCCGGCGGTCAACCGCGTCGCGGTCTATCCGGTGCCCGACGAACTCGTCGGCGATCAGGTGATGGCCGCCCTCGTGCTGCAAGACGACGCCGAAATCGAGCCGGAGACGTTCGAGGAGTTCCTGGCCGCTCAACGCGACCTCTCGCCGAAGGCGTGGCCCCGCTACGTGTGGATCGCCGACGACCTGCCCAGCACCGCGACCAACAAGATCCTCAAGCGCGAGCTGGTCGCGCGCGGTGTCACACCCGACGGCAGGCGGATCTGGCGGCGCGACGGCGGCAGGTACCACCCGCACCAGTGACAGTCCACCCACCGCGGCTGGGGGCGCTGTGGAATACCGGCCACTGCGCACGCGTTTAGGCACTTGGCGGTTGAGCTGGCATAATGGACCGCTGACCCTCGGTTCCGGTTCACGCCCGTCATCTCCGACACAGAGGGGCGACCCGGGGCCACGATCGAAGAGGAAACCATGAAAACGGGTATTCACCCTGATTACGTAGAGACCACCGTGCACTGCGGCTGCGGCAACACGTTCACCACGCGGAGCACGAAGCAGAGCGGACAGATCCACGTCGAGGTCTGCTCGCAGTGCCATCCCTTCTACACCGGCAAGCAGAAGATCCTCGACAGCGGCGGCCGCGTGGCCCGCTTCGAGAAGCGCTACGGCAAGCGCAAGGCCGCGGACAAGGCCGACAAAGGCTCAGCGGACAAGTAGCTTCCCTTCCGGCGCCCGATCTGCCGCATCAGCGGCCAGGCCGGGCGCCGGTTTGCGTTCACGAGGGGTCACGAAGAGGAGGTCGACATGGCTCGCGCTGAATCACCGGCCCAGCCGGGCGCGATCGACGCGCTGCTGGCCGAGCATGCCGACCTCGAACGCCAACTCAGCGACCCGGAGCTGCACGCCGACGCCGGCCGGGCACGCAAGGTGGGCAGGCGCTTCGCGCAGGTGTCGCCGATCGTCTCGACGTACCGGAAGCTCGAGGCCGCCCGCGGCGACCTGGACGCAGCGCGCGAGCTGGCGGCCGACGACCCGTCGTTCGCGGCCGAGGTCGACGAGCTCGAGGCCACCGTCGAACAACTCGACACCCAGCTGACCGATCTGCTGGCGCCCCGCGATCCGCACGACGCCGACGACATCGTCCTCGAGGTCAAATCGGGGGAGGGCGGCGAGGAATCGGCGCTGTTCGCCGCGGATCTGGCCAGGATGTACATCCGGTACGCCGAACGCCACGGCTGGACCGTCACCGTGCTCGACGAGACCTTCTCCGACCTCGGCGGCTACAAGGACGCGACGCTGTCGATCAGGCAGAAGGGAACCTCCGCCGACGGCGTGTGGTCGCGCTTGAAATACGAGGGCGGCGTGCACCGGGTGCAACGCGTTCCGGTCACCGAATCCCAGGGCCGCGTGCACACGTCGGCGGCCGGCGTGCTCGTCTACCCGGAACCCGAAGAGGTCGAAGAGGTGCAGATCGACGAGTCGGATCTGCGCATCGACGTTTACCGGTCCTCGGGCAAGGGTGGTCAGGGTGTCAACACCACGGACTCCGCGGTGCGCATCACCCACCTGCCCACGGGCATCGTCGTGACCTGTCAGAACGAGCGTTCCCAGCTGCAAAACAAGGCCCGCGCGATGCAGGTGCTCGCGGCGCGGCTGCAGGCGCTCGCCGAAGAGCAGGCGCAGGCCGACGCCTCGGCCGACCGCGCCAGCCAGATCCGCACCGTCGACCGCAGCGAGCGGATCCGCACCTACAACTTCCCGGAGAACCGGATCGCCGACCATCGGATCAACTTCAAGGCGCACAACCTCGACCAGGTGCTCGACGGCGACCTCGATGACCTGTTCGACGCGCTGGCCGCCGCCGACAAACAGGCGAGACTGCAGGCCACATGACCCGGCCCAGCCCGGCGCCGGCGTCCACGCCGTTGAGTCGGCTCATCGACGCCGCGGCGGCGGTTCTGGCCGAGGCGGGCGTCGCGGCGCCGCGCGTCGACGCCGAACTGCTGGCCGCGCACGCGCTGGGCATCGACCGCGGCCGCCTCCGCCTCGTCGAGGCCGGGCCCGAATTCCCTGACCGCTACGACGAGCTCATCGCCCGTCGCGCCCGCCGGGTCCCGCTGCAGCACCTCGTCGGCACCGCACCGTTCGGGCCGGTAGAGGTGGCTGTCGGTCCCGGTGTGTTCATCCCGCGGCCCGAGACCGAGGCCCTACTGGAATGGGCAGTGGCGCAGAAACTGCCCGACGTTCCCGTGATCGTCGACCTGTGTACGGGCAGCGGAGCGCTGGCGTTGGCGCTGTCGACCAGCTGGTCCCACGCACGCATCGTCGCCGTCGAGGACTCCGCGGCCGCACTCGACTACACGCGGCGCAACCTCGCCGGGGCGGCCGTCGAGATCGTCCACGCGGATGTGACCCAGCCCGGGCTGCTGCCCGACCTAGACGGGTCGGTCGACCTCGTCGTCGCGAACCCGCCCTACATCCCCGACGGTTCCCAGCTGGAACCCGAAGTGGCCGAACATGATCCGCCCCACGCGTTGTTCGGGGGACCGGACGGCATGCGCGTGATCGAGGCGATCGCCGATCTCGCGGCGCGGTGGCTGCGCGCCGGAGGGTTGCTCGCCGTCGAGCACGACGACACGACCTCGGACCGCACCGTCGAGGTGTTCCGCCGGTCAGGGCATTTCGACGACATCATCGCCCGGCGCGATCTCGCCGGGCGGCCGCGGTTCGTGACCGCACGGAGGAGCCCCGAAGGAGGACCCGCGGCATGAGTCAGGTGTTCGACTGCTCCGACGCCGACCAACGTGAGAGGGGCATCGCGTCGGCGATCAGCGCGCTCAAGGGCGGGCGCCTCGTCGTCCTGCCGACCGACACCGTCTACGGCATCGGCGCTGATGCGTTCGACAGCGAAGCAGTCGCCGCCCTGCTCGCCGCTAAGGGTCGCGGCCGCGACATGCCCGTGCCCGTCCTCGTCGGTTCGTGGCACACGATCGAAGGCCTGGTGTTCAACGTGCCGAGCAGTGCCCGCGAACTCATCCGCGCCTTCTGGCCGGGCGCACTGAGCCTCGTCGTACGCCAGGCGCCGTCTCTGCATTGGGACCTCGGCGACGCGCACGGAACCGTGATGCTGCGCATGCCGTTACACCCGGTGGCGATCGAACTGCTGCGAGCGGTCGGCCCCATGGCGGTCTCCAGTGCCAACGTCTCCGGGCGCCCGCCGGCGGTCACCGCCGAAGCGGCGCGCGAACAACTCGGCGAACAGGTCGAGGTGTATCTCGAAGCGGGACCCTCCGAGCAACAGGCGGCGTCGACGATCGTCGACCTCACCGGTGCGGATCCGCGCGTGCTGCGCCAGGGTCCGGTCAGCGTGGAGGCGATCGCCGGCGTGCTCGGTGTGGACCCGACGACTTTGACGGGCTGAGATTGACTTTCGTGCAGTACGGTTCACCGGTGGTCTACGCCACCGACACGCTGCTGGCACTCAACGATCGCGGTGCGGGTGTACCGATCCGGGAGCTCGCGCTGGTCGGCCTGACGGCGGCGATCATCACGTACTTCGCCACCGGGTGGGTCCGGGTCCTCGCGCGTCGCCTTGGTGCGGTCGCGATCCCGCGCGACCGCGACGTGCACGCGCAACCCATTCCACGGATGGGCGGGCTCGCGATGTACATCGGCGTCGCGTTCGCTGTGCTGCTCGCGTCCCAGTTGCCGGCGCTGACGCGGGGTTTCGTCTATTCGAGCGGCATGCCCGCGGTGGTCGTAGCCGGCGGCCTGATCATGGTCGTCGGCTTGATCGACGACCGTTGGGGTTTGGACTCGCTGACCAAGTTCGCGGGCCAGATCACCGCGGCGAGCGTCCTCGTCACCATGGGTGTGGCGTGGAGCGTGCTCTACATCCCGATCGGCGGCGTCGGCACGATCGTCCTCGATCAGGTGTCGTCGATCCTGTTGACGCTGGCGCTGACGGTGTCGATCGTCAACGCGATGAACTTCATCGACGGTCTCGACGGGCTCGCCGCCGGGCTCGGGTTGATCACCGCATCCGCGATCTGCATCTTCTCGGTCGGGCTGCTGCGCGATCACGGTGGCGACGTGCTGTTCTACCCGCCCGCCGTCATCTCGGTTGTGCTGGCCGGTGTGTGCCTCGGCTTCCTGCCGCACAACTTCCACCCGGCCAAGATCTTCATGGGCGACTCCGGTTCGATGCTGATCGGCCTGATGCTTGCGGCGGCCTCGACCACGGCCGCCGGGCCCATCTCGCAGACTGCGTACGGGGTGCGCGACGTGTTCGCACTGCTGTCGCCGTTCCTGCTCGTTGTCGCGGTGATGTTCGTACCGGCGCTCGACACACTGCTGGCGATCATCCGGCGCACCAGGGCGGGGGTGCACTTCACGACACCGGACAAGATGCACTTGCATCACCGATTGCTGCAGATCGGTCATTCGCACCGGCGGGTCGTCCTGGTGATCTATCTGTGGGTGAGCATCGTCTGCTTCGGCGCGGCCAGCACGATCTTCTTCGATCCGCGTTACAGCGGAGCGGTCATGTTGGCCGCGATTCTGGTCGCCGTCGTGGTGACCTTGATTCCCCTTCTGCGCCGTCGAAACGGCCAATTTCAGCCAATGTACGACGAAAAGTAGTAGACCCCCTTTTATGCCTCCCACCATGTGTTAGGGTGCATTCAGAACCCGAAAAAACCTCGCGGGTTGCCGGCCCCCGGGCCATCGGTTCACGACCGATCGGCACGGAACCACGACCGACAAAGGGAGCTGCCCCGTGGGTGATTTCTGCGAGCCAACCGCCCTCCGATACGCTCAGGGCGCCACGCACGCAAATCATCGGGGCAGCCACCGTGACCGCGGATTGAGGTGAAGTTGTGACGACGCCAGCGCAGGACGCGCCGTTGGTGTTCCCCTCGGTTGCCTTCCGGCCATTGCGCCTGTTCGTGATCTGCCTGGTCTTTGCCGGCATCGTGACCGCCGTCGCCGCCCTGCTCGAACATCCGATGGTAGGGGTGTTCTTCGGTATCGGGCTCGGCCTCGGTCTGCTCAACGCCGTTTTGGTGCAGCGGTCGGTGGATTCCATTACGGCCGAAGAACATCCGCTCAAGCGCAAGATGGCGCTCAATTCCGCGACCCGGCTGCTGATCATGACGGTCATCGGGTTGACCATCGCCTTCATCTTCCGGCCCCAGGGTCTGGGAGTGGTGTTTGGCATGGCGCTGTTCCAGGTATTGCTTGTTATTTCCACGGCATTGCCTGTGATGAAGAAGCTCAAGGCAGGTGCCGGTGACGGACTCGAAGGAGAGGCTCCGCAGCAATGACGGGATTTGATGTCGCCGGCCAATCGGCTCAGACCACGATCCTGGCCGCCGAATCCGGAATCCAGGTCGGCCACCACACAGAGGCACACTGGTTCGGGCTGACGGTGAACACCGACACCGTGCTCGCCACGGCCATCGCCGCGGTGATCGTGCTCGGCCTCGCCTTCTACCTGCGGGCGAAGGTCACCTCGAGCGGCGTTCCCTCTGGCGTGCAGCTGTTCTGGGAAGCCATCACGGTGCAGACGCGCAACCAGGTCGAGGCTGCGATCGGCATGAAGATCGCCCCGTTCGTCCTGCCGCTCGCCGTGACGTTGTTCGTTTTCATCTTAATTGCCAACTGGCTGTCGGTGCTGCCGGTGCAATACACCGACTCCAGCGGCGCGATCCACGAGCTGCTCAAGCCCCCGGCATCCGACATCAACTTCGTGCTGGCGTTGGCGTTGTTCGTGTTCATCGCGTACCACGCCGCCGGGTTCTGGCGTCGCGGTCCGCTCGGCCACCCGTGGCGGGTGCTCAAGGGCCACGTCACGATCCTGGCTCCGATCAACCTCGTCGAGGAGATCGCCAAGCCGGTCTCGCTGTCTCTGCGACTCTTCGGAAACATCTTCGCCGGCGGCATCCTGGTCGCGCTGATCGCGCTGTTCCCGCCGTACATCATGTGGTTGCCGAACGCGATCTGGAAGAGCTTCGACTTGTTCGTCGGCGCGATCCAGGCCTTCATCTTCGCGCTGTTGACGATCTTGTACTTCAGCCAGTCGATGGAACTCGAAGAAGACCACCACTAGCCAGACCGAACAAGCCAACCGAACAAGCAGGACCCACAACCTGGTAGGACAGCTACCAGTTATCAAGGAGGATAAGGAATGGATCCCACTATCGCTGCCGGCGCGCTCATCGGCGGTGGACTGATCATGGCCGGCGGCGCAATCGGTGCCGGTATCGGTGACGGCATCGCGGGTAACGCGCTGATCGCCGGCATCGCTCGGCAGCCCGAGGCGCAGGGCCGACTTTTCACTCCGTTCTTCATCACGGTGGGTCTGGTCGAGGCGGCGTACTTCATCAACCTGGCGTTCATGGCGCTGTTCGTCTTCGCCACCCCGGTCGGCGGTTAATCCCGGCCATGGCTGACTCGAACGTCGTTCTGTTGGCGGCAGAGGAAGGCGGACAAAGCAACTTCCTCATCCCCAACGGCACTTTCTTCTTCGTGCTGCTCATCTTCCTGATCGTGCTCGGCGTGATCGCGAAGTGGGTCGTGCCACCGATTTCCAAGGTGCTGCACGAGCGCGAAGCGATGGTGCACAAGACGACTGAGGACAACAGGCGGGCAGCCCAGCTGCGGGCTGCCGCCGAAGCCGACTACCGCGAGGTGATGGCGAACGCTCGCCGCGAGGCGACGAATGTCCGTGAGGAAGCCCGCGCCGAGGGACGTCAGATCGTCGAGGAGGCGCGGACCCGCGCCCACACCGAGGTGTCGACTCTGCTCCAGCAGGCAAACGAGGAGCTGACGCGACAGTCCAGGGACTTGACCTCCGACCTCCAGGCGTCGGTCGAGACCCTGGCGGCGAATCTGGCGAGCCGTGTTCTCGGCGTCGATGTCACGACTCGGACCGTTCCGGTATCGACGGGCCAGGGGAGCTAACGCATGTCGACATTCATCGGACAGCTCATCGGTTTCGCGCTCATCGTCTTCATCTTGGTGCGGTACGTCGTGCCTCTGGTGCGACGGATGATGGTCGCCCAGAAGGAGACCGTTCGCAGGCAGCTCGAGGAGCACGCCGAGGCCGAGAAGAAGGTGGCCGACGCCGACACCGAGCATGCGAAGGCTCTAGAGCAGGCCAAATCCGAGGCCGCAGAGGTGATCGAGGAGGCCCGAAGGGACGCCGAAAAGATCGCCGAGCAGCTTCGCGTGCAGGCCGACCAGGAGTTGGAGCGGATCAAGACCCAAGGCGCGCAACAGGTTCAGCTACTGCGCCAGCAGCTGGTCCGTGAGCTGAGGCAGAGCCTGGGCGCCGAGTCGGTACAGCGGGCCGGCGACATCGTGCGCAACTTCGTGTCCGACAGCTCCGAGCAGTCCGCGACCGTCGACCGCTTCCTCGCGGAGCTCGATGAGATGGCCCCGTCGACGACGACCTTCTCGGACAGCGCCACGGCGAAACTGCGTGCGGCAAGCCGTGACTCGCTGGCTCAGGTGGTCGAGCGTTTCGACTCCGCGATCTCCGGACTCGACGCGGACGGCCTGACGCGGCTGGCGGACGACCTGGCCTCCACGGCGAAGCTGCTGCGCGGCGAGCCCGTGCTCTCGCGGCACCTGTCCGATCCGTCGAGCGCCGACGAGCCCAAGGTCCGGCTCGTGGAGCGTCTGCTCTCGGGCCAGGTGTCGGACCCCGCCCTCGACATCCTCAAAAACGCTGCGTCGCAGCGTTGGTCGAGCACCTCGGATTTGATCCACAGCATCCAGCACGTCGCCAGGCTGGCGCTTCTGGTGCGGGCCGAGGGTGAAGATCAGATCGAGGACGTCGAAGACCAGCTGTTCAGGTTCAGCCGCATTCTCGATTCCGAGCCGCGTCTGATCTCGCTGCTCGGCGAGTACACCGCCCCGCTGGAGGGCCGGATCAGCTTGCTGAACAACGTTCTTGGACGCCGAGCGAACAAGAACACCGCGGACCTGCTGCGCCAGACGCTCGATCTGCTGCACGGCGAGCGCGCGGACGAGGCCGTTCGCGATCTCGCGAATCTGGCCGTCTCCCGCCGCGGTGAAGTCGTGGCGCAGGTTCGCGCGGCCGCGGAGCTCAGCGACGCCCAGAACGAGCGGCTCACCGAACTGCTCACCCGTATCTACGACCGCCCGGTGTCGATTCAGCTCGACGTGAACCCCGAACTGCTCGGCGGCTTGACGATCGCCGTCGGCGACGAGGTGATCGACGGCTCGCTGGCGTCGAAGCTGGCGGCGGCCGAGACCCGCTTACCCGACTGACCCGACCACACCAAGACCCATACACGAAGTAGGAAGCGAGAAAGCCCCCGATGAGCGCTCGCGCGAAGAGGAGAAGACCATGGCAGAGTTGACGATCTCCGCGGATGAGATCCAGGGCGCAATCGAGGAGTATGTCGCCGGCTTCGAGGCGGAAACCGAGCGCGAAGAGATCGGCACCGTCGTCGACGCGGGCGACGGTATCGCTCACGTCGAGGGTCTCCCGTCGGTCATGACCCAGGAGCTGCTGGAGTTCCCCGGCGGCGTGCTGGGCGTTGCGCTGAACCTCGACGAGCACAGCATCGGCGCCGTCATCCTCGGCGACTTCGAGAAGATCGAAGAGGGCCAGCAGGTCAAGCGCACCGGCGAGGTCCTCTCTGTGCCTGTGGGCGACGCATTTCTCGGCCGCGTGGTAAATCCGCTGGGCCAGCCGATCGACGGCCGCGGCGAGATCGAGACGACCGAGCGTCGCGCCCTCGAGCTCCAGGCGCCGTCGGTTGTGCAGCGCCAGGGCGTGAGCGAGCCGCTGCAGACCGGCATCAAGGCCATCGACTCACAGACCCCTATCGGACGCGGACAGCGTCAGCTGATCATCGGCGACCGCAAGACCGGTAAGACCGCGGTGTGTGTGGACACGATCCTCAACCAGCGACAGAACTGGGAGACCGGCGACCCCGACCAGCAGGTCCGCTGCGTGTACGTGGCGATCGGCCAGAAGGGCACCACGATCGCCAGCGTGCGCCAGACCCTCGAAGACGGTGGCGCGATGGATTACACGACGATCGTCGCCGCACCGGCCTCAGATTCGGCTGGCTTCAAATGGCTTGCGCCGTACACCGGCTCGTCGATCGCCCAGCACTGGATGTACGACGGCAAGCACGTGCTGATCGTCTTCGACGACCTGACGAAGCAGGCCGAGGCGTACCGCGCGATCTCGCTGCTGCTGCGTCGCCCGCCGGGCCGCGAGGCGTACCCGGGTGACGTGTTCTACCTGCACTCCCGCCTGCTGGAGCGTTGCGCGAAGCTCTCCGACGAGCTCGGTGGCGGCTCGCTGACCGGTCTGCCGGTCATCGAGACCAAGGCCAACGACATCTCGGCGTACATCCCGACCAACGTCATCTCGATCACCGACGGCCAGTGCTTCCTGGAAACCGACCTCTTCAACCAGGGTGTGCGGCCGGCGATCAACGTCGGTGTCTCGGTGTCGCGTGTCGGTGGCGCCGCGCAGATCAAGGCGATGAAAGAGGTGGCCGGGTCGCTGCGTCTGGACCTGTCGCAGTACCGCGAGCTCGAGTCGTTCGCGGCGTTCGCCTCCGACCTGGACGAGACGTCGAAGGCGCAGCTGGACCGCGGTGCACGGCTCGTCGAGCTGCTCAAGCAACCGCAGAGCAGCCCGATGCCCGTCGAGGAACAGGTCGTCGCGATCTTCCTGGGCACCAGGGGTCACCTGGATTCGGTACCCGTCGAAGACGTTCAGAAGTTCGAGCGTGAATTCCTCGACCACGTGAAGGGGTCGCAGGAGGGCATCCTCAAGGAGATCCGCGAGAGCAAGAAGCTCTCCGAGGAGCTCGAGGAGAAGCTCGAGAAGGTCGTCAACGACTTCAAGAAGGGCTTCGCCACCACCGACGGCAGCTCGGTCGTGCCCGACGAGCATGTCGAGGCGATGGACGAGGAAGACGTCGAAAAGGAATCGGTGAAGGTCCGCAAGCCCGCACCGAAGAAGAAGTAAGGCCTGAACACAGATGGCTGCCACACTGCGCGAATTGCGCGGCCGCATCCGCTCCGCGGGCTCGATCAAGAAGATCACCAAAGCCCAGGAGCTGATCGCGACGTCGCGAATCGCCAAGGCGCAGGCCCGAGTCGAGGCGGCTCGGCCCTACGATCGCGAGATCACGAACATGCTCACCGAACTCGCGAGCGCGAGCGCGCTGGATCATCCGCTGCTCGTCGCGCGTGAGAACCCTCGGCGCGCCGGCGTGTTGGTGGTGTCGTCGGACCGAGGCCTTGCCGGCGCGTACAACGCGAACATCTTCCGCAGGTCCGAGGAGCTGTTCTCGCTGCTGCGCTCCGAGGGCAAGGAGCCGGTCCTGTACGTGGTGGGCCGAAAAGCCCTCGGGTACTACAGCTTCCGCAACTGGGACATCCAGAAGTCGTGGACCGGTTTCTCCGAGCGGCCCGACTACGAGAACGCCCAGGAGATCGCGACGACGTTGGTCGACGCGTTCACCGCGGGCATGGATGACGAAGGTGACGATCCCGGCGCGGACAACATCCTCGGCGTCGACGAACTGCACATCGTCTTCACCGAATTCAAGTCGATGCTGTCTCAGACGGCGATCGCACGTCGGATCGCCCCGATGGTGGTGGAGTACAGCGAGGAGGACACCGGTCCGCGTACGCTCTTCTCCTTCGAGCCGGATGCCGAGACGCTCTTCGGCGCGCTGTTGCCCCGGTACATCTCCACCCGCATCTTCGCCGCGCTGCTCGAGGCGGCGGCGTCGGAGTCGGCTTCTCGCCGACGCGCCATGAAGTCGGCGACCGACAACGCCGACGACCTCATCAAGGATCTGACCCTGATGGCCAACCGCGAGCGGCAATCTCAGATCACCCAGGAAATCAGCGAAATCGTCGGTGGCGCGAACGCGCTTGCGGACGCCGCCAAGAAGTAGCCCAGAAAGCGAAGAAGACAAATGACTGCTACTGCTGAAAAAGCGACCAGCACCGACACTGCCGGTCGCGTCGTACGTGTCACCGGCCCGGTCGTCGACGTCGAGTTCCCGCGCGGTTCGGTGCCCGAACTGTTCAATGCGCTGCACGCCGAGATCAACTACAAGGATCTGGCGAAGACGCTGACCCTCGAGGTCGCCCAGCACCTCGGCGACAACCTCGTGCGCTGCATCTCCATGCAGCCGACCGACGGCCTGGTGCGTGGCGTCGAGGTGACCGACACCGGCGACTCGATCTCGGTGCCGGTCGGCGACGGCGTCAAGGGCCACGTGTTCAACGCACTCGGTGACTGCCTCGACGAGCCCGGCTACGGCAAGGATTTCGACCGCTGGTCGATTCACCGCAAGCCGCCGGCCTTCGACCAGCTCGAGCCCAAGACGGAGATGCTCGAGACCGGCCTCAAGGTCGTCGACCTGCTGACCCCGTACGTCCGCGGCGGCAAGATCGCCCTGTTCGGCGGCGCGGGCGTGGGCAAGACCGTGTTGATCCAGGAGATGATCAACCGCATCGCCCGCAACTTCGGTGGCACCTCGGTGTTCGCCGGCGTGGGTGAGCGCACCCGTGAGGGCAACGACCTGTGGGTCGAGCTCGCGGACGCCGACGTGCTCAAGGACACCGCGCTGGTGTTCGGCCAGATGGACGAGCCGCCGGGCACGCGTATGCGAGTCGCGTTGTCCGCGTTGACAATGGCCGAGTTCTTCCGCGATGAGCAGGGCCAGGACGTGCTGTTGTTCATCGACAACATCTTCCGGTTCACCCAGGCGGGTTCAGAGGTCTCGACGCTGCTGGGCCGCATGCCTTCCGCGGTGGGTTACCAGCCGACGCTGGCCGACGAGATGGGTGAGCTGCAGGAGCGGATCACCTCGACCCGTGGCCACTCGATCACCTCGATGCAGGCCGTCTACGTGCCCGCTGACGACTACACCGACCCGGCGCCCGCGACGACGTTCGCGCACCTCGACGCCACGACCGAGCTGAGCCGGTCGGTGTTCTCGAAGGGCATCTTCCCGGCGGTGGACCCGCTGGCCTCCAGCTCGACGATCCTCGACCCGAGCGTGGTCGGCGACGAACACTACCGCGTCGCACAAGAGGTCATCCGAATCCTGCAGCGCTACAAGGACCTTCAGGACATCATTGCGATCCTCGGTATCGACGAGCTGGCCGAGGAGGACAAGCAGCTGGTGCAGCGCGCCCGTCGCATCGAGCGCTTCCTGTCGCAGAACATGATGGCGGCCGAGCAGTTCACGGGCCAGCCGGGCTCGACGGTTCCGCTGAAGGAGACCATCGAGGCGTTCGACAAGCTGACCAAGGGCGACTTCGACCATCTTCCGGAGCAGGCGTTCTTCCTCATCGGCGGTCTCGAGGATCTGGAGAAGAAGGCGGAGAGCCTCGGCGCCAAGATGGATGCCGGCAGCGGTGACGGTGCTCCGGCGCAGACGGATTCGAACGGCGACGCCGGCAAGGACGAATAGCGATGGCGGAATTAGACGTCGACATTGTCGCCGTCGAGCGGGAAGTCTGGTCGGGTAAGGCGACGTTCGTCTTCACCCGCACCACCGCGGGTGAGATCGGCATCCTTCCCCGCCACATCCCGTTGGTCGCTCAGCTCGTCGACGACGCGATGGTGCGCGTCGAGCGAGAGGGCGAGGATGACCTGCGTATCGCGGTCGACGGCGGATTCATGTCGGTCACCGACGAAAGCGTGATCATCCTTGCGGAGTCCGCCGAACTCGAATCGGAGATCAACGCCGACCGAGCGCGTCAGGACTCCGAGTCCGACGATCCCGCAGTAGCCGCAAAGGGTCGGGCGAGGCTTCGCGCCCTAGGCCAGATCGACTAGCGGTCGGCACCTGGGCGAGCGGAGCGACGGGATAGACAGGTGAGCGCGCTCATGTTCATCATGGTCGCGCTGATCTGCGTGCTGCTCGTCGTCGTCGTCGCGCTGTCTTACCGGCTGTGGAAGCTGCGCCAGGTAGGCGGCACCGCGGCGATCCTGCGCGATGTGCCGGCCGTCGGCGGGCACGGCTGGCGCCACGGTGTAATGCGTTACCGCGGCGGCGAAGCCGGGTTCTACCGGTTGTCGAGCCTGCGCTGGTGGCCGGATCGTCGGCTGAGCCGTCGCGGCCTGGAGATCGTGTCGCGGCGGGGACCGCGGGGCGACGAATTCGACATCATGACGGACGAGATCGTGGTGCTCGAACTTCGCGACACCAGCCCCGAACGGCGACGCGGCTATGAGATCGCGTTGGATCGTGGTGCCCTGACAGCGTTTTTGTCCTGGTTGGAGTCACGACCGTCGCCTCGGGCGCGACGCCGGACCTTTTAATCCGTTGCCGGACCGCCGGGTTGCCACAGCACATCACCGTCGGGATTGGCCACACGCGACAGGATGAACAGCAGATCCGACAGCCTGTTCAGGTATTTCGCGGGCAGCACGCTGATGGCGTCACCGTGCGCGTCCACCGCGGCCCACGCGGACCTCTCGGCGCGGCGCGCGACCGTGCGAGCCACGTGCAGGAGCGCCGAGAGGGGAGTACCGCCCGGCAGCACAAACGAATTCAGGGCCGGCAGCGACTCGTTGAACTCGTCGCACCAGGATTCGAGTCGGTCGATGTAGCTTTGGGTGATCCGCAGCGGTGGGTGTTCGGGGTTCTCGACCACCGGAGTCGACAGGTCAGCCCCCGCGTCGAAGAGGTCGTTCTGAATCTGCTTGAGCACCTTCGACATTTGCTCGCCGGGGTTTCCCAGGGCAATGGCGACGCCGATTGCGGCGTTGATTTCGTCGCAGTCGGCGTATGCCACTAGGCGGGCGTCGTTCTTGGACACCCTGCTGAAATCGCTGAGCCCCGTGGTGCCGTCATCGCCCGTTCGCGTGTAAATCCGGGTGAGATGGACCGCCATGGTCAAACCGTACCGGAACCAGTAGCCAAGGAAACTGACACGGCTCGCGACGCTGTTTACACTAACCCGCGTGAGCGAGCGATTCGTGGTGACCGGCGGAAACCGGTTATCTGGCGAAGTTGCCGTCGGGGGGGCCAAGAACAGCGTTTTGAAGCTGATGGCTGCGACGTTGCTGGCCGAAGGCACCAGCACGATCACCAATTGTCCGGACATCCTCGACGTACCCCTGATGGCCGAGGTGCTGCGCGGTCTGGGTGCCACCGTCGAATTGAACGGCGACGTCGTGCGGATCACTTCGCCCGACGAACCCAAGTACGACGCCGACTTTGCCGCGGTCCGCCAGTTCCGCGCGTCGGTGTGCGTGTTGGGACCGCTCGTCGGGCGTTGTAAGCGGGCCAAGGTGGCGCTGCCGGGTGGCGACGCGATCGGATCGCGGCCGTTGGACATGCATCAGGCCGGCCTGCGGCAGCTGGGGGCCAGGTGCAACATCGAGCACGGCTGCGTGGTCGCGGAGGCGGATCACCTTCGCGGCGCGGAGATCCAGCTCGAGTTCCCGTCCGTCGGGGCGACGGAGAACATCCTGATGGCGGCCGTCGTCGCCGAGGGCGTCACCACCATCCACAATGCCGCGCGCGAACCCGACGTGGTCGATCTCTGCGCGATGCTCAACCAGATGGGCGCGCAGATCTCCGGCGCGGGCACCTCGACGATGACGATCACCGGCGTCGACCGGCTCTATCCCACCGAGCACAGGGTGATCGGCGACCGCATTGTGGCCGCGACGTGGGGGATCGCCGCGGCGATGACGCACGGCGACATCTCGGTGACGGGCGTGGACCCGCAGCACCTGCAGTTGGTGCTGCACAAGCTGCACGACGCCGGCGCCACCGTCACGCAGTCCGACGACGGGTTCCGCGTCGTCCAGTACGAGCGCCCGAAGGCGGTGAACGTCGCGACGCTCCCGTTTCCCGGATTCCCGACGGACCTGCAGCCGATGGCGATCGCGCTGGCGTCGATAGCCGACGGCACGTCGATGATCACCGAGAACGTGTTCGAGGCCCGATTCCGGTTCGTCGAGGAGATGGTCCGCCTCGGCGCCGACGCCAGGACGGATGGCCACCACGCGGTGATCCGGGGGATCCCGCAGCTCTCCAGTGCGCCGGTCTGGTCCTCGGACATTCGAGCCGGCGCCGGGCTGGTGCTGGCCGGTCTTGTGGCAGATGGCGACACCGAGGTTCACGACGTCTTCCACATCGACCGGGGCTATCCGTTGTTCGTCGAGAACCTCAAGAGCCTTGGCGCAGAAATCGAGCGAGTCGCGTGATTCGACCGGTTCCGGGCCCGCCGCAGGGTCTGCCGCCGTACCTAACCCCCTTTTGGGGATTCCGCGGGGCTGGCGTATCCTCTTGTGAGAAGCCCACGGCCCCAGGCCAATCGGACTGGAGGACGGGGTTTGACGTCTCTGTCCAGATCGGTATAGACTGGCAGGGTTGCCCCAAAAGCGGGTGTGTTGTTTGAGAACTCAATAGTGTGTTTGGTGGTTTTTGTTTGTTGTTTTTTGTCTGCCCTTTTTTTCCCGTTTAGGGGTGGATGTTTTTTGATGCCAGTTTTTGGTGTCTTTGGTTATGGTCGAATTTTTTCGGACAG
>NZ_LZMD01000038.1 GCF_001668575.1 Mycobacterium sp. 1164985.4
CCACGGCCAGATCTAGGTCTGGCGGGCCGCGGCCCTTCATGCGCCGCGAGCGTGCGTGTCTGCACACGACACGCCGCGCATTGTCAGCACTTTGCGCACGCTCGCGGCCGGCTGAGCGTGCATGACGACAGCTGCTGCCAGCGTCATCGAAATCTGCGGGAAGGCTGCGATCGGTCGAAAATCACGACCCTCCTGCAGAAGTCGCGGGAATCAGCGGCGTGTCGTGGGTAGACACGCACGTTCGCGGCCGGCCTCCGAGCGCTACTCCGTCGAGTAGTCGAAGCTCAGCCAGCGCTTCGGGTGCATCCGGATGACGACCGACGTCGGCGTGAGGTTCTGGTCGGCGAACGCATTGCCCTCGTCCTCACCGAGGTAGCGGATCGCGATCTCCCGCCCTATCGCTTCCTCCGCCCGATCGATACCGACGACATCGCCCTCCGCCGTCACATACCGATATGGCGGCGCCTCGTCCTGCGCGGTGATCGAGAACCGGCCGGCCTGCTTGATGAGCCGGTGCTTGAGCGACGACTCCTCCGTCCACAGCAGCACCTCGCCGCCGGGTTTGTAGCCGTACCAGATCGGCACGCTGAACGGTGCCCGGTCGGGCCGCTCGACAGCAAGTGACACCGACGTGGACGTCGGCTAGGAACTTCTCGCGCTGATCGGTCGTCATTCTGCCCATGACTCAGCCAACCGCTGCGACGCCGACCACATTCCCATCGCGCGTCGACCTGCCGCTTCGGTCCGGCACCCGTGACAGCCCGAGGTGGCCCCGCAGCGTGGTGTGCCGGTACTCACGACGGAACAGCCCGCGCTCGCGCAGGATCGGCACGACGTGGTCGACGAACAGCTCGAGCCCGGAGGGGAACACGTCGGGCATCAGGTTGAACCCGTCGACCGCCCCCGCGACGAACCACTCCTCGATGGCGTCGGCGATCTGCTCCGGCCCGCCGATCACCAGCCGATGCCATGTGATCACCCGGTCGAGCAGCTCCCGCACCGTCAGGTTCTCCCGGCGGGCCAGGTTCACCACGATGTCGCGGGCACCCTGCGATCCATGATCGGTCACCGCCCCGTCGAGCAGATACTGCGGAAGCGGCTTGTCCCACGACAGCTCCGACGGGTCGACCGACAGCTGCGACGCCAGATGCGCCAGCCGACGCTCCCCTGCCAGCTCGTTCAGCTCTTCGTTGCGCCGCCGCGCCTCCTCGAACGTGCTGCCCAGCACGAACGACAGCCCCGGCATGATCCGGATCGCATCGCGTCGACGCCCGTACGCCGCACTGCGCGAGCGTAATTCAGCTGCGTTGCGCAATGCATCCGGCAACGACGCCTGCGCCGCGAACACTCCGTCGGCGTACTTCGCCGCCAGATCCAGCCCGCCCGTCGACCCGCCGGCTTGGAACAACACCGGATGCCCCTGCGGCGACCGTGGCAATGTCAGTGGCCCGTCGACGCTGAAGAACTCGCCGCGATGCTCGATCGTGTGAATCGCGCCGACCCTGCTGAAGGCCCCTGACTCCTTATCGGCGAGCACCGCGTCGTCGTCCCACGAATCCCACAGCGCGCGAACCACATCGATGAACTCTGCTGCGCGCCGGTACCGGTCGCGCCGGTCCGGCTGACCGGAGACCCCGTCCCCGTGGCCGAAGTTGTTCCACGCGTACGGGTCACTGCTGGTGACGACATTCCACGCGACCCGCCCGCGGCTCAGGTGATCCAGCGTCGCGAACCGGCGCGCAATGTTGTACGGCTCCTCGAACGACGTCGATACCGTGCCGATCAGCCCGAGATGGGTGGTGACCGACGCCAGCGTCGACAACAGAACGATCGGGTCCAACGCAAGCGGCGGCGCCGTCAATGGCGCGTCCGGCGGCTGGAACAGCGACGGGCTGTCGGCCAGAAACAACGCATCCAGCGTGCCGCGCTCGGCGATTCGTGCGACCTCGATCCAGTACGACGGATCGGCGAACCAGTTCGGGTCTGCGCTGGGATGTTGCCACGCCGCCGGGTGCATCCCGTCGGACAGCACGTTGACGCCGAGGTGCAGCTCCCGCTCGGTCATGCCGGATCACCCGGCAGTGCCAGTTTTCTCACCTCGGGATCGTTGGCGATGTAGGTCTGCACCCGCGGGTCCTCGAACGCCTTGATGAGGTTCTGGATGTTTTCGGTGTCGACGTAATCGCTGCCGACGGTCAACACCGAGGCGAACTCGCCGGGCGACGTCGGCGCGAAGATCAGCTTGTCCTCCGGGACGCCCGCCGCCAGGAACGACTCCGCATACCCAACGATCGCGTCGAGGTCGCGCAACGCGCGGGGCTGGGCGCCGAGATCGAGCATCGTGAACTTCAGGTTCTTCGGGTTGTCGACGATGTCCTTCTGCGACAGCGCGGTGATGTCGGCGTCCGGTCGCAACGCGACCAGACCGGCCTGCGCGAGATACCAGATTGCCTGCGCGTTGTTGGCCGGGTCGGCAGGCAGCGACACACTGGCGCCGTCCGGAAGGTCCTGCGGCGCCTTGTATTTGTCCGACCAGATGCCGAACACCCAGTGAAAGAATGGACCCGTCGCGGCCTCTTCGCGGAAACCGGGGTTGGCGTCGAGGACCTGTTGGAGCCAGTGCCGGTGCTGAAAGATCGTTCCGGCGTAGCGGCCATCGCTGATGGCCTGGTTGATCTGCGTACTGTCACCGAGCCCGACGGCGCCGACCTTCACGCCGTAGTCCGGCGCGATGTTCTCGGCGATGTACTCGATGATCAGCTTCTCGGCGGGATTCGAGTCGAGGTAGACGACATCGAGCGTGGCGCCGGCGGTCTCATTGGGTGACGCGGTGCCATTGGTGCGCGCGACGACGAACACGGCGACGACTGCGGACACCACGACCGCGCCGATCAACAAGAATGGCCACCGGCCTCGCTTCGCGATGGTGAACCCATGTGGCTGTGATTCGGCGACCGAGACAGACTCGTCAATGCTCATGTGTCCGAAAGTCTGGGAGGCAGATCGCGCAAAGCCCATGGTTTGGATCAGGCTGAGCGTCTTCGGCATCGATTCACCGTGAGCGCAAAGGTGTCGGTCCGCACAACGCATTTGGCAGCGTGAACCCGACGGCGATGACGCCTGCGCATCTTCCCCCCACTAGGACGTCCATGATCGAGCTGACCGACCTGACCAAGATCTACGGGACCGGCGAGCACCGTACCGTCGTGCTCGACCGCATCAACTTCCGCGTCGAAGCGGGCGAGATCCTCGCTGTCGTCGGCCCCAGCGGGGCAGGCAAAAGCACTCTCGCACAATGCATCAACTTGTTGACGCTGCCGACGTCGGGCTCCGTCGTCGTCAACGGTGAAGACCTCACCACACTGTCGTCGCACAAACTGCGCGTCGCGCGCCGACGGATCGGCACCGTGTTCCAGTCGTCGGGACTGTTCGAACGCCGCACCGCGGCCGAGAATGTCGCGCTGCCGCTGGAGTACCTCGGGGTCACGGCCGCAGAAACGCGCAAACGCGTCGCCGAACTGCTCGACCGCGTGGGCCTGACGTCACGCGCCAACCACTACCCGTTCCAGCTGTCAGGGGGTCAGCGACAGCGAGTCGGGATTGCGCGGGCGTTGGCGCTGCGTCCGTCGGTGCTGCTGTCCGACGAGGCGACGGCCGGTTTGGACCCGACGACCACGGCGTCGGTCGTCGACCTGCTGCGCGAACTTCGCGACGACCTGAACCTGTCCATCGTGTTCATCACCCACGAGATGGACACCGTGCTGAAGATCGCCGACTCGGTGGCCCGCCTGGACCACGGCAGCATCGTCGAATCGGGCCGGCTGGTCGATCTGCTCACAGACCCAGACTCCGGCCTCGGCGCGGAACTGCGCCCGCAAGGCGTCGCCGCGGGCGCGGCAACAGGGCAGCGGGTGTGGCAGGTCGTGTACGACGCGCCAGATGTGCCGTCGGACTGGATCGCCCGCGCGTCGGCGGATCTCGGTGCCCCGCTGTCGGTGTTGGGCGCGTCGGTGCAGGAGGTCGGCGGGGTGACCGTCGGCAGCGCGACGCTGGGCATCGCCGACGGTTTGAGCGCGCGGGTACCGGACGTGCTGGGGCGCTACGGCTTGGCGACGACGAGCGACGTGCACGTCGACGAGCTGGAGGGTGTGGCGTGACCGAGACCATCCTGGCCAACGCCAAGGTCCCGTTCAACGAGCTGCCCCCGCTGCTGTTTCCGGCGCTGCTCGACACGCTGACCATGGTCGGCATCGTGATGACGATCGTGGTGCTGGTCGGCGTCCCGCTGGGCGCACTGGTGCACAACCTGGCGCCGGGCGGGCTGTTCGAAAACCCGACCCTGCACACGGTTTTGAGCTGGATCATCAGCGTCGGCCGGTCCTTGCCGTTCCTGATCCTGATGGCCGCGATCATGCCGTTCACCCGCTTCATCACGGGCACGAACATCGGTATCGCCGCCGCGGTGGTGCCGATGTCGTTGGCCGGCATCGCGTTCTTCACCAGGATCGTCGAGAACTCGCTGCGCTCGGTGCCGCCGTCGGTGGTGCAGGTGGCGCGCGCATCGGGCGGATCGCGGCTGCAGATCATCCGCACCGCGCAGATCAACGAGGCGGTGCCGTCGATCCTCGGCGGCCTGACCATCAACGTCATCGCGATGATCGAATACTCCGCGATCGCGGGCACCATCGGCGCGGACGGAATCGGTTACGTCGCAGTGACATACGGCTACCAGCGCTTCGATCAGGGCGTCATGCTCGCCACAATCGTGATCCTGGTCGTGACCGTCGCCGCGGTGCAGTTGATCGGCGATGCGCTTGTCCGGTTCACCACTCCGCATGCGCGGGTGCGCGCGGCGACAGCCTGAGAGGAAGTCATGGCAACGACAACGACGCCGGTCGACGGCGACCACGGGTTCGAGCTCAAGCGCAGACCGAAGTGGGTGTGGATCGTGTTGAGCCTCGTCGTGGTGGTGGCACTCGTCACCGCCGCGCGGTTCGTGTTCTTCGGTAAAGCGCAGTCCCCGAACGAAATCGAGGGCGCGACGCTCGTCGTCGCCACCAACGAGGGCAACGCCGCCGAGCAGGCGCTGATCGAGTTCATCGCCCGAGAGGTCGCGCCCAGGCACGGGATCACGGTGGCGTTCCGCGGGCTGGCGGACAGCAATACGATCAACCGAGCGGTCAGCGACGGCGAGGTGGCCGGCACCATCTACCAGCACAAGCTGTGGCTCGGCCAGGTACTCGAGGCCAACCCCGACTTCCGCGAGGAGGCGGCGACGCCGGTGTTCCGGTGGGGCTTTGGCATCTGGTCCGACAAGTACACCGACCCCGCACAGCTGCCGGACGGGGCGAATGTGTCGCTGTACTCGGACCCGGCGAACGAGGCGCAGGGGCTGTGGCTGCTGGAGCGGGCGGGGCTCATCACGCTCGACCCCGCGGTCGACAAGTGGACTGCGACGCAGAAGGACATCGTCGCCAACCCGAAGAATCTGAAGTTCACGCTGCTCGACTTCGCGGCGCAGTCACGCTCGCTTCCGGACCTCGATGCGGCCGTCGGGTATACGGAGTACTACCTGGCGGCGAAAGTGCCGCTGCAGTACCAGATCTTCGCGCCGCCCGCACCGGACGAGTTCGCCGGCCAGCTGACGATCGGCAGCCGCTGGGCCGACACCGACAACATCAAGAAGCTGGTCGAGACGTTCAAAGACCCTGCGGTGCAGCAGTTCCTGGCCACCGACCCGAGCGTCAAGAACATCCTGCTGCCGCTGTAGGGGCCGGCTCGCATGCCTCGCGAGAGCTACACCAGGGCTGTGGTCCGGTCGCAAACCACGACCCTGGTGTACGTCTCGCGAAAGCCCAGCGACTAGGCGAGCTCGAACACCGGGATGACGCGGTCGGTGCGCTGCTGGTACTCGCCGAACCCGGGCGCGCGCTCCACGACGACGCGGTAGATCCGGTCGCGCTCGTCGCGCGGGAGCTCGCGGGCGGTGACCTGCCTCGGCGGGTCGGTGCCGATCTCGACAGACGCGGTCGGGTTGGCGCGCAGGTTGAACACCCAGCCGGGGCTGGCCTCGCGACCGGCCGCGGAGCCGACGATGTAGATGCGGCCGTCGATGTCGAAGTACGCGACCGGATTGACACGCTGCGCTCCGCTCTTTGCGCCGGTCGAAGTGAGCAGCAGCAGCGGAAACCCCTCGAACTGTCCGCCGACCTTGCCGCCGTTGCGGCGGAATTCCTCGATGTTGCGTTCGTTGAAGTCGCGCTCGGCGGCCATGTCGTCGCTCATCGCCTCATCGTGGCACGCGCACGGGCCTTCGCGTCGCGAGATGGTTCGCTGCGCCTAGCCTGATGGGGTGCTGACCGAACTGATCGAGGTGCCCGCGGGCACCTTCCGGATGGGATCGGTCGACTTCTATCCGGAGGAGGCGCCCGTCCACGAGGTGACGGTCGAGGCGTTCTCGATCGAGCGTCATCCGGTCACCAATGCGCAGTTCGCGGAGTTCGTCGCCGATACCGGTTACGTCACGCTCGCCGAACAAGAGCTCGACCCCGCCGCCTATCCCGGCGCCTCACCCGACGACCTCGTTCCCGGTGCGCTCGTCTTCCGTCCCACCCGCGGCGCGGTCGACCTACGCGACTGGCGGCAGTGGTGGACCTGGATGCCCGGCGCGAGCTGGCGCCATCCGTTCGGGCCCGGATCGTCGATCGACGACCGCCCCGACCACCCCGTCGTGCAGGTCGCCTACCCGGACGCCGCGGCCTACGCCGCCTGGGCGGGCCGCCGCCTGCCCACAGAAGTGCAGTGGGAGTACGCGGCCCGGGCAGGGTCTGCGTCCCGCTACGCGTGGGGCGACGACGCCCAGCCCGAAGGACGCCTGATGGCCAACACCTGGCAAGGCAGGTTCCCGTACCGCAACGACGGCGCGCTGGGTTGGGCCGGCACTTCACCGGTGGGCACGTTCCCGCCCAACGGATTTGGTCTGGTCGACATGATCGGCAACGTCTGGGAGTGGACGACGACGCCGTACTCGCCGCGGCATCGGCCCCAGAAGTCGGGCTGTTGCGCACCGCCGACCGGTGACCCGTCAAAGTTTCAGACGCTCAAGGGCGGCTCGCACCTGTGCGCACCCGAGTACTGCCACCGCTACCGGCCCGCCGCCCGGTCGTCGCAGTCGCAGGACAGCGCCACCACGCACATCGGATTCCGCTGCGTCGCCTGAGAGATCGGCTAAATGTCGGACCCCGCACATACAGTTCCGGCCATGACTACTTCGGTCGCCCTCGCTTTGGCCCGCCCCCGAGGATCGGCGATCCGCTATTCGGCCTGCTCGGACGAGCACCGCTGGACCGGCAGCGTGCGGGCGGATTCGGTCGAGACGGCGATCCTCGACGTCATTCGCCGGGTCCGCGAAGATACGGCGACCGAGCGGCTCCGGTTCCTGGTACAGGCGCCTCCGCGGAGCATGTTGTGGGCGCTGCGCGACGAAATCGCGCTGCTGATTCCGGGTGCGCATCTGGATCGACCGCGGTTCACCGACAAACAGCTGGTGCGCGCGGCGTACGAGGGCTTACGCGTCGTGCCATTATCCCGGAAACCAGTGGGCAACAAGGTCGTTGACGCAGTCTGAATCACGCGCCCGCCGGTGCCCCGTCTCCTTACAACCGCCGAACCTTTGCCGACGCAACGGTTTATTGACAGGGGCGATAATCAGGCGTTGAGTCTAAATGCCTTTGCGCCGCTGGAGGGCGCGCCGAGGCTTGCACCCGGCCGCCCGGCCCCGCGCAATTCGATCGAAGGGGCTGCTCATGGCAGACGAGGACTTTTGCGTCGTGGGTGCCGGGTTCGCCGGCCTGACCGCGGCACTGCGCCTGAAGCAGGCGGGTCACTCGGTGGCGCTACTGGAGGCTCGCGACCGCGTGGGTGGCCGCACCTTCACCCAGGTCCGCGACGACGGTTCGTGGATCGACCGCGGCGGCGCATGGATCGGCCCCGGGCAGGACGCGATCTACGCGCTCATGAAGGAATTCGGGGTGGCGAGCTACAAGCAGTACACCGAGGGCGACGCGATGATGTTCGTCGACGGCAAGAAATACCGCTACACCGGCACGATCCCGTTGTCGATGAGCCCGTGGGCCGTCGCCAACATCGGCACGGTCTTCCTCGAGCTGACGCAGATGTGCAAGGCGATTCCGGTGGAGGCACCGTGGACGGCGCGCAAGGCGCAGAAGTGGGACCAGACCACCTGGGCCGGGTGGCTGGACCGAAACACGCTGTCCAAGCCGGCCCGCGAACTGCTGGAAAGCGCAGTATCCGGGTTGTATACGTCTGCGGCATCGGAGATTTCGTTGCTGTTCGTGCTCTACCAGATGGCGTCGGCCGGCGGCCCGAGCTTCGTGCTCGGCGTCAAGGACGCGGCCGAGGATGCACGGCCGGTCGGCGGCATGGGCGCGATTCACCGTGCGGTCGCGGCGGAACTCGGCGACGTCATCCACCTGTCGCAGCCGGTGCGCAGCATCGAGCAGAACACCGACGGGGTGATCGTGCGCTCCGAGGACATGGTGGTCAACGCCCGCCGAGCGATCGTCGCGGTACCGATCTCGATAGCGAGCCAGATCGTCTACGAGCCAATGCTTCCCGCGGATCGCTCGTTCCTGCACCAGCGGATGCCGGGTGGGGCGGTCTACAAGATCGCCCTGGTGTTCGACGAACCGTTCTGGCGCGCCGACGGCCTGTCGGGACAGTCGTTCGGTCCGGGATCACCGGCGAACCTGACGATCGACTCGTGCACCGACACCGGATCCCCAGGCATGTTGACCGTCATCACCGAGGGGCCGGAGGCGCGGCGACTGACCAGCCTCGGCGACGACGAGCGCAGGAGTGCCGTGCTCGGCGCCGTTGCGGAAAGGTTTGGCGACAGGGCGCTTTCGCCGGTCGACTACGTCGAGCAGAACTGGACCGTCGAACGGTACTCCGGCGGCGGGATGATCGCCCACACTCCCCCGGGCGTGCTGACCGAGTTCGGCCCGGCGCTCCGCGAGCCGTGCGGGCGCATCCACTGGGCTGGCACCGAGACCTCGGCGGTGATGTACGGGTTCATCGACGGGGCCGTGCGCTCCGGCGAGCGGGCGGCCGCGGAGGTCATCGAGCGCGAAGCGATGGCGATGGCCTGAACGGACGCTCGTCGGACGGACCCGGCCAATGACCTATCAGCGCGCATCGGATATCAGGACGGCTACATCGCGATGCAGATTCGCCAGGCCGACATCGAGGGTCGCCAATTGCGCGCCACGACTTCTCGCGAGCTGAGCCAGGTAGGCGTCCGTCACTTGACGGTGGCCGATTATGCCCGTGGCGTCGACCTCCCCGTAGGAGACGGTATCTGGCCAGAACTCATGGCGGTCCGCTGCCGCCAGTGCCCTGATGACATCGCGCGCGGAGGCCGCCGGCTGACCAGCCCGGACCAGAAACCTCATCAGGCTGCCTTCGGTGATCGGACAGGTCGCGAATGCCGTCTTTGATCCGGCCAGCCAGTCGGCGCACGCGTCGTGGTGAACGTGGTCGGAGACGACGAGCGCCACGAGCACGTTCGCATCGAGCAGCATCGTCACTCCTCGTCCTCCAACGAACGCACGTCTTCGGACGTCACCAGTGTTCCCACGCTGACAACCGGCAGACCCGTCCGGGGGTCCGTGCTGATCGATGCCGCGCCGTGGGTTGCCAAACCCCGCCTCATCAGATCCGCGACTGCCTGACTGAAGGTCCGACCGGTGTCGCGGGCGATCGCCATCGCCTGTTTATGCAGCTCATCGGGGAGATCGACGGTCGTACGCATGCCACAGTTTAGCATCAGTGCATCATGATGCAGCGATGCCGCTTCGTGTTCAGGCCGACCGCGCATGAGGTTCCCTCCAGTGTGAGCAGGCAGCCAGGGCCTTGGGCATCGAGAGATCGGGAGCTGTGGATAGCCTTCGCATCTGTCGACGATCCGCGGGTACTGTGGCGACCCGTGAGCGGGGATCTGATCCTCACCGACGAGTTCCGCGAGGCGTTGGCGCTCCTGGCCGGAGGCCGGCATCTGTTCCTGACGGGTAAGGCGGGGACCGGTAAGTCGACGTTGATCCGGCAGTTCATGGCGGAGACCGACCGCAACGTGGTGGTGGTCGCGCCGACGGGGATTGCAGCGCTCAACGTCGACGGCTACACCATCCACCGGCTGTTCGGATTCCGCACGACGACGACGATGGCCGACGTCACCGGCGGCGACTATCGGCCGAGCCGGTTCGCCAAGACGCTGGCATCGCTGCAGACGCTGGTCATCGACGAGGCGTCGATGGTCCGCGCCGACGTCTTCGACATGGTGGCCACGGCGCTCGAACGGTTCGGGCCCGTGCCGGGAGAACCGTTCGGCGGGGTGCAGATCGTCCTCGTCGGCGACCTGTACCAGCTGCCGCCGGTCGTTGGCGACGGCGAAGAGGGCTACTTTTCGACGGTCTACGAAACGCCGTACTTCTTCTCGGCACGCAAGTTCGCCCGCGACGACTTTCCCACCGTCTCGTTGACCACTGTGTTTCGCCAGCTCGGCGATGACCGAATGACCGCCATACTCAACGAGATTCGTGAGGGCGTTCTGCTCGGGCACGCCCAGGAGCAGCTCAATGCCCGAGCCGACAAGGACTTCGTGCCGCCCGACGACGAGTTCTGGCTCACGTTGGCTCCCACCAATCGGCTGGTGACCGCGCGCAACCGTCAGCACCTCGAGCGCCTCCCCGGTGACGAGATGATGCACCGTGCCCGGGAATCTGGCGATCTGTCGCTGTTCGACAAGCCGATCGAGGACGAGCTGCGATTCAAGGTCGGCGCCCAGGTGATGATGCTCAACAACGATCAGGGCGACCGCTGGGTCAACGGTTCGATCGGGCGCGTGGTGGGTGTGGGTTATGACCGCTACGGCGTCGTCGTGGAGGTCGAGTTCGCCGACGGCTCGTGCGCGGAGGTCACGCCCTTTACGTGGGAGGCGACGCGCCCGGTGGTCGACGGCGGTGCGCTGCGGCGCGAGGTGATCGGGACGTTCACCCAGCTGCCGTTCAAGCTGGCGTGGGCGATCACGATTCACAAGAGTCAAGGACAGACGTTGGAGCGGGTGGTCGTCGACCTGACCGGCGGCATGTTCTCCACGGGACAGTTGTATGTCGCGTTGAGCCGCTGTACGTCATTGGCCGGCCTGGTGCTCAAACGCCCTGTGCTGCCGAAAGATCTGAAGACCGACCGACGTATCGCGCGGTTCCTGCGTACCTCGATCAGCGGAGCCACGGCGCGCAAGTACTGCGCCATCGGCATCCTGACCGTCGGAGAGGAAGGTCGGATGTCGCGTCCGCGACCGGTGGAGCTGGCGGTGGCGTTCGACGACGGCACCGCGGTCTCGACGCTGGTCAACCCGCAGCGCGATCTGGCCGACGCGCGAAGCGCCTACGGCATCAGTGTTTCCGATGTTCTACTGGCGCCGACCCTGCGCGAAGCCTGGGCGGTGATCGCGCCGATGCTGGCGGGGTGTACACCGGTCGGACCAAGCGTGGACGAGATGCTGGGGCTCATCGACTTCGAGCTCAAACGCCTGGGTCACGTCACGCCCATGCCGCTGGGCGTCGAATTGCGCGGAACCCGCATATCGGGACGGACGGCTTTAGAGCAGGCTAGCTCGGCGTTGAAGGCCAATGCGTCGGCGGACGTCCAAGCCGGCTCGACAGCGTTCGAGGAACCCGAACCGGGAGAATCGGTTTCGGGTCTACTGGTCAGCCGCGACCCGGACGTGCCGACCCCGAAGGCCGAGCATCTGCCGGGCTTGTCCGCACTGTTACGGATCAGCCGTGACGTGGGAGCGGTGCTGCTGGGTGCAACGGTGCAGCGAGACCTCGACTCATCATGGGACGCGGCGGCACGGTCGGTGGTGGCCGATCAGCTGCGCGTGGCTGCTTCCCGCACGCCGCTTCCCGACGAGGTGATCGCGCGGCTGCGTGCGGCATCGGCGCTGCTGGGCGTCGATGTAGTGAGCGACGCGGAATTGGTGGGCCGCCATGACATCGAAGAGGCGCTCGTGCCAGGTGCTCGGATCTGTTTCACCGGAACGGCTTTGGACCTCACCGGCCGGGCGGTAGAGCGTGACGAGATCGAGCGGATGGCCGCGAGGGCCGGTCTGACGCCGGTGCGGTCGGTGACCAAGACGCGGTGCGAGGTGCTGGTGACGGCCGAGGCCGGCACGCAGTCGGGCAAGGCGCGTAAAGCGCAGGAGTACGGCAAGGCGGTGTTCACCGCCGAGGAGTTCTTCGCGTGGTTGGCCGGTCGTTGATTTCGAGTTTCAGGCGCACCATGTCCGCAACTGCGTCGCGATCTCGTGTACATCGTCGATCACACCGGAAGCGATGGCGCGGGGCATGATGGTGTCAGCCCCGGGAAGTAACGTCGGCTCATGGTGAACGTGAAGACGCGCGTCGCCCGGGCGGCAGATGCGGTGCTGGCCGAGCGCGGCGCAGTCCGCCCGGTTGATGTCCTCGTGAGTCTAGGCTGGCTCGCGCAACCGAACATCGAGCGGTGGGTTCGGGGCCGTGTTCCGTCGCTCGACCGATCTGTCCAAGTCAGCCAGGGCAAGGTCATCGAAGCCGCGGAAGCGTTGCGGCAGTGGGCCGAAGAGCGTGGCCTCGAACGACGTGAGGGCCACTACGGCGACCTGATGTTCACGGCCGAGGGTGATCCCGACATCGAAGATTTGTACCGCACACATTGGGCGACACCGGGCCATGTCGAGCCGGAGCGACCCCAGCCGCGCCGTTTCCGGGACATCAGTGTGATCTCGGCCGACCACGCATGGGAGTGCACATCGTGCGGCGAAGGCGGCGACTTCTTCCTCAAGGGCAGCAAGGGTGCGCTGTGCCTGGACTGCGCGGACCTCGGCCACCTCGAGTTCCTACCTTCGGGCGATGCCGCGCTGTCCCGTCGCGCGAAGAAGGCCAGTCGGCTGTCCGCCGTCGTCGTGCGGTGGAATCGACGCCGATATCGCTATGAACGACAAGGCATTCTGGCTGAGCCGGCGGCGATCGAACAAGCCGCACGCGAGTGCTTGTCGGACGCTGACATCCGCGCTCGTCGTAGAGATCGCGACCGAGTTCGTCGCGCCGATGAAGACGTGCGCTTCCAAGGCGAGTTCGCCGCCGCCATTCGCAAGCAGTTTCCCGGGTGTCCTCCCGACCGCGCGGAGGCGATCGCCCTGCACGCCGCGGCCCGCGGCAGCCGCAGGGTAGGGAGAAGCGCCGCAGCGCGGAACCTGGATCCCGACGCCGTCCGCCTCGCGGTCGTCGCGTCCGTCCGCCACCTCGATACCGACTATGACGACCTGCTGATGGCGGGTGTCGATCGCGAGTCGGCGCGTGCCGAAGTGTTCGACCGCGTCGAGGCCGTCCTCAACGCATGGCGCGACGGTGTCACAATGCTCGACAGATAGCGGACCGCTATACCGATCCGTCCTGCCGGTGCAAGTGCCGCCACAGTCGGGCCCCTCCGGAGATCGCGACCAGTACACCGATGCCACCGATCACGATGCCGGTGAACAACGACAGGAACATCGGATCAACCGACTCCCCGACCATCCCCGCACCGAACATCCCGCCAACAAGGAAGCCGAACAGCGGCGCCAGCACCGCGACCGCCGTGCCCAGCAAGGTCCGCCAAAGACCCGGAGGGGTCGGCTCGAGGACGACGGGGCGGCCGTCGTCGGCGACACCGCCGGGCTCACCGACCGCAGCCGGGTCGGATACGCTGTCACTCATCGGATTTCACCCTCCTGATGTGGGGAACCGTGTCGCTGGGACCGCTGGCCGGATTGGACCGCGAGCCTTCGAGGAACGGGCGCACGATGTCCATCGGGATCGGGAAGACGACGGTGGAGTTCTGGTCGGCGCCGAGTTCGAGCAACGTTTGCAGATAACGCAGCTGCAGCGAGGCCGGGCTCTCGCTGAGGGTGATCGCGGCATCGCGCAGTTCCGCAGACGCCTGCAACTCGCCGTGTGCGCTGATCACCTTGGCGCGGCGCTCCCGCTCCGCCTCGGCCTCGCGCGCCATGGCCCGCTGCATCATCTCGGGGATCTCGACGTCCTTGATCTCGACGACCTCGACCCTGATACCCCACGGCTCGGTCTGCGTCGCGATCGAGGCGGCGAGGTCCTCGTTGAGGTCGGCGCGGTGCGCGAGCAGTGTGTCGAGGTCCGCACGCCCGACCACCGAGCGCAGTGTCGTTTGCGCGATCTGTGACGTGGCGACCGCGAAATTCTCAACGGCCATCACCGATTTCGTCGGATCCGTGACCCGGAACAGCACGACGGCGTTGACGCGGGCGGTCACATTGTCGCGGGTGATCACCTCCTGCGGCGGAATGGTCAGCGTCACTGTCCGCAGATCGACCCGCACGAGCTTGTCGATGCCGGGCAACACGACCACGATGCCGGGACCGAGCGGTCCGCGCAGCCGCCCGAGCCGAAACGCGACACCGCGTTCGTACTCCTTGACGATGCGGATCGACGCCACCGCCAGTCCGACCAGCACTATCGCGAAGAAGATGACAACCACCGACCACGCGTTCATCAGCGCACCTCCCGCGGTTCACTGCGCCGGTCGGATGCGTACGAGCTGCGGCGACGAATCTCCGCTTCGGCCAGCCGCTTTCGTTCCTCGATATTCTCGTCGAGACTGTGGAACACGACTCCGTCCGGGACAGCACGGGTGCGGCGCAGGTGCGACCACAGCGGCAACGTCAACACACCGGCGGCGGCGGCGGACCCCAGTAGCAGCAGCGCCTCGGGCGCGGTATCGGCCGTCAACGCCGTCGCGAGCGGCAGGATGAGCGCGATGACACCGACGGCACAGGCGATTCCGCGGTGGAACCGCGCCGCCTCCGACGCCGGCCAACTGTCGATCGCCCGGCTCACCTCGCGCCCGTCGTGCGACGACGTGCACGTGTGCTTGACTGGGCAGGCGTTGCACACCGTCGGGGTGCCCCGGTAGCGCATCACCCGGTTGTCGGGGTCAAACGAGGTGGGCCACAACCACTGATCCTGCGGACACCGCCACGCGTCGTGGTCCTCGTGGTAGACGAACCCACCCGTCCGGTATCCCTCGACCTTGGCCGCCGCGCGCCGCGCAAACGTATCGATGCCGTAGGCGATGAGCACCAGCGCTGCGGCGTATCCGATCGTCAGCCACGCGTCGATCCCGATGCCGGCGATCACGGTCCGTCACCGCCCTCATCGGGAGCCACCCTACGGTCGGAGGCGTAGCGGCTACGGCCCGGCACCGCCAAGCCGGTGCGGTCCTCCTCCGCGTGGGCGTGCTCTTCGACGAACAACGTCTCGGCGGGCAGCGTGTGCGTCGTCGCCTTGATTCCGTAACGAACACCCAGCCAGGCGATCCAGAGGAACGGCAGCACGCCGCCGAGGATGAACAGGAAGTCCCCTGGCATGCGCAACCACTCCAGGACTACGTTGCCCGATCGGGTGATGTAGCCCAAAGTCCTTGCTTCGTAATAGCCGTCGTTCACCGAGTGCCACAGCTGCAGGACGCCGAGCGGCAGCAGGGTGGCGAACACCATCCACGCCAGGCCGATATTCAAAGACCAGAAGGACAGCTTCGCCAGCTTATCCGGCCATCGCTGCGGCGGAATGATGTAACGCAGTGCGAACAGCGCCAACCCGACGGCGAGCATGCCGTACACACCCATCATCGCCCCGTGCGCATGGTTCGCGGTCAGTGCCGTGCCGATCTGGTAGTACGACACGATCGGCAGGTTGATCAGGAAACCGAAAATGCCTGCGCCGACGAAGTTCCAGAAGCCGACCGCTACCAGGAACATGACCGCCCACCGATGCGGGAAGGGCGCGCTGCTGCGTGACTGCTGCCGCGAACCCAACTGCAGGAACGTCCACGCCTCGACGGTCAGGAACGTCAGCGGGATCACCTCCAGCGCGGAGAAGAACGCCCCAAGGGCCATGTGCTCCACCGGTGTTCCGGAGAAATACAGGTGGTGCATCGTCCCAATGACGCCGCCCATCGAGTAGAGGATGACGTCGAGGAAGATCAGCTGGATGGCGATCTTGCGTCGCACCACGCCCAGCATCACGAAGATGTAGGCCACCATGACCGTGGTGAACAGTTCCAGGAAGTCCTCGACCCACAGGTGCACCACCCAGAACCGCCAGAACTCGGCGACCGTCAGATGCGTCTCCGTGCCGGCGAGCATGCCGACGGCGTAGAACGCGGGGATGGCCAGGCCGGCGTAGAAGAACAGCCACGGCATGTTCAGCTTGCTCTCGGTCTTCAGCCGCGAGCGGATTGCGCGGAAGATGATCGCCATCCACAGGAACAGCCCGATGACAAGCAGCGCCTGCCAGAAGCGCGGCAGGTCAAGGTATTCCCACTGCTGGTCAAAGAAGATCGAGCCCTTCGCCCAGTCGACGCCGAAGGTGCTCAGCGCGGTGCCGATCAGTGTGCCGGCGACAACGACGAACAGCGCGCCGAGCAGGCCGTAGGTCAGCCACGACTGCCGACGTGGTTCACGGCCGGAGATGATCGGCGCCAGGAAGATACCCGCGGCGAGGAAGGATGCTGCCGTCCACAGCAGCGACAGCTGCACATGCCAGGTCCGCGCCAGGTTGAACGGGAGGATCTGGGCCAGGTCGAAGCCGAAAAAGTTGCTCAGCTCCGCGCGGTAATGCTCGATCGCCCCACCGAGTATCGCTTGGCCGAGGAAGAGCACCGCGACAACGAGGAAGAACCACGCGGTCGCTTTCTGCGACGGCGTGATCGCCACCTCGCCCGGTTGACGGAATGCGAGTGACGGTGTTTCGGTTGCGTGCCAACCGATCTTGCGGCTCCACCGGCCGTAGAGGGCGAACAGCGCGCCCAGCCCGGCCAACAGCGCGATCAGCGACATCGCCGACCAGACCAGGATGTCGGCGGTGGGTGTGTTGTCGACTCGCTGTTCGGGCGGCCAGTTGTTGGTGTACGAGTAGGAGTGACCCTCACGTTCGGCCGCGCTGGCCCATGCGGTCCAGCTGAAAAAGGCTGTGAGGTCCTGGATTTCCCGTGGATCGGTGATGACCTGCGGTATCAACCCGTGCTCGGTCGAGTCGGTGCCGAAGAAATCGGCGTAGTAGGCACGGATCTTCTCGAACGCGCTCACCTGCTCGGCGGTGAACTGCAGTGTGCCGGTTTCCTCGTCGTAGCGGTTGGTCCGCATCATCTCGACGACGGCCGCGGTCGGGTCCTGTGCACCGGAGTCCCGCAGTTCCTGGCCGACGTGGTCGGCGGAGAGCCGCAGGTATTCGGCGGTGTAATCGGGACCGAGGTAGCCGCCGTGGCCCATCACCGAGCCGTACTGCTGCAGGCCGCGGCGGAGGAAGATCTGCTGTCCGGCGGTGATCTGCTGTTCGGTGTAGAGGGTCTGGCCGTCCGGTCCGACGACACGCTGCGGCAGCGGCATCGAGTCCGAGTAGGTTCTGGCGGCCAGCATCCCCATTATCAGGAATCCGAACACCATGACCAGAGCGACGCCCTGGACCCAGCCTTTCGAGATTGCGAGTTCGGCCTTGCTCGGCGCGGGCTCCAAGAACTGCTCCGTCATTGCGATACCCCCGGGAGATGGATTCACATTCGCAGCGTCTTGGCCAACGTAACGAAATGCGTCGCGAGATTGGTGGAGGTTCCGAAACTTGGCGTGGGTTCGTAGTTGAGGGAAGGTTCGCCGAAGTCGCGTTACGCGGCGGCGTCGGCCGGGACCTCGTTGAGCGTAGGGTGCGATTGTGCACGTCGACGCGATGACAACACCGCAGCCACTCCTGCGAATCGGCGACCTCGCCCGACGGACGCAAGGGGCAGGTTTCTCCGGACTGCTGTTCACGGAGACAGGGCGCACGCCGTACATGAACGCGGCGGTGGCGGCGCAGGCGGCGCCGGGACTGGAGTTGTCGACGGGGGTCGCGGTGGCGTTTCCGCGCAGCCCATTCGTTACGGCGGCGACGGCGTGGGAGTTGCAGGAGGCGTCGGGCGGTCGCTTTCGTTTGGGGTTGGGCACGCAGGTGCGCACGCATGTGGTGCGGCGTTACGGCATGGAGTTCGAGCGCCCGGGTCCGCGGTTGCGCGATTACGTGCTGGCGGTGAAGGCGTGCTTCCACGCGTTCCGGACGGGCAAGCTGGAGCACCGGGGCGACTTCTACAGCCTGGACTTCATCACGCCGCAGTGGAGTGCGGGGCCGATCGATGCGCCGGACCCGAAGGTCGATGTGGCGGCGGTGAACCCGTGGATGCTGAGGATGGCCGGTGAGGTCGCCGACGGGATTCACGTGCACCCGCTCGGCGAACCGGGGTACATCGAACGGCATGTGATGCCGAATCTAGCCGAGGGAGCGGAGAAGTCGGGCCGCTCGGTCGACGACGTCGCGGTGATCGTGCCGGTGATGACGATCGTCGGTGACACCGACGAGGAGCGCCATCGAGAGCGGGAGCTGGTGCGCACGAGCATGAGCTTCTACGGCAGCACGCCGAACTATGCCTTCATCTGGGACGAGGCGGGATTCGAGGGCACGACCGCGCGGATCCGGGAGAAGCAGAAGGCCGGCGATTACAAGGGCATGGCCGAGCAAATCACCGATAAACACATCGCGAAGTTCGCGACGGAGTCGACGTGGGATGGGTTGGCGGACGCGCTGATCGAGAAGTACGGCCCGGTGGCCTCACGCGTGGTGTTGTACAACGCGCTGGCGGATCCGGAGCGGTTCGAACGTTACGGCGAGGTGGCGCAGCAGATTTCGCAGCGTTGATTCACCACAGCACCGCGATGGCTGCGGCGGCGAAGGACAGGACGCCGATCGACCAGAACATCGGACGCGGGATGGGATTGCCGGTGCGCTTCTGACGGGCGCTGCCCATGCCCAATAGTCCGCCGAGGATCACGAGGATGACGAGCTTGATGCCGATCTTCGGATAGTTGAGCTCGATGCCGGCGGGCCACGGCGCGGCGAGGGCGAGACCGGTGAGCAGCGAGAGCAGTAGGCCGTAGTCCATGGCGCGGGTGGTGCGGAAGCGCCGGGCCAGGGCTTCGGCTGCCCAGCCGCCGAAGGTGATCGCGAAGCCGACGATGTGCAGCAGTACAACTACGTTGCGTAGTAGCTCCATGGGAAGAGCTTAGCGCGTGGCGGGCGGGGCCTTAACGGAAATTTGCTGCGCGGGGGGGTCGGCCGGGCGGTGTTAGTGTTCGGCAACGATGCAAAAGGGGGCTTGGCGTCTGACTCGAACGACCCGTTGAAGGTCGACCCGACCGAGCTGCGCATGGCCGCAGACCGGCTCGACGACCAGGCGAGCGGGTTTCGGTCGGCGCATCAATCCGCGCATTCACGGGCGGGCACTGCGGCACTCGGATCGGGCGCGGCTGCTGCCGCGCTGCCGAAGATGTTGGCTGCTTGAGAGGCCGGCGGGGCGCGGTTCGCCAAGGACTTCGCCACGCACGCGGGGGGACACCGCCAGGCGGCGGACAGTTATGTGCGCACCGACGCCGGCGGCGCCGAGGCGGTAACCCCGGGCACTACCTGGGCGAGGTCGCTGGCAGTACTGCTTTGACCGCACCAGGCGCGGTGTTCGGCGGCGGCGAAGCCGCTCTCGCGGCCCGCGCTGCCATACCCGACGATGTCATCGACATGCCAAGTCACACACACGGAGTCGAGCACTCGACTCCGCTCGCCGAGGTGCCAAGTCATCAGACGTCGGCCATAGATGAGGCATCGATGTCGGCCGGACCGGCCTTCAGCCAACTTCCCGACGCTGGTCCTTACCCGTTGCCAGAGCCATCGCAATTGGAGACCCCATCGGATGGGGCCTTTTTCTGGTCTGGCAGAGGCGCCGATGGAATGGGTATCGGGCCGATCACTGCGGGCGGCAACGGCTCAGCGGACCTCATCGCTGACGCAAGCGGCGCGACAACCCTGGAAGCATTATTGGAGCGGCAAGGGATACAGCCACCAAGGTGGAGTCCTAACGACGTTCATGCCGAGAACTGGTGGTCAGCTATCTCGCAGATGTATGCCGAAAATGCTTCCGGAGAGGTGCAAGGAGTTATTGGATCGAATCGGCGGCCCGGGAATGTCTGGGAGACTGTCGAGCTCCCTCGCCTCATGGAAAACACAGGAGTCACGACGATTACTGTGATCGACCCCGACACCGGCACCGAAACAATCGTGTTCCAGAGATAGGACTTTCGCCGAATGAACGCAGACTTAATAAACGAGGCAGTCATCCTGAGTATCAGTGAATCAGCGATTCCTCGAGTTGACCGGCAAAAGCTGCTTGACCGCTACGGAGAGTCCGAAGGCAGTTCTATCGCCGACCAGGTGATCGCCCTAGTCCGGGAGGCGGTAGCGATGCCCATCGATTGGGGAACGATGACCTTGGCCGAGGGCGTCAGCGACATCATCAGCAGGTTCAGTCAACTCCATCCGGAACTGTCTTCGGAAGCTCTGGAGGAAATTGGGCGATGCGTCGGTTGGCAAATTCGCTGATCGAAGCCTTGATCGACTGGGGATATCTGAAGGAGGTCAGGTAACAAGTGGCGGATTTCTCCCGGCTGGAAAGAAGCTGGGTCGAATGGACGACACTCGCACGGATGCGTCTTGTCTCGATATCGACCGAGTGTGAGGACTGCCGTGTCCTTTTCAAGTCAGACGACCAATCCTTTCATCTGAGGCATGACGCCGACTGGTGGGTCGTAGACAAGGTCGACGACCGTGGGCAACCGCAGAATGACATTGCCAAGTTCTCCGACTTTGGCCTCGCGGAGAGATTCCTCACATGGCGTTGGTCTTCTGTAACTCGTTCTGCGATCGGCGCTAAACAACTTGGCGTGCAACTTCAGTCGCTAGGTATGGCGTCGGGCGTGGATGTCTTTCCAATCGAACGGGAAGGCGCAGTGGAGCTATGCACGTCCGCTGGTTCGGCCGTAGTGCCCCGGTCCGTCGCGACGATCTTCAGTCACGTCATGTCCAAGTCAGTCGAGGAGCTCGAGCAGATGGTGCGCAAAGGTTTGACTTAGCAACAAGACACAACTAGCAAGCTTGGCAATTGGATGGGGTGAACCAGTGACAGACTTCTCACGCCTATCACGCAACTGGACCGACTGGGCAAAGTTGATGCAAATGTCAGACGTCTCGGTGTCGCCAACCGACGACGACACCGAGTTCGGTTTCCTCTCGACGGACCAGCGTTTCTATCTCAGAGAGGAAAACGGCTGGTGGGCAGTCGACCTCATCAACGCTGCCGTTGTCCTCAGCAACAGTTTTCAGTCATCTGATGTCCATGCCAGTCGATGATCTGGAACGGATGGTCACGGACGGTATGACCTGATCACCGCCGCCGCATCTCATTTCGGCTTCCAGACGTCATGACAGTGGCCCGAGGTGGGAGTCTCGCTGACACCGCGGCCTCGCCTCGGAACTGCCGGTCAAGCCCCAACCGCTAAAGCGCCTGTCGGGGACGAATCGCAACGCCTTGAGCGCTTCGTGGCTGATCAGCTGTGCTTGCACTCAGGCGCCCTCCCCGGTCGACTAATCCGCCTCGGAGCTGCCAACTTCCGCGCTGTACATCCCCGGTCCGCCGTAGAGCTGAAGTGTGCCCGCACGCACCACAATTCGAAGACTGGATACCCCCGCATCGTCGTGTACGCGCTCAAAGAACCTTACAAGATGCGCCAACTGCACCCCCTCAACGATGATCACTTGATACAGCAGCCCTCGCCAGGCATTTCCACACTCGTACGGCATCGGCGGCGGCTCGGGTAAGACGACCTGCAGCCTCTCATCCTCGTCCGACGACTGTTCGCAGTCATGCGGACCACCCATCCACGAAAAGTACGCGACTTCGCAGCATCTGCCGCAAACTGGCCAACCGGCCGCCACATCGATCAGTTCAACGCCCCTTGGTCTCGTATTCATCATGCCCACTGCAATTTTACTGCTTCAGACCGACAAAACAGCGGGGCCGGGGCTACCCGACAGCGCGGTCGCAGCTATCAATCGGGTCTGGTCTGAGCAGTGGTGATGCGGAGCGTCCGGATGCGGAGAACTAAGAGAGGCTCGGCAGTTTTGACCTGGCGCGCTGCTCGACGCGCAAGTTCGCCGACCGGAAGACGGAGCGGGCCACGAGCCCGAGACGGGGCCAAGGTGCAATTCGCCCGCGCGCCGATCAGCCGCGACGACGGAACAATTCCGCGGGCCGGCCCCGGCCGCCCGTGCTGCTCAGACCGGTGGCAGTGAGGTGCGGCTCCATCGCACGCCGGAAGGTGTCGCGCTGCAGCTTCCGCCCGGCGATCGCCTCGTGGGCCATGCGTAACTCCCGCAGCGTGAAGGCCTCACCGAGCAGGTCGTCCGGATCCGGCTTTTCCGCATATCGCGTTCGGATGTCTGCGACTGCCAACTCGATGATGTCGGCGTGGTCGTACGGAAGCCTTCCAGGCGAGTTGCTAGGAACCAGCCTCGTCGTCTCCGAAGAGCGGCCGACCAACTGGTCCGGGCGTACCACTTGCACATGAGCAACCGACATCACCCAACCGCGATCATCGCGCGACGGATCGTCGAAGACACGTAGCTGACGTGGATGCAACCCACGCACGTTGGCTTTCACCCGCAGCGATCGGTCAACCGCTTGCGCGAGTGTTTCGCCTTCATGGACAAAGGTTCCAGGGAGCGACCAGCCCGTTCCGGTTGGACGACGTACCTCGAGCACGACAAGGCCGTGCTCAGGATCAAGCGTGAGTACCGCGGTATCGACCGCGACCGAGGGCCGCGGGTAGTCGGACAGCTTCCGCCCGCTGGCGTCTCGGTAGACGGTTTCACTCATGTCGGAGCCTCAGCGTACTGTGTTGACAATTAGCGCATATTTGCGCAAACTATACCCGGAGGGGGCAAAAATGTCTGCATACGATGACCGCGTCGAAGGTGTACTGCTGGGCACCGCCGCGGGGGATGCGCTCGGTGCGCCATACGAGTTCCAGCCGCCGCGAGCACCAGAGCTCGAGGTGGCGATGGTCGGCGGCGGACCCTGGCAGCGTGGTGAATGGACTGATGACACCGCGATGGCGATCGCGATCGCCGAGGTAGCAGCCACGGGTGCAGATCTGCGAGACGCCACAGCACAGGACGCCATCGTGAGTCGATGGCTCGAATGGTCGCATACTGCCAAAGATGTTGGGATTCAGACGGGCTCCGTCCTGCGCTCGGCGTCTCGTGGTGGCCACATCACGGCATCGGACGCGCGGAGTGCATCCGAGGCCCTTCACCGGCAGACCGGCCGCACAGCAGGGAACGGCTCCCTGATGCGCACCGCTCCCGTAGCACTCGCATACCTCGATGATGAGGACGCCATGGTGGAGGCGGCCCGCGCGATCAGCGAGCTGACCCACCATGACGAAGACGCCGGTGACGCCTGCGTGTTGTGGTGCAGTGCCATACGGCACGCGGTCCTCACTGGCGAGCTCGATGCGCGCGCGGGGTTGCGTCACATCACTGCCGAACGCCGCGACCTATGGGAGACGCGCCTGAGTGCCGCAGAGTCGGCCGCGCCCGCTTCGTTCCCCAACAACGGCTGGGTGGTGACGGCGATGCAGGCGGCGTGGTCGGCGATCGTGACGACACCTGTGCCGAAGGACGAGCCCGAGGCCGGCACCTTCCGCGCGGACCATCTTCGTCTGGCTTTGGACGCCGCGGTGCGCGCGGGGCATGACACCGACACGGTCGCGGCGATCGCGGGCGGTCTACTGGGCGCAGCGCATGGAGCGTCGGCGGTGCCGAGCGCATGGCGGCGACTACTGCACGGCTGGCCAGACATCAGCGCGCATGAGTTGGTGGCGCTCGGGTCTGCAATCGCACGCGGCGGTGAACCGGACCTCTTCGATTACTCGTACTTCGACTCGTCGATCGATACTTGCGCGCGTCACCCCTACGACGAGCGAATTCTGCTCGGCGGCATTGGCGTCCTGCGGAACCTGCCATCGGAAGTCGATGCTGTGGTGTCGTTGTGTCGATTGGCCGACGAGGATATGCGCCACGACATGCCGCACATCGAGATACGACTGATCGACCGCACAACCCACGACGAGAACCCGCACCTGGACTTCGTCTTGGCGGACACGGTGCGGTTGATCGAAGAACTACGGCGCGAGGGGCGGACGGCGTTGGTGCACTGCGTGGCCGCGTACAGCCGCACGCCGACCATCGGCGCCTTGTACGGGGCGCGACTCAGGGACGTCGGAGTTGACGAAGCTGTGCGGGACGTAACCGCGGTGCTGCCCGGTGCGTATCCGAACCCGGCGTTTCGAGAGGCATTGCGACGCCTGAGGACGACGAAGGATGACCGAAAGGTGGCCTCGTGAGCAGACATGGATACTTCCGACGGCACGGCGACTCGCTGTGGTGGGAACCGGCGAACCCAAATTGCTTTTACGGCGAGGATTGCGAGACGTGCAACCCGGGCGGAATATTCAACAGCGATGACGACCACCTGCCGCCGTCAGCGTATGCGGAGGCGGAAGTATGAGGCGTCTCGAGCCGGACTTCTCACGCCTGTATGCGTGCTGGTTGTATTCGGCGCAACGTGCCGGTTTGACGCATGCGGCGGTGTCGGATGCTCAGCCCGGTCACGAGAGTCGCTTCACATCCGATGACTACTCGCTTCACCTGCGGCATACCGACGACCGGTGGGTGATCGACACAGTCGACGACCGCGGGCAATTACGCAGCGATGTCGCCATATTCGCAACGTACGACCTCGTCGAAAGTATCTGATCTGGGAATGGTCGTCGCTTGCTCGAGATGCAGTCCGGCAAGACCTGTATTCGCTCGGTCCTGCTGCGGGCGTCCAATTCAGAGCCATCGAAGAGGGGATCTTCGAACTACGCACGTCGGAAGGGCGCGCTGTTCTGATGGGGCCCGCGGCGACGATTTTCAGTCATTTGATGTCGAGATCGCTTGAGGAGATTACGAAATTGGTAGATGAAGCTATCTAGGAGGTTCGGTGAACATTTTCAAGAAGAAGAACAAGCCGCAGAGCGAGCCGACTTCGACCGCCGACAGCAAGGTCTATTACTCCACCCCGTTCGGCGACACAAACGACGGCGAGCAGAGGCTGTTTTTACTGGCACGCGACGGCGTTCGGTACATGCCTGTCTTCCGTAGCGTGGATTCGATGAAAGAGTTCTACGGTCGGATGAACCGCGCCGCGTACATGGTCCTCGAGGGCGACGTAGAGACCGTGATGAATTCCAATCGTTCGATTGAGCTGCTGAGGGACGTGGGGGTTGTAATCGAACCTCTGAGCGCCAGCCCGGTCATAATCAGGCCTCAAGAGTGACGGACTTTCAACCGAACACTTCGCTTTGCGACGGACATCGTCGACGCCAGTGGCGCTGCCACACGGTTGCGAAACCGACGCGCACGACTGAGTCAGACGGTGAAGCCGCCGTCAACATTTAGATTCGCACCCGTGATGTATCCGGACTCGGGGCCGGCCAAGAACGCCACTAGTGAAGCGACGTCCGTCGTGTGTCCGTAACGTCCCTGCGTCGTAACGGCTTTCAGGCTCTCGGCGAAGTCGCCGTGGTCAGGATTCGCGTCGGTGTTGATCGGCCCCGGCTGCACATTGTTGACGGTGATGCCGCGGTCCCCGAGGTCACGCGCAAGCCCGCGGGTGAACGATGACATCGCGCCCTTGGTCAAGCCGTACACCGACAACCCCGGACCGGGAATGCGGTCGGCGTTGATGCTGCCGATGTTGATGATGCGGGCACCGTCTCCGAGATGCTTGATCGCCGTCCGCGTCGTCCAGTACGTGCTGCCGATGTTGATCGCCACGAGACGCTCGAACTCTTCTGCTGGGAAGTCGTCGATCGGCGCGATGTGCGCGACACCGGCATTGTTCACCACGATGTCCAGCCCACCGAGATCTTCGACAGCACGCTCAACGGCGGCGGCACTTTGCGCGCCGTCGGCGGCGTCCGCCTGAATAGCCACCACTGTCGCGCCGTTGCCAGCTAGTTCGGCGGCCAGCTTCTCGGCATTCGCGCCCGACGCCGAATAGGTGAACGCGACGGCCGCGCCGTCAGCACTCAATCGCCGAACGATCTCAGCGCCGATTCCGCGCGATCCTCCCGTGACCAATGCTCGGCGTCCGGCGAGTGGTGCTGCACTCATAATCAAGCCTCCTGGCAGTTTCGAACCGATTTGTTACTTAGTATGCTCAGGTCAAACCCGTTCGTCCGGTCAGCATTCCCCGATGTGACCGGCATCACAGCAGAGGAGGTGGGCGACGGTGTCCGTAGGTCGCCCCCGGGGATACGACCCCGAACAGGTCGAGGACACCGCGATGAAGCTGTTCTGGGCGCACGGCTTCGACGGTGTCTCGATATCCGACGTCACCGCCGCAACCGGTTTGAACCGACGCAGCATCTACGCCGAATTCGGTTCCAAGGAACAGCTTTTCGAGCGAGCCATGCGGCGATACCTCGCAGGGCCGAGCAGCTATACGGCCGATGCGCTGAGACGACCGACAGCCCGCGAGGTCGCCGAGGCCATGGTGCATGGTGCGGCAGACGCGGTCAGTGGTGATGTGCGGGGGTGCCTGACCGTCGGCGAGGCACCCGGCTTGGCCGAGTGGCGGGAGGCGACTGTGCAAGCTCTCGCCGAGCGGTTCGCGACGGCGGTGGCCGACGGAGAACTACCGGATGTCGACACTCTGGCGTTGGCACGCTGGATCGCGGCGGTATGCCAGGGGATCGCGATCCAGGCGCGAAGCGGGGCCGACCGCGCTGATCTCCACGCCATCGCGGACCTCGCGCTGACGGGCTGGCCGTCGAAATCTATGCCGAAGACACGCCCAGGCGACGCGCCAAGTCGGGGCCGCCGACCTCGCGGATGAAGTCAGGGTCGCCGCACACGACGAGACGGTCGCGCGCCCGCGACAATCCGACGTAGAGGCGTTCGCGGGAGCGCTCGAATTGGCCCGAATCGTTGACCACCAAGACGACCGCACGTCGCTCGAGTCCCTTGAAGCCAAGCACGTGACCGTAAAACACTTGGTCGCTGTCCCAGAAGGTATCCCAGTACGCCTTGTGACCCTCCTTCTGCCGCTCGGCCTGCTCGGGATGCCGGCTGCCCGTCGTCAACAACGCAAGATCCTCAGGCCGCCAACCCTCTTCGAGTAAGGCCTCGATCTGATCGTCACCGACGTCCATCGCGTCCCCGCGGTCACAGGCGATGAACTCGACAGCAGGCCCCTCGCCGCCGAGGAACCGCATCGGGTGGTCGACCAGCGGTTGGAATGCGTTCGCGATCTGGCGGGTGTTGCGCAGATTGTGGTCGAGAATCAGCGGTACCAACGGCACCAGCGGAGACCCGTAACGATTGAAGACGCGCTGCCCCTCGTCAGTGAACACGTACAGGCCGCCCTCATCGGGATCCTTGAGCGCGATCAGCAGCGGCTCCCACCACGAGTCGGCGAAGTCCTGCGCCTCGTCGACGACGATGGAGTCGAACCTATGCCCAGGTTCGAGTTGCATTGCCAGCTCAGCCATTTGCACCGGGAGATCGTGTTCCCAGAACTTGACTGTCTCCTCGGTGCGCAGCGATTCGTCCGGGCCCTCGGGTGCGCCCCACAGGACGCCGAGCGCGTGGAACTCGCCGACGTAGCCGGGCTGTTGGCGTCGCGACCACGTTGCGGTGATGCGCTCCAAATATGAAGCGAGACCGTGGGAGTAACAGACGAGGGCGACGCGTTGGCCCCGCTGGGCCAACCGGCGGGCCTGCTCCATCGCGAGGAACGTCTTGCCGCTTCCCGCGCCGCCGCGGACCTCGATGCGGTTGAGCAGCCGAGTCGCGTCGAGGATCACTGCCTGATGCTCGGTGAGCGCGTCGGCAGCGTCCTCATTGGCCAGGGCCCGCGCGACGACGTCGCGCTGCGGCAGCCCGCGTCCGCTCAGCGCGGTGATGATCTGGTCGATGCCATCCGCGTTGAGCAGCGGACGGTCGAGTTCCTGGCTGACCAACACGTGGCGCAGCTTGCCGTCGATCTCCTTGAGATCGTTGCGGTCGATGACCTTCCAGCGTGGGCAGTCCGAGAGTGCGAAGTCGTCAGGAAGTTCGGTGTTGGGCAGGACGACGACGTGGTCCCAGCGCAGCCGCCCCTGCGACCAGCGCGGGTCCTTCTCGATGTAATCGCGCAGGGCGTAGCACGCTTCGCGGGCCTGGCGGACCGGCTCGATGATGTGCTCACGTCCTCCACGCTTCTGACGCCAGGTCACTCCGTCATGCCACACCTCTCCGCCCTTGACCTCCAAGCACACGATGCCGGCGCCTTCGATGGCTACAACGAAGTCGACCTCGTGGTCCTTCAGATGGTCGGTGACTCGTTGGCCGGCGATGACGAGGTCGTTGGGCTGGAGTTGTTCGACGAGTGCCTGGTAGACGCGCCGCTCGGCGCGGTTGGCAAGCCGCGGGGTGTCGGTAGGGGTGATCGTCATCGGCGTCTCCGTGCCGTGCTTCGATGCCGCCACCGCATGTCGAACCCTCCCCCAGGAACCTTGGTCTCGATGTTAGCGACGGGGTCCGTCACTCCGGGTGAGGCCGGTGCCCCGGATTTGTCGGTGGGCGGGCCTATGGTCAACCTCAAGCGCTATATCAAGGGGGGATCATGCGCGGACGTGGGGTAATCGCGGGCGCGCTCGCGGTCTGCGGAGCGGTGCTGTCGTCAAGTCCGGCGCACGCCGATCAGTACGACTTCATCGCCCAGCTCGACAACATGGGCGTCTACTACAGCTCGATGGTCGACATGATCGACATCGGCAAGGAGCTCTGTCACGACCTTCGCTTCGGGGCGCCGCCACCGGCGGTGCTGGGCAAGCTGCAGAGGACGGGGTTCGCACCGGCGGAGTCGGCGATCGTGCTGCTGTCGGCGGTGAACACGATGTGCCTGGACGCCAAGCCGGCGGTCGTCGAGTGGGCACGCGAGATCGGCTACACGCAGCCGCTGTAGGTGCTCGAGATGTTCGCCAAGGTCAATGGGCCGTCGTGATGGCAGGCCGCGGTTCGGATTCCGGTGGAGTGGCCGGCGCTTTCGGCGTGCTGCTCCTGATCTGGTTCGTCGTCACCTACTACTGGATCATCATCGGCGTCGGCGTGGCGGTCGGGCTGTTCTTCGCGGTCCGGGCGCTTGTCCGTCGCGAGCAGGAGCGCCGGCTGGCTGCCGCCCGCGAGGCCGAAACCCTGGCTCACCGCGCCGACCGCCAGCATCGGTGGGCGCAACTCGGTGACGGCAGGGGTGTCTACGGCGTCGAAGGGGCCGAGTTGATGCGGTCGATCTCGCCTCAGCCGTCGGTACCGTCGGCGGACGCGTCCGACGATGAACGGCGCTTCGCCGCAATCGCCTACACCGCAAGCGGGCTCGACGCGCTGCTTCGGGAGAGGCCCACCGAGTGGCGGTGGGCGGTCTTCGTGTCGGTGCTCGTGCAACGCCTTGCAGACGTGCGACCGCGACTTCGCGATCTCGAGCTGCACTACTCAGCAGCGCCGAGACGGTATGCGCAAAGCGGCGGGGAGGTGGCGCTCTTCGTCGAGAACTGCCTCGACGACCTGTACGAGCTTGCCCATCGGCTCGAATCCTTCATCCAAGCACCGGCGTTCATGGGTGTGTTTGGCGACAGCGACGACGCGAGCACCGCTGACGCCGACGGCATCGTGCACGTGGCCAACCGACTGATGGACCTCCACGAGCGGTTCCTCGCGCTCGCCGAGCGGTGCCGTGACGTCAGCGTGCCCTCGAAGTACACCGGACTGTTGGCCGACTGCTCGCTGCTGATGGACATCCCGCTCGATGGATTCCATGCGTTCATCGACGAACTCGTTCACCTCGTCGAAGAGATGCCCGGGGTGTTGCGTTACGCGCCTGGCGATGTCGACTTCGGCTCGGTCACGCTCGAGATCGTCGTCGACGACCGGCTCATCAAGCGAATCGACAAACAGGTGCGCGCCGCCGCGAAGAGCTAACGCCCGGGCGGGAGTTCCCGTGGGCCACGACGTTCGCTCAGTTCGCGCGACCGACCCCCGGTGAGTTCTGCGTGGCCCTTGCCCCTCGTCATCGCGGATGACGCGTGTTCCGCCCCGGCACCGACCTGGCCGTAGCCGCGGACGTGATCGTCGCCTCGGACTGTCGACGCTCTCCGCGTTCCGCTGGTCTCATCGCTAGCCCGTTCTCCCGCAACGTCATCACTCTCCTCGGCCTGAGTGGTCACCTTGCGGGTGCGTCGCATCGAGAAGTGGATCTCCTCAGTCTCCTCGAAGACTTGTCGTGCACTGCGCAACGGCTTCGTGGTGGTGTCGATCGCGTTGACGATGATCGGCGGCACCAGCGGGCGAATCCAGCGCGCGGCGGCACGGGTGACATCTGGGATACCGGGAATCAGCGGACGTCCGGCTTCGTCGGCTTGCTCCACGGAACCGCCCTCCTCGACCGGTGCGGGCAAGTTCTCTACTTCGGCTACGGCGGGCTCCTCGCCCGCCGGCGCCTGTCCCGCAACGAGACTCGCCGCCTCAGCCTCCGCGGCGATCGGCAAGTACACATCCTCAGGCTCCGAAATGCGCTCGGCGCGTACGGGACTGGCGGTATCGATCGCCTCCATCACCCGGCGGCGCTGCTGCTCACGGTCGATCTCCAGCTGCGCCTCGACGGCCATGCGCGCGCTCGCCAGCTGCTGTTCCGCCCACATGGTGTCGATGGCCGCACGGACCTCGGCCCGCTTCACCGCGACTGCTGTGTCGGCATCCAGCTCGGCGCGATCCCGTACGACGTCGGCCGCGATCCCGCGATCCTGGGACGTCTCACCGCGCCACCGCCTGAGGATCAGCGGCAGCATGCTCAACAGAACGAAGAAGCCGTCGACGAGAATCCGCAGCGCCATAGCACCCGGATTCGCCAACGTGTGGTCGTTCATCGCGACCCACCGCCCGCCCAGTCCCCGATCCGCGTCGGCCGTCGCGGCCTGCCGGGCGTCCACCAGCGCCTGCTCGGCGTCGGCAATCTGGGCATCGAGCGCGGGCGCGCGGAGATCACGGTCGGCCAGCGCGGCGTCGAGGCTCCCCTGCGCGTCGGCGAGGAAGTCGTTCGCCGTCCGGTTCTCGGGCCCGGCGCCGGGCACTCCCGTGATGACGGTCTGGGGGCACTCGGGCCGCGGATTGAACTCGCAGCGCGCCACCACCAGCGCGTCCTGGCGGCGTTGCACAGCCTGCTCGACCGCAGCGTCAAGCTCGCCGCGCGCGGCCCGGCTCCGGTCTAGGTCCGCTGCGGCCTGCGCGACGGCCGGGCTGGACTCGGCTGTGCGCGCCGCCCGCTCGTCGAGGAGCCGGTCGACCGATCCGGAGAACACGACGACCGCGGCAAGCTCGCCCACCACGAGCCCCATGGCGACCGCGACGGCGGCACGTCCCGCCACCCCGGAACCGCGAACCGCGCCGGTGGCGATTGCCCGGCTCAGCACGCCGATCAGCAAACCAAACACCGAGGTGACCGCGGTGACGGCCGCGAGCGGCCAGGATGTCGACTGCGCCAGAGCGGCAGCGGCCACCAGCCACGCCAGCAGCATCGCCACCAGCACCACCACGCCGGCGCTGACCAGGGTCGATCGCTCATGGCGGGCAGCCCTGTCGCGCTGCTCACCGCCACCGAGCCAGATGAGCCCCGCCGCGATCGGTGAGGCGGAAGGTCCGGCCTCGGAAGTCCTGTGGACACCCATGGAAAACTCCAAACGTGCAGGTCACGGCGTGACTGAGCGCCACCGACGGCTTTGTCGGTCTGTGCCAGGCGGAACCCCCCGCGGATCGCACGGTCACGCCGATGCGAATGCCGGAATTCTCCCATAGCGTGGCGGCGGCCGTCCTTCGTGGACGGGCCCCGTGCCGGTGAGCAGGCAGTCATCACCTGGTGCCAGCGCCTCCTCGTATGGTGACCTCATGAAGAAGGCGCGTATCGGCCACATCGCCCGGCAGGTCGCGGCGTTAGTTGTCGCGGCGGTGACCGCGGCCTCGACGCTCAACGGCTACCGACCGCTGGCGCGCAAGGGCTACCCATCGATCTTCTCGTTCGGGTTCGGCATGGTGGTGAGCGAGTTCCCGCTCCAGACGCTGGCGAGCCAGATCGGCGGGCTGGCGTTGACCAGTCGCCGCCTGAGCCGTCCAGTGCGCGTGATCGCGTGGGCGGTGGCAGCCCTGTCTGCGGTCGGTCTGCTGAACTTCAGCCGCGCGGGCCACAAAGCCGCTACCCCGCTGACCGAGGCGTTGGACAGTGGCCTGGGCACTGATCGCCGCAGGGACTCGACCGGCCTGTGGCGCCGGCCCGCTGGGGATGGCAGCGCCAAGACGCCGGGCGCTCTGCGAATGATGCGGATCTACCGCGACTACGCCCACGACGGAAACATCAGCTACGGCGAGTTCAGCAGTGCCAACCAGCTCGACATCTGGCGGCGTCCCGATCTCGACCGGAACGGCAAGGCGCCGGTCCTGTTCCAGATCCCCGGCGGCGCCTGGGTCACGGGAAACAAACGCGGACAGGCACATCCGTTGATGAGCCATCTCGCGGAGCTCGGCTGGATCTGCGTGGCGATCAACTACCGGCACAGCCCGCGCAACACGTGGCCGGATCACATCGTGGACGTCAAGCGCGCGCTGGCGTGGGTCAAGACGCATATCGCCGAGTACGGCGGCGACCCGGACTTCATCGCGATCACCGGCGGCTCGGCGGGCGGGCATTTGTCGTCGCTGGCGGCGCTGACGCCTAACGACGCGCGATACCAGCCGGGCTTCGAGGATGTCGACACGCGGGTGCAGGCCGCAGTGCCCTTCTACGGTGTCTACGACTTCACCCGTTTTGAGGACGCGATGCATCCGTCGATGCCCGAATTGCTCGAGCAGATGGTCATCAAACAACCACAGAAGTCGGCCTTCGAGACCTACGCCGACGCGTCGCCGGTGAATCACATCACTGCTGATGCCCCGCCCTTCTTCGTGTTGCACGGGACCAACGATTCGCTGGTTCCCGTCGAGCAGGCGCGGGCGTTCGTCGCGAAGCTGCGCGACGCCAGCACCCAGCCGGTCGCGTACGCCGAGTTGCCCTTTGCGCAGCACGCTTTCGACATGTTCGGCTCCGCCCGTGCCGGGCACGCAGCGGTCGCCGTCGAGCAATTCCTCGCCGAGGTCTACGCGAACTGGCAGCAGGCGACGCAGTCGGAGGGTGTCAGCGCGACGTCGTGACGCCCAAAGCCTGACCAGCTTCGATTAACAGATTGCGGCGCTCGGCCAATACCATCGCTACCGCTATGACCGACACCGCCCTGACCGCTGTGCCCAGCGGCGACGCCTCGCCACCTGGCCGTATCTCCACCGAGGCGGGCCGGCGCAGGACCTTCGCTGTCATCAGCCACCCCGACGCCGGCAAGTCGACGTTGACCGAGGCGCTGGCGTTGCACGCCCGGGTGATCACCGAGGCCGGCGCGGTGCATGGCAAGGCGGGTCGACGATCGACGGTGTCCGACTGGATGGAGATGGAGAAGGCCAGGGGCATCTCGATCACTTCGACGGCATTGCAGTTCCCGTACCGCGACTGCGTCATCAACCTGCTCGACACCCCGGGCCACGCCGACTTCTCCGAGGACACCTACCGGGTGCTGACGGCGGTCGACTGCGCTGTGATGCTCATCGACGCGGCGAAAGGACTTGAGCCGCAGACGCTTAAGTTGTTCCAGGTGTGTAAGCACCGCGGGATTCCGATCATCACGGTGATCAACAAGTGGGACCGGCCCGGGCGGCATGCCCTGGAACTGATCGACGAGATCCAGTCGCGGATCGGGTTGCGGCCCACTCCCCTGACGTGGCCGGTGGGCATCGCCGGTGATTTCAAGGGTGTGCTGGATCGCCGGTCTGGCAATTACATTCGCTTCACTCGGACCGCGGGTGGTGCCACCGCGGCGCCCGAGGAGCACATCGCGGCGGCCGACGCCTCCGAGGCCGCGGGCGTCGACTGGGATACCGCTGTCGAGGAGTCGGAGCTGTTGTCGGCAGACGGCGCCGATTACGGCCGCGAGACGTTCTTGAGCGGCGAGACGACCCCGGCGCTGTTCACGTCGGCGGCGTTGAACTTCGGGGTGAACCAGCTGCTCGACGTCCTGGTCGAACTCGCGCCGCCGCCGAGTGGAGCTCTGGACGTCGATGGCATTCGCCGTACGGTCGAATCTCCTTTCAGCGCTTTTGTTTTCAAGGTGCAGGCGGGCATGGACTCCGCGCATCGCGACCGCATCGCGTATGCGCGGGTGGTGTCCGGCACGTTCGAGCGTGGGGACGTGCTCACCCACGCGGCGACAGGCAAGCCGTTCGTCACGAAGTACGCGCAGTCGGTGTTCGGGCAGCAGCGCTCCACCCTGGACACGGCGTGGCCGGGGGATGTGATCGGGCTGGCGAACGCGGCGATGCTGCGCCCGGGTGACACGCTGTATCGTGATGTGCCCGTGAAGTATCCGCCGATCCCGAGCTTCTCCCCGGAGCATTTCGCGGTGGCGCGCGGCACCGACCCCAGCAAGCACAAGCAGTTTCGTCGCGGGATCGAGCAGCTCGAGCAAGAGGGCGTCGTGCAGGTGCTGCGCTCAGACCGTCGCGGCGATCAGGCGCCGGTGTTGGCCGCGGTGGGTCCGATGCAGTTCGAGGTTGCCGTGCACCGAATGGCTGCGGAGTTCGGCACCCCGATTGCGTTGGAGTCGTTGCCGTATCAGGTCGCGCGGATCGTCGACCCCGCCGACGCCGAGTTCATGGACAAGCAGGTGTCGGCGGAGGTGCTGACCCGCAGCGACGGTGTCATGCTCGTGCTGTTCTCGACGCCGTGGCGGCTGGACGGCTTTCAGCGCGACAACCCCGATATCAAACTCGGGTCGTTGGTGGCGGCGTAGGGCGTCGCTCCTCGGACACACCGCCGCCGACCACCCAGGCCCCCATAAGCCAGCTCAGGCGGTCATTCAGAGGCGAACCCCTGCAGCTTGTCCGCAAGGTCGGCCAGCTCCAGATGCCCCTGAGTGGCGACGGTATTCATGAAGTCCTCGGCATCGTCGACATCGAAGCCAGAGTCCAATTCGACGCCGTTGAGGTACAGGAACGTCCATGCAGCGGCCCATGCGGTGCGCTTGTTGCCATCAACGAGCGCATGGTTGCGCGCCAGAGACTGCAGCAGTGCCGCTGCTTTGGTGAATAGGTCGGGATACGCGTCGACCCCGAAGACGGTGGCCTGCGGCCGAGCCACCGCTGCGTCGAGCAGACCATAGTCGGTCACCCTCAGCTCGACACCCACGGCCGCAGCACCAGAGACGAGAACGTCCTCGCGATCCAGGTATTCGGTCACGCCAGGCGACGATTGAGCTCTGCGCTGCGCTCGGCGACGATCCTCGCGCCTTCGCGTACGCGGCGTTTGTGGTCGCTCGCGGCATCGAGCGCGGCGCGGTGCACGAACGCGCGCAGCGACAGCTCCGCAGCCGTGGCGGCGGTGCGCAACTGCTCCATCTCTTCGTCGCTGAAGTTGACGTTCAACGCAGGCATACGTCGACGGTACCAGCTTCAGTACCAATACTGGTACCAGACGCTACCGCTTGTTGAGGTGCGCTTGGAACAGTCCTCGGCGCCGTATCAGCCCGGCGGATCGAACGAGACGACTTTGCCCCGGTTGATCGAGACCCAGTCGCTGGCCACCAGATACGGGCGCAGGTCTCGGTGATGGCCTGCTGGTCGGCGTGCGTCTTAGGTCGCTGCAGCTCATAGAGGTGCGGGAACTCGGTCCAGGCGACGACAAAGTCCCACAGCCGCAGCGCCGCCTCCCCCGCCGGCAGGTCGATGAGCTCCGGCCCGAAAAGGCACTGCCCGTCAGGGAAGAACAGCGTCGGTACGCCGTAGCCGCCGGCGTCGACGACGCGCTGGCGGTCGGCCATCGACTGCCGGCGCAACAGCGCGCCGATGCGCATCATCGACCAGCCGTACGACCAGTCGCGCTCCCACGGATGCTTACTGCCGTCCTGGCGGTTGATTTCCTCGAGGCTGAAGGAGCGCCAGTTCACCTCCAGGCCGCTGCGCTCGCGCACCTCGCGGATCCACCGCGATGTCTGAATGCGAACGGGCACGTGACGTCGAAGTGAAAATCAACGGCGACAGGACGATTGGACACATCGGAACCTCGGATCTGCGCGCCAGTGGTCGTCATCGTGCCAGCTGGACATGCCGGTACGACGGACGTCGTACCGGCCCGCGTCAGGCAGACCGACAGCGTGCGCAGCCAGGTCACGGTGGGGTTCAGGCCCGCACCGTCGGCCAGAAGAGGTCGAACAGTCGCTCTTCCCAGCCGTTGGCGACGCGGCCGGTGCGTGCGCGCTCGGCGATGATTGCTCCGACCACCGCGTCGATGAGGGTGGCGCTGTCGATGTCGGCGCGGAACGATCCATCGGCCTTGGCCGCATCGATCACCGATGTCAGTTCGGCCCGCTCCTTGGCCAGGATGCGGCGGAAGAGCTTGGTGAAGTCGGGGTCGTCGTCGGTGAGCATGGCGGCGAGGCCGCCGAAGCCGATGCCGACCTCGATGGCCTTGACCGCCTCTGCGATGAGCCAGCGGAACCGATCCGGTGCCGCGGTTGATGCGGCGAGGGGTTCAGGAGAAGTCACCCGCGTCAGCGCGGCGGCAAGCATGTCGCGACGGTCGCGATGTCGCCGGTAGATGGTGGTCTTGGCGATTCCGGAGCGCGCCGCCACCGCCTCGACGGTCACGGCGTTGGGCCCTCTGGTGCGCAGGAGCGCCAGTGTCGCCTCGGTAATACCGTCGTCGACGTCGCGTCGCTGTGCCATCGCACCTCCTCTGGCCGGGAATATCTCCGGCTGGAAAAACGCTACACTAAACGTAGCGCTACGATGCGCGTAGCGTTTCGCTGAAGCTTACGAGAGGTGATATCGATGTTGAAGGCGCTGGGCCGGATTCCGCCGACTGCGGTTGGGTATGTGAGCCTGCTGCTGAGTTTCGCGGCACTCGGGACGTTCGTTTACGCGCTGGCCGCTCAAAGTGCGGTGGCGGGAATCATCGGGGCCGGCATGGTCGTGTTGATGGTGATGGCAGTGGCGGGCTTCCGCGTTGGTGCCCGCAAGCGCGCAGAATCCAACGACAGCGGTATCGAGATCCCCAGCGAGAACATCTGGGCGCGACCGCTGCGCCGCGAGCAGATCGACCACTATCTGTCGACCTACCGCGGTGCGCGAGACAACCACGAACAGTTGATGGACGCCGCCACGTCCATGCCCGTCGAGTCGACGAAGGAGCTGGAACGGCAAGCCGCCTGACGCTTGGCACGCTGCGCCCGGGTGACACGCTGATCGCGGCGCACCCGGGCAGTTGACATACCGAGCCTCGGTGCGAAACCTCCGGGGCGATCCCAGAAGCGAATTTGATGCGTCCCGGTGCTCCGGGGGCGTGTTAAGAATCTAGACACACCATCGATTCGAGGCGGGGTATGTCTGTGCTGGTCGATCCGGATGTCCTGCGGGCCTTCGCCGCCCACGTCGATGTCATCACCGGTCGCATCACCGGAGCCGCAGTGGGCCCGACGACCACTGCGGCGGCCGACGGACTGCCCGGGTCGACAACGCAGTGGGCGGCCCGGTCGGTCGGTGAGCATTTCACCGAGGTCGCCGAGAACCTGGCGCAGAACGTGGCTCGGATGGGCAAGGCCGTGCGCGGTGCCGGGGACACTTTCGAGGTGACTGACGAAACCTTGGCCGGCGAATTCGACGGGCTGTTCTGATCCTATGCTGCCCTCTCGTCCGACTCTCCAGAGTTGGAATCCAGAGTCGTTGGCGACGTCTGCCGCGTCGATTGCCACGGCAGCGCAGACAGTCGTCGATGGCGTTTCAGGCATCGACGCCGCGTGCAAGCGAATGCCGGAAACGCGGGCATGGTCAGGTAAGTCGCACGCCGCGGCGAGCGCAATGTTCGGTCGGGCGAAGCGCCAAGCGTCGACGTTCTCGGATTACGCCAAGGCGGTCTCGGCGGCATTGAGTAGTGGTGCCGAGTCGATCGGGAGTGCGCGTAAAGCGTTGTTGGCCAAGGCCGACGAGCTCGACGCGGGTCCGTTGAGCGTCAGTGACCAATGGGTCGTGCTCGTCGACCCGGTCTACATGTCCGAGGAGGAGATGGCCAAGCTGCAGGCGTCGGCCTTGCAGGAGCAGGCCAACGTCAACACGATGCTGATTGCTATCGGTGATGCCGACGACGCGACGGCGAACGCGGTGACGGCCGCAGGTAGCCAGTTCGGGTTCGCTGAGGCGGGACTGCCAGCCGATCTGGGCGGCATCCTGCTACCCACGGCGCAGCGACCACCCGATGAGGTGGCCGACCCCCGAACACCCGTCGGCGCGGTGGCGCAGGAAGCGATTCGTTCCGCCGATCAGCAGCAGAACGTCCGGGAAGTCGTCGAGTCCACGAACGCGTACGGCGAGGAGGTGACGACGGTGATCAAACAGGACGGCAGCAAGGCCGTCACCACCCGCATGGATCCGTTCGAGTGGCCCAGCAAGCAGAACTTCTACGAGCTCGAGGAGTTCGACAAGAACGGTGACTTTGTAGCGCGCACCAGTTCGTGGCATGACCTGTCCAACGACTGTGACTACACGTCGATCACTTTCGCCGATGGCTCGAACTGGACGATGTCGATGGACCCCACCGGCCACCGACAGGCCGGCTTCACTACCGCAGACGGTCGGCACAGTGCGGTGCCCGTCGAGCTGATCGACAACATATCGACGGGTACCACAGCTGCAATGTCGGGCTTGGAGAAGCACATCGCGCGTGGCGGATCCTTGCCGATGGTCACCGCGGAAACGGCCGAAAATATCGGAAAGACAATGAAGTTCGGCGGACCGGCAGGGACAGTAGCGACAACGGTCTTCGACATGGTGATGGCTGAGTCGGACAAAGATCGGTGCATTGCACTGGTCGCCGGGGTGGCCGGCGGCGGTGGAGGCTGGGGCCTCGCTGAGTTCGGTGCGGCAGCTGGCGCAGCGACTGGTCCCCTGGCGGTAGGAGCCGTACCGCTTCTTACCATTATCGGGGCCGTCGCCGGAACTGTAGGCGGCGTGGAAATGGGCAAGTTCATTGGTGAGGTCGTGTGTCCGTACTGAATCTTCCCGAACCCGCGAACTGGGCCAAGGTCAACCGACGCCTGTATTGGCTGGTCATCGGCGTATCGGCGGGCCTGCTCTACTTTGTCGTTCGCGGTATCTTGGCCGGCCTCCGAGGCAACTACTTGACGACCGCACTACTGATCGGCTTCGTCACGTTTCCAGTGTTGATGATGGCGGGCCTACTGCTGGCCGCCGCAGGCAAGGCGCAGACCCGAACATCCAACGATCCAACGGGATTCACCGTTTGGCCGGACAAGCGGGTGGGCGTGCTGTACGTCGTGGGGCTGATTGTCATGGCCCCATCGGGTGCCCTTCTGGCGCTCTATCTGCCGCGAGGAGCAATCGACATTCCGATGTCCCGTGGGTTGCAGATCTTCTCACCACCGCTCTTTGCCCTAACAGCTTTGTTCTCCGTCATCGCTCTCGTCGCGTGGGGGCGGCGTGGCGGCATCGGCTACCTCAAGTTCACCCCGGCGATGGTCGAGATCGCCGACGTTCTGAAGACGAGAGTTTTGGAGTGGGACGACGTTGTCGATGTCAAGGACCACTCAGACACCAAGGACGGAAGGAAGGCCGGTAGGTCGGTGGTGCTGTGCTTGCGCGACGGCACCGAGGAAGTCATAGGCGGACTGAACTTGTATGTACCGACCGGAGTGCCGCTCTATTGGATGGTGCGCCACTACTGGAAACATCCCGAGGATCGGATGGAGTTGGTGGATCACCGTGCGGCCGAGCGGTTTCGTGAGGGGCGATTCGCGCTGGATTGACGACCGAAGCGCTCGGCGGCGACAGGGCACGGTGCGCCGTTAGTCCTTCATCGCATTCGTTTTAGCGCCCACGCCGGTAGGGACTCCGCGCACCGCCCGTCTCTGAGGACGTGACAGCTTCCCGGCCCGCCCCAGCCCGGCATAGGGTGGTCGCTGTGGCAGACACGCTCGACGCGGTGCAAATCGTGGTCCGGATCCTGACCGAGAACGGCCCGCTGGGCAAGGACGTCATCGTGGCGCGCCTGAAAGACAACGGCGTGGCTGACGCTGGGGACGTCATTGATGAGTTGCTCGACGAAATGGCGTGCCCAGTAAGGCAATTGATCGACGAGCGCTGGATGTGGCTGCCAGCGGTGGTGGATGGACGGATGTTCACACACCGTGTCGACGCCGACGAGCTGGCCCACGATTTCCTCCGGGTGTACCCGGACCTGGACTCCCTTACCGATCTTTGCGAGTACGTGGAATATCAGCGATTCGCTGACGGCACAGCGGCGCACGTGGCAATGCCCGGCTACGACGATGATCTGCTCGAGGAGCGGCACATTCCGCTGGACGTAATTGGCGAGCCCGGAGTGCTGCTGCTCGCGCCGGGCACGCTGGGAAGGCTGGGCGTGCGCGAGGGCGAGCTGGTTGGGTTGCGACTGGACTCGCAACGGCTGGCGGTCGAGCGCATCGCCACGACCGCGCAGGTATCGACTGTCGGTGCGCGGCTCAAGGCTCTCGTCGACGACGCCGAAGAGCCGGTGTCCCTCCAAGAGGCGGTGTGGACGGAGTTGGTCGAAGATCCGAGCGCATTCACCGGGGCGCTCTCGCCGCTGGGTGAAATCATCGAGGAGAGCGGCCTCATCCATCAGACCGGTTTGCTGGCACCGGCCGAATTCGATTTCGATGCTTGGCGTTTCGAGCTGAACTGCAAGATGCTCGCCCGAGAGCATGACCTCGATCAGGACGACGCTTTCGCCCTCTACACGCTGATCAGAATCTTCGACCGGATGTCGATGGCGCTGGAGTCAGGCGAGGAATTCGTTCCTGAGCCGCTCTTCGCGCTGACGGCCGAGGTCGGGGGTGTGCTCGCCGATCCGCAGTTGGCGGCAGTATTCGCGGATAGGACGCTCCGCGCAGGGCGCCGCGGCGCGGCCGCGCTGGGTCTGTTCGCCGAGACACTGGAGCCGAAGGTGCCTCGCGCCGCACACGTCGCCTACCGGTGGCTGCGGGCCCTGGCGCTAGAGCAGCTCGGCGAAGTCGAGGCTGCCGAAAGCGAACTTCTGGCCGCCGAATCGATGGATCCCGACTGGCCGATGACGTTGTTGGAATTGGCGCGTTTCGCGTCCGATCGCGGCGACGCAGAACGCGGATTGTCGTTACTTCACCGTGCCGGTATCCCGCCCGATTATCACTTGGTCCAGTTACTGGAGCAGCACCGGGCCGAGGCGCGCGCCGACATCGGCCGAAATGAGCCGTGCTGGTGCGGTTCTGGGCGCAAGTACAAGAAATGTCACCTCGGCCGCGAGGCGTTGCCGCTGCAGGATCGTGTCCGCTGGTTATTCGCGAAGGCCGCCCAGCACGTGTCGATGACTGACTGGGAGGAAGTACTTTTCGAGGTTGCCCTCGAACGCAGCCAATACTTCGATGGTGATTCGCGCGAGGCCTTGGACGCGGCGATATCTGACGCGCTGGTAATGGACGCGGTGTTGTTCGAGGGCGGGGCGTTGGCCGACTTCCTCGAGGTGCGCGGATTCTTGCTGCCCGAGGACGAGCGACTGCTCGCCGAGCAGTGGCTCTTGTCGGACCGGTCGGTCTTCGACGTCGAGCAGGTCCGCCCCGGCCAGGGTGTCACTGTGCGCGACGTGCGCACCGGCGACACCTACGACGTTCGGGAGCGCCAGGCCACCCGCGGCCTGAAGCCCGGGCAGCTGATCTGCGCGCGGGTGATTCCCGCGGGGGACACCATGCAGTTCTCCGGATCGGTCGAACCCGTCGCACTGCACGAGAGAGATGCGTTGATCGAGCTACTCGACAACGAGCCCGACCCGGCCACATTGGTGGAACAGTTGAGCCGACGGTTCGCGCCGCCGAGGCTGACCAACACGGAAGGCGAACCGACCGTCCTCTGCGAGGCGACGGTGCGCGTCGGACCGGGGATCGAGGCAGCGCTCGACGTAAATTACGACCGACCGGATGAGTCGCCCCTGTGGCTGGAACAGGTTGTGACCCATGGCATGCGGCGGGTACGTGCCACGCTTGAACTCGACGGCGACGCGTTGCGAGTCAGAACCAACAGCGAGCAGCGGATGGACCGAGTGCTGGCTGCCCTGGCGGCTCTTGACCCGGAAGCGGAGGTGCTCGACGACGCCCGCGTCTCCGTGCCCACCGTCCGCGAGGCCACCGCACTTGCCGAGCGGATGCCGCAGACCGGCGAGGGCACGCTGGACCCGGCCGATCCGCAGGTGAGCGAGGCGCTCACCGAGTTCATCCAGGAGTACGAGACCAAGTGGCTCGACGAGCCGATCCCCGCCCTGGACGGTTACACGCCTCGACAGGCCGCCGATGATCCGACGCGACGAGACGACTTGATCAGGTTGCTCGGAACCCTCCCCGCCGGCGAAGCCGCGCGCGGGGGCATGGACAGCGACCGGTTACGGGCCGCGCTCGGCCTGATTCAACCCGGCTGACGTCTCCTGCCATGGAGCCGCGCCCACTCGATCAGCGGCCTTGTTCACTCCCGCGGCTGAGACCGTCGCGAGATAGTGCCCTTTCACTGCCGGCTCCCCTACCGCGACGAACTCATCAACGGGCCGGCCCCTTAAGCGTCTCGACGTCAGCCGCCTCAGCGCCGCGCCTCGCAGTGCGGGCCGACCAGCTCGGGCCGTCACCCAGAGTCGTTGTCAACCATGGACTATCGTCAGGCCCGCAACACCCTCTAGGACATCGAAGTTCCCGTCCTGCGTGACTACCGGCAGCTGCCTGGCGGCCGCGATTGCAGCGATCCATAGGTCATTGATCCGGACCCGTCGGCCCGCCTCGGCCACGTGGACGCGTAGCAGCGCCCAAAGTCGAGCCGCCTCTTCGTCGACCGGAAACGCGGTCATATCTGCGACCGCATCCAGCGTACGAAGGCGACGCGCCCGGATCTCCGGGGTCCGCGCCGCGAGGACACCTGCATTCAGTTCGGCGAGAGTTACCACCGTCGTGGCCAGCTGCTCCGGAATCAGTGACGTCTCCAGTTGCCGCCCGTTCTCGTCGGCGATGAAGACCGAGGTGTCGAGGATGCCGGCCACGGGCCGATCGGTCGTCACAACTCGTCGAGGTCGTCGGTGGTTTCACCGGCGAGCTCCGCGAGGTCATCACGCAAGCCGGGATCCGCCTGGCTGGTTTGGAGCCGCTTGACCAATTCTGCCTTCGACACCCACCGCCGACGTTTCGGCTCGACAGCGGCGATCACCGCGACGGCTCGTCCATTCACCGTGATCGTCACCTCTTCGCCTGCTTGAACGCGACGAAGCACGCCAGCCGTGTCGTTTCGCAGTTCGCGGGAGGCCACCGTGGACATGCTACGAGCGTAGCACTTATGTAGCACATAGGTGGCCCGACCGAGTAAGACGCCGACAGGTACTCCACGGTGGTCATGCGGTCGCTTCCCAGTCGTAACGGCTGTCGAGTAACGCCGTCACGCTTCTTGACTGCCAAGCGCGGCCGTCAGGAGCGCGTTGACCCGACGAATTCAGCACCCGCGCGGCCGCTGCGCGAGTCACTCCGCACCCGTCTACCAGCCAACACACATAGCCGAGGAGGGCCTGACGGCGCTCGGACCAGGGCAACCCGGCCTGGGGAAGCGTTGGTGGCCAATCATTTTCGTGCGGAGTCACTGGCATAGCAGTCGCAGCCTGCGCGACGACCCTCTCGAGACTCTCCACCCCTGCCGCGGCCAGCGCCACCCGATCGAGAGCGTCGACGGCCTGCACCTCGCACCGCAACGCGTGGTCGATTTCGTTTATGCCACCCGCGTCGGGGACGGGCCAGAAATCGTGGCCCACCAGCAGGTCGAGTCCGTGCCGTTGCAGCACCAGGCTCAACCGACGGTAATGCTGCTCGCGTCCGAGGTCCGCAAGCGGATCAGGCATCCATATCGGCAGCCGGGTCGCGATCGCCCGGGCTACCGCTGCGACGACGGCTTCGACCTCGGTCAAGTGGTCGTGCGAGGCGGGCGCGCCTGAGGCGAAAGCAAACATCGCGGCGATCGTTACTGAGCGCGGCTCGGCGCGGGCCGTCAATTGTTCACAGCGGCGGACGGTTTCGTCGTCGCCGAGCACGATGACCGATGGTGCGGTCGCGTTGTTGGGTCGAATCAAGGCCAGCTCCCCTCGGCAGGCGAGACACCGGGCCGGGCTGAGGCGGGGCGTCTTCGAAGTTGATTCGACGGTATCGGGACCTGCCGACAATTCTGTGCGTCCGCGACGAAGTTGCGAAGTCCCGCCCCCCGGAATGGGAAGACCCGACGGGACAAATTTTAGGGCACGCGCGTCGCCGATACCCGCCTGTACAACGCCTGCGAGTGCGGGACAGGTCTATGACGTGGTCAGGACACCGCCGCACCGAGCTCCGCGTAGACGGCGGCTTCGAACTTGAGGATTGTCTCGACCATCTTGGCGTCGAAGAACGGCAGCAACTGCGTGGCGATGACGGCGCCGATCCCGGCCTTGCGGTCGATCCAGAAGAAGCTGTTGAACAGTCCTGACCAGTCGCCCGAACCGGCACTGCGCATCCCGGGTAGATCCGTCAGGTACAGGTGAAAGCCGAGGCCCCACCCCTGCGGCACGTCGAGCAGCTCGACCGGGTTGGCCAGCTCGGGGACGGTCGGTTCCATCTTCTTCGGTAGTGGCGCGCCGTCGAGATGGTCGCGCAGGGCGAGTTCCACGGTCTCCTGTTTGAGGATGCGCGTTCCGTCGAGTTCGCCGTCGTTGAGCCAGGCGCGTACGAATCGTCCGTAGTCGGCGATCGTGCCGTAGGAGCCGTGGCCGGCGGCGTCCCACTCGGGGTCGGCGGGCAGGTCGAGGTCGGTCGGTACGAGGCTGCCGTCCGCCGCGCGAAAGCGGATGGGCAGCAAGCGAGAACGCTGCTCGTCGCTAGGGGCGAATGTCGAGTCGGTCATCCCGAGTGGTTCGTAGACGTGCTCGGCGAGGTAGTCGGCGAGCGTCTGGCCGCTCACGGCCTCGACGACCATGCCCAGCCAGTCAGTGCTGACGCCGTACTCCCAGACCGTGCCGGGATCATTGACCAGCGGCGCGTGGATGCCCTGCTTGAGTCCGTCGAGCGGGGTGGGAAAGCTCTGCTCGGTGCAGAAGGTGAAGAGCTTCTGGTTCATGAAGTGATACCCGCAGCCGGCGGTATGGTTCATCAGCTGCCGGACAGTCGCCTGCGTCTTGGGCGCGCGCAGGACCGGCTCGCCGCCCTCGAAGCCATCGAGCACTTGGAGCTCACCGAATTCCGGCACGATCGAGGCGACGGGCGCGTCGAGGTCGACGCGGCCCTGTTCGACGAGCTGCAGCGCGGCGGTCGTGGCGACGGCCTTGGTCATGGATGCGTTGCGGAACATGCTGTCGGGCTTCGCATCACCGGCCACGCCTTCGTAGAGCACGCCGTCGCGGCCGACCACTGTGGCGGCGATGCCATGTAGCGACCCGCCGGCGGTCACGCAGCTCAGTAGGTCGTCAATACGCTTAAACCCCATCTAGAACTCCTTTGCGTGGGGATTTCGAGTCATCATCGCACGCGTGAAGGGCCACCGGAGGTGCACACCCACCGTAGTCGCAGCCGTGACGACCCGCCGGCTGTGCAGGGAGTCTCGCGGACAAGCGCGATGAAAATCCCGCGATAATCTCATGCGCTCAACGGCTTCCCGTGCACGATCCGGCCCGCAAGCGGAGCTCAAAAAAACTTGCCTCGGGGGCGTTTGTTCACCCGCCCCTCAGCATCTCGCAATAATGGCTTAGTGCGATTGTTCCGCGATCAGCTGACACGGAAGATTCGCCATGTCAGATGACTCCGTGGACCCGCTCCTCCTTGGTCAGCGCGTCATAGCCATCCTGGAAACCGGACTACGTACAGCGACGTACAAGCTGGCGACGTTGTTGGCGCTCCTCGAACACTGCATCGAGAACCTTCCCGATCCGCCTGGTGAGCCGCTGAAGGTACCGCTGGTAGAACTCGCTCACCGAATACTTGACATCTACTGGCCGCAGGTGCGGCCGTTTGATGGACACGAACTACGCCAGTCGACACAGCCGCGCGCGAGGATCTTGATCGCCGTGAATACGTTGCGTGCTGCTTCGGGTCGTTCGGCAAGGTCGGTAGATGTGGCGCGGCTACGTGCGCCGGCCGCCTATGAAGCCGCGATCGACGAAGTCGTCATGTGCCTCGCACAGCAACCGTTGCACCGGCTTCAGAGACTGCCGGGCTCGTCGACCAGCGACCCTTTCATATACGACGACTCGTTTCTTCACGACCACGTGTCGCGATCGACGCTGCGCGAGCACGACGATGCGATCGAGCTGAAGCCCGGAGTGCCGTACTCCCTGGCTCGTCTCGCAGGGCTGCTCAAGCCGGCGCTGGGAATCATGTGGGTCGAAGACGTGCGCCGGATGAACAAGTTTCTCGACGCTGAGGTCCCGGATGTCGCTGGTCATCTGTTCGGGCGGGAGCGCACAGCTCTAGCTGCGGTACGGAAACCGTTCAAAGAGGCGTTCGGACCGCATTGTTTCTACTGCCGTGCCCATTTGCCGACGAACAATCCGATTGACCACGTCTTGCCGTGGTCGCTCGCGGGGATCGACGGGTTATCGAATCTTGTTCTCGCATGTGCGAGGTGCAATGGCGACAAGAGCGGAGCGTTACCCGCGGTGCGCCTCGTTGACGAAGTGCTGCAACGGGATAGGCAAGTCCTCGAGCAGATAGCTTCGGACCTTCAGTGGCCGACGCAGCATGAGCGTGTCATCGCAGCGGCACGCGGAATCTATCGCGGGCAACCAAGCGGAGTGCCAACGTGGTCGGGTTTCAAAGCTGTCGAGCGGCTGGACATCAGCTTTCCACCGCCGTGGATTATTTCGTGATCGCCTGACGCAACTGCTTGAGCCTCCGGCGAATTGGTGTCGGTGTCATATGCTGCAAGTTCAGCGGTGGGTCAAGATCAGCCAACACATCGCGTTCGAGTCGCCCGAGCGAGTCCCTGTCGTCGTAGGGAATGGTGACGAGCCGAAGGTGGCGGTGCATCCATCGAGTGAGACCCTCTTCGTCGATCTGCGTGACACCATTGGAGTGCGCGACGACCGCGCCAAGTGTGCGACGGAATGTAGAGAACTCGTGGTTTCCTCCCAGATGCATCGTCATGACGCGGAGCCACAGTGTGTTGTTAGAACGCATCCCGCTTGGCCAGCGAGTCGCGCCTGCGAGCCCTGCATAAATAAGTCCCGGGCTAACCTTTAGGCCGAGACCACGGCTTAGGTCCTCGGCACCCTCCTCGTCGACCCACCAGCTGTATAAGCCCGGCGAGTCGCTTGACGTTCGGCCTCGACCAATGAACTGCTGCGGCGATAATGCTGCGGACACATCGCTCAGCGCCTGCACGCACCGCTCGACATCCTCGGCGGCCGTGACTACTTCGGTAGCGGTATTGCCGTACCAGGCAAGGCGCGGCCCCATCTGCAGACCGTGGAGCGGGTCAACGACACGCGCGCCGCGCTTCTCCAGCCCTGGGCGCACCACGTCGAGATACGCCGACCCTGCGTGAATCTCGATGATCTTGTCCTGCAGCGGTCCAGCGAGCAGCTCTAGTCTGGCTGCCACCCATATACCCCACGCCCTGCGGTAGGACGCTGGAGTCTCGGGTAGATACCGCTCGCATGGCGCCAGCCATTCGTCGGGAGCGACGAGTCCGTGTTCGGCGGAGAGTATGAACCACGGAACGCGTGCCTTCTCGGCGTATGCCCGCTGCTTCTTGAATAACGGCGACGTGTAGAGATCCTTTGCAGCGGAAGGTCGAGACGCCTTCGACTTTACGCACGTGACAAGGATGATGTCCGCGGCCGAGTTGTCGATCATGCGACCGCAACCGTCGACGCTTGAAAGACCTCTGTTGGCATCGACCGATGCAACCGCCAGGTAATCGCCATCGGTCGGTCGCCTTCGTGAGATACGTGATCGGCGGGCCCGAGAAAAATGTACGGCGATGCGCCTAAGTCATTCGTTTTGGCTTCACGGACGAAGAGAAGGACGTGGGAGCCTCGCTCGCGATGGTGGATATAACGCTGTCCGGTCGGCGATGTGGACGAGGTCGTCGACTGCGACTCCCAATGAAACAGCTCTGGGCTCAACGCGAAGTCGCGATACATCGTTGTGGGAGAGTAATCACGGTCGGATTTCTTCAAGGTGATGAGGAATGCGTCGGCATTGACGGACTGGCACCACGCCACACCTTCACGCATCGTGCTCGGCATCCGCTGCAGAGAAGCAAACCCGAGAGCGGCGAGAATTTCCTCACGAGAGTAGGTAGCGTGCACCTCTAGCGGCACATCTTCCAGCTCGGGCGCCAAGCTTCCTAGGTCGTACGTGGTTCGCCGCGCAGCGTCGAAAGCAATGTCGACGACTTGTCGCATCTCATCAGCTACGGGCTCATTCCGAAGGGCGTCAAGACCCATTGAAATACTGTCGAATCCTCCACCGCTCGGGAATAGCGAGAAGAACAACATCTCGGCTAGCCGCTTTGCAGCGGGGCTGGACGTGTCGATGCGCCCTTCGAGCATCGACTTATAAGCCGCCCATCTTCGTCGATCGTCCACGTGTGTAAGCGCACGCACCCGCTTGACCAGATCAGGTTCGCGCGCGCCGGTTGAGCGATCGATCTTGCCGGCCTCTCTGCAGAGAGTGGTCCAGGAGCGATTGTTACGCAGTATGTCTGCGAGGGCCCGTCCAGATACATCAAGGTAAGACGCCAAGCGGTCGTCCGGAAGAGCACGCACCTCCGAAACCAGCGCAGCCCATCTCGGCGCCACCTGCTGGCGGATGTTCTCAAGCACCAGCGTTTGCGCCACGCGATCCAAGATGATCTGGCTGCCCGACGGCAAGAATGGAAAGCCCTCCTCGACTTGCCGCTGCAGTGCCTTTCCGCCAACACCGCTCATGGCCCGGAATCGCTGGTCGAATCGGAATTCGCGGCGCTGATGGCCAACGAAATCCAATGCGGTCAGAACTGTCTTACCTTGGGTCAATCTAAGACCGCGCCCCAACTGCTGCAGAAAGACGGTCGCGCTTTCGGTCGGGCGGAGGAAGAGGACGGTGTCGACCTCTGGGATATCAAGACCTTCATTAAAGAGATCCACCGCGAATACGCTATTGATCTCGCGATTCCTCAACGCTTGCAATGCTTCTCTGCGATCTGACGCTGATGTCTCGGCCGAGATCGCTCGGGCAGATATACCGGCTTCCACGAAGCGTTGCGCCATATATCGCGCATGGTCGACGCTGACACAAAAGCCCAAGGCGCGCATTTCTCCGATGCCACAAACCTTGTCGCGAAGCTCTTTGATGACGATTCGCGTGCGCGCATCATTGCCGGTGTACAGGCTGTTCAGGTCTGAGAGGTCATATCGGCCGCGTCGCCATTGGACGCTTTCGAGATCCGTCCCGTCGTGAATGCCGAAGTAGTGAAACGGGCAGAGGAGGTTCTGCTCGAGCGCCTCCCACAGTCGCAGCTCTGCGGCAACACGCCCGCCGAAGAACTCCCGAACGTCGACACCGTCAGCTCTTTCGGGTGTCGCAGTGAGACCGAGGAGCTCCAAGGGCGCGACGTGGTCTAGCAAGCGCCGATAAGACGTCGCCTCGGCGTGATGGAACTCATCGACCACGACCACATCGAAGTGTTCGGGTTCAATCTCCGAAAGCCGACGTGCAGAAAGCGATTGGATGCTCGCGAACACGTGACGCCAGCGTGCCGGCTCCTGTCCATCGACCAACATCTCACCAAACGACGCGTCGATAAGTACCTCCTGATACATCCGCCGTGCTTGTTGCAGGATCTCCTTGCGATGTGCAACGAAGAGCAGCTTCAAGTCACGGTTGTGAACGTCACGAACCAGACGTCGGTAGTCGAGGGCAGCTATGACGGTCTTGCCAGTACCCGTCGCGGCCACGATGAGATTGCGATGCCGATCGTGAATGGTCCGTTCGGCGTCAAGCTGCTCGAGCATCTCGGCTTGATAGGCCTTCGGGTGTACCTCCAGCCCCGAGAGCGTGATGGTCACACGATCGCTACTGCGACTCCCGGATGCTGTCTCAAGAGCCACGCGCAGGCGGTCGCCGTCATCGCTCGGCGAGTAAAGCTCGAATTCCCTGTTTTCCCAATAAGAATCGAATGTAGCGCGGAACTTTTCCAGTAGATGAGGTGTTGAGATCGCGGACAACCGCACGTTCCACTCGAGGCCGTCGACGAGCGCGGCATGAGACAGGTTGCTCGAACCGACGTACGCAGTGTGAAATCCAGTCTTACGTCGAAGCAACCAAGCTTTTGCGTGTAGGCGAGTGCGGTCGGTCTCGTAATTCACCCTGACTTCGGCGCCGAATTCGTTCACTAGGGCGTCTAGCGCGCGTGGGTCGGTCGCGCCGAGGTAGGTCGTCGTGATAACCCGTAGCGGTACACCGCGTCGCTGTAGTTCTCGGAGCTTATTTTCCAGTAGTCGGAGCCCCTGCCATTTCACAAAAGCGCAAAGAAGGTCCACTTCATCGGCGCTGCCCATCTCGGCGCGCAGTTCAGCCGCCAAGGTGGGCTCGTCACGCGCGTTCGTCATGAGGGCGGCGTCCGAAAAGGGCGTCGCGGGACGGGGTAAGCGAAGAGTGCCAAGTGCCGTTGCGGCAGCCACTTCATCGAGTTGAGTGATTTTTCCAGGTTCAACGACCTGGAGCGCCTCACCTGCCGCAAAGGTTTCTGGAAGCACATTGAGGACTTGACGAGCGATTTCTGATCGATCCTCTGCCGAACGGGCTGCGCGTAGCGAACGTTCAATAACCGGGAAGAGATGGCGTGCGATCGCCACGCTCTGTTCCGCGTCGCCCACGTTGCTGTACTCCGCGCGGGCGGCATCCTCCAGTGCCAGCTGCCGAATAAGGCGCTCTGTCAGCAGCGACTCATAAACCCCCAAGTCCACGGGGCGGAGGGTAGCCGACTCTTGCGACAAATCGCGTCAGAACTCTACGCACAGGAACCGCGAATGAATCAGGACTTCGCTTCGTGGATAACCACAGCATGCTCAGCCGAATTGCTGTGCGAAGTCTGCACCCCGTCGTCCTCATGCGCTCGAAGTCAGACTTGAGGTTGTCTGGATGGCGAAGCCGACGAGGAGCCGCAGCAAATCGGTGACTCGGCAATCTCTGAATATCTGGCAGACCTTCTTGGGGTAGCTCGCGGCAAATATCCGGACCCCAAATACCGCAGAAAATCAGCGGCACTCTCAATCCGGCAGTTGGTCAAGCCAGTCCGATTCCCCGTCCATAGGCGCGCCTTTGATCACGACGAGGGGGACGCCCGGCTCGGGGAACTGCCGCAGGACTGCGAGGTTACTCGCTGCGATAGCGCGAGCGTCATAACCGATCGGCAGGCCGAGCCTGATGAGGTCTTGCGTCAGCGCGGGGGCTCCGACGCGGTTGGCCAGCTCGGCGAGCCGATTGTTGTCAAGATCTGTGGCTCCCTGCTCTTCCGGCTGGTGTTCGGTGGAGAAGATCTGCTGAACGAAGCGCCACGTGATGCCGCTCGATTGCGACTGGCCGGCCACCACGAAAGACGCGTAGATCGCGCGATTGTCGTATGTCTTGCTAGCCGAGTACTTGTCGAGGAAGTCCACGAATCGAAGGTTGACGCGGAGCGCTCCGGTTTCCAGGCGTCGTCCGATCTCCTCGCCCTGGGTGCGAACCATTCGCCCGCTGAACGGACATAAGGGATCGACGTAGAGATCGACCTGCCCAGGTGCATTCGGGTCCCCGATAGCGATCGCATCCCCCGCTGGCGCCGCGACGGCCGCCCGCGCTATTCCCGTCGCCGGTCCACACATCAGCAGCAGCACGACCACGGCCGCGACCGCCCCATAAGGTCTCATTGTCCGATGCACCCTTGTCCTTCCATAGTGTTCATCTCTCGAGCATTCTCGCGGGCCTGATTCGCGCCGTTCCAAACAGTCAGCGTGTGGGAGAACCGTCAACACATCAGCCCGTTATGCCATGTATTTCACATCAGCTCCAGGTTAGCGATGACATGACAATGTACTAAGCGCAAGAGGATTCAGTGCTATCGGCAATCCAATCGGGACAGTGCTGTCGTCGACGCGGTCCGCCGCGCTACAGCACCAACCCCGACCGCACCAACTCCACGCTCTCCGCGACGATCTGCCCCAGATCGCCAACACACCCACCGCGGCCCCAGTTCTCCACGGCCACAACCAGTGCCGCCGCCAACACCGCCCCCGCCACCTCGGCCTTCAGCTCGATGCCCGGCACGTCGGCGTAACGCGTCCCCACAAAATCGGTGATCACCGCCGCGAACGATGCCTGCACCACCCGCAGGTGACCGGCCGCCCGCTCTCCGATCAGGCTCGCCCGCAGCAGCGCCGCCTGGCGCACCACCTCCATGTCATGAGGGAAGCTCCCGACACTTGCCATGACCGCATCGAAGAGCGACTCCGACACCGGTCGCCGCGCCAGCGCCTCGGCCAGCCACTCCAGGTGCGTCTCGTAGTCCGCGAACAGCACCGCTTCCTTCGTCGGGAAGTGCCGGAAGAACGTCCGCTCCGTGACGCCGGCCTCCTCAGCCAGATGCGACACCGTCACGTTCGCAAACCCGTCCTGCGCGAACCGGGCCAACGCGACCCGCCGCAGCGCCTCCTTTGTCGCCTGGCTGCGCTGCTGATGCAGGTTCACGGGCATCGCCATAGTCCCGCGATCGTATCGCACAAATATGTCAGAACCGCCATAATTGTGTCAGTACTGACATACCCTGGCTCGCATGAGTGACTATGACGCCATCGTCGTCGGCGCCGGCCACAACGGGCTGACCGCCGCCGCCGTCCTCCAACGCGCCGGCCTGCACACGGTGTGCCTCGAGGCCAACACCTACGCCGGCGGCATGGCCGCCACCGTCGAACTCATCGACGGCTTCCGCTACGAGATCGCCGGGTCCGTCCAGTTCCCCACCCCCAGCGAGATCACCAAGGACCTCGGTCTCGACACCCTGCCCACCGTCGACTCCGGCGTCATGTCGGTCAACATCGGCGAGGCCGGCGAAGAAGCCATGGTCTTCTACCGCGACCCGATGCAACTGATGACCCACCTCGCCGAGAAACACGGCACCGACGCCGTCACCGGCATGGCCGAACTCATCGCCTGGAGCCAAGGCCCCGCCCGCGCACTCGGGCGCTTCGACGTCCGCAAACTACCCAAGACCATCGACGAGATGTACGCCTGTGCCACAAGCGAATCCGAACGCCGCGCCATCCACGAGACCTTGTTCGGCTCGGCGATGGACGTCATCGACCGCTACCTGCCCGACCGGAAGCGTCACGCCGTCATGCGCGGCATGCTCGCCTTTCTCGCCATCAACTCCACCTATCGCGGGCCCTACACCCCCGGCAGCGCAACCTGTCTGGCATTCGCCCTCGCCGTCCCCGAGGAGGGAACCGCGATGATGACCAAACTCGAAGGCGGCATCGGCGCCCTCACCGAGCACCTGCGCGAGATGTTCGAAAGCCGCGGTGGCGAGATCCGCTACCGCACCAAGGTCGAACAGATCCTCGTCGACAACAGCAAGGTCACCGGCGTCCGCTGCAAGGACGGCCACACCATCACCGCACCCGTCGTCGTCTCCAACCTCTCCCCCGATACCACCCTCGCCGAACTCGTTGTACCAGAGCACCTCTCGCCCCAGCTACTCGAACGACTCCAGGGGCGCGACCACCGCGCCTCCTTCGTCCAGATGCACTTCGCCCTCGACGGCCTCCCCGAGTTCGCCCCGCCGTACGACCTGCTCAACGAGCCCGGCATGCAGCCGTCCGTTGGCATCTTTGGATCACCGGAAGAGCAACAGCGTCAATGGGAGAACGCCTGCCGCGGCATCGTCCCCGACAACCCGTCGCTCGGTATCCAGATCCCGTCCGTGCACGACCCGAACATGGCCCCGCCCGGCAAGCACGCCGCCAGCGCCTATGCCTACGCGTTCCCCGTCGAGACTCCCCGCGACCAGCATGGCCACCTGAAAAATGAGATGGCGCAACGCGTCATCGACAAGATCACCCGCTACGCGCCGAACTTCAAGGACATCCAGATCCGGCACATCACCTTCGCGCCGTACCACATGAATACGATGTTCGGCGCCCCCGCCGGAGACTTCTGCCACGGCCTGCTGCACCCAGACCTCATGGGTCCGAACCGGCCCGGCCCGAAGGGATTCCGCGATCTACCGATCGGCATCGACGGGCTCTACCTTGGCGGCGCCGGATGCCACGGCGGCCCCGGCATCACGTTCATACCCGGCTACAACGCCGGCTATCAAGTGCTCGACGACCTCGGCTGAGACCCAACTCCTAGCCGCCGATCCGGACATTCGCTACTTCTCGATCCCGTCCGGCGCGACAATAGTGAACGGCGCCCGCCGGACACGGCTGCCTCGGCACCGGAGTTCAGAGAACCTGCCAAGGGAGGTAGAGCATGAATCGGCCCTTATCCATCGTGGTGGGTGCGGTGCTCTTCGCCGTCGGCGCGATAGGTACGGCGATCTGGCTGTGGGTCAAGCGGAGGAAGGCGGCGCGTGCAACGCCATAGGATCGGCTAACAGTGCGCGATAGGCCAACCTCGCGTCGAGCCCAATTCAGCTAAATAACAACAGCTTTGCCCCCAGTGGCTGCCACCGATTCTCCAGCCCCAGTGGGTGCCTGGCCCATCAGCTCCGCCGTGGGGATACAGTGCCGGCGGGCACGGCAGCGGCAGGCATGGGACACGGGGACTAGATCGTCGGTGCCGGCAGACCCCGGCACACCCGCAGATACTCCGGATAGTCCCAGGACGCCAAGAACTCCTCCGCGGCATGCAGACCGCGCTGATAGAGCGCGTCGCGCTCATCGGCGGAGATGTCGAAATCCAATGTGCCGATTCCATCGGAGGGGATGAAGATGGTGCGCCGAACGGTGCACGGGTCGTCGATATAGGCGGCGTCCTGATCGCTGATCAGTGTTTCCAGCGCGCCGAACGCCAAGGACAGCGGGCCCCTAATCTTGTGGGTCGGCGGCATACCGGGCGGCGCCGAGAGCCGGATACCGAATGTCGGCCACCGCGGCCGCTTGTCCCTGTCGAACAACTCGACCGGAAAGTTCGACAGCAGACCACCGTCCACCCAGGTCGCACCACTGACCTGTACCGGCTCGAACGCGAAGGGCACCGCCGACGACGCGCGCACCGCACGGGCCACCGAGAACTCATCGGGGTCCACCCCGTAGTTCGGCAGATCCCATGGGATGCGGACCAGCCTGCGCCGCGACAGGTCACTCGCGGTCACCACCAGCGACCACGCGTATTGTGTCGGCTCTTCGCCGGTGCGCAGATCACCGAACGTCCGTACGCCGAGATCACCCAGCAGGCCGATCAGCAGGTTCTCCAGATAGTCGCCCTTGTACAGCCCGTCGTTGGCGATGAGCGACAGCGCTGGGCCGACGACCGGTATCCGCGTGAGCAGCGTCGGGTCCGCGAACTTCGAGTAGTCGATGCTCTGTGCGAGCTCGTCCAGGCGCGACAGCGGTTCTCCCGCCGCCTGCAGTGCCGCCACCATGGACGCGACGACCGCGCCGGCGCTCGAGCCCGCGACGCGCGGGAACTCGTATCCGGCAGCGGCGAGCGCATGCACGGCACCGACCAGGCCGATACCTCGGACGCCACCGCCCTCACACACCAAATCGGCCCGCTCCGCACGGCTTTGACGCGAGGTCATGGTCGGAACTGCAGGATCCGGTCGTCGCCGTCGCGGGGGCTGCCCCGTCCGTCGCGGTTGCTGGTGGTGAACCAGAGCGCGCCATCGGGTGCGGCCACGACGGTGCGCAGTCGCCCGTACTGTCCGACGAACAGTGCGGCCGGATCCGCCAATGAGCCGTCCGCCCCCACCGGTATCCGGTACAGCCGCTGGCCCCGCAGACACGCCACCCACAGCGAGCCGTCGTGATACGCCAATCCGGACGGCGACGCTTGATCGACCGGCCACTGGATCACCGGATCGGTCAACCCCGGGGTGTCCGCGCGGCCCTCAGCCATCGGCCACCCGTAGTTGCCGCCCGACTGGATCAGGTTGATCTCGTCAAACCGGTCGGTGCCGTACTCGGTGGCCCACAGCCGCCCCGCCGAATCCCACGCCAGCCCTTGGATATTGCGATGTCCGAACGACCAGACCGGGGAAGCGGGATCGGGATTGTCCGACGGGATCGAGCCATCGGCATTGATGCGAAGGATCTTTCCGCCCCAGGACGACCGGTCCTGCGCCAGCCCCGGGTTGCCGGTCTCGCCCGTGGTGATGTACAGCTTGCCGTCCGGGCCGAACGCGATGCGCCCGCCGTCGTGGACCGAACCCGCGGGAATGCCGGTGAAAATCGGCGACGGCTCGGTGAGCGACGTCCCGTCGAAGCGCATCGTCACCACGCGGTTGTCCTGTGCGGTGGTGATGTAGGCGTACACCGTTTGGCCCGCGGTGGCCAGGCCGAGCAGGCCGCCCTCACCGCGCGCCGCGACGCCAGCCACGCCACCGACGTTGTATGCCGTGCCCGGTTGCGCCAGGCGCTGGATCGCCGCGCTATCGCGTTTGGCGATCAGCGCGCTGCCGTCGGGCAGGAACGCGATTCCCCACGGCACAATCAGATTGGTGGCGACGGTGTCCGGCCCGCCGCCACTCGGCTGTCCGACCGCCGTGGGGTCGTTGGCGGACGCGAAGGCGAACGAGACGGCCGTGGCAAGCGCCAGGGCCGCGCGCGTCAGGCGCAGAATTCCGTCCGCCATATCTCGAGTGTCGCGCGGACCACCTCGTGAGAAGGTGCTTTCAGCTGAGATGCCCGGTCGCTCACGGCTGCTCGCGCAGCCGATCCTCACGAGTGCCAGCAAGCCTGCGATATGCAGTATGAGCCCGTCGGGTGGCGGTGCAGTGAGTAACGAACTGCTCGAATGGCCGCGGTGTTGGCACCGATCAGCGTAGGTAGACCTGGCCCTCGTGCGGGTATCCGCCGCCCGCCGTCGCGACGTGCACGTGGTCGTAATGGTTGGCGGTGTCTCCGCCGCGGTCCGACATGACCTTCTTCGAGCCGTCCGGACGGTAGAGCGTCTGCCGCCAGATGACGTGCTCGAGGCCGAAGCGCTCCGCATTCGCCAAGACGTACGCGACCACTTTGTCCCCCAGCTCCTTGCCCGCCGCCGAGCGGGGGTCCGGGATCATCACGTCGATGGCCAATCCATGCGGATGCCATTTCAAGGAATCGGCACGAACGCCGCCGATGGTGAGGATCTCCGGAAACTGGGCACTCACTGCGCGCGCCGCCAAGACGGTATCGACCTGCAATCCGTTCTCGGGTGCCCGGCCTTGCGGCAACGTGGGCGGGGGAACCGGGGCGGGCGGTCGCGCGGCCATCAGGTTCACTGCCGGTGACGGCGGCTGTGGCGCCGCGGCGACCTCGCAGCACGCTTCAGAATTACGGACCTGCGAATAGCTATCTGCGCCGACGCCAAACAAAGCGACCGCCGTTACCACGCCCGCCACTACCGCCAAGCGCGAAGACCGCCGCATCTTGGCAAGTGAGTGTCTTCCCATCGCCGGCGGACGATACCCACCGCCCCTATACGAAGACCAACCGCCCGCAGGCATGCCAGCATCGCACTTGTCGTCCGCGTCTACACGTTGTATTTGCTCGTCAAGCAGGTTTTTGTACAGCTGCTCGTCACCCGACAGCAAACAAATCGAGATTTTGCTCGTGGCCTTCGTCATGAACGACAGAGAATGTGACGCACGCCCAGCGGTCGTGTCGGAGCTGCGACGACGCCACAGATTCACCGATCGTCACGCAGATCAAACATGCGACGACTACTACGGCTTCCTCGCCACCACCCACGCTTCTCCGTCGCCTTCACCCGAGGCAATGATCTCGAGTTGCGCGTACGCCGTAATCAACTCGCCCGGTTGCACGCGGAAGCGCCCGGGAGCGGCGCCGACCACGCTCAGCGCTGAGATCGCCAGCAGCCCACCAGGCACCAACCGGTCGACGATCGACCGGTCAAGCCGAGAATCGCGGAAGCGGTGACAGACCACGACGTCGACAGGCGCACCTGCCGGTAGACCTTCGTCGAGATCGACGACGTCGAACCGACACCGCTCCCCCACGCCGGCGCGGGCCGCCAGTTCCCGTGCTTGATCGATGGCCGCCGTCGAGATGTCGACACCCCAGACGTCGAGTCCGCGACGGGCAAGCCACATGCTGGCGACCCCCGGGCCGCACGCCAGATCGAGTGCCCTTCCCCGCGTGGGGAACTCGGTCTCATAGGGAGCGAACACCGCAGGGATCTCTACGGCCGCGACACCGGGCGTTGTCCGAATCCGGTAGCGCTCGTCCCAGCGGACGCGATCCCGCTCGCTCACGAACCACTGCCTCTCGCGGAACTCGAAGAGTCGCCGACTAAGCCGGCCCCTCCAGGTTGCCCTTGCGGACGTCCTCGCGACACTGCGCCCGCGTCTGGCCCGTTTGGCTGACGCAAACCTGCACCTGCTCCTCGATACCGGCGGGGAACACCTCGTCGGTCGGATGCGGCGTGGCCGTCGGACTCGGCACCGGGCCCTTGTAGATCGACCAGACCTCATCGCCCGTCGCCGGCAGGCGCGAGCAGAACGCCTCCTGCCCGTTTGTCGTCACTCCCGCCGCACCGAGAGTCGCGCAGTCGGCGCCGATCAGGACGACCGGCACATCCGGCTTCGCTTCGGCCTTCTCGGTCGACTCGTCCCATTTCGCCACGCCCAGGCCGACCGCGATCGCGACCCCGATCAGCACCGCGACGGCTCCCGCCGCCAACAACACCCGGCGCGGCCGCCGCCGCGTCGGCGCGGCTTTCGAGTGCTTGCTGTTCTTCCTCGCCGCCACGGCCGGTGCCGTCGGATCGGTGGCACCCAAGTCCCGTGCCGCGGTGGACAATCCCTCGGCCATCGCCGCGGCGAACTCGGTGCAGGTGTCGAAGCGGTCGGCCGGCGACTTCGACAGCGCCCGCTCGAATGCCGGGCCCAAACCCGACAACTCCGGGATGCGCTCACCGATCGCCGGCGGCTGCGCCGTGAGGTGGTTACTGATCACGACGGCGGGATTGTCGTGCTGGAACAGCTGCTGGCCGGTGAGCAAGTGAAAAGCCGTCGCCGCCAACGCATATTGGTCGGCACCGCCATCGAGCGCCTGCCCCATCAGCTGCTCGGGAGCCGCGTACGCCACCGTGCCGACGGTCATGTCGGTGGCGGTCAAACCGGACGAGTCCTGCACCCAGCGCGCAATACCGAAGTCAGCCAACAAGGCTCGGCTGTACTTCTGGCCATCCTGCGCCAGCAGGATGTTCGACGGCTTCACATCACGGTGCAGCAGCTCCCGCTGGTGCGCGTAATCGAGCGCGTCGGCGACACCCGACACGATCCGCACCACATCGTCGGGCGGCAGGCCGGCGCCCTTGCGCTCACGCAGCACCTGGCCGGCATCGGTGCCCTCGACGTAATCCATCGTGATCCACAGCTGCCCGTCGAACTCCCCGCGATCGTGCAGACCGACGATGTTCGGATGCCACAAGCGGGCCACCATGTCGGCCTCGCGGTTGAACCGCTCGCGGTACTCACGGTCGACGGTGAACTCAACCGGCAGGATCTTGAGCGCCTCGTAGCGCGGCAGCCGCGGATGCTGCACGAGATAGACCTCGCCCATGCCGCCTTTACCCAGCGGCCGCACCACCGTGTAGCCGGCGAAGGTGTCCCCCGCTTCTAACGCCATGGCTTCATATCCAACATGTTGTCCTCATCGCACGATGTCGAAACTCTCGCACGGCCCCCGCCGGCCCGCTGTTGCGGGTTCGGACTGAACCGACAACCGGGCGCCGAGCAGCGCGTTAGGCTCCCGCCGTGGCCAACTACGTCACCGAGATCGGCCTCTTGATCATCGGGATCTTCCTGCTGTTCCGCGGGCTGCCCGGCGTTCTGCAGTTGCTCGGTGCGCTCGGATGGCAGCGCGTCCCGGGGACCATGCTCGGCTCCGGCGTCGCGGGCTATCAGACGCAAGCCGGTGGCGGGCGCATGGGCGCCAACGTTGCGCGCTCCGTCGTCGGCTACCAATACCAAGTCGGCGGGCAGACCTTCGTCGGCCAGCGCGTAGCCTTCGGCACAGCCCTCGGCTTCGGCATGGGACTCGGCGGCATCGCCTCCGCGCAAGCCTCTCGGTATGCGCCCGGCCAGACCGTCGACGTCTGGGTCGACCCCAACAACCCGATGAACTCGGTCCTGCGCCGCAGCGCTCCTTCGTCCTTGGTGATGACGGCGCTCGGCGTCGCCGTGTTGATCGCCGCGGCGATCTCGTTGGTGAGCTGACGTGGTAGACGACCGCTTCGCACTCAGCCGTCGACGGCTCCTGCAACTCGCCGGGTTGGGGGCCGTCGCCGCCGGCTTGCCCTTGCACACCGCGAAGGCGGCCCCACCCACCCCGAGCGTCCTGTGTCGGAGCGCGTGGGGCGCCCAACCGCCGCGTCCCGGCGGCACGCCGCACACCCCCGTCCGCATGACGATTCACCACACGGCGGTGACCCTCGGCGACAACGCCAACGCGCCGGCGCGCCTGCGTCAGCATCAGCACTACCACCAAGACACCCACGGCTGGATCGACATCGCCTACCACCTCAGCGTCGACCGCAACGGCAACATCTACGAGTTGCGCAAACCCGAACTCGTCGGCGACACCGCCACGAGTTACGACCCGACCGGCCACTTCCTCGTCGTCTGCGAAGGCAACTTCGACGAAGAGGAGGTCACCGAGGAACAGCTCAACGGCGCTGCGCGCGCATTCACCTGGGCCGCGCAACGTTTCAACATCCCGACCGACACCCTCGCCGGGCACCGCGACGCCAGCCACGACACCTCATGTCCGGGCGCCAACCTCTACGCCCACGTCGTCGACGATGACCTCAAGAACCGCGTCGACGCGCTCCTGGCCGCAGGAACCGTCAATCTCCAGACCATTTGCGGGCCCGAGGCATCGCAGGCTGTCGAGGAGATCGAAGCGGGCATCCGCTGAGCCGCGTTTCGCCTGTGACGCATGAGGCCTAAGGACCCTCGCCATCGGTCAGATGCACGAATGACCCGATCCCAGCAAACGAGACCATAGGGAAACCCCGGATTCCTCCACGGAGGCATCTGCGTACCGTTTACACCAGACGAACCCCAGAAGGGGCTACGAATAGACAATTTCAAGATCAAGCATAGTGAACCACCCAATGGTTCACACCCGAAAAGCGCAGGCGCCGCCTATCCCAGCAACCTTCTGCGGGACGGACTGGCGGCAATGCCATTCGGCTCTCCGCTCGAAGGACATGACCATGGATTATCACCACCCTTACTACGGCGCGCAGCAGCCGACCGTCCCGTGGCCTGAGGACTACGCCGATCCAGAACCCAAGCAGGGCAGGCGGAATCACGCCATCACCGCCTCACTCTCCGGGGGAGTCGCGGTGCTCGTCCTGGCGGTCGGCGTTCTGCTCGGCCTCCAGCTGAAAGGCTCCGATTCCCACGACAAGGCTCCGCAGAGTCCGGCGCCGACCGTCGTCGCAAGTGCTCCGAACGCCCCGGCGCCCACGGTGCCGCGAGAACCGGTCGGCCGTTCCAGTCGACCGCCGACAGATCCCGCGCGTTTGGACCGGTCGACGTACGACTCGCTGACTGCGCGCGAGTTCGCCCTCATGGCCAAGGACCCCGACGCTTGGGCAGGCCGGAAGATCGTCGTCTACGGCGTGATAACGCAGTTCGATCCGGCGACGGGCGCGACGACCTTCCGCGCCGATACCGGGCCCGCGCCGGTGACGAACGTCTACGGCTATGACCAGAACACCCTCATCACCGCTCATGACCCGGACATGGTCGCCAACTTCGTCGAGAAGGACCGGGTGACGATGTACGTCGAGGTGCAAGGGGCGATGACGTACGAGGCTCGGCTCGGGTCGGCGACGGTCCCGTCACTCATGGCCAACATCATCGAGAGCTCCAGCCGCCCCGCACCACGACCGGCCCCCGCGACGTACCCCGCCACCGTGCCTGATGTCGACACCGCAAGCGGTGATCAACTGCGCTCGATCGCTGCGGGCGACAAGCCGATGGTGCTGGCAACCATCGTGGACACCTGGGTACCGCAATTGAGTTCCAAGCGGCTCGGATTGGTCGCTGAAGGACGCACGTGGACCCACGCGGCGATCCTGGCCGAGCACCAACGGCTCCGGCAGACGTACCCCGGTGCCCGGCTGCTGTGGTCAGGAGACTGGTCGACGTTCTCGGAGTCCAATTTCTGGGTGACGATCGCGGGGCCCACGTTTCCCACCGCCGACGGCGCCTTGGCGTGGTGCAGAAGCGCTCGATTCGACCGCGACCACTGCTTCGCGAAATTGATCAGCACCACTCACGAGGTCGAGGGCAGCACCGACTACAACTGAGCCGTCCTCAGGCGTCGCGCACCGCCAGGACCGGCCACCGGTCGGGCACACCCTTGAGTTGATGGACGCCGCGGTCGTCGAACACGATCCGCGACCCGAGCACCAGCGGCGGGATCGCCCCCGACACCAGCACCTCGCCGGGGCCCGCGAGGCCCATGATGCGCGCCGCGATGTGCACCGCGATGCCATGCACGTCGCCGTCGGCCATCTCGACCTCACCGGTGTGCAGGCCGGCGCGGATCGTCAGCCCGAGATCGTCCAGCGCGTCGCGGATCGCACACGAACAGTGGATCGCCCGCGCCGGGCCGTCGAACGTCGCCAACGCGCCGTCACCGGTGAACTTCACGACCGCGCCCCGCGCACCGTTCACATGGCGCTCGACGACCCGGTCGTGCGCGGCGAGCGCGGTCGACCACGCCTCGTCGCCCAAGTGCGCTGCACGTTCAGTCGACCCGACGATGTCGGTGAACAACACCGTCGACAGCACGCGATTGGATGGAACAGTGCCGCGGCCACCGGTGAGGAACGACTCGATCTCGTCGACGACGACGTCCGCGTCCCCCGCGAACCACACGTGATCGTCGCCGTCGAACTCCACCAACCGGGCATGCGGGATCCGCTCGGCGACGTACTGCGCATGTCCGCTTCGCACGTGGCGGTCGTCGCGGCGGTGCATCACCAGCGTGGGCGCCTGGATGCTGTCGAGGACGGGCCGTACGTCGGTGCGCACGAACAGATCGAAGATGTCCGCGAAGTACCCAGGACCACCCGCGAGCCGTTCACCGCGCGCCATCCAGCGACGCTTCGCCAGGTCCGATTCCCAACTCGGCGTCAGATGGACGGCGTCGCCTCGCCCGACGCTCTCCTCGCACCAGCGGACGTAGTCGGTCAGGGTGGGTTCCGGCATCCCGAACGGCTGGTCGGGCGTGCGGGGGTAGTACGCGAACGGGCTCCACAGCACCAGCGACTTCACGCGCTGGGGATGGCTCGCCGCGAGCAGCATGACCGGCAGCGCCGACTCGGCCATCGCAAAGATCGAGACCCGTTCGGCCCCAACGGTATCCAACACCGCGAGCAGGCCGTCGACCCATGATTGCATGGCCGGCCGGTCGCAGATCGGCACGGCATCGGAGCTGCCGACGCCGAGCAGGTCGGTCAGGATCAGCCGGCTGAACGACGACAGCCTACGGAAGTGACCGGCGACCGTCGGCTCATCCCACAGCAGATCGATCGGGAACGTGGCGGTGGGGACCCACAGAAGGTCCGGCCCGCCGTTACCGACCACTTGATAGGCGAGGTGAACGTCGCGGTCCCGGGCGTAGACGGTTTCGGGGCTGGCCGCCATTCTCCGAGCATGCCACCGCCGAACGCAGGACGGACTCGTTCGCATGATGGTCGCCGGGCACACCCCAGAACCGTCACAGGTTTGTCTACGGCCAGAAGTGAACCCTGAGGCCTACGGCGACGTAAATTAATTGACCGGCTCATCACGTCTCATGGGGATCGGAGGACCGCCCTGCTGTACCGGATCGCCCGACTGGCCCTTCGCGCGCCACACACAGTCATTGTGGTGGCGGCGCTGATGACGGTTGCGCTCGGCGTTCTCGGGGTTCCGGTCGCCAACAAGCTGTCGCCCAGCGGGTTCCAAGACCCGAACTCCGACTCGTCTCGAGCCACACAGCTGCTGACCGACAAATTTCATCACGGCGACGTGCAGCTGCTCATCACCGTCTCGTCACCCGACAGCGTAGACAGCCCCGCAGCCAGGGCCGCAGGCGTCGACATCGTCGACAACTTGAAACGCTCCCCGCACGTCGCGGATGTCACCTCGCCGTGGACCGTCCCGCCCTCGGCCGCCGCCGATCTCATCAGCAAGGACCGCAGCTCGGGTTTGATCGTCGCGGGCATCATCGGCGATGAGGCCGCCCAACAGCGGCACGCCGAAGAGCTCACCAAGGACCTCGACCGCGACGGCGTCACCGTCCGTGCAGGCGGCGTCGCGATGGTCAACTTGCAGCTCACCGCCCAATCCCAGCGCGACCTCGTGACGATGGAATCGCTGGCGATCCCGCTGAGCTTCCTCGTTCTGGTGTGGGTGTTCGGTGGCCTGCTGGCCGCTGCGCTGCCGGTCGCCGTAGGCGTCATGTCGATATTCGGCGCGCTCGCCGTGCTGCGCATCATTTCCATGGGCACCGACGTGTCGATCTTCGCGCTGAACCTCACCAGCGCGATGGGCCTCGCCCTGGCCATCGACTACACGCTGTTGATGATCAGCCGCTACCGCGACGAGCTGGCCGAGGGCGCCGCGTTCGACGTCGCGCTGGTCCGCATGATGACCACCGCCGGCCGCACCGTCGTGTTCTCCGCGACGACCGTCGCGCTGTCGATGGCCGTTCTCGTCTTATTCCCCATGCACTTCCTGAAGTCGTTCGCCTACGCCGGTGTGGCGACTGTCGCGTTCTGTGCGGTCGCCGCGCTTGTGGTCACCCCCGCCGCGCTGGTGTTGCTCGGCCCACGCATCGACGCGCTCGACGTCCGCCGCCTGGCCCGCCGCCTCCTCGGTCGACCGGAACCCGAGCCGCGGCGGGTCGAGCGTCGATTCTGGTACCGGTGCGCCACATTCGTCATGCGCCGGGCCGTTCCACTCGGGTTGGCCGGCGTCGTACTCCTCGTGGTACTCGGCTTGCCGTTCTTCGGCGTGCGCCCGGGCCTGCCCGACGATCGCGTGCTCCCCACAAGCGCCTCGGCACACCAGGTCGGCGACCAGCTGCGCGAGGACTTCGCCACCAACACCGACACCGCCGTGACCATCGTGCTGCCCGATGCAGAGGGCATCAGCCCCGACGAGTTCAGCGCCTATGCCACCGCTCTGTCAGAAGTGCCTGACGTCTCAGCCGTGTCCGCGCCCACCGGCACGTTCACCGGCGGGCGGCTTATCGACCCGCCCTCGGCGCCCACCGGCCAGGCCGCAGGCAGCGCCTTCCTCACCGTCGACAGCACCGCCCCGCTGTTCTCCGACGCCTCCGAAACCCAACTCGATCGCCTCGACGCAGTGCCGGCACCCGACGGCCGCGACGCGCTGTTGACCGGCACCGCCGCCTCCAACAGCGACAGCGTCGACGCCATCACCGCCCGGCTGCCGCTCGTCCTGAGCCTCATCGCCGTCATCATGCTGGCGTTGCTCTTCCTGTTGACCGGCAGCGTCGTCGTGCCACTCAAAGCGCTTGTGCTGAACATCCTTTCGCTTACGGCCGCCTTCGGCGCGATGGTGTGGATCTTCCAGGACGGCCACCTGGGCGCGCTCGGCACCACGCCGAGCGGCACGTTGGTGGCCAACGTGCCGGTGTTGCTCTTCTGCATCGCGTTCGGCCTGTCGATGGACTACGAGGTCTTCCTCGTTTCGCGGATCCGCGAGTACTGGCTGCGCTCGGACATGACACGAGCCGACGGTGCCGCCCTCGCCGCTCGCGTACGAAACGACGCGAGCGTCGCGCTCGGCATCGCCCACACCGGACGGGTCATCACCGCCGCCGCGCTCATCATGTCGATATCGTTCGCAGCGCTGATCGCGGCCAACGTGTCGGTGCTGAAGCTTTTCGGCCTCGGGTTGGCACTGGCCGTCCTGGTCGACGCGACGCTGGTGCGAATGGTGCTGGTGCCCGCCTTCATGCACCTGATGGGCAGATGGAACTGGTGGGCACCCAACTGGCTTGCCGCGCTGCACCGCCACCTCGGCCTCAGCGAAAACCCAGAAGCCCCCGCCGAACCCGCGACATCGTTGAACCCGCAACCCTCCGCATCCGTGCCTAGAGAGTGAGCACCATGAGCGTTATCGCAGGAGTACACGGCGTGCTGCCGCCGCACCGCTACTCCCAGCAAGAGATCACCGACCGGTTCGTGCAGGTCCCAACCTTCGCGAGATACGAAGCCATCGTGCGCGAACTGCACGCGAGCGCCAAGGTCGACGGCCGTCATCTCATCCTCCCAATGGACGACTACCTGACCTTCCGCGACTTCGGCCAAACCAACGACACATGGCTCGAACACGCCATGGAGCTCGGGTGCGAAGCGCTGATGGGCGCGCTCGACGATGCGGGATTGCGACCCGAAGACGTGGATCTGATCATGACCGCGACCGCGACGGGCGTGGCCGTTCCATCGCTGGACGCGCGCATCGCCGGACGGCTCGGACTGCGGCCCGACGTGCGGAGGATCCCGATCTTCGGTTTGGGTTGCGTGGCCGGCGCAGCCGGGGTGTCACGCCTGCACGACTACCTGGTCGGGCACCCCGACGACGTCGCCGCGCTCGTCTCGGTCGACCTGGCTTCGCTGATGTTTCCCGCGGCGCCGCCGACCATGCCGACCCTCGTCGGCAGCGCGCTGTTCGCCGACGGCGCGGCCGCGGTTGTCTCGGTGGGTTCGGCTCGCGCGGAAGCGATTGGCGCCCTCGGCCCGGATGTGGTCGCGACACGCAGCCGGCTCTACCCCGACTCGCTGGACATCATGGGCTGGGACGTCCGCGCAGAGGGCTTCCAGCTCGTGCTCTCGGTCGGGCTGCCCGACCTGATCGAACGCTACTTCGGCGACGACGTCACCAGCTTCCTCGCCGACCATGACCTGACGGTCGACGACATCGGCTCGTGGCTCTCACACCCCGGCGGACCGCGAGTGCTCGAATCGATGGCGGCCGCACTGAACCTCGACGACGACGCACTCGAACTGTCGTGGAGATCGCTCGCCGAGATCGGCAACGTGTCGTCGTCGTCGGTGCTGCACATCTTGCGCGATGCGCGCGCCAAGCCGCCGCCCACCGGCACACCGGGGGTGATGATGGCCATGGGTCCCGGCTTCTGCGCGGAGCTGTTGCTGCTGCGCTGGCACTGACCATGGTCTGGTACGGGCTGCTGATCGCCGCGGTGGCCGCCGAGCGTATCGCTGAACTCGTTGTGTCCCAGCGCAACCTGTCGTGGAGTCGAGAACACGGCGGTGTGGAGTCCGGCGCGTCTCACTATCCGCTGATGGTGGCCCTGCACGCCGGGCTGCTGGCCGGATGCGTGGCGGAAGCCCCGTTCCGACCGTTCGTCCCCGCGCTGGGGTGGCTGATGTTCGCGTTGGTGCTCGCCGCCCAGGCCCTGCGATGGTGGTGCATCGCCACGCTCGGCAGGCAGTGGAATACCCGCGTCGTCGTCATCCCGGACGCGGCCAGGGTCACCCGGGGGCCGTATCGCCTTGTACCGCACCCGAATTACGTCGCGGTCGCCATCGAGGGGGTGGCGCTACCGATGGTGCATACCGCCTGGCTCACCGCCGCGGTGTTCACCGTGCTCAACACGGCGTTGCTGCGGACGCGCATCCGGGTCGAGAATGCGGCGCTGGCCGCCCTTCGATGATCGACCTGCTGGTGGCGGGTGGCGGACCGGCGGGTCTGGCCACCGCAATCCACGGCGCCCGCGCCGGTCTCGAGGTCGTGCTGATCGAGCGGCGGGCCGCACCGGTCGACAAGGCATGCGGTGAGGGGCTGATGCCACACACGTTGTGTGAGCTACAGGGGCTGGGTGTCGATCCGGCGGGGCGAGCGTTCTCGGGCATCACGTACATCGACGGGCGACGCAGCGTCACCGGCCGCTTCGACAGCGGGCCGGGGCGCGGAGTCCGCAGGACGGTGTTACACGAGGCGTTGTGGGAGGCGGCGTCCAAAGCCGGGGTCCGCATCGAGAGCGGGGCCGCCGGAGCGGTGCAGCAGGATGCAGACGCGGTTCGTTGCAACGGCTTCCGAGCCCGCTATCTGGCCGCCGCGGACGGTCTGCACTCGCCGATCCGCACCTCGCTCGGGCTGGCCGTCCCGGCGTCGGGACCGCGGCGGTGGGGCATCCGTCGGCACTACGCGGTGGCTCCGTGGAGTGACTGCGTCGAGGTGTATTGGTCCGACGACGGCGAAGCCTACGTCACCCCCGTCGCCGAAAACTGTGTCGGCGTCGCGGTCCTCACTGCGCGACGAGGCGGGTTCAACCACCATTTGGAATCGTTTCCAGCGCTCCGCGAACACGTCGCGGAGCGCGCTCACGCTCCCGACCTGGCGGCCGGACCGTTGCGGCAGCGGGTGCGGCGGCGGATCGCCGGGCGGGTCCTCCTCGTCGGTGACGCTGCCGGCTACGTCGATGCACTGACCGGCGAGGGCCTGGGTATCGCCTTCGGCGCCGCCGAGTTGCTGGTGGACTGCATCGTCAAGGACCGACCCGCCGACTACGACCGGCGCTGGCGCCGGATGTCGCGTCGCTACCGAATGGTCACCGCGGGACTGGTGCGTGCCACGGCGTTTCCATCGGTTCGTTCGCGGTTGGTGTCGGCAGCGGCGTCGGCGCCTGGTGTCTTCACCCGCGCAGTGAACCTGCTCGCCGAATAATCACCAGTCCGCAGCCGATTCACAGCGAACCGGCACCGATGAGGTGAGTAGCGGACGGTTCGGCGGGGTACGCGACCTCACGGACGGTCGCTCACCGCGCATCGCTACCGGTGTTCGACCGGACCTTCAACGAGGAAGGACCGACGGCCCGCCCGTCGGTTGGCGGAAGAGGTACCGATGCCCGAAGTCGCACAGCACCACGACGGATATCCGAAATACCGCCGGATGGTCCGCTTCGATTGGTCGGAGACGCCGATCCACTGGGTCCCCGGCGATCCGTTCTCCACGCACATGATGAACGTGCTGCATCTGCTCCTGCCCGAGGGTGAACGGCACTTCATCAAGGCGGTCCTGGAGGCGTCGTCTCTGGTCGACGATCCCGAACTCGAGGCGTCGATCAAACCATTCATCCAGCAGGAGTCCTGGCACGCCTGGGCGCACCAGGTGGTGTTGGACCACCTGGCCGAGCAGGGCATCGACACCAAGCCCTACACCGATCGGCTCGGCAGGACCTTGTCGATGACGTTGGGCGACCCGCCGAAGTTCTTCCCGCCGCCGCTGAAGCGGTGGTGGCTCTACCGTCGGCTGGCCGATGTGGCCGCGCTGGAACACTTCACCGCGGTGCTGGGCCAGTGGGTGCTGCAGAACCGCGGACTCGACTACGCCGGCACCGACCCCGTCATGCTCGACCTGCTCCGTTGGCATGGCGCCGAGGAGGTCGAGCACCGCTCGCTGGTCTTCGACGTGTACCAGCACGTCTGCGGCAGCTACTTCATCCGAGCATTTGCGATGCTGATGACCGCGCCGCTGTTCGTCGGCTGGTGGATCGCCGGGGCGCGCTACCTGATGGCCAACGATCCGACCATCGACCAGAAGTGGCGATTCCGGGACTGGATGCGCGCCGCGCGCGAATACAAGTTGCCGGGCCCGTGGAACTTCCTCGTGACGGTGCCCCTGCGATACATGCGGCCCAGCCACCACCCGAGCCACGAGGCCAACACACAGATGGCCATCGACTACTTGGAGCACTCGCCGGCAGCGCGGGCCGCGCGCGAACGTGCGGGGTCACCGAGTCGGCGGAACACCACGGCGACGGAGAGGGAAGGGGCTGGAGTGCGATGAAGGTCATCGTCGATCTCGACACGTGTGACGGCAACGGCGTGTGCATGAGCATCTGCCATGAAGTGTTCGACGTGCGCGAGGACGGTCTGCACGTGCTTCAGGACGCGCCCGGCGAGGAACTGCGCCAACAGTTGAAGGGTGCTGAGGTCTCCTGCCCCACCCGCGCGATCCTGGTGAAGGACTGACCATGGCGACGGGATTGCGAGACGTGATTGTCGTCGGCGCCGGTGTCGCAGGCGTGCGAGCGGCGGAGACGCTGCGGCAGAAGGGCTTTGACGGCGCGCTGACGATCGTCGGCGATGAGCGTCAACCCCCGTACCACCGGCCACCGCTGTCGAAGAAGCTGTTGTCCGGCGAGATCCATCGGGCCGGCATCGACATGGCACCGCAGTTCGACCTCGACGCCCGGGTGCTGCGGGGCGCGTCCGCGGTAGGGCTGGACGACAAGTCGTGCACCGTCCGGGTTCGAGACGAGGGTCGCGAGCTCTCACTTCGATACGACGGGCTGGTGATCGCCAGCGGCGCCGTTCCTCGCGAGTGGCCGGGCGGTCCGGTGCCCGACGGCGTGATGATGCTGCGCACGGTCGACGACTGCCTCGCCATCCGGGAACGGCTCGCCTCGCGCCCCCGTGTCGCGGTGGTCGGCGGCGGATTCATCGGGGTCGAGGTGGCGGCGACGTGCCGGGCGCTCGACTTGGATGTGACGCTGATTCAACGCGGTTCGAACCCGCTGTTGTCCGCACTCGGCGCAGAGCTGGCGCCGCATTGGGCCGAGCTGCACCGGCAGCACGGTGTCGACCTGCGGCTCGGAGTCGGCGTCGAGAAATTCGTGGGCAAGCGCAAGGTGAAGGCACTTCGGTTGACCGACGGTTCCCGGGTCAAGGCCGACCTCGTCGTGATCGGACTGGGCGTCACGCCCGCGACCGACTGGCTCGAGGGCTCCGGAGTGCGCATCGACGACGGCGTGCTCTGCGATGCCACCGGCAGAGTCGAGGGGGTCCGCGGCGTCGTGGCCGCCGGCGATGTCGCGCGGTGGTGGCATCCGCGCTACGAACGCCATCTGCGGATCGAACACTGGGACGTCGCCAACCGCCAGGGCGAGGCGGCGGCGCAGACGCTGTTGGCCGGTCCGCAGCACGCCGAGAGCTATGACGAGATTCCCTACTTCTGGTCCGACCAGTACGACGTGAAACTCCAAATGCTGGGTCTGCCAACCGATCACGATGCGGTCGATATCATCGAGGGCGACCTCGACCAGTGGGAGTTCGTCGCGGCGTACGGGCGCGGCGGGCGTACCGTCGCGGTGCTCAGCACGATCCCCGGACGGGTACACGCCTACCGCGGCGTCCTCGAGGACGATGCGGCGTTTCCGCCCACGCCGGCCGCATAGCACCGGGCGCTAACGCCACCTCGCCCACACGTACGGCACCAGGGCACGCAAGAAGTCCAGATCGGGACCGGGGCGAGCACCGGCGAACGCCTGCTCGAAATACTCCTCGGCCACGAGCAGAATGCCTTCGGCATACTGACCGGTGAACTCGATGCTGCCGTACTCGTCCATCAGAGCGCGGACCCGCAGCACCAGCTCCTGGGTTCGCTCGGAGCGTTGTAGGCGCAGATAATCCCGAACGAACTCACGGTCTTTGCCCTGCGCGACAGACAGCAGATGCAGCAGCGCCAGCGTCCGTTTGCCCTCGTACAGATCGCCGAGAATCTCCTTGCCGTAGAGGCGTTCGTCCCCGATGAGGTTCAGCAGGTCGTCGCGGATCTGGAACGCGGCGCCGAAGTGGAAGCCGAACCGCACCAGCGGTACGAGATCCGCCGTGCCCCGGGATCCGACGATCGCACCGACCCGCAACGGGTGAATGGTTGTGTACCAGCATGTCTTGTGCATGATCAGCTCGAGGTAGTCCGACGGCCCCAGATCCTCGACTCCATCGGCCTGCCAACCCACTTCGAGCGCCTGGCCCTCGAGCGTGCGCATCGCCATCGTGTCGAATTCCGCCCACACCAGGTCGGCGAGATCGCGATCGAGGCGGCGGGTGGCCCGTCGCAGCACCTGTCCCGCCACGACGGCCAACCCGTCACCCGCGTTGAGTGCCGCCGCCATCCCGTAGCCCGCCGACAACGTCGGCCTGCCTCGACGCATCTCGCTGCCGTCGGCGATGTCGTCGTGCACGAGAAAAGCGTTGTGCAGCAACTCGATCGCCACCGCGACGCCGAGCGCGTCGTCGGCGTCGGCGCCGAATACCCGGCTCGCGGCCAGACACAGCGCCGGACGCAACGCCTTACCGGGCCGGGATGGGTACTCGCGCATCGGCGCGTACAGCCAACGGCCCGGCTCCCCATCAGGTAACGCATCCAACATCGAACGCCGGACCGTGCGCGCCACCTCACGCAACCGCTCGTCGACGGACGACACCAGATCGGCCCGGTCGGCCGTGCTCGTCATGGGCCCGGTGCCCGCGCCGTGAGAACCACCGGAAGCCACAAGTTGTCGTCGGCATCGACGAGCATGGTGCCCCGGTACACCCCGGGTGGCGTCGAGTCTGAAACCTGCAGTGCCACAGCGATACCGCGGCTACACCTCGGTGGCATCTCCACCATTGACGGGTCCAACGTCAGTTCACGCGCCCTGATCAGCGCGCCGCTTCGCGCGAGAAGGTCGCTGCACCGCAACTGGATTCGCCCGAAATCGTGATCGGTGCGGTTGTGTACCCACACCACCGTCTCCGCGCGGCCCGGTATCGCCGACTCCAGTGCGACGCCATGCTGGCCTCCCGGACTGGACAAATCGAGTTCGACGTCGCGAGCACGCCCGCCGAGCAGAAACTGGCCGGCCACCGACCACCATGCGCGCGTCAGCTGCTCGAGGTCGGGGGCACCCCGAGGCGGTTCCGTCGTCGCAGCCTCGCCATCCGGCGAGGCGAGGCGCACGAACCTATCGACGATCTGGCTGGCCGCCCGGAACCCCTCCGCCTGGATCGCGCTCAGGGCGCGGGCATTGGCGGCCGGGTCGAACACCGACGCCCACGGAAGGTCCCCGAGGCTCCCCTCGTCGCCAAACGTGCGGGTCATAAGCGCTTTTACCTCTCCGGCAATAGCCTGCTCGAACAGGCGATGGACGGTATGCTAAGCACACCCGCCGGGGGGAGGAGACCCGAATGGCCACCCTTCACTCTTTGCTCGCACTCTACGGCGCCCTCGACGACACCGTGGTGGCCCTCGACGACCCGAGCGTCACCGAGAGGGTGGAGGCCTTCCTCCCCGGAACCACCGGTCCGGGGCGTCAAGGCTGGTTCAATGATGTCCGGCAGTTCGTGCGTCGACTCTCGGTTGATCCCGATCAAACCGAATTCCCCTCGCGCAGAGAGGCGTTACGCGAGTTTGCCGAGATGCGCAGTACCGTCGCAGTTCAAGAAGAAGTCGGCATCGGACCCGTCGAGATGGCCCGGCTCCTGTACGTCATCGGCGCTCACTGGCAGCTGTCCTCTCAGACCGACGAAGAACGTGAATTGTTTGCCAGTGCGCTCTCGGTGGCCGTTCCGGGCGAGACCGGTTCCGTCTCGGAGTCCGGCGGGCAGCAATTGCTCAACTTGTTCGACTCCGACCTCCAAGGCCGCCCCAGCTTCGTGGGAGTCATCGAAGCCGCGGTGGAGCAAGGCCTGGTCAGTGCAGCGGTGCTGTCGTATGTGCGCAGTGTGGAGTTCAGGTACCGCGTCCGGCGGGACGCGTGTGGCGAGTATGCAGTCCTGAAGGTCAGCTATTTCAGAGACCGGCTCACTGTCGACAAAGTCAAGAAGGTGGTCGACCCACTCAACTGGGACAACTGCTGTCCCTTCTTCTGCGATATGAGCCCCATACCGAAGTCTCCGGACAGCTACGGGTGGAGCAGAGTGCTGGAAAGCATCAGCACCCTGTGCGGCGTTCTTCCCGGCTATCAACTGCGGACGGCGATCAAATACTGGAAGGGCGAGAAAGGCGACGGCGCCTTCATCAACTACGACATCGACGACAACCGGGCCAGCACCAAAGACGACGGCTTCACACTCCTCGACCGCGGTTACATCAGCTTCGAGAAGGAAGAACGCGGCGTGCGCATCAGGACCCTGAAGGAGGTGAAGTTCGCAGGCGTGCCGCCGCTCGCCACCATCATGTTCGCCGTCATCGGCGGATACGCCTCCATCGGGGAGAACATGCTCATCGACTGCGCATTGAACCCGCCGTCGGGCCTCGTCGATTTCACGGCTTCTGTGCCGACCGGCAAGCCCGCCAAGCCGATCGACCCGACAGTCTGCGCCTCGGCGGCCGCGCCGGCGCCGTGCGGGTGCCAGCCATCCTTCGCTCCATCCGTCACCGAAGCGGTCGACCTGTGGGCCAGCTGCGTCACCGAGGTATCCACCGAGTACGCCGGACTGGTGAATCACTGGGCCAAATGCGGTTTCGACCCGGCTGAAATGGCCGAGTTCGGCGCCAAGGTGTCGGCGCGGATGGCGACCGACCCGTGGCGCATTCTTGGTCTCATGCTGAGCCAAACCCCGCAACCCAAGGGGCACTGATGAATTGCAGCTGTTCTGCCCGCGGACCAGTCGGTCGTATCGACGTCGGCGAGCCCAACCCGCAATGCCCGCAACCCCACGACTGCACCGCCACGATCCAACAACTCGTAGATGTCGCCATCAAGGGCAGCCTCGCCTTCACGACCGCCGCCCTCAATTGCTGCTCGTCACAGAAGGTTTGCGCACCCGTCGGTGACTGTGGCTGCGGCTCCGCGCGTTCGGGGAGTTCGGCGAGCTCAGCGAGCTCGGCGAGCTCTGCGGGCGCCGCCGCCGCGCCGCCGCCGCCCAAGCGCGCCGTACACTCGCAGAAGTTTCCGACCATACGGGTCGAAGTTCAGCGTCATCTCGGCTTGGCGACACCGCTGTCGAACGGCTACCACTCCATACCGGACGATCGGATCACCTTTGTACCCGACGCCGGAAGGGATTCGCAGCTGAGGCCGCTCGGCACGCTGGGGCCCACCGAGGTGACCTTCCAGATCAAGGTCGACGCCACCGGACTGCCCGGCTCGGTCTATTTCGGCGACGTTCGGGTGGGCTATCCGGATGGCAAGAGCGACCAAATCGTAAAGGTGTTCATCGAGCTGTGACCGAACGCGATCACCGGCGAGCGGTCGATGAATTGCTTGATCGAGCAGTACAAGCCATCAACCGCGGTGACCGGGCGACCGCGACATCGTTGGCCGAGCGGGTGTTGGCCGTCGACCACCGGAACCCCGACGCCGAAGACCTCCTCGCCGCACCGACGACCGGCGGTGAACTGCGTCGGCTGACGCTGCTGTTCTGCGACCTCGTCGACTCCACCGTGCTCTCGACCCGCATCGAGCCCGAGGCGTACCGCATCATCGTCGGCAAGTACCGCGATCAGGTGCAGCGCATCGTCGACCGCTACGAAGGGCACATCGGCTCGACGAAGGGCGACGGCCTGCTTGTGGTCTTCGGCTATCCCCGCGCGCACGAGAACGACGTCCGCCGTGCCGTGCAGGCCGGGCTGGACATCACCCGCGACGTGGCCCGGCTCAGCACACAGGCGCGAGAACGCTTCGGCGTCGAAGTGAGTGTCCGCGTGGGAGTTCACCGCGGGCTGGTGTACCTCGACACCGGCCAGGACGACGTCTACGGATTCGCCGCGAACCTGACCGCCAGGGTGTCCAGCATCGCGCCGCCGGGCACCGTCGTGGTGAGCGACGCCGTCGAACCCCTGATCCGCGACACCTTCGAGCTCACGTCGCGACCTCCGCAGCCCGTGAAGGGCGTCGAGGAGCCCGTCGCGCACCACGAGGTGCTCGGCGAACGGGCGATGCCGACGCGAACGCCCCTGGGGCCGTTGGTCGGCCGACGCGAGGAGTTAGCCTATCTCGAGCAGATTTGGGAGCAGGCGCGAGCGGGGACCCTCGACACGGTAGGCGTTGCGTTCGTCGGCGAGGCCGGCATCGGCAAGAGCCGTCTCGCCCAGGCGGCGGTCAACCTCGCCGAACAATCCGGAGCAACCGTCATCACGATCTTCGGTTCGCCCTTCCACACCGCCGCGGGCCTCCAGCCCATTCGCGACCTGCTCGAACGCCGTTGCGGCATCAGTCGACTCACCGAACAAGGTGAACGGCTGCGCTTGCTCGAGAAGGAGATCACCGGACTCGGACGCGATCCGTCGACCACGCTGCCCCTTCTGGCGCCGGTTCTCGGCATCGCCGCCGAGGCGGGTTACCAAGCCGCCAAGGCCGAAGGCGGCAAGCTCTACGAGGACATCGCCGAGAGCGTCTACGACTACCTCATCGCGTGCGCCGGTCAGGGTCCGGGCCTTTTGATCATCGAAGACCTGCACTGGTTCGATCCGTCGACCGTGGATGTGGTCGACAGAATCCTGAGCGCCCGCCTCGGCCGTCTGCTCGTGGTGATCACCGCGCGCGACGCCACCAAGCTGCCGAGCGTGGGCGACGTCAAGATCTTCGACGTCAAACCCCTGACCGACGACGACACCGACGCATTGATCGGTGCGCTCGCCCCCGAACTGTCGACGGATGTGCGGCGATCCGTGCGGCAGCGGTGCGACGGGGTACCGCTGTACGTCGAGGAAGTCGTCACGGCGCTCGACCGCGTACCGCTGTCGGCAGGGCAGAACGGGCACGTCCCCGATGCGCTGTACGAGTCGTTGCTGTCACGGTTGCGCGCGACCCGTAACACCGTGCCGACCGTCGAGGCCGCGGCCACCATCGGCAGAGAGTTCGACCGCCAACTGCTGCTCTCGGCGACCGACCTGCCCGAGGCCGACGTCGACGACGTCCTCGGCGCCCTCGAGGATGCCCGCGTCATCGAGCGGACGAGCGCGGACACCTTCCGGTTCCGCCACGAACTCCTCCGCGAGGTGGCCTACGAGCTGTCACCGCCGAGCGTCCGACGGACGTTGCACGGCCGGATCGCGGCCGCCCTCGACGCTGGCTCCGCCGACGGAAGGCCCGAATGGCGGCTCGTCGCACGGCATTACGACGAGGCGCAGCGGTTCGACGACGCGGCGACGGCCTACCAGCAGGCCGCCTCCGACGCCCGGCGCCGCGGCGCGCTCGGAGAATCCCTCGGCTTCCTCAACGAAGCGATCGCCCGAGTCGAACGCATGACACCCGGCGGCCACCGCGACCGGCGGGAAGTCGAGATCCGGCTCCGTCGAGGCTTTCTCGCGTCAGCGGTGGAGGGTACCTCCAGCGCACAGGCCGCGATCGACTTCGAACGCTGCTTGCAGGTGGTGGGCACCGACCTCACCGAGGAATTTCTGACCACGATGACGGCCCTGTACGGCTACTTCGCCACTCGCGCCGACCTGCAACGCGCCGAACAGGTGCTCACGGCGGTTCGCGCCGGCCAAAAGGGCGACGTCGCGTGGTTCCTGGTGAACAACGACGCGGGCTTCGCGATGCTGGCGTGGTATCGGGGCCAATTCCTCTCCGCCAGGGAGGGATTGGAGTCCGTCGCGGCCCGCACCGACATCGGCGCCGGCGAAGACGAGGCGCACTGGTTCACCCCCAACGAACCGCTGGCCTCGATCTACACCCATCTGGCCGCCGCCCGGCTGGTGATGGGTGATTTCGCCGGAGCGCAAGCCGAGTTCGACCGCACCGCCCGCCGCGTCGAACACCTGGGTTTCCCGCAGGGCCCGTACAGCGCCGCCTACGCGCGAAGCTACGAGGCGTGGATGTACATCGAAGCGGGTGACCTCGACCGGGCCGCGGCGATCGTCGCGGCGATGGCCGCCGACGCCGAACGGTACGGCTTCGACGCGTTCGCACTGATCGCCGCGACTCAGCAGTGCACCGTCGACGGGTTGCGGGCATTGACCGCCGAGGATGTCGAGCCTGCCGCGCTGGGACGGCACATCGGCACCATGACGATGCTCGTCGAAGCCTGGCGCGCAGCGGAAGTGCGGATGTTCCTCACCTTCTACGACAGCATCGTCGCGAGGCTCCTGTCCGCCGCGGGCAGGACCGACGAAGCCCGCGCGCGGCTCGACGCCGCGCTGCAATTGGCGGCCGACACCGACGTGCACTTCTACGACGCCGAGCTGTACCGCTTGCGGGCACACACCGAAGACGACGCCGCAACCCGAGACCGCTGCCTACAGGACGCTCTCACACTGGCACGCAACCAAGGCGCCGTGATTTTCGAATTGCGTGCTGCGGCCGATATTTACGAGCTGGGCGAAGACTCCGAGCGCGGAATCCTTGCCGACGTCGTCGCGCGGTTCGCGCCGGACAGCACATGGCCCGAGCTGGCCCGGGCGCGAGCCCTGCTGGCGTGAAACGGCCCGGAGGCAAGGTCGCCATCCTCGGCGGCGGCATGGCCGGTCTCAGCGCGGCGTGGCGGCTCAGCGAGCCAGGTTGGCAGAACCGGTTCGACTCGATCACCGTCTACCAGCGCGGCTGGCGACTCGGCGGTAAGGCCGCGTCGAGCAGAGGTCCGCACGGCCGCATCGAGGAACACGGACTGCACATCTGGCTCGGTTCGTACGAGAACGCCTTCGGCCTTCTTCGCGAGTGCTACACCGAACTAGACCGCGCCACAACCGATCCCGCCGCTCCGATCCACACCTGGGACCAGGCGCTGATACCCGCCGACAACTTGGGGCTGGCGGACCGGTGGGGTGACGACTGGCTGACCTGGCTCGGCACGTTCACCCGCAACGACGAGCTGCCTGGCGAGCCGGGTTCAGCCGGGCGTGAGATCACCGCCGTCGGGTTCCTGCGCCGGGCGGCACAACTGCTCGTCGACTTCACCCGCTCGTTGCGCGACACCGAACCGGTCGGGCTCGTCCTCTCGACCTCTCCGCACCTTCCGTCCGCCGAAGCCGCGATCGAGTCGGTGCAGCGCGCGGCGTTCGCGGTGCTCACCGTCGCCCTCGAAACCGGGTCTTCGGGAACGCAGCTGCTCGACGACGCCGTCGCCGCGATCGGCCGGACACTCGACTGCGAGCATCGCCCCGACCACAAGCGGTCCTGGCTTCTGGTCTCGCTCGTCGTGGCGGTGGTGCGCGGGCTCATCGTCGATAATCTCGTGACCGACCCCCGCGGTTTCCGCGCCATCAATGACGAGGACTTCGGCCAGTGGATCCTGCGACACGGCGCCCACCCCGACGTCCTGGAGTTCCCGCTGATCCGCGGCCTCTACGACCTTGTTTTCGGCTACGCCGACGGGGACCCGCAGCGGCCCGCGTTCGCGGCGGGGCTGGCCGTATTCCTCACGGGCTTGGTTCTTTTCGAGTACAAGGGTGCGATCTTCTGGAAGATGACCGCGGGGATGGGCGAGATCGTCATCGCACCCATCTACCAGGTGCTGCGGCGGCGAGGCGTGCGGTTCGAGTTCTTCCATCGGGTCGACCGCCTGCATCTTGATCGCGCTAGGCGACACATTGAGGCGATCAGCGTGGGCCGCCAGCTCGCGTTGGCCCAGGACGTCGACGAGTATCAGCCGCTGATCCGGGTGGGCGGGCTACCCGTGTTCCCGAGCCAGCCGATCGTCGGTCAGGTGCGGGAGCGGCCCGGAATGCACACGCTGGAATCACATTTCGGCGAGCGCTGTGACGTCGAAACGCGGATACTGCGGCGCGGAGCCGATTTCGACCACGTGGTCCTGGCGATGTCACTGAGCATGGTGGAACTCGTCGCCGAAGAGCTCATCGACGATCAGCCCGAGTGGCGCGCGATGACCGAGCACGTGCGGACTGTCGCGACCCAGGCGTTCCAGATCTGGCTGCGGCCGGACGAACCGACCCTGGGCTGGCCCCGGCCCGGAGTGACCACCAGCGCCTACCTTCCTCCGTTCGACACCTGGGCCTCGATGCCGCAGACACTGTGGGCAGAGGACTGGCCCGCCGATGATCGACCCGCGACCGTCGCCTACTTCTGCGGCGCCTTCGACGCGCCGTGGCCCGTCGGCGAACCCGACGACTATGTCCGTCGTAGCCACGACGCGGTACACGCCGCCGCGGTCCGGTATCTCGATCACCACATCGGGCTGTACCTACCCGGTGCGACGACGGCTGACGGCTTCGCGTGGCACCTGCTCTGCGGCGTCAACGGGCATCGCGGCCGCGACGCGCTCGCCACCCAACACGTCAGCGTCAACATCGATCCGTCCGACCGCTACGTCCAATCGGTGCCGGG
>NZ_LZMD01000039.1 GCF_001668575.1 Mycobacterium sp. 1164985.4
TTCCGCCGCCGCCCGCGCCCGAGCAGGTCCCACCGCCGGCCGCACCGCCACCGCCGGGTCAGTAATCGCATGGTCGTTCAGATGAGCCCGCAACGGTTCGACGAACTCGTCTCCGAGGCGCTCGATCTGATTCCGCCGAAGCTCGCCGACGCGCTGGACAATGTCGTCGTCCTGGTCGAGGACCGCAACGACGAGGAGCCCGATCTTCTCGGGCTCTATCACGGCGTCGCGCTCACCGAACGCGATTCGTGGTACGCGGGCTCGCTGCCCGACACCATCACCATCTACCGCGAGGCGCTGCTGGAGCACTGCGACAGCGAACAGGACGTCGTCGACGAGGTCGCCGTGACCGTCATCCACGAGGTCGCCCACCACTTCGGCATCGACGACGAACGGCTGCACGAACTCGGCTGGGGATAGCCCGCGCGGCAACCACGCTTTGTCACCCGTTGGTGCTATCAAGGGGCCATGACCGAGTGCCGAGACTGCGAGGCGGGCCTCGAGCACTGCCATGGCACCGTCATCCACCACATCTCGTATCGGACCGAGTGCACCGAACCTGACTGTGTGACGCCGGAAGTCGCGCACGCGTTCGTGATCGACTGCGAGGCGATCGGCTGCACTCCCCAAGCATGCTGTGGGCCCAGCGTCGTTTCGGTATCAGCCCATCGGGTCGGCTGAGCGCAGCGCGTCCTCGACCGGGTGCACATCGGGCTCAGGGTAGAACGGCGGCGTCAGCGAGCCCCACTGCACGCAGCTCCACCGGCCGTCGGTGATCGGTGCGAGTACGACGGCCTCGGTGTTGCCGAGGTGGTGGTCGAGCGCGAAGCTCCTCTCAACCCCGGCCAGCACCGAGGACACCAGCCGGATCGCTGCGCCGTGGCTGACCACCACGATGTCGCCGTGCCACGAGTCGTCGTCGAGGTGACGCATTCGCAGTTGGGTGATGGTCGGCACGTATCGCTCCAGCACGTCGTTACCGGTCTCGCCGTTCGGCATGGGCACGTCGAGATCGCCGTCGTGCCACTTCTGGTAGATGCTCTCGAACGTCGCGATCGCCTCGTCGTCGTTGCGATCCTCCAGATCACCCACCTGAACCTCGTGGACACCGCCGAGTTCGACTGGCGGCAGCCGCAGAGCGCCGGCGATCTCCTCGGCGGTCTGGCGGGCCCGGTGTGCCACCGAATGCGCCAGCAGCGCGGGAACGGCGGGGTGACCGCCGATGGACCGTGCAAATGTCCGCGCCTGCTCGCGGCCGAGGTCGGTCAGCTCCGCGCCCGGCGGTCGGGTGTCGAGGCGACGATCGACGTTGGCCAGCGACTGTCCGTGGCGCACCAGCACCAGGCGCCCGCTCAACGCTTCCCCTCTCTGAGGCGCGCCAGCCAGCGGGAGGCTTCGTCGAGACCGGGGGGCGCTGCGCCCGCGGCCGCTCCGGTCGGCCATGAACCGAGGAATCGCATATCCGAGCAACGACGGTGCAGCGCCTTGAATGCCTCTGCCACCGCATCGTCGTCGATGTGGCCGACGCAGTCGAGGAAGAAGATGTAGGTGCCCAATCCCGTTCGGGTGGGCCGTGATTCGATGCGGGTCAGGTCGATGTCGCGCACGGCGAGCTCGGTCAGCGCCGATACGAGCGCACCGGGGACGTTGTCGAGCCGCAGCACCACCGAGGTGCGGTCGGCGCCGGTGCGCCGCGGCGGCGGGGCCGGCGGTCCGACGAGCACGAACCTGGTGCGCGCGTTGGGTTCGTCCACGACGTCGGACGCCAGCGCCACGAGCCCGTAGCGCTTGGTCGCCAGCGCCGTGCTCACCCCCGCGTCGGCGCGGCCCTCGGCGACGTCGTTGGCCGCCGCGGCGTTCGAGTTGGCGGGCACCACCCGCGCCGACGGCAGATGCTCGGCGAGCCAGTTGCGCACCTGTGCGGCCGCGACGGGGAAGGCGGCGATGGTCGCGACCTCTTCGACCGCTGTCCCGTCACGCACGGCGATCGTGAACGACACGTCGAGCGTGAGTTCGGCGACAATCTGTAGCGGCGTGCCCGTCGCGAGCCCGTCCAACGTCGGAAGCACCGACCCCTCGATCGAGTTCTCGATCGGCACGCAGGCGTAGTCGGCGCGCTCGTCGCGCACCGCTTCGAGCGCGCCGATGGTGCTGTCACAGGGGACCGGGGTCACGTCGTCGGCGCCCGCCCCGCCGGGCAGCATGCCGCCCCCCGCCATCTCGAGCAGCGCCGCCTCGGTGAATGTCCCTTGGGGTCCGAGATAAGCAATGCGCGGCACAGATCAACACTATCGGGTCGCCGCGGTAATGCCGTTCCGCTGCACGAAGGCCTTGCAGGATTCGCCGGTCGATAGTTAAGTTAGGCTCACCTTATCTGAAGGAGGCGCGATGGCGACACCGGTCACGGCACCGACGACAGCCGAGCGGATCCGCAGCGCGTGCGCCAAGGCGGGCGGCGCGATGCTCGCGATCGAGGGCTGCGAGAACAGCGGCCCGACCGAGACACCCGTTCACCACCTGCTCAACGACGGCTCGTTCGCGATCACCGTCCCCGCGGACAGCGCGGTGGCCGCCGCGGCTGTCGGGGCCGGAGTCGGTGGTGTGCAGGGCGTGCTGGAGATGACGGACTACGCGCCGCTGCCCCTGCGTGAGCCGGTGCGCTCGCTGGTGTGGATCCAGGGACGCCTGCACGACGTCGCCGCGGGCGAAGTGTCGGCCCTTCTCGACCTGATCGCCTCGGAAGACCCGAATCCGGCCCTGCTGCAGGTGAACTCCGCGCCCGCCGACGGCGACCAGGGATACACGCTCCTGCGGCTGGAGATCGACTCCGTCGTCGTCGCCGATTCCACGGGCGCCGAGTCGGTCAGCGTGAGCACGCTGCTGGACGCACGGCCGGACCCGTTCTGCGCAATGGAGTCGTGCTGGCTGCAGCACATGGAGTCGGCACACCGCGATGTGGTCGAGCGGCTCGCCAGCCGACTCCCGATGTCGTTGCGCCGCGGCCGTGTTCGCCCGCTGGGCCTGGACCGCTACGGCGTGCAACTGCGGGTGGAGAGCGACGAAGGCGACCACGACGTGCGGCTACCGTTCACCCGGCCGGTCGACGACGTCACCGGTTTGAGCCAGGCCATCCGCGTCCTGATGGGCTGCCCGTTCCTCAACGGGCTGCGCACACGGAAACTCTGACCGCACTACCGTAGCTCCGGTGACCGGCGCCCCCGACGAGCTCACCGACCCCGCCCGCCGGGCCCTGCGCATCGAGATCGTCGTCGTGCTGGCGGTGACGTTCGGCCTGTCGGCCTACAGCGCTCTGCTCAACCTGATCGAATCAGTGCTGCTCGGCCTGTCCGGACAGGTCGTCGCGCTCAATCCGCGCCGGTCCCCGTTCGACCTCATCGACCTCGGACTCAACCTCGTCTGGGTGTTTCAGCTGTCGGCGTGGGGCGCGCTGGCGTTATACCTGTTGTGGCGCAGTGGAATTGCGCTGCGCTCGATCGGGCTGGGTCGGCCCCGATGGCGGCCCGACCTGCTCGGTGGGGTCGGCCTC
>NZ_LZMD01000040.1 GCF_001668575.1 Mycobacterium sp. 1164985.4
CACCGGCACCTCACACCCCGCGAGCCAGCCAACCCCGGCCCTCGCAACCGAGTAGGAACAAAACCTGGGGTACTTCAGCCAAATTCTTGACTCAAGACACAAATCAGGGCGGGCCGCTGTCGGTTCTTCTGCCCTGACGGTGTCACCCACGCTCCGATGTCGTGACGGCCAGCGCGGCGAGCTGTAGGGCGTGGACGCCGGTGAGGCGACGGTGCATGGCGGTGGCAATCCGGGCGGCTTGAACCTTGGCGTGGTCGGCGACCGGGCCGCGGTACATCTGATCGATGGTCGATGTCCACAGATGAAGCCAGCGCGCGAAATGCGTTGCGTCCAAGGTCGTCTGCCCATGGACATGCCGGTGCGCGTTCAGCGTGTTTCGTCGATACAGCCCGGCTCGAAAGAGCACGGTCTCCCAAAAGTCACACATGACAGGAAGGTGCTCGTGCAGTCCCTGCGCAGCCAGCTCGGCGAACGGCTCGGCGAGCAGCTCGTCGCGGAACGCTTCGGTGTAGAAGCGGACCAACAACGCTTCGACGTCCGCACGGGTGGCGAGATCGCGCGCAAGCGGTTTATCACCCATATCGGACACTCCGCATCGCCGGGCCGGACGCGCCGCGTGCCGCTGCCGCGCGGTTCCGGCGTGAGGTCTCCCAAGTGGCCGTGGGCAATGTACCGTCGCGCAGCGCCGCCCCGATGTTGGTGAGTACGTGCTGCACGACGGCGACGTCGGCGTCGCCGTCGTCGAGGATGTCGGTCATGCCGCGGTGCGCGAGAAAAGCATCCACTCTGCGTTCGATCGGCCAGTCGGCGTAAGTCAGGCCGGTGAACTCCGATCCGAGGAATCCCCAGGCGATGGTGTCGAGGTCGACCTCGGATAACTCGCACGCCCGCGATGTGTGGTCCAGGCGCGCGGTCATGCCGGCTGCTTGGATCTGTCGAACGCCGTACCTGGGATATGCGGCGCATCGGTATGGACGGTGAGCAAGATGACCGAGTCCTGCAGCGCGTCCAGGCAGTGACGGCGAGTCGGCAAGGTGAGCTGGTCACCGACGACACCATCCCAGCGGTCATCGACGGTGCTCAGCCGCACACGCCCCCGTAGCACCTGAAGGGTCGCCTCGGCCGGATCGGCTTCCTGTCGCAACCGGAGGCCTTTGGTCAGCGCGACCACCGTTTGGCGGAGTCCGCGGTCCGGGCCGCCGTGAACCGTATAGGCCGCATGCCCGCCGTACCGACGTGCCCGGCCGAGTTGTTCGTCCGCAAGCACCTGCAACGGAATGGATTTCATGGTGTTCCCGCCTCCTCGACGCGTCACTCCGGGCTAATCACGAGGCCGTTGTCGTCGAGGCCAGGTGCGCCACACACAGATCCGGTTCAGCGAACGGCGTCAGCGCATCGACGGTGATCGGAGCGTCCCAAACCTCCAGCGCGCCTTGCATGAGCCCGAGATGGACCGGGCAGACCACATCGCGGCGGCTGCCCGCCACCTCCAGGAACGGGCAGTTGCGCAACCCGATCTCACCGGGACCCGTTGTAGTCGATCGCTTTTCGGGCGCGAACCCCAACTCGGCAAGCAGATCACTGAGCCGATCGACGGCCTGCCGACGGCTGCGCGCTCTCCCAGGCTCGGCGACGTGATCGGCCCAGGCGCGACCGGCCGCGACGGCACGACGCTCGGGCTGGGCTTGGCGCGCGAGCGCGTCGGCAAGGACGGCGGCCAGCGTTCGGTAATCGCGCGGGCCGCCCGGATCCATGCCCACAACGGCGCGAAACATCAACGGCGGCCGGCCCGGTCCGGTGCGGTCGGCCTCCACGGCGTGCACCCGACCGGACTGGACCAGCGAGTCGAGGTGAAACCGCGCGGTATTGGGGTGAACGTCCAACCGCTCGGCGATTTCGGCGATGCTCAACGCGGCATCTGCGCTTCGTAGCAACTCGAATACGTCCTCGCGGCGGCCGCTCACGGCTGGTCCTGCCGCTCCATTGCGGCCACCAACGGGGCATCGGCGGGCACCGGCCCCAGCTTGGCCGCCCCTCCCGGCGAGCCCAACGGGGCGTCCCGTCCGGGCAGCGTGTCGAAGAAGAACGCGGCGTTGTCGGCGAGGTGTCCGTGTTCGTCGGCGGGCAGGTCGTCTTCGTAGTAGATCGCCTCGACTGGGCATACCGGTTCGCAGGCACCGCAATCCACGCACTCATCCGGATGGATGTACAGCGCCCTGCCGCCCTCGTAAATGCAATCCACCGGGCACTCATCGACGCACGCCCGATCCATGACGTCCACACAATTCTTGCCGATCACGTAGGTCATGCCACCTAGTTTACACAGGTATTACTTGTAAAAACTAGGGGCCTCGTCCCGGGGATCAGTGAGGGACCGCGTCGGCTTCGCGATGACGCCCGATGTGGGATTCGGCGCGCATACGGTCGACCATCCAGGGGTAATGCAGTTCGAACGCCGGGCGCTCCGAGCGGATGCGCGGGATTTCCGTGAAGTTGTGCCGTGGCGGCGGGCAACTGGTGGCCCACTCCAGCGAGTTGCCGAAACCCCAGGGGTCATCGACGGTCACCGGCTCGCCGAATCGCCAGCTTCTCACCACGTTCCACGTGAACACGATCATCGATACACCCAAGATGAACGACCCGATGGACGAGACGACGTTGAGCGTGGTGAAGCCGTCGGACGGCAGGTAGTCGGCGTAACGGCGCGGCATACCCTCATTGCCCAGCCAGTGCTGCACGAGGAACGTGGTGTGGAAGCCGATCAGCGTCAGCCAGAAGTGCAGCTTGCCCAGTCGTTCGTCGAGCAGTCGGCCGGTCATCTTCGGGAACCAGAAGTAGATTCCTGCGAAGGTGGCGAACACGATGGTGCCGAACAGCACGTAGTGGAAATGGGCGACCAAGAAGTAGGTGTCGGTGACGTGGAAGTCGATCGGTGGGCTGGCCAGCATCACCCCGGACAGGCCACCGAGCAGGAAGGTCACCATGAACCCGACCGAAAACAGCATCGGCGTCTCAAAGGTCAACTGGCCCTTCCACATTGTGCCGATCCAGTTGAAGAACTTGATGCCGGTCGGCACCGCGATCATGTAGCTCATGAAGGAGAAGAACGGCAGCAACACCGCGCCCGTCGCGAACATGTGGTGAGCCCAGACCGCCATCGACAATGCGGCGATGCCCATCGTCGCGAAGACCATGTTGTTGTAGCCGAACATGGGCTTGCGGGAGAAGACGGGAACGATCTCGGTGACGATGCCGAAGAACGGCAAGGCCACCACATAGACCTCCGGGTGGCCGAAGAACCAGAACAGGTGCTGCCACAGGATCGCGCCGCCGTTCGCGGCGTCGTAGACGTGAGCGCCCAGGTGCCGGTCGGCAGCCAACCCCATCAACGCGGAGGTCAGCAGCGGGAACACCATCAACACGAGGATGGAGGTGATGAGTATGTTCCAGGTGAAGATCGGCATCCGGAACATCGTCATGCCCGGCGCGCGCATGCACACCACGGTGGTGACCATGTTGACCGCGCCCAGAATCGTGCCCAATCCGCCCACGGCCAGGCCCAAGATCCACAGATCACCGCCGGCTCCCGGGGAGTGGATCGCATCCGAGAGCGGCGTGTAGGCGGTCCAACCGAAATCCGCCGCTCCGGTCGGCGTGATGAATCCCGACAATACGATCAGACCGCCGAACAGAAACAGCCAGTAAGACAACGCATTCAGCCGGGGGAAGGCGACATCGGGTGCGCCGATTTGAAGCGGCAGAACCAAGTTGGCGAAGCCGAACACGATCGGGGTGGCGTAAAACAGCAGCATGATCGTGCCGTGCATGGTGAACAGCTGGTTGTACTGCTCGTTGGAAAGGAATTGCAAACCCGGGCTCGCCAACTCGGCGCGGATCAACAACGCCATCAGGCCGCCCGCGAAGAAGAAGCCGAAACAGGTGACGACATACATGATTCCGATGAGCTTGTGATCGGTGGTCGTCACCAGCCTGTAGACGAGCGTGCCCTTCAGGCCGACGCGGGCTGGGAACGGGCGGCGAGCTTCTACTACCGCGGGCGGCGCTTCGGCGGTCACGGTTTCCTCCTGTCCCCATCGCGGTGGCGATGGTGCGGACCGGCTAGCCCGGCGCTCAGCCGGTCATAGGTGGGCTCGCTTACGAGCGACGGTGCAGAACGCAGTGGCGCGACGGTCTACAGATGACGGAAGGCGCCGCGAAACAGCGTGTTTTGCTGCGCGAGAATGCCTCGCGGCACAAACGCTGCCGTCGGTCGTACGTCGCGGCGCGTTCCGGCGGCGCCGGTCTGAGAGTGTGCTGTGAGCCGGCCCGTGCCGGCGACGTCGGCCCCGCATGCGGAACCTCCCGCTACTTTTTACAATATGATCTTGTGTAAAAGAGTAGCGCAGACGTCGCCGATTTGACACCCCCTGCGACGGATCTTCCTACGGCGTTGCCGCTGTCACATCCCGCCAGCGGCGTTGAGTGGCTTGAGAATTACGGGTGAGGCGCGTCAGGAGTAGAACGAGTCGAGCAGTTCCTGGTTCTTCTCCTCGACGACCGAGCGCTTGACCTTCAGCGACGGGGTGAGCTCACCACCCTCGACGGAGAGCTCGTGGTCGAGCAGTTCCCACTTCTTGATGGTTTCCCACCGGTTCAGCTGCGAGTTGAGCTCGTCGACATAGCCGCCGATCATGTCGCGGACCTCATCCGACTGCACCAGATCCTCGTAGCTCCGGTCGCCGAGGCCGTGCTGTTTGGCCCAGCCCGACAGTTCGTCGGGGTCGAGGGTGATCAGTGCGACGCAGAACTTGCGTGATTCGCCGAAGACCAGGATGTGGCTCGCATACGGGCAGAGCGCCATGAATCGGCCTTCGATCGCGGGCGGCGCCACGTACTTGCCCCCGGATGTCTTGAACAACTCCTTGATTCGCCCTGTGATGGTCAAGAAGCCGTCGTCGTCCAGTTGGCCTCGGTCGCCGGTGCGCAGCCAGCCGTCCTCGGTCATCGACTCGGCTGTCTTGTCGGGCAGGTTGTGGTAGCCGTCCATCACGCATGGCCCCTTGACCTGCACCTCGCCGTCGTCGGCGATACGCACCGACGTGCCGTCGAAAACCTGGCCCACGGTGCCCAGCTTGTAGTTGTCGGGCCGGTTGATGAACGCCCCAGCCGCGGTCTCGGTCAAGCCGTAGCCTTCGAGTATCAGCAGCCCGGCGGCGTGGAACCATTCGGCGATGTCGCGGTTCAGCGGCGCTGAGCCGGAGATGAAGAACTTGATGCGTCCGCCGAAGACCGCTCGCACCTTGCTGAAGACGAGGCGGTCGAACACGCTGTGCGCGGCCTTCAGCGGAAGCGGGACCGACTTGCCGGCGAGCCGGTACTGATCGACCTGACGCCCGACGGCGAAGGCGGCAGCCGACAACTTCTCCTTCACGCCCTCCTGCGATGTGACGACACGTGCGTGGGCCTTCTCGAAGATGCGTGGCGCGGCGCCCATGAACGTCGGCTTCACCTCGGCGAGGTTTGCGACGATCTTGTCGACGCGGCCGTCGATCGCACTGGCGAAGCCGCACGCCAGTTGCGCCGAGATCAGCACCTTGCCGAATGCGTGGGCCAGCGGCAGCCACAACAACTGCAGATCGTCCTCGTGCAGGATGTCGAAGCCGGCGACCGTGGTCCCCTCGTACACCCATGCCGCATGCGACAGTCGCACCCCTTTGGGCTTACCGGTCGTGCCGGAGGTGTAGATCAGCGTCGCGAGTTGGTCGGGCGTGATGGCGTCCGCCGTCGACTCAACGCACGAGGGATGGTCGGACAGGTATGTCTTTCCGAGCTCGGCCAGTTCGGCGAGCGACATGATGAGCTCGCCGTCACCCTCTCCGTCGAAAACGACAACCTTTTCGAGCTTCGGGAGGTCGTCGCGCTTCTCCCGCAACTTCTCGAGCTGCGCCTCATCTTCAGCGAAGACGATTCGAGATTCCGAATCGCTCAAGATGAAGGCCGTGTCGGTGGCGTTGGTCGTGGGGTAGACGGTTGTCGTCGCGGCTCCGGCGCACATGATGGCCAGGTCCGCGAGGATCCATTCGTATCTCGTGCTCGACGCGATTCCGATGCGTTCCTCGGGCTGGATGCCTAGCGCCAACAGTCCGGCGGCCAACGTCTCGACATGGTCGGCGGCTTCCTTCCAGCTGATCGAGACCCACCGGTCGCCGTCGAGTTTGCGGAAGGCCTCCCGTTCGGCGGACTTGCGAACGCGGTCGAAGAACATGGCGGCCACGCTCGCGGGGGACGTGGTCTCCGGTTCGTGTTGGGTGTCTGTCGACATCACGGTCTCCTGCTCAGGCCCTCTTGCGTCGTCGCTATGCGCGGTGCCGTCAGTGTCGCGCCTTTCATACCCAGCGGAGCGCAATATGACGCATTCACTGTTCCCGTCGGGGATCCCCAGTTTCTTTCTTGACCCTCCCCCAGGGGGAGGGTGGACGGTGGTGCAATGACAGTCGACGGCTCGATCACGCGGCATGAACCGCCCGTTTCGGTTACCACCTGCCTCGCCGCCCACCAGGACCGCGGCGCCGCAAACTTGCACTTCCGGCTCAGCGCCCGGCCGGAGATCCAATCATGACGAAGACGTGGTTCATCACAGGTGGCACCCCGGGCGGCTTCGGCATGGCGTTCGCCGACGCCGCACTCGAGATCGGCGACCGCGTCGCACTCACGGCCCGCCGACCGGACGAACTGAGCGAATGGGTGGCGCAGCACGGCGGGAGGGCGCTCGTTCTCCCGCTTGACGTCACCGACGCCAAGAAGGTGGAGGAGTCGGTGCGCGCCGCAGAGCGGACATTCGGTGGCATCGACATCCTGGTCAACAACGCAGGCCGCGGCTGGTACGGGTCGATCGAGGGCATGGACGACGCATCGGTCCGGAAGATGTTCGAGCTCAACTTCTTCGCGGTGCTGTCCGTGATCCGCGCGGCCCTTCCCGGTATGCGGACCAGGGGGAGCGGATGGGTCATCAACATGTCATCGGTCGCCGGACTGAATGGCGTCACCGGATTCGGTCATTACAGCGCCACCAAATTCGCGATCGAGGCCGTCACCGAGGTTCTCCGCGCCGAGGTCGAGCACCTGGGCATCCACGTGATGGCGGTCGAACCCGGAGCCTTCCGAACCCGCGCCTACGCCGGCTTCGCCGACGAACCGATCCAAGAGTCCATCCCCGAGTACCAAGCGGTGCTCGAACGGGTCCGCGCCTCGATGGTTGAACAGGACGGCACGCAGCGCGGTGACCCGCGGCGAGGAGTGCGTGCGGTCATCACCGCCATGGCCGGAAAGCGGCCGCCCCGGAGACTCGTTCTCGGCAGCGACGGCTACGACACCGTGGTCACCGCGCTCGAAGATTCGCTCACCGAGATCCGCGCTTACGAAAAGCTCTCCCGCGGAGCGGATTTTCCGCCGGGCGAGTAGGAGTCAGGCCGTCGGGTCGAGGTCTCGGTCACCGCCCGGCGTCACCCGAAACACCGGCCACCCGATCTCCGTCCGCCACCGCGTCGGGTCCGCCGTGTCGCGAGGACCCGCCACGTAGGTTTCGTGGACCGGTCCGTCGACGGTGAGCGCATTCTCCATCACCCACGCCCCGAGACGACCATAGGTGACGTCGAGATCGTCGTGCGGACCTTCATGGACGGTAATCGCGATAACGGCCGCCGGAAGGTCGATGGCCTCGATGCGGCCCGATGCCCGTGGGGAGCAGACCGGCCGGAAGACGGTCATCGACCCGACCCCTTGGGTGAACAGTTCGTTGGCGTAACGCCCGCCGGGCGGCCCGGTGCGCTCGGCTTCGGGAAACGCTCTGTCCAGCTCGGCCATCGCATCGTCGTACCACGCGAGCGAATCGTCGAGGCGGACAAGGCCGGTGATCGCGGCGACCCGGAAGGCGGGAACGGACCGCAGTTCGACGTCCAGATCCGTCGGTTCGGGGCCCAACAGACGGCGTAGGGATGTTATGGCGGCGCGCGTCCGGCTCAACTCGGCCTCGAGCCGTCGCACATGACCGACGATCACCTCGGCACGCTGCTGCGGATCTTCGGTGTCGAGGATGGCCCGGACCTCGGCGAGAGGCACATCGAGCTGGCGAAGACGATGGATCACCTGCGCGGTCGGGATCTGTTCGATGGAGTAGTACCGGTACCCGGTGAACGGATCGACGGTAGCGGGCTCGAGCAGTTTCGTCTCGTGGTAGCGGCGCAGCGTCCTCACGCTCAAGTGCGTCACCGTCGCGAACTCCCCGATGGTCAAACCCGACCTCATGCGGCAAGTCTGCCTTCCGGGCGTCTATCCTGCGCCCATGGGTAGCTCGCGAGTATCCGGCGGCGTCGTGCACAAACTGCCGACCGATCTGCGTAAGGCGTTGCTCGCCAACGACACCGCGCTTGCCGCCTGGAACGACATCACGCCGCTGGCGCGCAACGAGTTCATCTGCTGGGTCGAAGACGCCAAGCAGGAGAAGACGCGCGAACGGCGGATCCGGCGGACGCAGGAGGAACTCGAAGAAGGTAAGCGCCGTCCCTGCTGCTGGCCCGGATGTCAGCACCGCGAGCGAAACGGCAGGTAATCACTGCTCATAGGCGGGGGCGCTCTGCAGTTCCGGCGCCGCCGCGGCGAGGAGCGCCGAGCGGTCGCCGGTCAGCGGGGGATAGATCCGCTCGCCGTTGATGATCCGCTTCGTCGCCTTGGCCGCCCCACCGGTGCTGACGACGTGGCGATCCCAGCCCTCGGTGTAGACGGCGCCGGCCGGACCCAGGTCGAGCACCGTGACGTACCACGGAATACGGAGCGTCAGCATGGGCAGGCCCAGAAGATCGCCGATCACGTTGTAGCCCGCGTAGCGACCCATCGGCCGGCCGTGCTGACACGACATCACCGACATGTGTTCGTCGTCCATCCGCGCCGCGGCCACGTCACCCGCGGCGAACACGCCGGTCACGCCCTCGACCCGCAGATGATCATCGACCGGTACGCGACCCAGCGGGTCCACCGGTACGCCCAGTCGACTCGTCAGCGGATGGGCGCGCATACCGGCACACCAGACGACGGTGGCCGTATCGATGACCTCACCCGTCGACAGCGCGACGCAGCGTTCGCCGACCGCGGTGACGCCCACGCCAGTGATCGCCTCGACACCGTTGTCGCGCAGCGCTTTCTCGATGACCGGGCGCGCCGACTCGCCCATGTCGGAGCCGACGTGCGCGTTCCGGTCGACGAGCACCACGCGCGGCGTCACCCCGAGTGCATCCATCAACCTCGCGGGCAACTCGCTGGCCGTCTCGATGCCCGTGAGGCCTGCACCGACGACGACAACTGTCGCCGACGCCGGATCGTTGCGCTGCAGCGAGCGAAGGTGCTCCTGCAGACGCACCGCCCCGTCGTAGGTGTCGACGTCGAACCCGAACTCCGCCAGACCCGGAATATCGGGTCTGGCGACGCGGCTGCCCACCGCCAGCACGAGGCGGTCGTAGCCCATCGTCCCTCCGTCGGCGGTGTTGATTTTCGCTGCAGCGGAGTCGATTTCGACCACGTCCGCAGTGATATGACCTACACCGACCGGATCGAGCAACTGTGACAGCGGGATTCGGCACGGACGCAGGTCCGGCTCGTAATTGCGCACCCGGATGTCGTGATACGGCTTGGAGCTAACGACGGTGACGTCGACGGTGTCGAGGCCGAGATCGTCGAGGCGGCGCGCGGCGCCAAGCGCGGCCCACAGTCCGGCGAACCCGGACCCGGCCACGAGAACGCGCGCTGACGCCGGCACCGTCCCATCGTCGTGCGGTGTGGGGGGCGCGGGCAAGCACCACGCCGCTGAATTAATCGCTTAATTTAACTCCCGAGTGGGGCTACTAAGTCGGTGATCACCGCCGGGCCTCGCAGTGGACGAGGTCAGATGGCACCTGCGAGGTGCTCGACGCCAGGGACGACCACGGTTTGCGCCGAAGGCGCGGATGACGTTCAGGACGCTGACCGACTGGCGATGGGATGGCAGGCAGGGGTGGGGGCGAGGACCAGGAGTTCTTCGCCCGTGAGTAGGTCCGAACGCTGATCCGTTGAGAATCAGCCGCCGCGGGTCTGCCACACGTTCAAAACATTGGTCAACATCTGCAACGGTGCGCGGAGACCTTCGTCGGTTTTGATGCGCGGATCGGTGCGTGTGGTGTGCGGGCCGGCATCGGGCAGGCGCTTGCGGATCAGCGCCGGCACGTCGAGCAGCCACGTGGCGCCCATCAGCGTCGCGTACAGGACCAGGTGACGCTCGACTGTGGCCGGGTCAAGCGCCGGGCCGCCGGTTGCGAGCACCTCCTTGCAGAACATCTCGAGCAGCTCGTCGAGATGGTCGTCCCACAACGAGGTTTCGGCCCCGGACAGTGAACCCCACACCGCCATCGCCACATTCATCCGGCTGACGCAGCCCCAGTCCATCAGGCCGCAGCACAGCTCGTCGTCATCGCCGCGCCAGAACCAGGCGTTGTCGACGTTGGCATTCCAGTGGCACAACGCCAGATAGTCGGCGTCGGCGCTCAGGAGCTCGAACACCTCCGCTTCGCGCCGAATCAGCTCCGGGATATCGGCGACGAGCCTCGACAGGAACGACGACGACCGTATGTTCGCAGGGAACAAGCCCTCATGAGCTTCGACGAACTCGACCAGCCGGCGTAGTCGGCGCTCGAGTTGGTCGGCGCTGTATGTCGGCGGTTGGCCCACCGTCGCCGCCCGCAGATCGACCGCGAACGGGGCGAGAAGTTCGCCGGGCAGCCGACCCGACCGCTCGGTTCCCGCCAAGCGCGCGACCGCGGTCAGCAGCGCCCGGTAATGCCCTGCCGGATCGGTCATCTCGTAATCCAGGCACTTGTGGTGCTGCGGTTCGATGCCTCCTGTCCCGAATACGATCCGCTCGCTGATCATCAACCCGGTTCCGGTTTCGCTGTGGAAGTCGGCGAACAGGGTGGCCGGCACGGCGATGGGAAAGCCCGGCGCACGGGTGAGCGCGGCGAATCGGGTCTCGGGCTCCATCTGGGTGCGCCCGATATCGCGCACCGGATTGTCGAAGTCACGCGAGAACTTCACGAACAGGTCGGTGCGCGAGTGAGGATGGCGACGCGAATAGCGCACAGTCAGCGCGGCCTTGCGCCCCGTGCTGCCGCCGGAGACCTCATCGAAGCGATCGATCGCGACCACCTCGTCGTTGGCCGACAGCGTGCCGTAGGCGCGCAACGCGTCGGTGAGGAAACCGGTCCCGGCCCTGCGGAGCGCGTCGGGGTGGGCGGGGAACGCGAGGCCGGTCGCGTCGCCGCGCACCCAGTCGATCTTCACCATGTCTGTTCCGCTGCGCGCACAAGGATCTCGTTTACCGCGACGCGCCGGTCGCGTGTCACCATGTACGCAACCGCGTCGGCGATGTCCTCGGGTGTCAGTTTGACCATTCCCGCCGTCCTGGCTTTCTGAGCGGTAAGCGCCTGCGGGTCAAGGTGATCGAAGATCTCGGTCTCGACCGTGCCCGGCTCGACGATTCCGACGCGCACCCGCTTGCCGATGAGTTCCTGACGGATGCCCTCACTGAACGCGTTGACGCCGAACTTCGTGAGCGAATAGACGGCGGTCCCTGGCCTGGCGACCCGCCCGCCGGTCGAGCTGATCGTGACCACGTCGGCGACGCCGCGCGGGGAGTCTTCGGCCGCGGCGATCAGATGGGGGAGGGACGCACGCGTGGCGTACAGCACGCCGTGGATGTTGACGGAAACCAAAGCCTCCCAGTCGGACAGGGGCGCTTCGGCGGCGTCACCCATTCGCAACAGGCCGGCGTTGTTGACCAGCGTGTCGATGCGGCCCCACTCGCCGACGGTCGTCGCCGCCGCGATCGCCACCTGTTCGGCGTCGGTGACATCGGCGGGCACGGCCATTGCCCTACCGCCGGCCGCCGCTATCTCGTCGGCGAGCGCGTTCAGCCGGTCGCGACGCCGCGCCACCAAAGCAATCGATGCGCCCTCGGCGGCCAGCGCGCGGGCGGTCGCCGCGCCGATCCCGCTGCTGGCGCCGGTCACCAGCGCCACCGTCCCGGTCAACACGGTCACGTGTTTTTGACTCCCGCCTGCCCGAGGATGTCGCCGAGCACATAGTCGTTGTGTTCTCCGAGGTCCGGAGCGCCGCGCTCGATCCGGGCGCCCCGGGTCATCGACCACGACGGCCCCAGCACCGGTCGCTGTCCCTCGACCCGGTCCGACACGAAACGATACGTGCCGCGTTCCCAGAGCAATTCATCGCCGATCACGTCGGTGGCGGTCGCACTCTTGGCCGCGCCGACGCCGACCGACCGCAGCCGGTGCGCCAGGCCGGAAGCGTCGTGGTGGCGGGTCAAGGTGGTCAGTTCGGCATCGAGGGCCGCCTCATCGCGGCGGCGCGCATCCGTCGTCGGATATCGGTCAGCGAGGTACTCCGCATCGAATACCTCGCACATGCCTTGCCAGGCACCGTCGTTCGCCACGGCGATCGCAATCCACTCGCCGCCCGCACACCGGTAGCAACCGTGCGGCGCCATGTCGGGATGGCGGTTGCCGTCCGGCCCGAGCAGCCGACCGGTCAGGTTCTGCTCGAAGAGGCAGTCGCCGACCATCGACGAGAGCACCTCGACGGCGGAGACGTCGACGAACTGGCCCTGGCCGGTCCGTTCCCGGTGCAGCAGCGCCGCGACGGCGGCCAATGCTGCGGCGGCACCCACTGTGGAGTCGCCGTATCGCATACTCGCGCCGAGGGGAGGCCCGTCCGGATAGCCGACCAACGCGGCGAGGCCCGCAAGCGCGGCGAAACTCGGTGCATAGCCGGTCTGGTGGCCCAGCGGTCCGTCATTGCCCCACATCTTGATGGACACCGAGATGATGTCGGTCTTGAGTGCGGTCAGTTCCCGGTAGCCGAGACCCTGCCGTTCCATGGCGCCGGGTCGCAAGTTGTTGAGCACGATATCGCTGCGGGAGATCAACGCCCGCAGGTCATCCCGGTCTCGCGCTGTCTTGATGTCGATGTCGACGCTGAGGACCTCGGGGTTGATGCTCAGGAAGTACGGAGCGTGATTGATGTCGGTGCCGCCGTAGGCGCGCATCTCCTCAGGGGTCGCCGAGCACTCGACCTTGATGACCTCTGCGCCGAGGAAGGCGAGCAGCTTGCCGGCATACGGTCCGGCCCACACTTTGGTCAGTTCGACGATCCGCACACCCTGCAACGGGCCACCCCGCGGGTCTCGCGGGGCTTTGAGTTGTGGGTGCTTGACCGCGGGAGCCGTACGCGGGCTGAAGAGTTCGGCCCGCACCTCGTCGGTGTGCTGACCGAGGCTCGGTGCGGGACGTTTGATCTCGGTCGGCGACGCGCTGAACCGGTAGCCGGCGGTGGGATAGGCGGCGGTGCCGAGCTCAGGGTCGGTGACGTCCCGAAAAAACCCACGGTGTCGGTACTGAGGTGAACGCATGAGTTCGGCGGCACCGTTGACCGGTACCAGGGGAACGCCGAGTCGCTGCGCCTCTTCCGCGGTGACGTCGCCCGGCCTGTCCCGCATCCAGTCGGCGAAGCCGCGACGGAAATCGGCGACGCGCCGCGGCGTGACACCGAATTCCAGCCAGTCGTCGTCGAATTCGTCGAGCCACCCCGGCGCGCCCATCAGTGATTTGAGGCCCAGCCAATGGGCGCGACTGGTCATGTAGAGATAGACGAACCCATCGCGACTCGCGAAGAAGGACGCGGGTCCCGCCTGGTCATAATCGTCGCGGCGATCCTGCGGGGCAATCTCACCGGTGACGAACCGGCCGAGGATGCAATCGGCTCGCGAAGCCAGAACCGCCTGCTGTGACACGTCGATGTACTCGCCTCGGCCGCTGTGCATCCGGTCGAACAGCGCCGACGCCACGCACAGGGCCGCATCGAGGGCGGCCTCGTAATCGGCGAGGAATCGGCCCGGTCCCTTCAGTGGCGGCCGGTCCGCATCGGCGTGGCTGGGGTTGTGGTATCCCCACCCGCTAGCGTGAAAGACGTTGAGGCTCTGGGCATTGTCGAACTCCTGCGGCGCTGCCCGCCCGTACGGCGTGACGGTGCAGAACACCACGTGGGGGTGCCGCCGAGCGACCTCTTCCGGGCTCAACCCCTGCTCGACGGCCCACGCCGCGCCGTGGTCGTCGATCACCGCGTCGGCGGTGGCGATCAGCTCATGCGTCGCGGCGGTGTCGAATTCGACGGAACGCTTGTTGGTGTTGAGGTACGCGAAGAGCCCGCTGCGCTCATGTCCGTCGTCGCCTCCGACCAGGGGGGCCAGCGCCCGGGTGGGGCTTCCCCACCCGGGCCGCTCGACCTTGATGACGTCGGCGCCCAGATCGGCGAGCAGCTTGCCGCAGTACTCGCCGGTGACCCGCTCGGCCACCTCGATGATCCGGAAGCCGGTCAGCGCCGACACGGTGTCAGGGCTTGTTGCGTCCCGACCGGCTCAGCCGCCACTCCGGGGGGAAGTTCATATCGTTGTCCTTGACCACGTTGTTGAGCCCCTTCTCGAAGGTGCCCTCGGTGAGGTCGACGTCGTTCTGCTGGTCGTTCTGGATCATCGGCAGCATTCCTTCGACCATGCCGGTCAACAGGCTCCCGAAGTACTCGCCCTTGTGCTGCTTGTACAGCTCGAGGAACGTCTTCTGCACCGCGACGGTGTCGGTCGGGCGGGATTTCGAGCAGGCCAGCGCATACTTCTCGGTCTCGGCTTCCAGCTGGTCCCTGGGCACCACGCTGTTCAGGAAGCCACACTCGTACATCTCCTTGGCGCTGAACGGCCTTCCGGTGAACAACATCTCGGAGAATTTGCGCAGCCCCATCGTCTCGGCCCACCACCACAGCCGCGGACCCCAGCCGACGTAGCGGAACGCCGGATGGCCGAAAAGCGCGTCCTCGGAGGAGATCACCAGGTCCGCATCACCGGCCTGATAGAAATGCCAGCCGTAGCAGTACCCCTTCGCCTCGATGATGCTGATCTTGCGGAGCTCCTGCAGCGGCCGGTTACCGGCCCGCGCCTTGGCGTAGAAGTCGGTCACCGTCGAGAGGTAGCGATACGAGCCACCCGGCGGGTACTTGACGTCATCGTCGTTGATCGCGAGTTCGTGCAGCAGCGGCATGCCCGGGTTCTCCAGCATGCCGCGTTGCTCGGGAAGGTCGCCGCCGCTGCCGAAATCCTCGCCCTCGCCACGGATCACGACGACCTTGACGTCGTCGTCGACGTTGCATTTGTGGATCAGGTCGGCGTAGAGCTGGCGCATGCCCATCGTCGTCGAGTTCTGGGCCTCCGGGCGGGCGAACGTGATGTAGGCGATCCGGTTCTTTCTGTCCTTCTCAAACCGGATGTGCTGCTCGGCTTCCCGTTTCATCTCTTCGTAGTCGAACTCTGGCATGTGCGCTTCCTCCAATTTGTCGTACTTCAGTACGCGGCCCGGCAGCCGGGCAGCTGAACGCCTCCGACGCAGAAGCGTCAGGGGCGAAGACTCTGTGCTTGTCGTATGACTCGTCGCTCAGTCCACCACGGCAGGCATCGACTCCCATCCACGCACGGTGGACGTCGGGCTGAGCTCGGCATCGGTGAGGTCGACGCGCCAGTCCGGGAACCGGTCGAGAATCTCGTCCAGGGCGATGCGTCCCTCCAGTCGTGCAAGCGCCCTGCCGAGGCAGAAGTGCGTGCCCACCCCGAAGCCGAGATGCTGGCGCGGCGGGCGGTGGATGTCGAACCGCTCGCTGTCGGGCCCGAACCGCCGCGGGTCACGGTTGGCCGCGCCGACGAGCATCATCATCGCGCTGCCCTGCTTGGCGTCGCTGTCCCGGCTGTCTCGCACGCCTTCGTCAGCGCTCACCGTCATCGCGTTCCGCCTTTCACCGGACCTCATTCCAAAGCGGTGACGCCCCGCGCCACCGACTCGTGGACAGTCTGTCAGCGGCCGCTCGAGTCGGGGCTGTTTAGACCTTTCGCTTAAAACCAGGCCACGTGGCCTCCGGTGAAACCGAATCCCGGCTACAAATCGGGCTACCAAGATCGGCGGCCCGCGGTTTTGTTTCGGGGTTGAGGAGACAGCATTCGCGGCCGGCCTCACGGTCAGGCATCGAGGCTTCATCGCGGCGTGGTGACCGACGCCTACCTGCCGCGATGGTGTCGTGAATAGCGTCGGCTAGCACCTGCCGGCGCCACCCGGGAATCGACAATTGCAACTGATCTTGGCGCGATTGATCTTGGCGCACCATTCATAAGATTCTCCATTGGCAAAGATTTGCCGTGAGTTGTCTGCGAAGGTGACCAATAGGTCTGTATTGCCGGGGCGTTTTTATGTAACAATCTCCTATCGAACCCTCTGCACGAGGGTTCTCTTTTGGACGGAGGCGATCATTCCCACGTCACCTTTGCGCATCTCGGCGGGTGTCTGTGTACTCGCTGCCGGCTTGCTGCTCGGCGCCGGCGGTGCCATCGCCAGCGCCGACGAATCCGGCTCCGGCGCAACTGGCGGCTCGACAGGGACCAGCCAGAGCTCCGGCACCACGACGGGTGCCGAGTCCTCCGGCGCGACCTCTTCCGTGACCACGGGAAGCTCGACCAGCACTCAGCCGAAACTCGATCGGCGCTTCCGTCTCCGTCTCCCGGACTTCTCCCGGTTCTCCCCATCGCGGCAGGGCAGCGGATTCACTCGGCCGACGACCATCCTCCGGGGCGGCGTCGACAGGGACGCCAAGAAGGACGCTACGACCGACGAAGCGAAGCCCACGGAAACCCCGCCCGCCGAATCCGAGGGCACGTCCGGCGCGGAGCAGCAGGGCGCGCACGCCGGCGTTCAGACGCTGACCACCGAAGACCAGACGGCCGGCACCCATGAACTGTCGACCGAAACCGGCACCGAGGACTCGGTCTCGACGGTGCCCGCCGACGGCTCCGGGCCTCAGGCCAATCCGAACTCCGGAATTGGCTCGGCGGCTTCGCAGACCGACATGACGACCGGCGCCGAGCCCGTGGCACCCGACGCCAAGAGTGCGGGCCCGCTGACCAACGCGTCCGTCAGGATCAACGGCGCGATGACGACGTGGTCGCAGTCCCTCGCCGGGCTGCAGACGTCGACCACCCCGGTACGGGACGCCATGACGTCGCTGCAGACCATGCTTTCGACGGTGGTGGGCGCGGTCAGCCGGGTTCCGTCGGACTTCTACGCCATGCTCGGCATCCCGGTGTCGTCCAATCCGCCCCAGTCCCTGATCGGAGGGAGCGGCACGCTCGACGTCCGGAAGGTGAACGCGCCGACCGGCGGCCCCTTCATCGCACTTCATGCCGTCGAAGCGCCACACGTGATGTCTCCCGCCGACGGCTCGCTCTTCGGCACCATGGCCCCGAGCGCGGCGCCCGGAAAGGTCATCCCCTCCGGCACCGTCCAACCGCTGTCGATTTCCGGAACGGTGCCGCTGGCACCTGCTGCCGCCCCGGCCAGCGCACGGTCGATCTTCGAGCACGTCATCGAGGCGGTTCTCGTTCCGGCATCGCTGACCGCGTTGGCGGCCATCGCGTTGCCGGGCGTCGGCGCCCTTCTCGTCGTCGCCGCGGCGGGTGTCCGGGTCGGCTACCGTCAGGCGAAAGCCGGTGTGGCCCTGCGGGCCTCGGGTATCGCGCGGTTCGCCGGATCCGGTCCGTTGGGCGTCGTCCGCTCGGGATCCATGGTCGCACTGCGTCAGCGCGCCCGCGGGCCGCGCACCAAACGCGCGGTGTGTCCGGAAGCCGAGCGCGCGGCGCGCAGCGTCGAACACGTCGCCTAGCCGCCCGGCTACATCCTCGACTTGGCGTCGGTCAAGGCGGCGTCGATCTCGTTCCAGGTGCGCTGCACGATGTCGGCGACCGGCAGCAACTCTTGGATGCGCGACGACACCTGACCGGTGTTGGCCAGGCTGGCGTTCAGATCGCCGCCGAAGTAGAGCTCGGTGATCTTGCCGAGTAGCCGCGCGCCCGGTTCGTGACCCGCGACCCGCGACGCCAGCCCGGTCCGCAGGACGCGCATCGTCGGGTTGCCGGGGACGTCGAGCAGCACAGTGCCGGCATCGTCTGCCGTCACGATGGCGTCCTTGAAGTTCGCGTGCACGGCGGATTCGATGCTGGCCAGCATCCGGGTGCCCATCTGCACACCCTCGGCGCCGAGCACCAGCGCCGCGGCGGCCGACCGGGCGTCGCACATCCCGCCCGCCGCGATGATTGGTAAGTCGACGTTCTCCGCGACCAGAGGCAGCAGCACCATCGTCGACGCTCCGAGAAGCGATTTGAACCCACCGCCCTCGACGCCCTCGACCACCAGCGCGTCGACGCCGGCATCGGCGGCCTTGCGCGCGCCCTTGAGGGATCCCACGACGTGCACGACGGTCATGCCGGCGTCGTGCAGTCGCGCGGTGAACAACGCCGGGTCGCCCGCCGAGGTGAAGACGTGGCTCACTTCGGCCGCCGCCAGGGTGTCGACGATCGAAGGGTCGGCCTTCCAGCCCTGGATCATTAGGTTGGCCGCGACCGGCTTGTCGGTGAGGTCGCGCACCCGGTACAGGTCCGCGCGACCCTCGTCGGTCAGCGTCTCGATCATGCCCAGTCCGCCTGCCTCGGAGACCGCGGCGGCGAGTTCGGCGCGCGCGATATAGGTCATCGGCGCCTGCACGACGGGGAAGTCGACGCCGAGCAGTTCCTGGATTCGATTCGCCACCAGGTCATTCTGCGGACAGGCGTGCATCCTGTGAAATCACCCCCTAGCAACTTTTACATTGAGTGCTCTATGATTTGTCGGACCGACCCCGAGTGGCAGCGCAGCCCGAGAGGACGCCGATGGCCAAGCCGCCCCTGTCGATGAAGCCGACCGGATGGTTCCAGGTGGCGTGGTCGACCGAACTCGCGACCGGTGAGGTGCGGCGGATGAAGTACTTCGACCGCGAAATGATCGCGTGGCGAACGACATCCGGCCAGGCGGTGGTGATGGACGCTTACTGCGAGCACCTCGGGGCCCATCTGGGTTACGGCGGGCACGTGGAGGGCGAGGTCATCGAGTGCCCGTTCCACGGCTGGCAGTGGAACTCCGAGGGGCGCAACGTCTGCATCCCGTACCAGGAGCGACCGAACCGCGGGCGCCGCATCCGCAGTTATCCCGTCGCCGAGCGCAACGACTCCATCTACATCTGGCATGACGTCGAGGGACGCGCGCCCTATTTCGACGCGCCCGACATCTTCGGCGATTTTGGTGACTCCCGCACCGCGGCCGACTATTACCCGCCGATGACCCTCTTTCGCGAGGGACTCGAGATGCACCCGCAGTACGTCTTGGAGAACGGTGTCGATTTCGCGCACTTCAAGTTCGTGCACAGGACGCCTATCGTTCCGGTGTTCACGCGCCACGACTTCGCCGAACCGTGGTCGTACGTCGACTTCACCATCACGTTCGAAGGTGACGAGAACCAGTCGATCGACGACGTGCAGAGCGGCGTGGAGGCCATCAACGGCGGGTTGGGCATCGCGGTGACGAAGAGCTGGGGCATGGTGGACAACCGGACGATCTCGGCGATCACCCCCGTCGACGACCGCATGTCCGATGTTCGTTTCATGGTCTACATCGGCCGGACCCCCGGACGCGACGACGAACGGGCGGAGACCAAGGCCACCGAGTTCGGCGCCGAGGTCATCCGCCAGTTCGCCCAGGATGTGCACATCTGGTCGCACCAGCGTTATTCCGACCCGCCCGCGCTGGCGACGGCCGAATACGAGGGTTTCACCGCGCTGCGCAAATGGGCCACCCAGTTCTATCCCGACGGCCGTGGCAGCAACGCCGTGGAATCCGAATCCTCCCGTCCCGCAACGTCGTCCGAGAAAGGCCCGACCCGATGACCGCACAGCACGCCCGCCCAACACGTGTGTTTCAGGTTGCCACGGGAAACCTGGGAACCGAGATGATCAAGCGGATCGGTGAGCACCCGGACCTCGAGCTCGTCGGGCTGCACTGCTACACGCCGGAGAAGATCGGCCGTGACGCCGGCGATATCGTGGGCATCGACCCGATCGGGGTGACAGCGACCGGCACGGTCGAGGAGATCATCGCCGCCAAACCCGACGTGCTGACGTTTCACGGCGTGTTCCCCGACGAGGATCTCTACGTCAGGGTCCTCGAGGCGGGTATCAACATCGTCACCACCGCGGACTGGATCACCGGCTGGCACCGTGACACCAACCATCCGCATCCCTCGGGTAAGCCCGTTTCGCAACTCCTCGAAGAGGCCTGCCGCAAGGGCGGTTCGACGTTCTACGGCACCGGGATGAACCCCGGGCTCAACCAGATCCTCGGCGTCGTGTGTTCGGCGGACGTCGCCGAGATCGAAAACATCACCACCATCGAATCGGTCGACGTGTCGTGTCACCATTCGCGCGACACCTGGATCGAGGTCGGCTACGGTCAGCCCGTCGATGATCCCACGATCCCCGGCAAGCTGGAGAAGTACACCCGCGTGTTCGCCGACAGCGTGCTGATGATGGCCGACTGCTTCGACCTGATACTCGACGAGGTCAAGTTCAGCTACGAATTAGGCGCCTGCACAAAGGATGTGGACCTCGGCTGGTACCAGCTGCCGAAGGGCTCGCTTGGCGGCAACTACATCAAGTATCAGGGCATGGTCGACGGCGTACCGCGGGTGGAGACGCATCTGGAATGGCAGATGACCCCGCACACCGATCCGCACTGGGACATCAAGGGCTGCTACATCACGCAGATCAAGGGAGATCCGTGTGTGTACAACAAGCACATGATCTTCCCGAAGCCCGGCGTGGACCTGTCCAATCCCGAGGCCTTCGCATCCATCGGCATGACGGTCACGGGAATGCCTGCGCTGCACGCCATTCGGTCGGTGGTGGCCGCACCGCCGGGCTTGATCACCAGTGCCGACCTGCCGCTGCGCGGGTTCGCCGGTCGGTTCAAGAGGTAGGGCCGTGCCGCAGGCCGCCAACGTCGCGCCGCGTCGCCCGCCGAACGGCAAACAGGTCCGCGCAGATCGGACCCGCGCGATGGTCATCGAGGAGACGGTGCGCTGTGTCCTCGAGGAGGGTTTCGCCGCGGCGAGCGCCAAGCACATCACTGAACGTGCGGGTGTGACGTGGGGGGTCATCCAGTACCACTTCGGGGATCGCGACGGGCTGTTGATGGCCGTCGTCGACGAGGGCTTCGACCAGCTGGTGGCCTGCCTAAACAACGTCCAGACCGCGCTGGGGGAGCACCACGGACACGCGCGCACCGGGCTGGTGATCAACGCCGTCGCCGACGCCTTTCTGAGCCCGACATCCATTGCGGCACTTGAGATCCTGATCGCGACACGGACGGGCCGCGCGGACGCGCAGCAGCGTCACCTGGCGGAATTGTTCTCCACGCTGACCCGACTCGGCCGGTTCCTCGCCGAGGGTCTCGATCGCAAACACGCCGACGCGGTCGGCAACCTGATCTGGACCACGCTGATGGGTGCGATGGTGGCCCGGATGGCGGTCGAGAAACCGATCGACGTCGGCCGTGAGCTACGGGCGTTGACCGACGTCGTCACGGCGTACGTCGAACTTCAGCTTCAGGCCGCCGGGTAGCTCACCGCGGCCGGACGACGATCACCGGCGACGTGGCGGCCTGAGCCACCTTCGCCGCGACCGAGCCCAGAACCAGGCTGGAGAACCCGCCCCGGCCCCGACTGCCCACTACAACGAGCTGAGCGTCCTTCGACGCCTCGACGAGCCGGGTGGCCGGGTCGTCGCTGACGATGCGGCGCTGCACCTGCACGTCCGGATACCGTTCCTGCCAACCTGCGAGGCGCTCGGCGAGGATCCGATGCCCGGCGTCCTCGTAGCGTTCCCAGTCGCTGCCGATCGAGGGAAACGAAGCATCGCTCCACGCGTGCAGTGCGACGAGCGGCACGCCGCGCCTCGAGGCTTCGTCGAATGCCAGCGCGGTGGCCTCTTCGGAGGCCGGCGACCCGTCGACGCCGACCAGCACAGGCGCGGTGGCGTCGACGGCGGGTGCGTCATCGGTGCGCACGATCGCGATCGGCCCGCGTCCGTGATGCAGCAGGCCACTGCTGACCGATCCGAGGAAGGCCCGACCGAGAACACCGAGACCCCGGGAGCCGGACACGGTCATGTAGGCGTCGCGGGAGGCGGTGACGAGCGCCGAGGGCGCCGCGGCGTTCACGATCTCGGTCTCGATCGTCGGCACCTTGTCGCCGGCGGCGGCCTGTACCGTCTTCTGCGCCTGGGCGATGATGTCGCGGCCGTTCGACTCCATCGAATCGATGTAGCTGGCTTCGAGATACGCCACCGGCCAGGTCACCACGACAGGGGCGATCGCATGGAGCAGCCGGATCGGCTGGTCTCGCAGGACGGCTTCATGGGTCGCCCACCGGATGGCCACCTCCGAGTCCGGTGATCCGTCGACACCGACAAGAATTCCGCTCGGACCGGCGGCCATGGTCTTCTCCCTCCGCGACGCTGCGCTTACGGATCCGACGTTAATCGGCGAACCGTGGCACAGACAGGGCCTTTGGTCCCTTACAGCGACGCGCCGGGGTGTCAGGCCTTGGTCAGCTCCGCGTACCGGGTCACATGGAAGTCGGTGGTGCCGAACTCGTACTGCAGCGCGGTCAGCCGTTTGAAGTAGTGGCCGATCGCGAGCTCCTCGGTCATGCCCATGCCGCCGTGGAGTTGGACGGACTGCTGGCCGATGAAGCGCGCGGCCCGGCCAACGGTGGCCTTGGCCGCCGAGACGGCTCGTGCCCGTACCTCCGGCTCGGCCTCCAGGTTGAGCACCGCGAGGTAAGCGGCGGACACCGCCTGCTCGAGCTCCATGTACATGTCGACCATGCGGTGCTGCAACGCCTGGAAACTGCCGATCGGCTGACCGAACTGGTGCCGCTGCTTGGCGTACTCGACGGTGTCGGCCACCACCTTCCGCATGCACCCGACCGCTTCCGCGCAGACCGCGGCCGCACCTTCGTCGCAGGCCTGCGCCAGCGACGGCCACGCCCCGCCCTCCTCGCCGAGCAGCGCGTCCGCGGGAAGCCGCAGACCGTCGAACGTCAGGTCGGCGGCCCGGCGGTCGTCGATGGTGCGGTAGTGATGAGCCATAACGGCGTCGCCGGTCGAGCCCAGATCGACGAGGAACAGCGAGATTCCGTTGTCGGTGCGCGCGGTGACCAGAAGATGGGTCGCCAGGGGTGCGCTCGCGACGACGATCTTGGAGCCGCGCAGCACCCATCCGTCGCCGTCGCGTTCGGCGGTCGTCGCCACCTCCGCCCAGTGGTGTCCGGAAGCCTCCTCGGATGCGGCCAGCGCGACGATGGCCGTGCCCTCGACGATCCGCTCCAGCAGGGCCGAGGCCACCTCGCCGCCGGCGCGCTGCAGCAGACCGCCGGAGACGACCACCGTGTCGACATACGGTTCGACCACCAACGCCTGCCCCAGCGCCTCGGCGATGACCATCACCTCCACGGGCCCGCCGCCGATTCCCCCGAGCTCCTCCGGAAGTGCGGCGCCCAGGATTCCGAGCTCGTTGGCGAAGCCGGCCCAGATGTCGGGTTGCCATCCGGCGCCCGTCTTGGCCGCGGTGCGGCTCGACTCGAGGTCGTAGCGGCTCGACAAGAACTTGTTCAAGCCGTCGCGCAGCAGTTCCTGTTCCTTGGTCAGGTTGAAGTCCATTCCAAGCCCCCTCAGAGTCCCAGCGCCGCTTTGGCCAGGATGTTGCGCTGAATCTCGTTGCTGCCGGCGTAGATCGAGCCGGCCCGGTCGTTGAAGTAGCGCAAGGGTGCGACGGCCTGCCACGGCTCACCGCTGAGGTAGCCGTCCGACGGCGGCTCGAAATCCGCGATCGGGCCGCCGGGGCAGGTGGCGTGCGGCTGGTAGACCCGGGCCCGCGGGCCGGCCGCTTCCATCGCGAGTTCGGTGATGGCCTGGCTCAATTCGGTCGCCAGCACCTTGAGCATCGACGAGGCCGCGCCGGGGTTCTTCCCCTCGGCCACCGTCGCCAGCACCCGGTACTCGAGGATCTCGAGCACCTCGGTGCGGATCCGGGCGTCGGCGAGCTTGCGGGCGAAGGCCGGGTCGTCGATCAGTCGGCCCCCGCCGGGTCCGGGTTGGTTCGCCGCGACCGTCGCGATCTCCTGCGCCATCACCTGCAGTCCCGGCGACGACGCGCCGCCGCCGCGCTCGAACTCCAGCAGGTACTTCGCGACCGTCCAACCGTCGTCGATCTTTCCCAGGACGTTCGATTTGGACACCCGCACCTCGTCGAAGAAGACCTGGTTTTGAACCTCTTCTCCCGATGTCATCACCAGTGGCCGGATCTCGATGCCGGGGGAGGACATGTCGATGAGGACGAACGTGATTCCCTGCTGCTTCTTCTGCGTTCTCGACGTGCGCACCAGCGCGAACATCCAGTTGGCTTCGCGGGCGTGCGTCGTCCAGATCTTGCTGCCCGTGCAGACCAGGTCGTCCCCGTCGTCGACGGCCGCCATCGACAGGGCGGCCAGATCGGACCCTGCCTCGGGTTCGGAGTAGCCCTGACAGAAGAAGACCTCGCCGGTGAGGATGCGCGGTAGGAAGAAGTCCTTCTGCGCGTCGGTGCCGAATTTGATCAGGGCATGGGCGACCATGCGGATGCCCATCGGCGACAGCGACGGCGCACCTGCGAGCGTGGATTCCCGGCTGAAGATGTAGTGCTGGGTCAGGCTCCAGTCGCAACCGCCGTGCTCGACCGGCCAGGCCGGCGCGGCCCAACCCCGTTCGTGCAGGATCCGCTGCCACTCCATGCTCGCGTCGTGATCGGCGTACACGCTGGTCATGAGACGGCCGGCGCGGCGCAGCTCCGGCGTCAGCTTCTCGTCGAGGAAGCTGCGCACCTCGTCACGAAACGCCGCGTCGGCGGGCGACCATCTGAGGTCCATCGTCCATCCCCTGTCTCTTGACGATCTACACAGTAAACCTAGTTCACTATGTGCCCGTGCGGGGGCGCTCAAGTGAACGGCCGCTCTGCGCGGAAATTGTGGATCGGGCAGGCTGCGGCGACGGGGGCATAACTGAATCAATGGAGCGACGACGAGACGGTCGGGTTGCCAAGTTACCGACGGCTGTTCTCGGGGAGTTGCGGATTAGCGTCTCCAAGCCGGACAGTCTGCGCGCCAGTACCTCATCGAACCGCTGACCGCGCTCGTCTTTGCGGAATTCGGCGACGCCGAGGCCAATACGTCTGTAGAGCGGAAGTGAAAAGTACATCGCCCCCATGGTCACCGCCGCCTCGGTGAGAATGTCATCCAGATGATTCATCACCACAGTCGATGAATTCATTGCAGTTAGCTGAGTGTCACTGCGGCGGCCGACCGTTCTTCTGCAACGTTGTTCCTCTGGCAAGCTTTTCGCCTGACATCGCTAGGATTCCGCGCATCGGACTCTTGTGTCCGGCACGCCCACCTTGCGCGATAGTTAGGCCCCCATAACATCCGAAAAGTTTGTAGAGTACTGGGGTGATGACTTCCGGTTCGTGGCAGCACGCGGCGCCACTCTCCGGTTTCACAGTGCCGCAGATATCCCGTCGCCGCCGCAGTCGCATCTGCGCACGCTCGCGGGAATTGCTACCCATCGCGTTGCCCCTGCCCCGCCAGGCAAACTCTTCACCCTCTCTTTCGGGCAATGGCAACTTCTCGCGGGTCTGCGAATCGTCGCGTTATGGCGCGGCCGCAGCTTCGTAAACTTTACTGCAGTCGAAGCGGCCTGGGAGAAGTTAACGGTGGAGTGGGACGACGAAGTCGACGTGGTATGTGTCGGCACCGGCGCGGCCGGGCTGGCTCACGCCATCGCGCTCTGCAATTTCGGCGGTGAGGTGTTCCTCGCCGACCGGGGCGCAGGCGAGCGCAATTGGCTTGGAAGGTATTCGGCCGATCCGTGCACGCGGCGTTTCTTCGCCGAGATGACATCCGATCTCGGTTCGCCGCGCCGGCAGTCTGACAATTTCGGCGTGCCGACCCGTGCCGTACCGTCGCGCGCACCCGCCGAGGCGGGGCGGATGGTTGCGCCGTTCGTCGGCGCGCGCCTGCGCGAATGGGCGGCGCAATGCCTGGCGACCCCGTTCGGCTACCTCTCGACGCGGCTGCCAGATTGGAGCGCGACAACCGTACAGGCGTCGGATGGCCAGATCCTGGAGGTCGTCGACATCGGCGCGTTGGCCGCCGATTCCGGGGACCTGGTCGGCTCCGTGTTCGACTTGCTCAATAAGGGAGTTGCCACCCGCGGCGTCGAGATGCACGCAGACCATGCGCTGCAACGCTTGGTGTTCGAGGAAGGGGTCGCGGTCGGCGCCGTGTTCATGACGCCCGCGGGTCCGAAGGCGGTCCGCGCCCGGGACGGTGTCACGGTGACGAGCGGCGCCCCGCAGCTTCCACAGACCGGTCGTCGGGCGGTGTCGGGTGACATCCTGCGGGTGTGCCTCGTCGGGCAGCGCGCCAGTAGGTTCGGCAGATTAGAGGTGCTCATCTCCGAACCGCTCGCACTGTCGGGCTCGATGTGCCATGCGCGCAGTCGCCGCTTACACACAGACCTCCGCCGCGGGACGGTCCGTCATTCAGGGTCGTGGCGATGCGGCAATTTGCACGGGTATCCGTCCCTGGGCGAGTGACGATTCCGTCTCGCCGCGGCTCTGGGCTCAAAAGGATGCCCGTAGGCGCCGGCTTCCGTGCCTAAGTAGGGTGCGGGTTAACCGTTCGGCTTCATGCCCTCGCCGACCAGTCGGTGATCACCGCGCGCGAACCTCTTCCTCGAGCGCGGAGATGACGAGATCGCCGGCGTGTACGCACAACTCCCGAACGAAGCCTCTGTAGATCTTCAGCGTGTCGACGCGCAGGTACTTCAGGTGTGACTGTCGGTTCCGGTCGAAAAGTGAGCAGGTAGTTCCGGAGCAGGCTGCTCAGAATTCAACCGGGGCCCGACAGTGACGAGACGCTGTAAAGACTGGTCGCTGCTGATCACATGTGGATTTCCCACATCCGTCTGAGTATCTCGCCGAGAGAGCTGTTTTATTACCAGGAAGCGTGGTGATCTTGTTGTAAAAAGGTCCGTTGTCGAAACGAAAACGATACGGCCGAGAACTGCTCGTCCGGTTGCCAGCTAATTGGAGATCCGCGCATTGGCGGACCCCTCCGGATTGGAATATGCGTCAGCGGATTCGGGTGCCGAACCGCGCGATGCGGGTTTTTCTCATGCGCCGCCGACCGCTGAGTGACACCCTTTAGGAGTGGACGGGGAGTATCCCAGTCCGGGTGCCGGAAACCTACCCGTCAAGGATATGGGCAGGTTGTTGCTGCGCTGCGTGGACCGTCCGGGGCTGGTGGCGGCCGTCAGCGCGTTCCTCGCCGAAGCCGGCGCGAACATCGTCTCGCTCGATCAGCATGCGACCGAACAGGCGGGCGGCACGTTCATGCAGCGCACCATATTTCACCTGCCGGGCTTGACCGCGGTGCGCGATTCGCTCGAGCACGAGTTCGCTGAGCGAGTGGCAATACCTTTCGGTATGGATTTTCGCCTCACCGAGGCTGCGAAGCCGAAACGTGTGGCGATCATGGCGTCGAAGGAAGATCACTGCCTTCTCGACCTGCTGTGGCGCAACCGCCGCGGTGAGCTCGACATGTCGGTGGCCATGGTGGTCGCGAACCATCCCGACCTCGCGGATCAGGTCCGGCCGTTCTCCGTTCCGTACATTCACGTACCGGCCAGTAAGGACATCCGCGACGAGGCTGAGCGGCGCCAGCTCGAGTTGCTGAGGGGCAACGTAGACCTCGTCGTGCTCGCGCGCTACATGCAGATCCTCACGCCGCGGTTCATCGCGGAGGTGGGATGCCCGTTGATCAACATCCACCATTCGTTCCTGCCCGCCTTCATCGGCGCGGCGCCATACCGACGGGCCAAGGAGCGCGGTGTCAAGCTCGTGGGCGCGACGGCGCATTACGTGACCGAAGACCTCGACGAGGGCCCGATCATCGAACAGGATGTCGTGCGGGTGGACCATCGGCACAGCGTGGAGGATCTGATCCGCCTCGGATCGGATGTGGAACGCGTTGTTCTGTCCCGAGCGGTGCTGTGGCACTGTGAGGATCGCATCATCCGATTCGGCAACCAGACCGTCGTCTTTTAGCCGGGTCCCGCAGCCGGTACGAAGGAGAAGTAGTGAAGAAGTTCAGCGACCTCGACGAGCTCATCGCGGCCGAGGGCGACCAGCTCGGTCCCACGGAATGGCTCGAAGTCACCCAGGACCGCGTCAACCTGTTCGCCGACGCGACCGAGGATCATCAGTGGATCCACGTCGACCCGGAGAAGGCCGCGAACGGACCGTTCGGCGGGACCATCGCCCACGGCCTGCTGACACTGTCGCTGCTTCCGCACTTCTCGCATCAGCTCTACACCGTCGGCAACGTGACGATGGCGATCAACTACGGCTACAACAAGGTTCGTTTCATCACGCCGGTGAAGGTCGGCGCCAAGATCCGCGCCAGGGCGGAGCTGACCAAGATCGACCAGCTCGACGGCGCCGTGCAGTCGACGATGACCACGACGATCGAGATCGAGGGTTCGGAGAAGCCGGCCGCGGTCGCGGAGTCGATCGTGCGCTTCATCCGGTAGGGGCTTTTTTATCGCGAGCAGACGTGAACCTGCCCATTTTCGCGCGAAATTGGGCAGATTTGCGTCTTGTCGTCAGTACTGGGTGGAGCCCTGATCCACCGGGATGGCCGTCGCCGTCAGGTGTTTCGAGTCATCGCTGGCCAGCCAGCAGACCACGTCGGCGACGTCCTCGGGCTCGAGGATCCACGTCGGCAGGAACGGCGTCATCATGTGCTGGAGCTGGGGATTGGTCTCCATCACCTTGCCGATCGCGGCGATCATGTCGCCGGAACCCATCGCGGTGTTCACCGGACCGGGATGCACGCTGTTGACGCGGATCGAGTGCTTGCCGAGTTCGGCGGCGAGAGCGCGGGCCATGCCGGTGACGGCGTGCTTACTGGCTGTGTAGTGAATCATGAACGGCTGCAACTTGATTCCTGCGGCCGAGCTGATCAGGATGATCGACCCGCCCCGGCCGCCGTCGATGATGTGCTGCGCGCCGGCCCGTACGGTGTTGAAGGTACCCGTGACGTTGATGTCCATCACGTCGCGGAAGTCCTCCGAGGCGATCTCGTTCCACACCTGCGGGGGCGAGATACCCGCGTTTGCGACGATCACATCGAGGCGGCCGAACGCGGCGACCCCCTCGGCGACAACGTCGTTCAAGGTTTCGGCGTCCCGGACGTCGGCCTGCGCGGTGAGGATGCGGCGACCGATGGCCTCTACCAGCCGGGCGGTCTCGGCGAGGTCCTCCGGGGTCGCGTGGTCGTACGGCACGCAGTCGGGCAGCTTCCCGGCGATGTCGACGGCGATGATGTCGGCGCCCTCGTTGGCCATCCGGACGGCGTGCGCGCGCCCCTGACCCCGCGCGGCGCCGGTGATGAATGCGACCCTGTCGGTCAGCCTCTTGCTCATGCACGTTCCTTCTGCGCCGCCTTGACGAGGTTCGACCCGATGATGAGTCGCTGGATTTCGCTGGTGCCCTCGTAGAGCCGCAGCAGCCGGACGTCGCGATAGATGCGCTCGACGGGAACCTCCCGCATGTAGCCACTGCCGCCATGGATCTGGACCGCGAGATCGGCCACCTCGCCAGCCATTTCGGTGCAGAACAACTTCGCTGCCGACGGCGCCAGCCGACGGTCCTCACCGGTCACCCACTGGCGCGCGGTGTCTCGGACCAGTGCGCGGCCGGCCATGACGCCGGTCTGCTGGTCGGCGAGCATCGCCTGCACCAGCTGAAAGTTGCCGATCGGCGTGCCGCCCTGCGTTGCGGTCGCAGCGTAGGAGATCGATTCGTCGAGCGCGCGCTGCGCGGCGCCGACGGCCAGCGCGGCGATGTGGACACGTCCGCGCGCCAACGAGATCATCGCGGCGCGGTATCCGATGTCCTCGCTGCCGCCGACGAGCGCTTCTGCGGGCACTCGAACGTCGTCCAAGCTGACGTCGGCGGTCCACGCGCCTTCCTGTCCCATCTTCGCGTCCTTGGTGCCGACCTGGACTCCGGCGGTGTCGGCGGGCACCAGGAACACGGCGATGCCCGCACCGTCCGCGTCGGCTGGGCGGCTGCGGGCGAACACGACGAACAGGTCGGCGGTCGGGGCGTTGGTGATGAACCGCTTCTGGCCCGTGATCACCCAATCGGTGTTGTTTCCGGAGCCTTGCCGAACAGCTTTGGTTCGCAGGCCGGAGGGGTTGGACCCCGCGCCGGGTTCGGTCAGCGCGAACGATGCGACGACGTCGCCGGTGGCCATCGGTTCGAGCCAGCGCGCCTTCTGCTCGTCGGTGCCGAAGCCGACCAGCACCTGGCCGGCGATGCCGTTGTTGGTGCCGAACATCGAGCGCAGGGCCAGCGAGGTGTATCCGAGCTCCATAGCGAGCTCGACGTCCTGCGACAGGTTCAGACCCAGTCCGCCCCAGTCCTGCGGGATCGCGTACCCGAACAGCCCCATCTTCTTGGTCTGTTCGCGAAGGTCGTCGGGCACCCGGTCGCCGGCCAGGATCTCCTGCTCACGGGGGATCACCGCGGTCCGTACGAAGTGACGGGTCTGCGCCAGGATCTCCTGGAAGTCCTCGTCGCTGACTTCGGACGTCGTCATCCTGCTCCTTCTCCTTCGCCGTCTCCGTTCGGCAGCCGCGATGCCAGTCCGCCGGGGGGTGGTGCGCACCGAACTCGCGCGATCATATATGAAATATGATGTTCGACTGACGCGGCCCCGAACGGGCCTGACCAGGGGAAGGGCGTGATCAAGTGTCGCTGTTGACCGGACAGACGGCGGTCGTCACCGGAGGTGCACAAGGTCTGGGATACGCGATCGCCGAGCGGTTCGTGGCCGAGGGCGCGCGCGTGGTGCTGGGCGATCTCGACCTGTCCGCCACCGAGGAGGCGGCCAAGCGACTCGGCGGCGAGGATGCCGCGATCGCGGTGCGCAGCGACGTCACCAAGACCGATGAGGTCGACGCCCTGGTCGCCGCGGCGGTGGAGCGGTTCGGCGGTCTCGACATCATGGTCAACAACGCCGGGATCACCCGCGACGCAACGCTTCGCAAGATGACCGAGGAGCAGTTCGACCAAGTCATCGCCGTGCACATGAAGGGTACGTGGAACGGCCTGAAGGCGGCCGCCCCGATCATGCGGGAGAACAAGCGCGGCGCGATCATCAACATGTCGTCGATCTCGGGCAAGGTCGGCCTCGTCGGGCAGACCAACTATTCGGCGGCCAAGGCGGGCATCGTCGGCATGACCAAAGCGGCGGCCAAGGAGCTGGCTCATCTTGGCGTGCGGGTCAACGCGATTCAGCCCGGGTTGATCCGCTCGGCGATGACGGAGGCCATGCCGCAACGGATCTGGGACGCCAAACTTGCCGAGGTGCCGATGGGCCGGGCCGGCGAACCCGACGAGGTCGCGAAGGTTGCGCTGTTTCTGGCCAGCGATTTGTCGTCGTACATGACCGGCACGGTGCTCGAGGTCACCGGCGGGAGGTACGTCTGATGCGTGAGGCCGTCATCTGCGAACCGGTGCGTACGCCGATCGGCCGCTACGGCGGCATGTTCAAGTCGCTGACCGCCGTCGACCTCGGTGTCACCGCGCTCAAGGGACTCCTCGATCGCACCGGAATCGACCCCGTCGCAGTCGAAGACGTGATCCTCGGACACTGCTATCCCAGCAGCGAGGCGCCCGCGATCGGACGCGTCGTGGCGCTCGACGCCGGCCTGCCGGTCACCGTGCCCGGTATGCAGGTCGACCGGCGGTGTGGCTCGGGTCTGCAGGCCGTCATCCAGGCGTGCATGCAGGTCGCCAGCGGTGACAACGACGTCGTGGTGGCCGGCGGCGCCGAGAGCATGAGCAACGTGACGTTCTACTCGACCGACATCCGGTGGGGGTCCAAGTCGGGCGGCATCATGTTGCACGACTCGCTGGCCCGCGGACGCACGACCGCCGGCGGCCGACACCATCCGGTGCCCGGCGGCATGCTCGAGACTGCGGAGAACCTGCGCAAGCAGTACAACATCTCGCGTCAAGAGCAGGACGAACTCGCCGCGACGTCGCATCGGCGCGCGGTGGCCGCGCAGAAGGACGGCATTCTGGCCGAGGAGATAGTGCCGGTCGTAGTACGCACCCGTCAGGGCGAGGAGACCGTCGACACCGACGAACACCCGCGACCGGACACCTCCGTGGAATCGCTGGCGAAGCTCAAACCCGTTCTCGGCAAGCAGGATCCGGAGGCGACGGTCACCGCTGGCAATGCGAGCGGTCAGAACGACGCGGCGTCGATGTGCGTGGTGACCACCCGCGAGAAGGCCGAGGAGCTGGGTCTGACTCCGCTGTTGCGACTGGTGTCGTGGGGTTCGGCGGGTGTGGCGCCCAACGTCATGGGCATCGGACCCGTGCCCGCCACCGAGGCTGCGTTGGGCAAGGCGGGGCTGACGCTCAGCGATATCGACCTGATCGAGCTGAACGAGGCCTTCGCGGCGCAGGCGCTCGCGGTGATGCGGGAGTGGAACTTCGGTGACGCCGATCGCGAGCGCACGAATGTGCACGGTTCGGGAATCTCGCTCGGACATCCCGTCGGCGCGACGGGTGGGCGCATGCTGGCGACCCTGGCGCGCGAGCTGACGAGGCGCGGCGCCCGCTACGGCCTGGAGACCATGTGCATCGGCGGGGGCCAGGGGCTGGCTGCGGTGTTCGAAAGGGTGGGCGCATGACGGCCAAGCGAGAAGCGAGGCGGGGTCGCGCATGACTAAGCTCGCTCAGACGGTCGGCCTGACCGATGTGCAGAACGAAATCCTTGCTACCGTGCGGCAATTCGTCGAGAAGGAGATCATCCCGAACGCGCCGGAGTTCGAGAAGACCGACACCTACCCCCAGGCCATCGTCGATGCGATGAAGGAGATGGGGCTGTTCGGGCTGATGATCCCCGAGGAGTACGGTGGCCTCGGTGAATCGCTGCTCACTTACGCGCTGTGCGTCGAGGAGTTGGCGCGCGGGTGGATGAGCATCTCGGGCGTGCTCAACACCCACTTCATCGTCGCCTACATGCTGCGCCAGCACGGCACCGATGCGCAGAAGCAGTATTACCTTCCGCGGATGGCGACAGGGGAGACGCGCGGCGCATTCTCGATGTCCGAACCCGAGTTGGGGTCCGACGTCGCCGCGATCCGCACACGCGCCACCCGCAACGACGACGGCACGTACCGGATCGACGGCCAGAAGATGTGGCTGACCAACGGCGGTACGTCGACGCTGGTCGCCGTGCTGGTCCGCACGGACGAGGGCGCCGACAAACCGCACCGCAACCTGACGGCGTTCCTGGTCGAGAAGCCGGTCGGCTACGGCGAAGTCGCGCCGGGGCTGACGATACCGGGCAAGCTGGACAAGCTCGGCTACAAGGGCATCGACACGACCGAGCTGATCTTCGACGGCTACGTGGCCAAGGCCGACGACATCCTGGGCGAGGCGCCGGGGCAGGGCTTCTTCCAGATGATGGACGGCATCGAGGTCGGCCGGGTCAACGTCTCGGCGCGGGCCTGCGGCGTGGGCATCCGCGCCTTCGAACTCGCCGTGCGCTACGCCCAGCAGCGGCAGACGTTCGGGAAGCCGATCTCCGAGCACCAGGCCATCGCGTTCCAGATTGCCGAGATGGCAACGAAAGTCGAGGCGGCGCACCTGATGATGGTGAACGCCGCGCGGTTGAAGGATTCCGGGGAGCGCAACGACGTCGCCGCGGGAATGGCGAAGTACCTGGCGAGCGAATTCTGCTCGGAGGTCACCCAGCAGAGTTTCCGGATCCACGGCGGCTACGGGTATTCGAAAGAGTACGAGATCGAACGCCTGATGCGCGATGCGCCGTTCCTGCTGATCGGCGAGGGTACGAGCGAGATTCAGAAGAACATCATCAGCAAGCGGTTGCTCGCCGACTATCAGGTGTGACGGTGACAGCGCCCCAATTTGCCTTTCGGCCTCAACTCGCCGAGGACGTCGCCCGTTTCGTGCGCAAGCGCATCTTCGACGGCACCTACGCCGCCGGCGAGTACGTACGGCTGGATCAACTGGCCGCCGAACTCGGCATCAGCGTCACCCCGGTCCGCGAGGCGCTGTTCGAGTTGAAGGCAGAAGGGCTGCTCGCCCAGCAGCCGCGCCGCGGCTTCGTCGTATTGCCGGTGACCGGACGCGATCTCACCGACGTGTCGAACGTGCAGGCCTACATCGGCGGTGAGCTGGCGGCGCGGGCGGCGGCCAACATCTCCGACGAGCAACTGCGCGACCTCAAGCAGATCCAGACCGACCTCGAAGCGGCGTACGCGGCCGCCGACGACGAGCGTGCGGTCCGGCTCAACCACGAGTTCCACCGCGCGATCAACGTGGCCGCGGATTCCCCGAAGCTGGCCCAGCTGATGTCGCAGATCACCCGGTACGCACCGGAGTCGGTGTATCCGGCCATCGCGGGCTGGCCGGAGAGGTCGAACGATCACCACCGGCGGCTCTTGGCCGCGCTGGAGCAGCACGATGCGAACCGCGCCCGCGCCGAGATGTCGGAGCACCTCGCGGCCGGTGCGGAGCCGCTGATCGAGCACCTCACCGAGCGCGGCGTGGTCACCTGATCCCCGCGAGCGGCATGGTCACCTGATCCCGCGAGCAGACGCAAACCTGCCAATTTTCCGCGCAAAGTAGGCACTTTTACGACTGCTCGGCGGACGTGGTGAGCAGAATTCCCCGCAGTGCGCGCACGTCGACCTTGCCCGACGCCTTGCGGGGGATGTCATCGTCGGTGTCGGTGACCAGCCACACCGTCGGAACCTTGAACGCGCTCAACTGCTTTCGGGCCTCGGCGCGCAGCTCGTCGACGGGCCGCTCGGACACCACCGCGGCCCCGACGGCGCCCGCCACCTCGGTGACGACCGCGCTGCGCACGCCGTCGATAATGCGCAGCGCACGTTCGACCTCGCTCGGGTAAACCGTTGCGCCGCTGACCTTGAACATGTCGTCGCAGCGACCGTGATAGAACATGAACCCGTCGTCATCGAGATGACCGAGGTCGCCGGTGGGGTAATAGCCGTCGGGCGTGAAGACGTCTTCGCGGCTGCGACGGCAGACCCCGCGCATCACGTGCGGCCCGCGGATGTGGATCATCCCGATGGTTCCGGTTGGCACGGGCTCGCCGGTCTCGGTGTCGACGATGCGGACCTCCATGCCGTCGAAGGGTTTACCGCAACTGCCCCACGCAGACCGCGGCATGTCGGTGTCGGCGGGATAGCCGCAGTACGGCCCGAACGACTCGGTCATACCGAACAGGTTGGCCCGCGCGCCCGGCTCGCCGCGCAGTTCTACGGGCAAAAGCGCCGGCAGGCTCCCGGGCCGCAGCGACGACAGATCGGCACCGATAGTGGACGATTGGCGCGCCAACGCCTCGGCCTGGTCGGGCCAGCCGCGGAACAGCGTGACGCGTTCGCGTTCGATCAGGCGCAGTGTGGTCTCCGGCCGGGGGATCTCCTCGGTGATCAGCGTGGCGCCGGTCAGCAACGCGGACAGCAGACCACCGGCGAATCCCCCCACCCAGAAGAAGGGCATCGGCAGGTACAGCCGGGTGTCGGAATAGATGCAACGCGCCGCCATGCCGGAGCGCACCGCGCCCAAAGCGTTGCCGTGCGAATGGATCACGCCCTTGGGTGGGCCGCTGCTGCCGGAGGTGAACATGATCGCCAACGTGTCGCTCGGGGCCACCGCGGCCGCGATCTCACCGACCGGCGCCTGACCGCCGGAGGGGAGCTCGTCGGCGCGCCAGATCTGACGCAACGCCGGGAGACGGTGACGCTCAGCCGCGATCTCGTCGAGGTAGCGGTGGCCGAGGAACTCCTCGACGGCCACGACGAACTGCACCGCGGCCATGCGAAGCTGGGCGGCCAGTTCGGGCGGCTGCAGAAGCGTGCTCAACGGCACCAGCACGGCACCGACGCGGGTCAGGGCGATCGCGATCCGCATCCACTCGGCGGAGTTGGGCATGATCAGCGCGACCCGGCTGCCCTTGCCCACGCCCGCGGCCACAAACCCGGCGGCCAATTCACGTGTCGTCGCGTCGAGTTCTGCGTAGGTGATCCTGGCCGACGGGTCGATCACCGCCGCCTTGTCGCCGTGCTCGACAGCCCGCAGTCGGACCAAAGCGTCGATCGTGTCAGACATCGAAAACCTCTGTCAGTCGGGACAAGTCGACCTTTCCGCTCGACAGCACCGGGATGCGGGCGGCGGGTACCGCCGCGAAGCGTCTGGGGATCTTGAATGCCGACAACTCGGCCTTGAGTCGCTCGCGACAGGCGGCTTCGTCGAACGACGCGCCGTCCTCCAGCGCGACGACCGCGCCGACGATCTGGCCGCGTTCGGCATCGGGCAGCCCGATCACATGCGCGACGGCACCGCCCGTCACTTTCGCGATCGCCCGTTCCACCTCCGCGGGAGCGACGTTGGCGCCCGCTGTCTTGATCATCGCGCCGCGGCGGCCTACGAAGTAGAAGAAGCCGTCCGCGTCCGTGCGGACCAGGTCGCCGGTGTGGAACCAGCCGTCAGCGTCGAAGCACTCCTCGCGGCTGCGCCTGTAGTACCGCTGCATCATGAAAGGCCCACGCGCACACAGCTCGCCGACGGCGCCGACGCTGACGGGCCCACCCCTGTCGGAATCGACGACCTTCACCTCGAATCCTGGTACCGGTTTGCCGAAGGATCCGCGGCGGTGCTCGGGCTGGTCGGATTCGTCGGCGCAGGCCAGGATGACGCTGCCGGACTCCGTCATACCGAGCATGGTGTGGCGCAGTTCGGGGTCGGCGGGGCGAACCTCGGGCGCCATGATCGGATAGAGGTTTCCGCGCCGAATCGAGGACAGGTCACGATTCGGCAGGCTCGGGTGGCGCGCCAGATGGGCGATGCCTGCGACGAATCCGTTCGTCATGGTGGGCTTCTCGGCCTCCAGCAGGTCGAGCGTTACACCGGGATCGACGGCGTTGGAGCACAGCAGCGTCGCGCCCGCGAGCAGCGTGGCCAGCACCGAGTAGGCGAACCCGCCGATCCAGAAGAACGGCGAGTTGCTGAACAGTTTGACCTCGGCGGTCAACCCGCGAATCTCGTTGAGCACCACCTGATGGTCGAGGAGCGCGGCGTGGGTGTGCACGACGCCTTTCGGGGCGCTGGTCGATCCCGACGTGTAGATGATCGCCACCTCGTCGCACGGCTCGACGTCGTCCTCGAGCGCCGCCAGCAGGCCCGCGTCGGCCGGCCCGGCCGCTTCGGTGTCGATGAGGATATGGCGCAACAGTGGGAGGCCGTCGACGTCGGCGAGCCGCTGCCGATAGTCATGGTTGCGGTACGACCCTGCGGTCAAGAGGATCTCGACGTCGGCATGCGCGAGTTGCTCGCGCATCTCCGGCGCGGTCGCCATCGTCGAGATCGGGATGACGACGGCGCCGATCCGCGCGACCGCCAGCATAGCGACGACGAAGGCCGACCCATTGGGGTACAACACACCGACGTGCGTGCCCTTGCCTGCGCCGAGCATGATCAGGCCGCGCGCCAATCGGGCCGACCGACGCTCGGCCTCGGCGTAGCTCAACCGGTTGGTGTCGCAGATCAGCAGCGGATGGTCGCCGCGCGCACGGGCTTGTGTGCGCAGCACAGCGCCGACTGTGCGGTCAGGCATGGCCGACGCCGACGAAATGCTCCCGGACCGCGCTGAGATCGGGTTTACCCGACGGTGTGCACGGCATCTGCTCGACGACCGCGATCTCGGTCGGAACTTCATAGCGGGCCAAACGATCGCGCAGGTACTCTCCGAGCGCCGCCACCTCGACGGGCTCCCGCAGCTGCACCATCGCCACCGGCGTCTCCCCGAGCCGATCATCGGGACGCCCGACCACGGCGGCGCTGTGCACCGCGGGATGGCTCTCGAGCGCGGTGCGCACGTCGTCGGGCATGACCTTGAACCCGCCGCGAATGATCGCCTGGTCCGCACGTCCCAGGATCCACACGAAACCGTCGGCATCGATGCGCGCCATGTCGGTGGTGCGTATCCATTCGGCCTTCGGCCCCAACTGTCCGGGCTTCACCTCGAGCAGCCCCGGCTGATCGGCGCCGACGGGATGGCCGGCGTCGTCCACGACCCGCAATTGCGCGCCGAGGCTGGCCCGCCCCACACTGCCCCGCTTCGTCTGCCAGTACTCCTGGTAATCGGGCAGGGTCCAGCCTGCGACGCCACCGCCGAATTCGGTTGCGGCGTAAGACGTCAGCACCGGTATGCCGAACTTCTCGGTGAACGCATCGGCGTCCTCGGCGGACAGCGGTGCGGTGCCCGACGTGACGGCACGAATGCTCGCCAAGTCCTCGCGGGTCAGATCCGAATGCAGCACGGTGCGCAACGCGGCTGGGACGAGGGACACCGCGCGCGGACGGTGCCGCCGTACCGCGTCGGCCCAGCGGTTCAGTTCGAAACGGTCGAGAAGCGCGAATGACCGGCCCTCGCAGACACATTGCAGGACACGGAAGACGCCGCCGATGTGCACGAGCGGGGCGTTGACGATCGCCACGCCACTTCGCAGCTGTTTCGGCGACGGCGCCTCCGCGAAGCCTTCGCCGATCACGCTGTGCGCCAGCATGTCGTATGTGAGGTCTATCCGCTTCGGGGGTCCGGTGGTGCCGCTGGTCAACATCCGCACCGCGACACCGACGCGGTTCTCCTCGGGTACCGGTGCGCGCGCGGCGGTCAGGCGGATAGGGTCGGAGACCATCGAGATCGCCACCTGGTCGGTCTCAGGGCTGGTTACCAGTCGCGTCAGGTCGTCGTGTTCGCCGATCACGACCGGCAGGGCGAGCGCCTCGAGGTCCGCCCTGATGCGGTCGTCCCCGCGGGACGGGTTGACGACCACGACGGTGCCACCCCCGAGCAGAACGCCGAGGAAGCTCGCCACATGGGCGGGCCTGTTACGCAACAGCATTCCGACTTGCCGGCCTGCCACGCCCGCGCCGCGAATCCGGGTCGCCAGCGCGGCGACCTGACCCCAGGTCACCCAGTCGCCCTCGTACTCGATGGCGGGCCCGTTCGGCTCGAGGTCGAGGATCTGGTTGATGCGACGGCTGAGGGGGTGATCACCCATCAGCGGATCCTCGGGTCGGTTCGCCCGGCCGGCGGCGCGGCGGCCAGTTCCGCCTGTCCGAGAGGATTGCCCAACCGGGTATAGATCAGGTTCTGCTCCATCGCGGCGCGATACGGCTTCTCCAACGACTCCCAGATCGCCTTGACCGTGCCCTGCGTCGCCGACGGCGGTTTGGCGGCGATACCGGCCGCGATCTCGTGCGCGCGTGCCCACAGGCGGTCGGCGGACACGACCTCGGTCACCAGACCCATCTGCAGTGCGGTCGTGGCGCTCACGCGTTCGTCGTTGCCCATCAACGCGATCCGCAATGCCTGCGCGAGCCCGACTCGTCGCATCAGCCCGATCGGTTCCAGGGCGCACACCAGCCCAGCGCTGACGTGGGAGTCGAAGAACGTGGCCTCCTCCGAACAGATCACCACGTCGGCCTCGTTCAGGAAGTAGAACGCACCCGCGGTGCACATGCCCTGCACCGCGCAGACGACCGGCTTCCACATCTTCTGCCACTTCGGGCTGAGGTGCTCACCGGGATCCTCGTGGTTCCATACGTTGTCGGGCTGACCGTAGGGCGCCTTGATATCCAGGCCGGCGCTGAACGCGCGATCGCCCGCGCCGCGGAGTACCACCGCGTTGACGGTCTCATCCTCCTTGACGAGCTTCCAGGCCTGCGACATCTCCACGCACATCGTGCGGTTGAACGCGTTGAGCGAGTCCGGACGGTTCAGCGTGATGGTCGCGACGTGGTCGGCCGCGTCCACATTGACCGTGATGGTCTCGAATCTCGCCGACGCGTTCATCGGCACTGCCAGTTCGGTGCGCGCTTCTCCATGAACGCCTTCGGGCCCTCGGCGGCGTCGTCGGTGCGTACCACCCGCTCACGGAACGTCTCGGCGAGGATCTCCGCCTCGTGCAGCGGCAGGTCGAGCGTCTTGTGGATGGCCAACCGGGTACCCCGCACCGCGAGCGGGGCATTCGAGTTCACGATGTCGGCGATCTCGTGGGCGCGCTCGAGCAGCCGGTCGTGCGCCACCACCTCGCTGATCATGCCCAGCTCGTAGGCCCGCTCGGCGCTCATCCGCTCGTGCTTGCCCATCAAAGCCATGCGCAACGCGATGTTGCGGGGCAGGATCCGGGCCAGGCGCACCATTTCGCGGCCCGCTACCAACCCGATGCTGACGTGCGGGTCGAAGAACGTGGCCTTGTCGGAGGCGATCGCGATGTCACCGGTGGTGATCCAGTCCAGCCCTGCGCCGCAACACAATCCGTTGACGGCGGTGAGGACCGGTTTGGCCATGCGGCGGAAGGGGGGAGTGCCCTCCTGCGGAGCCTCCCACTGTTCGTAGGTGGACAGATACGGCCGCTCGTAGATGACCCTGCCGTCCTCGGGGATCTCGCCGACGTCGGCGCCGGTGCAGAACGCCCGGCCGGTGCCCGTCACGATCAGTGTCCAAATGGCGTCGTCGTTCTCGGCCTCGTCGTAGGCGGCCCGAAGTTCGGTGATCATGTGCGGGCTCAGTGCGTTGAGCGCATTCGGCCGGTTCAACGTGATGGTGGCCTTGTGCCCGTCGACCTCGTATTTGATGTCGTCAAAAGTGTGAGACATTTCCGGTTCCTATCGGTCAGCGCCCGTGGAATTCCGGCGGGCGCTTGTCACGGAACGCCGCCAGTCCTTCTTTGAAATCGGTGGTTCGGCACGACAACTCGACGTTGTAGAGCTCCCGGTTCATGGTGTCCGGAAGCGACGCGTGCAGGCCGTAGTGAATGGACTGCTTGGCCAGCCCGGTCGCAACGGTCGGCCCGCTGGCTAACCGCTCGACGAGTTCGTCGCTCACGGCGGACAATTCGGACTCGGGGACCGCGGCGTGGATCAGCCCCCACTCGGCGGCGTCGGCGCCGCTGACCTTCTCACCCAGCAGCAGCATCCGTTTGGCGCGCGCCAGGCCGATGAGGCGGGGCAGCAGCCAGGTAGAGCCTGAATCGGGGCTGAAGCCGCGGCCAAGGAACGGTTCCCAGAACACCGCGTCCTGCGCGGCGACGGTGAAATCGGCCGCCAACGCCAGGTTGCACCCGAGCGCCGCGGCCCAACCGCGCACGGTGCACACCACCGGCAGGTGCAGTGTGTGGATCAGTTCGACGACCCGGTGCGCCGTGTGGGGTTGCCGGCGGACGATGTCACCGGTGCGGGGGCGTCGGTCAGCGGTGTTGGACGCCACCCAGTCCACGCCCGCGCAGAAGTCCGACCCGTCGCCGGCGATGTGCACCGCTCGCAGGGAGTCGTCGGTGGCAGCGGCGGTCAAAGCCGTCACCAGTGCGTCGGTCATGCTGCGGCTCAGGGCGTTACGCCGCGATGGCCGGCTCAGCGTGATGCGCAGTGTCGCGCCGTCGCGCGATGTCTCGACCACGCCGTCGTCGGCCGCTTCGGTCACCGTTGATTCCGCCAATCTCGAGCTATGCGGTTAGACATACAGTATTGCTATCTTGTACAAGTTAGCAAGGACAGCGGTTGAAAAGACGGCGCCGCCGACGAGAGGCCACCGATGGCAGAGGACATGCCCAGCTACGGCGAGCGGCCGCTGGCGCAGACCGTGGCCGCTGCGGGTGCGCTGCGCCGGCTCAGCGGGCTGCTGCTGTCACTCGAACACGAGCACCCGGTAGTCGACGCGATGCTGCGCCAGATCGAGGACTGGGAAGGCGAACTGACCGCGGCCGCACCGCTGGACCCCACGCCGCGCATCGGCCCCGATGCCACGGACTCGCAACGCGTTTACCTCGACCACGCCTTCGACATCGGCGCCTACAACCCGGCGTTTCCCGAATACACCATCGACGCACTGGATGCCGAAACGGCATCGGGCCGGGTGACGTTCCCGGTCGTGTTCGAAGGCCCACCGGGATTGGTCAACGGCGGCTTCATCGGGGTGTTCTTCGACTGTGTGACCCAACACCACAGTTGTGCGACGGGCCGAACCGGCAAGACGCGCGCGCTGACGGTCACCTTCCGCAGGCCCACGCCGATCCTGACGGAACTGCACTTCGACGTGACGCGTGTGGAGGCTGACGGTCGCGTGACGTCGACGGCCCGGTTGCTGCTCGGCGACGAGGTGCTGTGCACCGGGGAGTTCAACACCTCGGCGTCCTCACCCGATCGGCTGTCGGTCTTCCAGTTCGGAAAGCGCCGAGCGAGATGACCAGTGCGCACAGGATTCGTCAACCGCGGGTGGCCGAGATCATCGCCGCCCGCCTGCGGGATGACATCCTGTCGGGGCGGCTGAAGGAAGGTGACGTGCTGCCGTCCCAGGACGGCCTGCTCGCTGAATTCGACGTCAGTCCACCGGCATTGCGCGAGGCGATCCACATTCTGGAGATGGACGGCCTCATTTCGGTGCGGCGGGGCAACATGGGCGGTGCCGTCGTGCACCAACCGTCGGCGGACCGGACCGCGCACATGATCAGCATGGTGTTGCAGTCCCGGTCGGCGACACCGGCGGATGTCAGCGGCGCGCTGCTGCACCTCGAACCGATCTGCGCGAGCATGTGTGCCGCCAGGGCGGACCGCGGGACCGAGGTCGTGCCCTACCTCGAAGACGAAATACAGAGGCAGTTCGACGATTTCGGTGACCCCTCGCGGTACGTCCCCAACGCACGGCGTTTTCACGAGACCGTGGTCTCGCGCTGCGGCAACGAGCCGATGATCCTGCTGATCGGATCCCTGGAATTGATCTGGTCGGCGCACGAGTCGTCCGTGTGGGGCGACGAGACCGGCGCCGACCCGATGAACGACAAGACGATGCGGGCCGCGCTGCGCGATCACCAACGCCTGCTCGACGCGATCCGCGACGGCAACCAGTCCCGTGCAGCCAGGCTGGCCGCCGACCACCTCGCGGTCGCACGGCGCAACACGCTCGCGGCCGGAACAGACAAAACCATTGAGGCCAAGCTCATTTCCGACGTTCAGTGAGGAAGCCATGACCACCGCCGATGACCGCGTGCTGTTCGAGGTCGACCGCGACAAGCGGATCGCGACCATCACGCTGAACAACCCCGCACAGCGCAACTCCTACGACGCGGCGATGCGCGAAACCGTCGGCCGCTGTATGGATCAGGTTGCCGAGGACGACGACATCACCGTCGTCCTGCTGCGCGGCGCCGAGGGGGTGTTCTCCACCGGGGCCGATATGAACAACGCCTACGGCTGGTATGGCGACAAGGACTCCGCGCAGCCCCGGCGGCGCCCCAGCCAACGCCGGCGGTTGACGGTCGACCGCAAGTCGTTTGGCTTCTACCACAACTTCATGGGATTCCCGAAGGTCACGGTGGGAGAGATCAGCGGATATGCGCTCGGGGGCGGTTTCGAGATGGCACTGATGACCGACATTTCCGTCATCGCCCGCGATACCAAGATCGGTATGCCCGCGACGCGGTTCCTCGGCCCGGCGCTGGGCAGCCTGCACATGTTCTTCCACCGGCTCGGCCCGGTGCTGGCCCGCCGGCTGTTGCTGACCGGCGACATCATCGAGGCCGGCGCGGTCGAACACCTCGGGGTCTTCACCGAGACCTGTGAGGCCGACAAGGTGATCAAGCGGGCCCGGTACTGGGCCGAGAAGGCCGCGAAGATGCCCGCCGACGGCGTGGTGATCGCCAAGGAGGCGTTCCGTCTCGTCGAGCAGAGCCAGGCCTATCAGGGCGAGGAAGTGGCGAGCTACCTGTTCCACGCGTACGGGACGAACCTGCAGTTCGCCGAGGGTGAGTTCAACTTCGTCAAGACCCGCGCGCAGCACGGCACGAAGGAGGCTTTCCGGCTTCGGGACGAGCATTTCCACGTGCCCGAACCCGAGTAGCGGCGTCCGCTACACTATCTGCTAGTTTTGTAAAGTCGTTAACGTCGAAACCCGAGGTAGTGAACATGGGAACACCCGTCATCGTCGGCGCCGCCAGGACCGCGATCGGCCGGTCCTTCAAGGGCACGCTGGTCAACACACCGCCGGAGACGTTGATCACCACTGTCCTGCCCGAGGTGATCCGCCGCTCGGGGATCGACCCCAAGGACATCGACGACCTGATCTTCGCCGAATCCAACTACGGCGGTGGCGATCTGGCGCGTTACGCGGCCGATGCGTGCGGACTGCCGGACGTTCCGGGCCAGTCGGTGAACCGGCACTGCGCGGGCAGCCTCACCGCGATCGGCAATGCGTCCGCACAGATCGGCTCCGGCATGGAGCGCGCGCTGATCGCCGGTGGTGTGCAGTCGCTGTCGATGACGCCGCTGGTCAACTGGCGCATCCCCGGACCCGAGCTGAAGTTCGAAGAGAAGTGGATGCCACCGACCCACGTCGAGACCCCGGATGCGCCGACGCGCGACATGTCGATCACCGTCGGGTGGAACACCGCCCAGGCCGTCGGCATCACCCGTGAGGAGATGGACGCCTGGGCGGCGCGGTCGCACCAGCGCGCGGTCGCCGCGATCGACGCGGGCAAGTTCGTCGACGAGATCGTGCCGCTGAAGGTGCAGCAATTCGACGGCTCGGTCATCGAGTTCAGCGTCGATGAGCATCCGCGCCGCGACACCACCGTCGAGAAGCTGGCCGGCCTCAAGCCGCTGCACCCCGAGATCGAGGGCTTCTCGATCACCGCGGGCAACAGCAGCGGCACCAACGACGCCGCAGCTGCGGTGGCGCTCGTCGACAGCGGCTACGCAGCCGCCAACAACCTGACCAAGCTGGCCACCGTGAAGGCGTGGGCCGCCGCGGGTGTGCCGCCTCGTGACTGCGGGCTCGGCGCGGTGAAGGTGATCGGCAAGGTGCTCGACCGCGCCGGTCTGAAGCCGTCCGACGTCGCGCTGTGGGAGATCAACGAGGCGTTCGCGTCGGTGCCGATCGCGGCGTGTCGCGAATTCGGCATCGACGAGGAGCTGGTGAACTTTTCCGGAAGTGGTTGCAGCCTCGGCCATCCCATCGCCGCATCGGGTGCGCGGATGGTGACCACGCTGGTCTACGAGCTGCAGCGGCGCGGCGGCGGCATCGGTGTCGCCGCGATGTGCGCGGGCGGCGGCCAGGGCGGCGCCGTCGTCATCGAGGTCTGACCTTGGCGGATCGCGTCCCGCTAGAGAGCGATCCCCAGCGCTAACACGAGGCCCGCGGCGATCAGCAGAGCCGCGGTGAGGCCGTGAATCCCCAACGCGGCTGAGAGCTTGCCGCCGTTCGCGAGCACGATCACGGCATCCGCGATCGGGGTGAGCGCCGCGGCGATCAGCGCCCAGCCGAGCGGCCCGGGGCCGGCGGCTGCCCACACCACCAGCAGCACCACCCCTGACGTGATGTCTCGGACACCCTTGATCGCGGTGAGGCCGCGGATGTTGTCGGCCGCGATACCGAAGGCGAGCGTGGCCTGCCGAGGCTGCAGCAGGAAGCGGCCGCCGATCGCGATGATTCCGATGCTGGCGATGAGCGCAATGGCGAGTGCGGAGATGTGCATGACGATCCGGCTTTCTGGTTGATGTGCAGGTTAGACTAGCAGTGTTATATAACAATGCTAGACTAGGTTTTATGTCCCCACGCCCCGCTCCCGACCTGGACCTTCGGCGTGACCAAGTCATCCGCACGGCCCGCGAGCTCGCAGAGTCCGACGGCTGGTCCGCGGTCACGATGCGCCGCCTCGCCGGATTACTCGGCGTCAGCCAACCGGTTCTCTACTCGGCATTCGCCAACCGCCAGGCGCTGGTCGACGCGGTGGCGCTCAACGGGTTCGCCGACCTCGCCGCGGCGCTGGAGGCGGTCGATGCCAACCCGATGGCTCGGATGCGCGCCTACCTCGACTTCGCCGCCGCGAACCCGAGGGTCTACGAGGCCATGTTTTCCATGCCGTCCGGGCTGTCCTTCGCGGCCGACGACACCCCTGAGCCACTTCGGCGGGCATTCGCGCCCCTGCGCGATGTGTTCCCCGACGCCGACGGCACCCGAGCCGAGGTGGCGTGGTCGGTACTGCACGGCCTGGCGACTCTTCAGGCCGGTGCGCGCCTGCGACCCGCACAGGTGCAGCAGCGGCTGGACCTGGCCCACCAATTGCTCACCCAGGAGAACGGCTCATGAACATCCTGATCGAAATCCTCGCCGGGGCCGCGATCTCGCGAACGGCATCGTCTACGGCACCGACGTGTTCGGCGCGATCGTGCTGCGTCCCGCGGTCGCGGCGGTCGACGATCTCACCCTCACTCAATTGCTCGGTCACATTCACCGAATCGCCGATCGCCGTTTCTCGGTGATCGGTGCGGTCGGCCTGATCGCCGCCGTGGCGACCGCAGTGGCAGCGGCGGTGAGCGGGCGCTGGGCCAGCGCCGCTTCCGCAGCGGTGGCCACCCTCGCCTTGATCGGGTTCCTGGTGGTCCACACGCGGATCAGCAAGCCAGTGAACGCGGTGCTGACCGCCGCCGCGGTCGCGGGGGAGGTGCCGGCCGATGCTCGCCGGCTCCAAAACCGTTGGGAGTCAGTCATCGACGTGCGCGTTGTGGTGCAGACCGTTGCCTTGGCCGCGCTGTGCGTCGCGCTCGCCACGGCCTGACGGCGGCTAACGCTTACGCGCCGTCGCGGATTTCTTCGCCGGCTTGGCCTTGTCTTCCTCGATGAGCCTGCTCGCCCGGTCGAGGATGCAGTCGAGGCCGAATTCGAAGTTCTTGTCGTCGGCCGCGCCGATGTGGTGGCCCTTCTCGGTGACCAGCGCCAGCAGCGGCGTGTTGTCGGCGTCGATGCTCATCGACTCTTCGAGATCGCTCGGACCTTCGTCTGCCGCGCGGTTCTTGTCCCGAAGGCGATGCAGCACAACGGATCCGCGAACATGTACCGACACAGCGGAGTAGGTGTCGAACGCATCCTCGGGGGACAGACCCGCCTCGACCAGGCTCGCGATCGCCTTCTCCACCTCTTGCACACCCAACTTTGCGACCCGAGGGCTGAGCGCTGACCGGATCAGGATCAGGTCGCACAGAATCGGACTGCCCATGAACGTCTTCCGCATGGTGCGCGCATGGTTGCGCAGCGTCTCGCGCCAATCCTTGGCTTCCACATAGGGCGTGGCGAACACGTACTGGCGCAGAGCGCGGTCGGTCATCGCGTTCAGCAAGTCATCCTTCTTGCGGAAGTACCAGTAGATGCTCGTTACGCCGACGCCGAGGTGCTTACCGAGCAGCGGCATGGACAAGTTGTCGATGCCGACCTCTTCGGCGAGTTCGAAAGCGCCCTTGATGATGTCGTCGGGATTGATGGACCCACGCTCGCGTCGTTGACGCTTCTCCGCGGTCGCCTGCCTTGCCACGTAGGGCACCTCCATCGAATAAGCCGCGCGCGCAGCCCCCCGGAACTGCGGGGTGGTGGACTCGAATGTACCGTCAGCCGCCTCTGATCTGCGCCAATGCAGGTATGTCGCGGCTCAGCCTTTGCCGTCAACCATACCGGGAGGCACTCCGGTGTCGGCCTCCACGGTCATTCCGCTGTTCTACTGTAAGTCCTATAGTAAGCTTTTCTACGCAATCGGGTGAGCGAAAGGCCGTATGGACCTCGGGCTGAAGGGCGCCACCGCCGTCGTGGTCGGCGGAGGGCGCGGAATGGGTTTGGCAACGGCGCGCTGTCTGGCCGAAGACGGCGCCAGGATCGCGGTCATGGGGCGGACGCCCGATGTTCTCGAGGACGCCGCGACTGCGCTGGCCGAAATGGGCAGCCCCGACACGCTCGCACTGACCGCCGACACCACCGACGCCGCTCAGGTGCAGCGTGCCTTCGACGAAGTCGCCCAGCGGTGGGGCGGTCGACTCAACATCCTGATCAACGCCGTCGGACCCGAGGCCGTCGGCACGTTCGAGGACCTGACCGACGAGCAGTGGCGCATCGCGTTCGACGGTGGCGTGATGGGCATGGTGCACTGCGTGCGCTCGGCGCTGCCGCTGCTGCGGGCGGCCGAGTGGGCGCGCATCGTGAACTTCTCCGCGCACTCGACACAACGCCAGAGCGTCATCCTGCCCGCCTACACCGCCGCCAAAGCCGCAGTGACGAGCATCTCCAAGAACCTGTCGCTGCTGTTGGCCAAGGACGAGATCATGGTCAACGTCGTGTCCCCGGGCAGCATCGCTTCGGAAGCGCTGATCGGCTGGGCCGAGTCGGTGGGCGTCGACGGTACCGACCCCTACGCGCTGATGGCGGCGATCGATGAGCACTTCGGCCATCCGGCCCATCTGCCGCGCGCGGGCCTGCCCGACGAAATCGGGCCTGTGGTCGCGTTTCTCGCGTCTCGCCGGAATTCCTATATGACCGGCGCCAACATCAACGTCGACGGAGGCTCGGACTTCACCTAAGTCTCCATCCTCAGATATCGGCAGGAGGTCATTGTGGCTTCGGCGAAGGACGCCCGGGAGTGGGCCCGCAATCATCTGCGCGGGATCGGTGATTCGCTCTACACGCCGTTCTGCGGCGTCGACGGTGACGACATCGATTGGGACGCCTACCGGACGCTGGTGCGGCACTGCGTCGGTGCGTTGAATCATCCGCTGCTGTGGTGCACGAGCGGTATCGCCGAATTCTGGGCGCTGACGCTCGACGAGCGAAAGCGGTTGCTGGAGGTCGCGATCGAGGAGGGCCGCGCCGCCAACCCCGATATCGTCGTGCAGGCGTGCACCGCGGCGACGGCCGCCAAGGACTGCCTGGAGCTCACACGTCACGCGCAGGAGGCCGGAGCCGACATCGTGTACATCCAGACCCCGATGATGGAGGCGCACGGCGGGCAGGGTGTGCTGAACTTCTTCCGCTACATCGCCGACCGCACCGACATCGCATTGGGCATGTTCAATTCGCCGTCGTCGGGCTACGTCCTGACGCCGGCCGAAAGCGCCGCCATCTACAACGAGATTCCGGCGGTCTGCGCGACGAAGGAAGGCGCCTTCCGGCCGATGGCGAGCAGGATGCTGCACGAGTTGGCGCCCAGTCTGGCGGTGTGGGAGTGCGACAAGACCGTGTACCGCGCCGGGTGGCTGCGCGACGGCATCGTCTGCCCCGCGCAATTGGGCACCGCCGGCTATCTGTTCGAAACCCCGGAGCGACGCGTGTTCAGCGAGTACTGGGAACTCATCGTCAACGACAAACTCGTGGAGGCGATGGACCACGCGCGCGAGTCCGGGCTCGACCAGTTCGACCTCGACATGGGCTCGTGGTTCACCTGCTATCCGGGGCGGCCCGACTACTTCACCCACTGGGGCGGGGCGTTCAAATACGCGGCGTCGGTGCTGGGCCTGCCGATCGGGGAGTATCCGCACTCTCGTCCGCCCCAGGCACAGCTGCCCGCCGAGGCGAAAGCCCAGATCGACGCCGCGTATCGGCGGCTCGGACTGGTCGAGGCGTGACCCGCTCGTCGACTCTGCGCGTACGGCGCGATTTTCGACCGATTTCCCGCCCTCAGCGCAGAGTCAAACGACCCCGGCGACGGTTGCGGAAGGTGCTACCGATAGGTGTACAGTATGAGCATTCACCAAGCTCGCGCCGCTGGAGGAGGACTGCTGGGTGAGCGCTCCTGACCAAGTCGCCGACGCCCGATCCGACTCCGAGGACGCGCCGGTTCGCTACGAGGTGCTCGACACCGGGGTAGCGGTGCTCACCCTGAATCGGCCCGACCGGATGAACGGTTGGGGCGGCGGGCTGGCGACCGCGTTCTACGAACGCCTCGACGACGCCGAGGCCGACCCCGCGGTGCGCGCGATCGTGGTCATCGGCAGCGGCCGCGCGTTCTGCGCGGGCGCGGACATGGGGGATCTCACGACGATCAGCGCGGCGACGGTCGACGCCGCCGCCGACACCGACGTCAGCCAGCTCGTCGGCGCCCGGCATCCCCACTTCCTGATGGGCATGCGCAAACCCGTCATCGCCGCGGTCAACGGTGCCTGTGCGGGAATGGGTTTGACGTTGGCCCTGGCGTGCGACGTGCGGTTCGCCGCCGAGGGCGCCAAGTTCACCACGTCGTTCGCCCGACGCGGGCTGATCGCCGAGTACGGCATCTCGTGGATCCTGCCGCGCGTCGTCGGCACCGGCGTCGCCATGGATCTGCTGCTGTCGGGCCGGGTGTTCTTCGCCGACGAGGCCGCCCGGCTGGGATTGGTCAACGAGGTGGTGGCGCCGGACGAACTGCTGTCACGTGCTCTCGGCTACGCCGAGGACATCGCCGCCAACTGTGCGCCCAGTTCCCTGGCGGTGATCAAACAACAGGTGTACGCAGACACCATGCGCACTGTCTTCGACGCCAGCGACCGCGCCGAGAAGCTGATGCACGAGTCGATGACACGACCCGACTTCCTCGAGGGCATCACGAGTTTCTTCGAGAAGCGCCCGCCGAACTTTCCGCCCCTCAAATCCGAGCAGGAGGACACGCCATGACCTCGCAAGAAGCGCAGCGGACTGTGCATCAGCCGAAACCGCTCGATTACATGGCCATCGACGTCGACAACCACTACTACGAGCCGCTGGACGCCTTCACGCGGCACCTGCCCAAGGAGTTCAAGCGTCGTGGCGTGCAGATGCTCCAGGATGGCAAGCGCACGTTCGCGGTGATCGGTGAGCAGGTCAACCACTTCATCCCGAACCCGACCTTCGACCCGATCATCGAACCGGGATGCCTGGATCTGTTGTTCCGCGGGGAGATCCCCGACGGTGTCGATCCGGCCTCGCTGATGAAGGTCGACCGGTTGAGCGACCATCCCGAGTACCAGAATCGCGAGGCTCGGGTGAAGATCCTCGACAAGCAGAACCTCGAAACGGTTTTCATGCTGCCGACGTTCGCGTGTGGCGTCGAGGAAGCACTCAAACACGACATCGAGGCCACCATGGCGTCGGTGCACGCGTTCAACCTCTGGCTCGACGAGGATTGGGGTTTCGACCGGCCCGACCACAGGTTCATCTCGGCGCCGATCATCTCGTTGGCCGATCCCGAGAAGGCCGTCGAGGAGGTCGAATTCGTGCTCGGTCGGGACGCCAAGACGGTCTGCGTGCGACCGGCACCGGTACCCGGCGTGGTCAAACCGCGGTCGTTGGGCGATCCGGTGCACGACCCGGTGTGGGCGCGCCTTGCCGAGGCCGGCGTCCCGGTCATCTTCCATCTGTCCGACAGCGGATATCTCGCGATCGCGGCGCTGTGGGGCGGCAAGTCGACGTTCGAGGGCTTCGGTAAGAAGGACCCGCTCGATCAGGTGCTGCTCGACGACCGCGCGATCCACGACACGATGGCGTCGATGATCGTCCACCAGGTGTTCACCCGCCACCCCAAGCTCAAGGTCGCGAGCATCGAGAATGGTTCCTACTTCGTCTATCGGCTGATCAAGCGCCTCAAGAAGGCGGCCAACAACGCGCCCCACCACTTCAAGGAGGACCCGGTCGAACAGTTGCGCAACAACGTCTGGATCGCGCCGTACTACGAGGACGACGTGAAGCTGCTGGCTGAGACCATCGGCGTGGACAAAGTGTTGTTCGGCTCGGACTGGCCGCACGGCGAGGGTCTTGCCGACCCGATGGCGTTCACCGCCGACATCCCGCAGTTCCCCGAGTTCAGTACAGAAGACACCCGAAAGGTGATGCGAGACAACGCTCTCGAACTGCTCGCCGCGAACGTCACGGCCGGCGCCGGCAGATGAGTGAGTGGACGATCGGGGCCGTTCTCGACGCGATCGCCCACGCGGTACCCGACCGGTTGATGACGGTGTGCGGCGACCGCCGCAGCACGTTCGGTGAGTCGGCCGACCGCACTCGCCGCCTCGCGAATTACCTGGCCGCACAGGGGTTGGGCGCGCACCGTGAACGCGACGAACTGCAGAACTGGGAGTGCGGGCAGGACCGCGTCGCGCTGCTCATGCACAACGATCTCTATCCCGACATGGTGATCGGATGCCTGAAGGCCCGCACGGTCCCGGTCAACGTCAACTACAACTACACGCCGCGCGAGGTCGCCGAACTCCTCGACTACCTGCGCCCCCGCGCGGTGATCTACCACCGTTCGTTCGGTCCAAAGTTCGCCGACGTGTTGCCTCCCGCGACGGCGGACCTGATGATCTCGATCGACGACGACCCGTCCGTTCGAGAGCTCGCCGACGCCATCACGCTCGATGACACACTGGCGCAGGGTGATTCCGACGTCGACATCGCCGCGTCACCCGATGACGTCATGATGGTGTGCACCGGTGGGACCACCGGCCGGCCCAAGGGGGTGATGTGGCGCCAGAGCGACACCTATGTCATCTCGATGAACGGGGGCGACCACGAGTCGGTCGACGAGATCCACGCCAAGGTCGCGCACGGCGGACAACCGTGGTTCGCGGTTTCGCCGCTGATGCACGCGGCGGGAATGTGGACCGCGTTCGCGGCCTTGCTCAACGGCCTGCCCGTGATCCTGTATGACCAGACGCGATTCGATCCGCGCGCGGTGCTGGAAACCGCGCAGCGCGAGAAGGTCGGCTTGATGACGATGGTGGGCGACGCGTACGCCGCACCGCTGGTCGAGGAGCTGCGCCGCGGCTCCTATGACCTGTCGTCGTTGTTCGCGATCGGCACCGGCGGGGCGGCCACCAACCCGAAACACCAACGCGCGCTGCTGGATCTGCTGCCCCAGATCACGCTCATCAACGGTTACGGATCGTCGGAGACGGGAAACGTCGGGTTCGGCCGCAGCCAGCGCGGTGAACAGAAGGACACCTTCGAGTTGCGCGAGGGTGCGCTGGTGCTCTCCGAGGACTACCAACGCTTCCTCGCACCCGGCGAGGACGAGATCGGATATGTCGCGCGCGGCGGCCGTATTCCGCTCGGCTACTTCGACGATGAGGCGGCGACACGTCGCACCTTCCCGGTGGTCGACGGTCAGCGCGTGGTGATCTCGGGTGACCGGGGATCGCTCGCCCCCGACGGCACGCTGCGGTTGTTCGGACGCGATTCGTTGGTGGTCAACACGGGAGGCGAGAAGGTGTTCGTCGAGGAGGTCGAGGAGGTGCTGCGCGCGCACCCGGCGATATCCGACGCCCTGGTCGTGGGGCGGCCGAGCGAGCGGTGGGGTGAGGAGATCGTCGCGCTGGTGGCGCTCAACGATGGCGCCGAGGCCGCTCACGAGCCGTTGCACGCCCATTGCACATCGAGCCTGGCGCGGTTCAAGGCGCCGAAGGAGTTCATCTTCGTCGATCAGGTCCGCCGCCTCGGAAACGGCAAGCCGGACTACCGCTGGGCCAAAGCCGCTGCGACACAACAGGTGAACGCATGACCGCCCGCGCCATTGACTGCCTGGTCAACGTCCACTTCGGCGAGACCGAACAGCAGCCGACGTGGATGCTCAAGGTCCGCGACGACTACTTCAAGGGTCCGGAGTCGATGTTCGCGCCCGTCGACATGGGCGAGCTGCTCGAAGAGATGGACGAGCAGGGGGTCCAGAAGGCGATCCTGATGGACAGCATCGCCAAACCGTCGACGACGGCGCGCAAGTTCGTCGACGCCAGACCGGATCGGTTCGCACTGGCGATCGGCGGCGTCAACCTGCTGCGACCGATCCCGTCGCTGCGGGAGCTGGCATCCGTCGTCAACGACCTGCCCGTGGCGTATGCCGCTGTGGGGCCGAGCTTTTGGGGTGACGGACAGTACCCGCCCAGCGACGCCGTCTACTACCCCCTCTACACCAAGTGCGCCGAGCTCGAATTGCCGTTGTGCATCAACACCGGCATCCCCGGCCCGCCGATCCCCGGCGAGGTGCAGAACCCGATCCATCTGGATCGGGTCTGCGTGCGGTTCCCCGAACTCAAGCTTTGCATGATCCACGGCGCCGACCCGTGGTGGGACGTCGCGATCCGCCTGCTGATCAAGTACAAGAACCTGCGCTTGATGACGTCGGCGTGGTCGCCGAAGCGGTTGCCCGAGAGCCTGCTTCACTACATGCGCACGCGAGGGCCCGACAAGGTGATCTACGCGTCGGACTGGCCGGTGCTCAAGATGCGCCGCGTCGTGCCCGAGGCGCTGGCCCTTGACCTGCCGGCCGAGGTGCTGGACAACTACTTGTACAACAACGCGCAGGAGTTCTTCTTCGGCGCCGACAAGGAGCAGTGATGGACCGTTACGAACTGCGCAGGCTCGACTACAGCCTGTCCGAGGACCACCAGGCGCTGCAGGCCGCGTACAAGGACTTCTTCAAGACGCACTGTTCGATCGAAACCGTCCGCGCCGCAGAGCCGACCGGCTTCGACAAGAGCCTCTGGGAGCGGCTGTGCACGATGGGCGCGACCACGATGGCACTGCCCGAGGACGTCGGCGGCGACGGCGCCACGCTGGTCGACCTGACCCTGGTGGCCGAGGAGATCGGCCGTTCACTGGCGCCCGTGCCGTGGATCGACCACGTGAGCGCGGCGCGTCTGCTCGGTCGACTCGGCGCGGTCGACCCCGACATCGTCAGCGGCCAACAGATCGTCGGTCTGGATCCCCAGCAGGACAGCGCCTCCGGGGTGCGTCTACTGCCGAGCGGATCGGTCGCCGACCACATCGTCCTGCGCGACGGTGACGACATCGTCAAGCTGACGTTCGCCACCCGGCCCACCAAGGTCGACAACATCGGCCGGCTGCCGATGGCGTGGATCGACCCGGCCGCCGCCGACAGCCGGACCGTCCTGGCGAGCGGTCCCGACGCGCTCGCGGAGTACCAACGGGCACTGGACGAATGGCGGGTGCTGACGGGGGCGGCGCTGGTCGGCCTGGTCGAAGAGACCATGACGATCGCGGCCGAGTTCTCCAAGACCCGCTATACCCTCGGGGTGCCGATCTCGACACTGCAGGCGATCTCGCATCCGCTGGCCAACATCGCGATCACGGTGCAGGGCGGGCGCAACCTGGCGCGCCGCGCCGCGTGGTTCCTCGACAATGAACCCGACGAGCGGCCCGAACTGGCGCCGTCGGCGTTCGTCTTCATGGCCGAAGAGGCATCCAAGGCGGCCACGATGGCGGTGCAGGTGCAGGGCGGGCTCGGGGTGTCGGCGGAGGCCGCCGCCAGTGCGTATCTGCTGCGCGCCCGCGGTTGGGCGCTGGCCGGGGGAGACCCGGCCGCCGCTGCCAAGTACATCGCCGGCATCGTCGCGGCTCGCGAGAGCGGAGAGGGCAAGTAATGGATTTCTCACGGGTCGAACTCTCCGACGAGGACCAGGCCTTCCTCGAGGAGTCGCGAGCCTTCCTGTCAGAGATCGTCACCGAGGACGTCATCCGTCGCGACCGCGAGACCGGCGACAACTTCGACGAGGGCGTCCATCTCGCGCTCGGCAAGGCCGGATACCTTGCGCGCGAATGGAAGGCGGAGTCCGAAGGCGGGTTCAACCGGATCCGGCGCCGCATCTGGGAGTTGGAGAAGCGCCGGGCGCACGTGCCGTGGGTGACCTTCGGGACGACGGCGATGATCGCCCGATCGGTCGACAAGTTCGGCTCGCCCGAGCTCAAGGCCGAGGTGATGCCGCGGGTGTACACCGGCGAGGTCCGGCTCTGCCTGGGCTACACCGAACCCGAGGGCGGATCCGACGTGGCCACCTGCAAGACCAGGGCCGTGCGGGACGGCGACGGGTGGATTATCAACGGCTCGAAGATGTTCACCACCGGCGCCCACAACTGCCAGTACGTCTTCCTGATCACCAACACCGACCCCGACGCGCCGAAGCACAAGAGCCTCACCATGTTCCTGGTGCCGCTCGACTCGCCGGGAATCGAGATCCAGGGCATCCGCACCGTCGACGGCGACCGGACGAACATCGTCTACTACAGCGATGTCCGCGTCGACGACAAGTACCGCCTCGGCGAGGTGAACGACGGCTGGACGGTGGTGCGCGAACCACTCAACGTCGAGCACGGCGCGGTGGAAGCGGCCGTCGACGGTCTGCAGGACGTCTCGATCATGATGCACCAGGCCAACACGATGGCCGCCGCGGTCGACAAGGCCGCCGCGCTGGTCGCCGAGCCGGATCCCAACGGCCGCAAGTTGATCGACGACGGATCGGTGGCATACCGGTTGGGACGCAGCGTCGCCCGCATGGAGGCGGCCTTCTCGGCCACCAGCATCTTCGGGAGGGTTGCCCTGGCGCAGACGATGCGCGACATCTCCCCGGACTTGATGGACCTGCTCGGCACGGCGTCGTCGCTGCCGCTCGGCACCGACGGAGCGATCGACGACGGCGCCGCCGAGTACGTGTACCGCTTCGCGCCGCTCGTCGGGATCTACGGCGGGACGCTCGAGGTGTTCCGCAACATGATCGCGCAGTACGTTCTCGGGTTGGGCAAGCCGGCATATGCCCCGCCCGTCAAGAAAGCCTCCTAACGCCGATTTCGGCGAGCGCGCGTGTTTGCACACGACACGCCGCGTAACCTCGACAGTTTCCGCACGCTCGTGCCCGAGGAAGGCGCACATATGTCTGAACCGACAGCAACGCCGTCCGCCCGCCGCGCATTGGTGATGGGTCCGAGCGGTTTCGTCGGTTCGCACGTCACGCGCAAACTCGTCGAGCGCGGCGACGACGTGCGGGTGTACCTGCGCAAGACGAGTTCGACCGTGGCCATCGACGACCTCGACGTCGAACGGCGCTACGGCGACCTGTACGACGACGAAGCCCTTCGCGCGGCAATGGCCGACCGCGACGTCGTCTACTACTGCATCGTCGACACCCGGTTCCATCTGCGTGACCCGGCACCGCTGTTCGAGACCAATGTCAACTGCCTGCGCCGGGTGCTCGACGTCGCGGCGAAGGCCGGCCTGCACCGATTCGTGTTCTGCAGCACCATCGGAACGATTGCGCTCGGCGACCGACGTCGGCCGGTGACCGAGGACATGCCGTTCGACTGGGGCGACAAGGGCGGGGCATACATCGAGTCGCGCCGCCAGGCCGAGGAACTGGTGCTGTCCTATGCTCGCGACCGTGGCTTGCCCGCGGTGGCGATGTGTGTGTCGAATCCCTACGGACCGCTCGATTTTCAGCCGCACCAGGGACTGATGGTGCAGTATGCCGCGTTGGGCAAGATCCCCTTTTACATCGAGGGGGTGTCAACCGAGGTGGTCGGCGTCGAAGACGTCGCCGAGGCCTTCCTGCTCGCCGCCGAACACGGCAAGGTGGGGGAGCGCTACATCATCTCCGAGAGCTACATGCCGATGCGAGACATGCTGACGACGGCGGCGAAGGCGGTCGGGGCGAAACCGCCGCGGTTCGGCGTCCCGCTTCCCGTGGTGTACGCGACGGTCTGGGTCACCGCCCTGGCCGCTCGGCTGGTGCGGCGGGAGATCCCGATGAACACCACCGGAATCCGCCTGTTGCACATCATGGCGCCCGCGGACCACAGCAAGGCGACACGCGAACTCGGCTGGCACCCGCGGCCCACCGCCGAGTCGCTCGAGCGGGCCGCGCGATTCCACGTCGAACAAGCAAGAAAGACGGCTGGCGAATGACCGAAGCCGACCTCGTCGAGATCGAGGCAATCAAACAGTTGAAGGCGCGCTACTGCCGCCTCCTCGACACCAAGGACTGGGCGGCGTGGCGCACTCTGTTCGCCGACGACTTCCTCAGTGACACTTCGCCCGCCGGCGGCAAGGAGATCCAAGGCGCCGACGAGTTCGTCGCATTCACCCGCAAGAGCCTGCGCAACCAGGCCACGGTGCACCAGGTGCACGCTCCCGAGATCGAACTGACTTCGCCGACGACGGCCCGCGGTGTGTGGGCACTCGAGGACGTCGTCCGGTTCGGGCCCGGTGTCAACCTGCGCGGCTACGGCCACTATCACGAAACCTACGAGAAGGTCGACGGACAGTGGCGCTTCAAGACCTCGACGCTGACCCGGCTGCGTGAAGACGTCTTCAACGGCCTTGTCGCCGTCTACATCTCCGACCGGATCCGCAAGCTGATCCTGAAGGCCTCGCGTCGCGCTCTGAGGTGACGGCGGTCAGGACCGGATGAACTCCAGCAGGTCGGGGTTGACGACGTCGTGGTGGGTGACGAACGCCCCGTGCGGATAACCCGGGTACGTCTTCAGCGTGCCGTTCGGCAGCAGCTTCGCTGACAGCAAACCGGAATCCTCGTACGGGACGATCTGATCGTCGTCACCGTGCATCACCAGAACCGGAATGGTGATCGTCTTCAGATCCTCGGTGAAGTCGGTCTGCGAGAACGCGACGATGCCGTCGTAGTGCGCCTTGGCGCTGCCCATCATGCCTTGGCGCCACCAGTTTTCGATGATCGCCTCCGACGGCTCGACCCCGGGCCGGTTGAACCCGTAGAACGGACCGGCCGCCAGCGAGCGATAGAACTCCGACCGGTTCGCGGCCAGCTGAGCCTGCAGATCGTCGAACACCTCCTTCGGCTGGCCGCCGGGATTGGCGCCGGTCCTGACCATGATCGGCGGGACCGAGCTGATCAGCACCGCCTTGGCGGCGCGGTCCTGCCCGTGGCGCGCGAGATACCGCGCCACCTCGCCGCCGCCGGTCGAATGGCCGATGTGCACCGCGTCGCGAAGGTCGAGATGCTCGACGACCGCCGCGAGATCGTCCGCGTAGTGGTCCATGTCGTGACCGTCGGGTACCTGGGCCGACCTGCCGTGTCCGCGGCGATCATGCGCGACCACTCGGTAACCGTGCTGCAGGAAGAACAGCATCTGCGTGTCCCAGTCATCGGCCGACAGCGGCCATCCGTGGCTGAACACGATCGGCTGGCCCGAACCCCAGTCCTTGAAGAAGATGTCGACGCCGTCGCTCGTGGTGATCGTGGGCATGCTGGCTCCTCCTGGGTGGAACGTCAGGCTATGCGCACTTTGCCACGCTCGCCGCCCTTTCGCGCGGGTTCCGGAACGCGCTCAGCTGGTCCACGGTCACCTCGTCAGGACGGTCGCGGCCGCGGTCCCGGGTGCGCCGTAGAGCTGAGCGAAGCCGACCTTCGGCTCGCCGGGAACCTGGCGATCGCCTGCCTCGCCACGGAGTTGCCGCACCAACTCGTGGATCTGGCGCAGGCCCGACGCGCCGATCGGCTCGCCGTTGGCGATCAGCCCGCCGTCGGTGTTGATCGGCAGTGACCCGGTGATCTCGGTGGCCCCGTCGGCGAGCAACTTCTCCTGATCCCCGTCAGCGCAGAACCCGCACTCGGCCATGTGGATGATCTCGGCGCCTGCGTCGGTGTCCTGTAACTGGATGACGTCGACGTCCTGCGGTGCCACACCGGCCTTTTCAAACGCCGCCCTCGCGGCGTAGACGGTGGGCGCGACGTCCTCTTCCACGGGCGCGAACGTCGTATTCACCTCGTAGGCACCGTACTTGCGGGTGCGGACCTCGACCGCCCGCAGGTACACCGGCTTGGAGGTGTAGCGCTCGGCGATGTCGGCGCGGCACATCACGACGGCGGCCGCGCCCTCATCGGGAGCGCAGAACATGTACTGCGTCAGCGGATAGTTCAGCATTGTGGAGTTGAGGATCTGCCCTTCGGGGATGGGCTTGCGGCGGAACGCGTTGGGGTTCAGCGCGCCGTTGCGGAAGTTCTTGGCGGCAACCTTGGCCAGCGTCTGCTGGGAGATGCCGTGCTCGTGCAGGTAGCGGTTGGCCTTCATCCCGAAGAACTGGGTGGTGAGGTACTGGCCGTTCTCGGCGTACCACTGTGGCATGCCCACCAGTGCGGGGTCTTCGGTGAAGGCGCCGCGCGGATGCTTGTCCAGCCCGATCGCGATGCCGATGTCGTAGTCGCCGAGTCGGATGCCGTCGGCGCACGCCTTGGCGGCGCTGGCCGCGGTGGCGCAGGCGTTGAACACGTTGGTGAACGGGATGCCCGACAGCCCGACCATGCCGACGATCGCGTCGGGGTTGGCGACGGTCCAACTGCCTCCGGTGGCGAACTGGACGTCTTTCCACTCGACACCGGCGTCGGCGACAGCGGCGAAGATCGCGTCGACCCCCATCTCCATCGCGGACTTACCCTCGAAGCGTCCGAAGGGATGCAGTCCGACACCGATGATCGCCACGTCGTGCATGCCCGATCCTCTCTGGTCAACCCGATCCGACGTGTAACTGTAACTCTTACAGTATCGTAATCGGCGTGGCCCCGGTCATCGAGAACAAGCCGACGTTCTGCCGGATCTGCGAGCCGTTGTGCGGAATGATCGCGACGGTCGAGGACGGCCGCTTGGTCTCCTTGCGGCCCGATAAGGACCACCCGCTGTCGTCCGGTTTCGCCTGCCAGAAGGGCATCGCGTTCACCGAGGTCGTCAACGATCCGGATCGGGTGACTCGGCCGCTGCGTCGCGGGCCGTCCGGCTTCGAAGAGGTGACCTGGGATGAGGCGATGGCCGACATTGCGGCCCGCCTGTCGGAGATTCTGCGCCGCCGCGGCTCCGGCGCCGTCGGCTGGTACATGGGCAACCCCGGGGCGTTCAGCTACGCGCACACCTTCGCGGCGCTGTTGTTCATGAAGGGACTCGGCCGTCACGGCCACTACTTCACCGCGTCTTCGCAGGACACCAACAGCAGGCTCATCGCGAGCCAGCTGCTCTACGGGGTGCCGACGTCGGTGCCGATTCCCGATCTGACGCGCACCGACCTGCTGGTCATGATGGGAGCGAATCCCATTGTGTCTCACGGTAGCTTCCTCACCGCGCCGCGGATCAAGGACCGCATGCACGCCATCGTCAAGCGCGGTGGGCGTGTGGTGATCATCGACCCTCGGCGCAGCGAGACGGCCATCGCGTTCGAATGGCTCGGCATCGTCCCGGATACCGACTCGCTGCTGTTGCTCTCGCTGCTGCACGTCATGTTCGCCGAAGGACTGGTCGACGTGGCCGCGTTGAATCGCAAGGCCGACGGCGTCGACTGGCTGCGGTCGCTGTGCGGGCCCTTCGCCCCGGAGTCGACGGCCGCTTTGACCGGGGTCGACGCCGACAGCGTGCGGGCGTTGGCGCACGACCTGGTGAACGCGCCGCGGGCGGCGGTCTACGGCCGGCTCGGCACCTGCGTCGGCAGCCACGGCACGCTGACGACGTATCTGATCGATGCGGTGAACCTGGTGGCAGGCAACCTCGACGTGCCGGGCGGTTCGGTGTTCAGTTCGATGCACACGATGGGCCAGCGGTGGCAGAACGTCGCGATGGGCGCGGTGATGCGGCGGTCGTACCGGCGGAAGCGTTCGCGGATCAGCGGGACGCCGAGCGCGATCGGTTCCGAGCCCGCGGCGTTGATGGCCAAGGAGATCACGACACCGGGCGAGCGTCAGATCAAGGCGCTGTTCGTCTCGGCCGGTAACCCGGTGCTGTCGGTGCCCAACGGCGAGGAACTCGAGTCGGCCTTCGGCGAACTCGAGTTGTCGGTCGCGCTCGACTTCTACGTCACCGAGACCAGCGCGCAGTGTGACTACATCCTGCCGGTCACGACGATGTACGAACGCGACGACTTCCCGTACACGTTCCAGGGCTTTCAGGCCACGCCGTTTCGGCAGGCGACCGAAGCCGTCCTCGCACCGGTGGGCGAGGCGCGTGGGGAGTGGGAGATCGCCGAGGACCTGGCGCGGCGACTGGCCCGTCGTGTGCCCGCCTTTGCGATGTTCTCCGGTGTGCGAAAACTGGGGCAGTTGTTGGGTTTCGAGGTGTCGCCGCGGGCCATGATGGACGGCCTGGTGCGGCTGTCGGAGGGTGGCGATAGGTTTGGCTTGCGACGAGGCGGGCTGTCGCTGCGACGGTTGACCCAAGAACATCCGCACGGCGTCGTGGTCGCACCGCACATCCGTACGGGCGTGCTGCGCGATGCGGTCGGCTATCCGTCGCGCCGGGTTCGGCTCGCGCATCCGGGGATTCGCGCCGAGTTCGACAAGTTGGCGCGGCGCGCGGCACCCGATGGCTATCCGCTGCGGATGATCGGCTTGCGCGAGCCGCGTTCGGAGAACTCGTGGATGCACAACTCACCGCTGTTGATGCGCGGCGATCGTCGTCAGCACGCGCTGATCCACGTCGACGATGCGGCAGAGCGCAACATCGTCGACGGCGACGACATGCGGATCACGTCGCCGTACGGCGCCATCACCGTTCCGGTGGTGACGACGAAGGATCTCGTTCCGGGTGTCGTCGCGGTGCCACACGGATGGGGGCACAAGGGAACCGGAAGTTGGCGGCTGGCCAACCGCGCCGGCGGCGCGAACGTCAACCAGCTGACGTCCAGCGATCCCGACGATGTCGAAGCGCTGTCGGGCATGGCCTGGCTGACGGGCGTACCCATCCGCGTCGAGCGGGCCTAGTTTTTTGCGCGAGCGTGCGTGTTTGCACACGACACGCCGCGCAAGAGCAGCAGTTTCCGCACGCTTGCGGGTGCCGACCGTGCGTGAAGCGCCGAACATCCACGGCGTGTCGTGCGCAGACACGCACGCTCGCCGGGTCACGTGCTACGCGATGGCGCCCTTCTCCTTCAACGCCTCGATGCGGTCCCAGTCCATGCCGATGTCCATCAGCACCAGTTCGGTGTGCTCGCTGGCCTGCGGCGCGCGCGTCGTCTCCAGTGGCTCGTGATTGAACTGCACCGGCCCCCGCACGACCTTGAACGGTTTGCCGCCGTCGCCCGCCTCCACCTCGACGACCATGTCGTTGACGAGTGCCTGCTCGTCTCTGGTCAGATCGATGAAGCTCTGGAACGGCGCCCACTGACCCTTCATGGTCTTCAGCCGTTGACGCCAGTACTCGAACGGCTTACTGCTGATCTTTTCGCGGATCAATTCCGCTGCCGCGGCGGCGTTTTCGATCAACGGCATGACGTCGCAAAACCGCGGGTCGTCGGCGAGCTCCGATAGTTCCAGATGTTCGAACGCGTCGCGGATGTACCCGGTCGGGCTGACGATGCACAGGTTGATCGTGCCGCCGTCGGAGGTCAGGTAGTTGGCCATGAACGGGTTCACGCTCGGGCCCGTCGCATCGGGCATCAGCGAGCGCATGGTCTCGCCGGTCTCCATGCCCTGCGTCACGCTGGCTCCGCCCGCCCACCACGCGGTGCTCAGCAGCGAGACATCGATCTCGACCGCCTCGCCGGTGCGCATCCGGTGGAACAGCGCGGCCGAGATCCCGCCGGCGATGTTCATCCCGCCGATCGAGTCGCCGAAGGCCGGGATCCCCTGCGACAGTGCGCCGCCGATCTCCTCAGGGGTAAGGGCGTGACCGACACCGCTGCGCGTCCAGAACGCGGTGCCGTCGAAACCGCCGGTGTCGCGCTCGGGCCCTTTGTCGCCGTAGGCGCTGCCGCGCGCGTAGATGATGTCGGGGTTCGCCGCCCGGATGTGCTCGACGTCGAACTTGTTCTTCTGCCGTTGCGCGGGAAGGTAGTTGGTGAGAAAGACGTCGGAGGTCTTGGCGATCTCGTAGAGCACTTCTTGGCCCTCGGGAGTCGAGACGTCGATGCCGACACTGCGCTTTCCGCGGTTGGGGTGTTCGATCAGCGGGTGGCGGTTGGGATCGAGTTGAAATCCGCCCATGTTGATGAACCCGCGTTGGGTGTCACCGCGCACCGGGTGTTCGACCTTGATGACGTCAGCGCCCCAATCGGCGAGGATCGCCCCCGCCGCCGGGACGAACGTGAACTGCGCGACCTCGAGGACCCGCACGCCCTCCATGACCTTGACCAAATCGGCTCCTCGTACCTGGGCTCCGGCTGTTGAATAAACTTACTGTAAGCATTACAGTTAGTCGTCCTGCAAAGTCCGATTGTACGAGGTAGCTGGTGAGTGACGTCGAAGAACGGATCGAGTCCAGCGTCGATCTCGGCGAACGGGCGGCTGCGCGCGCCGAACCGCGGATGCTCATCGACGGGCGACTGGTGCCGTCGGTGTCGGGCGCCCGATTCGACAACTCGAGCCCGGCCACGGGCCGGTTGCTGGGCAGCACGGCTGCCGCCGAAGCCGAGGACATGCACCGCGCGATCGCTGCCGCCCGTCGGGCCTTCGACGAATCCGACTGGGCCACCAACCGGCGGTTGCGCGCGCGGTGCCTCGATCAGTTGCAGTCCGCGATCGAGGCCGAGCAGGAGGAACTGCGCGAGGAGCTGATCGCCGAGGTCGGCTGCCCCGTGATGACGACACTGTCCGCACAACTGGATTGGCCGCTGGCCGACGGCTTGGGCTATCCCGCGCGGCTGATGCTCGACTTCCCGTGGGAGCGCACCCTCGACGGCGGTGGGCTGTTCGGTGACCGGAACGTTCGCACCGTGGTCAAGGCTCCGGTCGGCGTCGTCGCCGCGATCACGCCGTCCAACTTCCCGATCGAGGTCATCCTCAACAAGCTCGGACCCGCACTCGCGACCGGAAATACCATCGTGCTCAAGCCCGATCCGAACACGCCGTGGAACGCCACCCGGCTCGGCAAGCTCATCGCTGAGCGCACCGACATCCCGCCGGGTGTGGTCAACGTGGTGACCACACCGTCGAACGACGTGGCGGGTCTACTCGGCACCGACCCACGTATCGACATGATCTCGTTCACCGGCTCGACCGGGGTCGGCAAGCTGCTCATGCGGCAGGGCGCCGACACGATGAAGCGAATGTTCCTGGAATTGGGCGGCAAGTCGGTGTCGATCGTGCTCGACGACGCCCCACCCGCGGCGATCATCGGATCCGCGGTCGGGGTCTGCGTTCACGCGGGGCAGGCCTGTGCGGCCACGACGCGCATGCTGGTGCACCGGTTGCTCTACGACGACGCCGTCGCCAGCATCACCGCCGCCTATCAGGCTGTCCCGGTGGGAGATCCGGTCAATCCCGACACGCTGGTCGGCCCGGTGATCAGCGCCGCGCAGAAGAAGCGTGTACTCGACGCGATCGAGCAGGCGCGTGCCGACGGTGCCGAGATCACCGCGGGCGGTGGATCGGTCGCCGATCTGCCCGTCCATCTCGCCGAGGGGCACTATGTGGCGCCGACGGTCATCGTCGGTGTCGACAACAGCGCGGCGATCGCGCAGCAGGAGGTGTTCGGCCCCGTGCTGGTCGTGCTGCCGTTCGACGACGACGACGAGGCGGTGCGGATCGCCAATGACAGCGCATACGGGTTGGCCGGCGCGGTTTCGTCGCGCTCACTGGAGCGGGGGATGGCTATCGCCCGCCGCATTCGCACCGGTTCGTTCGGCGTCAACGGCGGCATGTTCTACGGGGCGGACGCCCCGTTCGGCGGATTCAAGAACAGCGGTGTCGGAAGGCAGTGCGGCGTCGAGGGTTTCGAGCAGTACCTCGAGACCAAGACGATCGCCTATCGCGCTCCGAAGAAGAACGCTACGCTGCCGCGATGATCGCTTCGGCGTGCTCGAGGATGCTGTCGAGGATGAAGCCGAAGTCGGTGTCGTCGGCGAACCCGATGTAGCGGCCGCCGTCGTCGCGCTGGGCGGGAAAGCCTTCGGTGCGTTCCTGAAGTCGTTCGAGAACCACCGAACCCCGGATGTGTACCGAGATCGCGCCGTACGTATCCGCGGCCTGGTCGACGGTGAGCCCCGCTTCGACGAGCGCCCCGATCGGCTGCCCCAGTTTCTGCAGGGCACCGTGCATCGCGCGATGTCCGTACTGCCCGCGGATCAGCACGAGATCGCAGAGGATCGGATCCGCGCGAAACCGCTTCCGCATGGTCAAGGCGTGATCGCGCAACGACTCTCGCCAATTCGCGGCGGAGATGGTCGGCACCGTGAACTCGAACCGCTCCAGCGCCCGGTCGGTCATCGCGTCGAGCAGATCGTCCTTGCGGCGGAAGTACCAGTAGATGCTCGTGACACCGACGCCGAGATGTTTGGCGAGCTGCGGCATGCTCAGGTTCTCGATCGAGACCTCCTGTGCGACCCGCAGTGCGCCCTCGAGTATCTCCTCGGCGCTGATCGACCCACGATCGCGGCGGGTACGCCCGCTTCCGGCTTTGGCCACGGATCAGCCGGCTGGTCGGAACGTCACCGGTAGCGCCGTGGGCGACCGGAAGGGTTGGCCGGCGATGTGTGGGTTGTCGTCGGTGACGAGCTCGATGTCGGTCATGCGGTCCAGCAGGCATTCCAGCGCCACCCGTGTCTCCATGCGCGCGAGATGCAACCCCATGCAGGTGTGCTCACCGGCCGCAAAGGAGATGTGCGGCATGCGCTTCCGGAAAATGTCGAAGTCCTCGGAACGCTCCCACCGGTTCTCATCGCGGTTGGCCGATCCGATGCACACGTCGATCACCGAACCCTTGGGTAGGAGGACCCCTTCGAGTTCGGTCTCCTCGGTCGCATAGCGCTGCACGGTGGTCAACGGGGTTTCATACCGTAGGCCTTCTTCGATGGCCGAGCTGACGAGTTCCCGGTCGGCCCGGACGGCGGTGAACTGATCGGGGTGGGTGAGTAGGAGATACAGCAGGTTTCCCGAGGATCGGTAGGTGGTCTCCAGGCCGGCGGGTAGCAGCAGCCGCAGGAACGAATAGATCGACTCGTCGCTGAGTTTCTCGCCGTCGATCTCGGCGCTGACCAAGTCACCGATGATGTCTTCGGTCGGCTTGGACCTGCGCTTGTCGATCTGCGTCATGAAGTAGTCCTTCAGCGCGGTCGACGCCTCGAATGCACGTTTGTATCTGACGTGGTAGCTGATCAACTCGACCGCCCGCTTGCGGAACCAGGGCAGGTCCTCCTCGGGCAGACCCAGCAGCTTGGAGATGACGCGGGTCGGGAATTCGAACGTGAAATCGCGCACCAAATCGGCGTGCCCGTCCTCGACGAACTCGTCGATCAAAGCAATCACCACCGGGCGGACGACCTCGGGTTCCCAGCGCGCCAACGACTTCGATTTGAAAGCCGCGGACACCAGATTGCGGTGGTCCCAGTGCTTCTTGCCCTCCATCGCCAGGATGGTCGGCCCGATGAACAGGCCGATGGTGTTGTCGTAGATGTGCGAGTTGAACGCCTTGCCGTCGCGGAAGACCCGGTTGACCGCATCGAAAGACACAGCGGCATAGAGGTTCTCCGGCATGGCTTCGGGGGCTTGGGACCAGTCCATGACGCTGCCGCGGAACACGCCGCTGGTCTCCCGTCGCTTCTGCGCGAACAGGGGATAGGGGTCGCGCAACAGGTCGAAGGTCTCGTCGACCGTGACATCCTGTACGGGGCTATCCACGGCTGATCTCCCTCGTCTGGTCCGGACAGGTAACCCGCATAAGTACTGTAAAGCTTACAGTATAGGTCTACGCCACGATAGATGGCGGCGGTCAGAGGTGCACGGGCGCGCCCGCGATCATCGAGTTGATGAAGCCGGCATCGACCGGAATGTCCTGGCCGGTGATCCACCGCGCCTCCGGGGGCCGAGGAACGAGATCGCCGGCATGATGTCGTCGACCGAGCGCTCGGGCTACGCATGGCGCGCAACCGACGCAGGGGTCGGCTCAGGCGTTCGCGCTGATCGCCTGCTCGCGGGCCCACCGGTAGTCGGCCTTGCCGGCCGGGCTGCGCTCGATCGTCGAGCGGAACACGATCGCCTTCGGAAGCTTGTATCGCGCAATGGAATTCGCGGCGTGATCGATGAGTTCCTGAGCCTCGACGCTGGCGCCATCTACGAGGGCGACCACCGCGACCACCTCCTGGCCCCACCGTTCGCTTGGCCTGCCCGCGACCACGACGTCCGCCACCGCGGGATGCGACAGCAGCGCGGTCTCGACCTCCTCGACGAAGATCTTCTCGCCGCCGGAGTTGATGGTCACCGAATCGCGTCCCAGCAGTTCGATGGAGCCGTCGGCCTGATGGCGGGCACGGTCGCCCGGAATCGAGTACCGCACACCGTCGATCACCGGGAAGGTCTTGGCGGTCTTCTCCGCATCTCCCTTGTACCCCAGCGGCACATAGCCCCGCTGCGCCAACCAACCGATGCCGTCGTGTCCAGGTTCCAGGATCGCGCTGAAATCCTCGGCCGCGACGAAGGTGTCCGGGCCGGCGTTGAACTTGCCGGTCGACACCGCGCCGGGCGCCGACATGTGGTTCATCTGAATACCGGTCTCCGACGAGCCGACGCCGTCCATGACGATCAGCCCGGGTTTGACGTCGATGAGCCGCTGTTTGGCGGTCGGAGTGAGCAGCGCCCCGCCGTTGGCCACCACCGCGAGCGACGACAGGTCGGCCGAGCTGCGCTCGATCGCATCAGCGAGCGGGCGTGCGACCGCGTCGCCGACCACCTGCACCACGAGGGCCTTCTCGCGCTCGATTGTCGCTACCACTTCGTCGGCGTCGAGGCTGCCGGGATTGGCGGTGAACACGATGGTCTGGCCCGTGGTCATCGCGGTCATCGCGGCCCACTGTGCGGCGCCGTGCATGAGCGGCGGCAGGGTGAGGATCTTGGTGCCGGGTCCCTCCGCCACCCGTTTGGCGATGTCGTCGAGCGAGGTGATGAGCTCGCCGGTGGCCATGTTCCGGCCGCCGAACGAGGTCATGAAAATGTCGTGCTGGCGCCACAGGACACCCTTCGGCATGCCCGTAGTCCCGCCGGTGTAGAGCACGTAGAGGTCGTCGGGCGAGGGCTCGATGGGCGGCAGTACCGGGGTGCCTGAGCCGACGATCGACTCGTAGTCGACGGCGCCGTCGAGCAGATCGTTGCCGGAGTCGTCGGCGATCTGGATGAGCACCCGGAGATTGGGCAGGTCCGGCAGCACCTCCGCGACGCGCGGTGCGAACGCCGCGTGGTACAGCAGCGCGCTGGCGCCGGAATCGTCGAGCAGGTACTGCAATTCGTTCTTGACGTAGCGGTAGTTGACGTTGAACGGCGCCACCCGCGCCCGCCACGAGCCGAGCATGCCCTCGATGTACTCCGGGCCGTTGTAGGCGTAGATGCCCAGCAGGTCCTGGCCCACCTCGTGGCCGGCGAGCTCCGAGCGTTCGACGTGGCAACCCAGCCCGCGGCTGTGCAGGAACGCCGCCAGACGGTTGGCGCGCTCGACGACCTGGGCGTAGGTGTATCGGCGATCGCCCTGGACGATGAACTCGCGGTCGCCGATCACGGCGGCGACGGTGTCGGCGGCGGCCGGGACGGTGAACTGTGTGGTCACAGACATCGTGCCTTTCAAGGCTGGTGGGCAAGCAGTTTGATCATCAGACCATTGGCCTCGGATAGTACGTTGCCGTCCCCGTCCGTCATCTCCGCCCTCACGAAGAGTTTGCGCCCCTCGACCGAGTCGATCCACGCCCGCGCCTCGAGCGGTACATCGATGGGCGTCACCCGCCGGTAGTCGACGTGCAGGTATGCGGTCCTGCTGTCGGGGCGCCCGGCCGCCGACACCACCATCCCGAAGTGCCAGTCGTAGAACAGCGGGATGACGCCGCCGTGCACGGCGTCGTTGCCGCCGACGTGGAACCGGCTGAAGTGGCCGCGCATCGTCACCTCGTCCGGGCCGGACGTCACCACCTGCCACGGCGGCATCAACGGGTGGCCGTTACCGGGCAGATTGGGGGCCCGACCGGCAGGAGCGACGCCCGCCGGGGCCTGGTGTTCCTCCAGGCGCTCGCACACGCTCTCGAGCAGAGCGGCAGAGTCGTTCCACAGCGCAGCATCGGGATCGCTGGAAACCGTGATGTTCTGCAGCCGGCGCAGCGCCGCGACGAAGCGACCCATCTCCGGGGATCCCAGGGCCGGTTTGACCCTGGCGAATTCGCGAATGTCGTCCTCGGTGTCGGTCACTGCGCGACTACTTCCGTATGTCGATCAACTCGTCGGTGGTGGCCGGACACCGTGATCACGGCGACGTCGGGTCTCACACCGACGCCGGAACTTCGTAAAACTGCTGAGCCCACTTCCGCAGCGCCATATACGGTTTCGCGTCGACGCGGGACAGGGCGGGGTTCTCGATGTACTCCTGGTAACGCCAGATGTTCAGGTCGTCCCACACGGTCCCCATGAACTGACGCTCGACCTTCTTGCGTACCTCCTCCGGCGGGACGTCGGAGGTGTCACCGGGCAGCCTGGGCCACCAGATCGAATAGAACATGTCCGAGTAGCCGTCCTCGACCGGCGTGCACGCGAAGATCAGTCGGTGGTTCGACGAACCCTCGAAGGCGCTGATCGCGAACCCGAGGCCGGACAGATGGCTGTGGATGTAGAGGGCCATTTTGTCCGGGTCGTCACTGGAGGCGTCGGGCCAGCCGGTCAGAAAGCGCCACTCCTCGTCGGCGATCTCCCAGGTGAGGCACTTCGGGGTGACGGTCGCGTGGTGCACGTAGTGGAAGTGCGCGCTGTCGGGGCCGTTCTCCGCGACGATCTGGGGGTGCACCGGCTCGCGTTCCGCGCGGCTCGAAAACTCCGGGTAGGGGCGGTAATACGCGTCTTCGTCGGTCGGGAACTGCGGGAACTTGTGGAACAAGTCCGGCAGCTCCCACCGCGGCGGCTCACCCTCGGGGTGATGCCAGGCGAACACGCAGCCGTACTGCTCCCGCACCGGAAAGACGCGCAGCCTCAGCGCCCTGTTCGGCCGGTCGGGGTGGTAGGGGATGTAGCGGTTGGTGCCGTCCGGTCCCCACCGCCAGCCGTGGAAGGGGCATTCGACACAGTCGCCGACGACCTTGCCGCCGTGGCCGATGTGCGCGCCGAGATGTCGGCAGTGCGCGGAGAGCACGTGCAGCTCACCGGCCTCGTCGCGATAGGCCACCAGATCCTCGCCGAAGTACCGCAACGGCCGTGTCTCGCCGACGGCGAATTCGGCGGACCAGCCGATCATGAACCAGCCGGTGACCTTCCAGGTGAACGGTACTTTCATGCCGCACAGCCTCCCGTCTCCACGAACTAATGGAAGAGCTTACAGTAGCGGTTTCAGCAAGTGCCACACGTGTCTGTTCTGTCAAAATCCGCCGGTGGTGCGCTGCAATACTGTAATAGTTACAGTATCTCCGCTTCTGGACGTGAAGGCTGACCTGTGACGACATCCGACACCACCCGCTTCGACGCGATCGTCGTCGGGGCCGGGTTCTCCGGTCTGTACGCGCTGCATCGGCTGCGAGAGCTGGGGCTGCGCACGGTCGTGCTGGAAAGGGCCGAAAACGTCGGCGGCACATGGCTGTTCAACCGGTACCCAGGCGCGCGCTGTGACATCGAGAGCATCGAGTACTCCTACAGCTTCTCCGAGGAGATCCAGCAGGAGTGGGTGTGGACCGAGACGATGCCCCGCCAGCCCGAGATCGAGGCATACCTGAACTTCGTCGCCGATCGGCTGGATCTTCGGCGCGACATCCGGTTCCACACCGAGGTCACGGAGATGACCTTCGACGACGCCGCCTCCGAGTGGCAGGTGCGGACCGCGAATGGGGACATCCTCGTCGCACCGTTCGTCGTGGCGGCGACCGGCATCCTGTCGGTCCCGAAGGAACCGGAGATTGCCGGCATGGACGCCTTCGGCGGGCTGTCACTGTTCACCAGCCGGTGGCCGAAGGACGACGCCGACCTGACCGGTAAGCGGGTCGGCGTGATCGGGACGGGTTCCACCGGGGTGCAACTGATCCCGGTCGTGGCCGAGCAGGCCGGCCACCTCACCGTGTTCCAACGCTCACCGGCCTACACCCTGCCGTGGCAGGTCCGCCCGTTCGACGACGGGGAACTCGACGAGCTGAAGGCGAACTACGCCGAGATACGTGCGGCGCAGCGTGAGCACATGGTGGGCGCGGCTCGGCTGAGCGCGTTCTCGGTGATGTTCGACATGATGACCAGGCCGCCACTGAAGTCCGCGTCGCGCGAGGAGCAGATACGCGCCGTCGAGGAGGGCGGCATCATCGGAGCGCTCAGTTGGGGCGACGTCTTCTTCGACATCGAGGCCAACCAGATGGCCGCCAAGCTCTACGGCGAAGCGGTCGCGCGCATCGTGAAGGATCCTGTGACCGCTGCGGCGCTGACCCCGACCCATCCGTTCGGTTGCAAGCGCCCGATCATCGACCAGGGCTACTACGAGACGTTCAACCGCGACAACGTGACGCTGGTCGACCTGCGCAAGGGGCCGATCGTGGAGGTCACGCCGAAGGGAATCCACACCGAACAGGGCGACCACGACCTCGATGTGATCATCTACGCCACCGGATTCGACGCGATGACCGGGGCGATGTCGCGCATCGCCGTCACCGGCCGCGACCAGATGTCCTTGGGCGACTTCTGGGCGACCGAGGGCCCGTACACCTACCTCGGGATCGCGGTGGCGGGCTTTCCCAATCTGTTCATCATCCAGGCACCCGGAAGCCCCGCGCCCGCAAGCAACTTCGTGACCGCCCTCGAACACCACGTCGACTGGATCGGCGACTGCATCGAGTATCTGAGGCAGAACGGGTACCGAAGCATCGAAGCGCTGCCCGAGGCCCAGCGGGAGTGGATCGCACAGGCGACCGCGCTCGTCGCCCCGACCGTGCTCGACCATCCGACGTGCAACTCCTGGTACAACGGCGGCAATGTGCCGGGCAAGAAGCGCATGTACATGGGCTACACCGCGGGGATTCCCGAGTACCGGCGTCGTTGTGGCGAGGTGGCCGATGCCGGCTACACCGGGTTCAAGCTGGCATGAAAGCAGCAGAACGCGCCTACCGTATCGGTTGCGACTTCGCGGGCGTGTTGCCGCGGGCGCGAGCTGCGGTGGCCGCGCCCGGTGATTGGAAACCGCTGTCGCGCAGGGGTCTCCGGCAACTCGGGGAGGTCGTCCTCGACGAACTGGCCCTGTCGGGGATGACATTGACCGCACCGCCGCCGAAGGTGGAGCGCACCGTCGAGTCCTGCGCGGCGGCGGCCGACGCGTTGACCGGGCTGGGCATGGCCGGCGTGCACGTCGCACCGGATGAGCTGCAGCCCGCGGCTATTCGGCAGCGCCGGTTCGCCCGGACCAGATACGAGCAGCTGACCTTCGAACACGATCCCCATCTGCCCGCGGCGCTGGCCGAGTTCGGCGGTCCCGCGACGGCGGTGGTGCACCTGTGCCGAACCGGCGACGAGCCGCGACCGTGGCTGATTTGGGTGCACGGGGCAGGCCAGGGGCTACCGATCGACCTGGTGTTCTCGCGGGCCCGGTGGTTGCAGGAGCAACTCGGATTCAACATCGCGTTACCGGTGCAGCCCGGGTGTGGGGTGCGGCGAGATCGGTGGCCGACCTATCCGAACATGGACCCGCTGAACAATGTGGCGGGCTTGATCCGCGTGGTCTCCGAGGTGCGTGCGGTGATTCGATTGCTGCGTCCGCAGGTGAGGGCCGTCGCGGTGTCGGGTGTTTCGATGGGAAGTCCGGTGGCGGGCCTGGTGTCCCACCTCGAGGAGGTCGACGCCGTGGCGGTATACACCCCGATCTTCGGGCTCAACGCGATGATCGCCGCGCACCTGGGACGGTGGGGGCCGTCGGTACACGACACGATCGAGCTGTTGCGGTCCGAGCCCGTGGAGCGGGTCATGTCGGTGGTCGACTATCAGGCCGTCGAGCCGACGGCGCCGCCCGAGCGCCGGCTGATCGTCGGCGCCAGCCACGACCAGATGGCGCGGCGGGAACCCGCCGAACGCCTGCACGAGAGGTGGGGCGGCGAAATGTACTGGCACCCGGGCAGCCACGTCGGCCACCTCTTCGCGGGCGGCGTGCAGCGTGCGTCGGAGCGATTCCTCGCGGCGGTCAGCGGGAGTGGGGTTCGATGACGACGAGCACGGCCGCGGTGCCGGGCGGCATCGACGAGGTCGACGCCGGCTGGCTGACCGAGGCGCTCCGCACCGACGCGGGCCTCGGCGACGCGACCGTCGACGACGTCCGCGCCGAGCAGATCGCGATGGACAGCGGCTTCTCGTCGCTGCTGTACCGGCTGCACCTGACCGGAACCGGTGTCCCGCCCACGCTGATCGCGAAGCTTCCCGCGGTGTCAGAGGCGCGCGGCGCGATGGAGTTGTTGGGTGGATATCGACGCGAGCTGGCCTTCTACCGCGACGTGGCAGGGCGTGCCCCGATGGGCACCCCAGGGGTGTACACCGCCCGGATGGCCGACGACGGCGTGGAATTTGTATTGCTGCTCGAGGACCTGTCGGACTGGGACAACGCCGACCATCTGGCCGGGCTGTCCATGAACCGCGCCCGGACCTGCATCGCGCAGCTGGCGGGCTTGCATGCGTGGGCGTGCGAATCCGCCGTCCTGGAACAGTTCCCGAGCATCGACACCCCGACCGCGCGGGACCTGCTGTTGCCGGCGTTCGGGCCGGGGTGGGAGATCTACTGCGCGAACACCTCGGAGAACGTGCCGCCGGCGGTGGCCGCGTTCGCGGAACGATTCGCCGAACGCGCAGTGGAGGCGCTGCCGGTGCTCAGCGAGCGGAACATGTTGCTGCACGGCGATATTCGTGCCGACAATCTCTTCTTCTCCGGTGACCACATGAAGGTCGTGGACTTTCAATTCGCGGCGCGCGGCGCGGGGGCGACCGACGTCGCCTACCTCGTGACCCAGGGCCTGCCGCAAGCGGTCCGGGAGGGCCACGATGAGGCGCTGCTGCGCGGGTACCTCGACCACGTCGCCGCGCATGGAGCACCTGACTATGAATTCGACGAGGCGTGGCGGCACTACCGGTTCGCGGCCGTCTACCTGATGGTGCTGCCGGTGATCACGCTCAACGGGTGGGACGCGCTGCCGGAACGATCGCGACGCCTGTGCCTGACGCTGACCGATCGGGCGGTGGCCGCGATCGACGCGATCGACGCGTTGGAGGTGTTCGGATGAGCCGGTCGGCGCGCGAGGTGGTGGAGCTGTACAACCTGGTGGCCTGGAACAAGGCGGATTTCGAGCTGGCCGATGAGCTGTTGGGCGAGACGGTGATTCGTCACGAGGTGGGGGAGCCGGCGCACATACTGACCCACGAACAGGCGGTGCGCCGAGTGGTCGACATGTGGGAGGTGTCGGAGAGTATTCGCTTCGACCTGAACCTGGTGGTGGCGGGCGACGACGGAGAGCACGTCGCGATCGTCTACCAATCCCCGATCAAGATGAAGGACGGCACGCAGACCACGATCGGCAGTATGGAAGTCTTCCGGGTGGTCGACGGCAGGATCGTCGAGGTGTGGAACTGCGGCTACAAACAAGGAGTCTGGGCGTGACCCAATCTGTACACGACGAACTGGGCTACTACCTGTTGGCCGGCGCCGGGGGTGAGGGCCCGGCGAGCCTGATGGACGAGGCCCGGCGCGGCGAGGAGCTCGGATTCGGCACCGCGTTCATTTCCGAACGGTGGAACGTCAAGGAGGCGTCGTCGCTCGTCGGTGCGGCGTGCGCCGTCACGTCGCGCATGCAGATCGCTACGGCGGCAACGAATCACAACACGCGCCACCCGCTGATCACCGGCTCGTGGGCGACGACGATGCACCGGCTCTCCGGTGGCCGGTTCACCCTGGGCATCGGCCGTGGGGTCGCGGCGATGTACGGCGCATTCGGCATCCCGCCGGTCACGACCGCGCAGATGGAGGATTTTGCGCAGGTCATGCGCCGGCTGTGGAACGGCGAGGTGATCTTCAACCACGACGGACCGATCGGCAAGTATCAGGTGCTCTTCCTCGATCCCGACTTCCGCGAGGACATCCGGCTGGCGATCGTGGCGTTCGGCCCGCAGACGCTGGCGCTGGGAGGGCGGGCGTTCGATGACGTCATTCTGCACACGTACTTCACCCCGGAGACGTTGCAGCGCGCGGTCAAGACCGTCAAGGACGCCGCCGAGCAAGCGGACCGCGATCCGGCCAGCGTGCGGGTGTGGTCGTGCTTCGCCACCGTCGGCGACCATTTGCCCGAGGAGTTGCGGCTGAAGAAGACCGTGGCCCGGCTGGCCACCTATCTGCAGGGCTACGGCGACCTCCTGGTCAAGACCAACGGTTGGGATCCTGCTGTGCTGCAACGCTTCCGCGACGACAAGGTCGTGCAGTCGATCCCCGGCGGCATCGACCACAAGGCCTCGCCGGAGCAGATCGAGCACATCGCGACGCTGATCCCCGACGAATGGCTGGAGCCTGCCGCGACGGGGTCGCCCGAGCAGTGCGTCGACCGGGTGCGCAAGGAGTTCGACTACGGCGCCGACGCGCTCATCATGCACGGCGCGACGCCGGACGAACTCGAGCCGATCGTCGAGGCGTACCGCGCGTCCGCGTGAGCTGATTTCACCTAGTACCGCCAGCTGCCCCCCCCATCTGCCCCCATCTGCGCGAGCGTGCGTGTCTGAACATGACACGCCGCGAGATGTGCGCAGTATGCGCACGCTCAGTGTGCCGCGAGCGTGCGCAAAGTGCCGAGAAACTGCGGCGTGTCGTGTGCAAACACGCACGCTCGCGGAAGTGAGCTAAGGAGTGATGGTCGTGCGGGCGACCGGTTCTGCGGCGGCCTGGCGGCTGTA